>CBFDCR010000005.1:0-121576 GCA_965603365.1 uncultured bacterium
AAGTTACAACATGGGAAAATGGATTCACCCCTTTATGGTACTATCTTTTGAGACCAATAGTGTGGCCAGGGATTTCAATTTGAAAATCGGTTTTGGCCTGACCATTGGAAAGAGTTTATCTCCCCGCCGGGTTACTCCCCATATGACCAGCCACACGTTTCAAAAACTCACACCATATGAAGTATCTCCACAACCTCTAATCAGAAAACCCAACATCTATCTTTACCCTCCAAAGCCTCAGAGGGTCAGGGTAACCGTTGAACCCAGCGGAGCTATCACCACCGCTATCCCGGAATACAAGAACGGCTGGGACGTGATGGCTTTTCCGGACGGAAGTATAAGCGGTACCCCTGGATACCTCTTTTACGAAGCCAGGGTAAACATTGAGGCACCCAGAAACGGTTGGTGTGTGCCGGCATCAGAGTGCATGCCGTTTTTAAAAGGTATTCTGGAACGATACGGCTTTAATAAAAGGGAAATTGACGATTTTATCGAATATTGGCAACAATATCTCAATCAGTCTCCATATTATATTATCCATCCCCTTCTCTATGATGAGTTGCAACACCGTTGCCCATTGACCATTACACCCGGCCCGGACCGGATATTGAGGGTGTGGTTTATCTTTAAACCCGGTCAAACAAAAATCACTCTGGAGGAACCGCAGTTTAAACCTTTTAAAAGGGAAGGGTTTGTGGCCACGGAGTGGGGCGGCACGATTAGCGATCAATAACCCGGGATAAGTGGTTGGTAATGAGACAGCCGAACTCTTTTCCCGGCCCGGCTAACTCAAACCGTTCACTGAACTTATCTTTTCTTTCAATTTGAATAACGTTGCGCGCCTTTATCCTGTTTCTTTGCCTGTTCCTGTCCCATTAATAGAACCAGCGGCATGACTAAAAAGATAATTAATAAAAATTGTTTCATAGCTCACTCCTTAAAAATACCTGATGGTGTACACTCGCGGCAAAACATGTCGTCCCCATTATACTAAATACTAAAAATTAATGGGCAGGTCTATTTGTCCGGCAGAATTATGATGGAGGAAAATGGGGTTTGGGCTTGACATTTTGGCCCAGATACCTTAAAAGATAGGGCGTAAGGGAGTAAACATGACGATTTTGGTGACCGGTGCCGCCGGGTTTTTGGGATCGCACCTGTGTGATGCCCTGCTGGCCAGGGGTTATGATGTGCTGGGGCTGGACAATTTTTTTACCGGCAGTAAGGACAACATCCGCCACCTGAGCGGGAATACCCATTTCGAGATGGTGCGCCACGACATCATCCAGCCGATATTACTGGAGGTGGATCGGATCTACAACTTTGCCTGTCCCGCCTCTCCTATCCACTACCAGTACAACCCGGTAAAGACCATCAAGACTTCGGTGATGGGTACCATCAACATGTTGGGGCTGGCCAAGAGGGTGAAGGCCCGGATTTTGCAGGCCTCCTCCTCCGAGATCTACGGCGACCCCGATCAGCACCCCCAGAAAGAGAGCTACCTGGGCCGTGTCAACCCGCTGGGCCGGCGGGCCTGTTACGATGAGGGCAAGCGGGTGGCGGAATCGTTGATGATCGATTACCATCGCCAGAACCGGGTGGCTATCCGGATTGTCCGCATTTTTAACACCTATGGGCCCCGCATGGCCGTTAACGACGGCCGGGTGGTCGGCAATTTTATTCTCCAGGCTTTGAAAGGTGAGCCCATAACCATCTTCGGCAGCGGCCGGCAGACCCGGACCTTCTGTTTCTTTTCCGACCTGATCGGCGGCACCATCAAGATGATGGAGCAGCAGGGCTTCCTGGGGCCGGTGAACCTGGGAAGCCCCGGGGAGATCTCCATTCGAGACCTGGCGGAGACGATTTTACAATTGACCGGCTCGAAGTCGAAATTGATTTATAGAGAACTTCCCGAAGACGACCCCATGCGCCGCCAGCCGGACATCTCCCTGGCCAGAGAAAAACTGGACTGGCGGCCCACCGTCTCCCTGACAGACGGCCTCAAAGAGACCATTCACTATTACAAAGAAGAGTTAAAGAAAAGATAGGCGGGATAGTTGTTGATTTTATGGGGAAATTTGAGTACAATATGCGATGATCAAAACATACCTGGAAAAAAGAAAGCAAGCGAAAGAGACACGTAAAGAGGCGCGAAAAAAAGAGCGGGCCGAACGGGGCGGTGTATTTCGGGAATACTTCGAATTGATTACCGAAACCCTGATTTTTGTGTTTTTTGTCATGACATTCCTGTTACAATCCTTTGTCATCCCCACCGGTTCGATGGAAGATACCCTGCTGGTCGGCGACCATTTGCTGGTAGACAAGGTCACCTATTCCCGGTCGTTGGGATTCCTGGACAGCATCCTGCTGCCGCAGCGGCAGATCGAGCGGGGCATGATCGTGACCTTCAAATCGCCGGCGGAGATGGAAAAGGAGTATGTCAAACGGGTTATCGGCTTACCCGGGGATACCATCAAAATTATAAATAAGCAGGTGTTTATCAACGGCGAGCCCCTGGAGGAGCCTTATACGTATTTTAAGGATGACGCCATTAAAAACGATTACCGGGACAATTTCCCCGAATTTTTGGTGCCGCCGGGCCACTACTTTTGCATGGGGGATAACCGGGACAACAGTTTCGATTCCCGATTCTGGGGACCGGTGCCGGAAGATTACATTATTGGCCAGCCCTGGCGCATTTATTGGTCCTATTATTCTTCTACCGAGGAGTATTTAACCCCCGGCTTATGGCATAAGGTGAAAGATATCTTCAGAACCATTATTCATTTTTTTTCAAGGACCAGATGGGATCGTACGATTAAAAAAATCGAATAAATAGAGGAGCCTTTAGATGGGAAAACGGGCATTAATTACCGGGATTACCGGGCAGGACGGGTCGTATCTGGCGGATTTCTTATTGGAGAAGGGCTATGACGTATTCGGCATGGTACGGCGTTCCAGTATGGAGAAGTTCGATCGAATCGAGCACGTCAAAGACAGAATTCAGATCCGGCAGGCGGACCTGCTGGATCAGTTTTCGTTGGTTAAGTTAATCGATGAAGTTCGACCGGACGAGGTCTACAACCTGGCGGCCATGAGCTTTGTACCCACTTCCTGGAATCAACCGGTTTTAACCGCCGAGTTTACCGCCATCGGTGTGACCCGGGTTCTGGAGGCCCTCCGCTCCGTGAATCCGAAGATCAGGTTTTACCAGGCCTCTTCCTCCGAAATGTTTGGCAAAGTGAGGGAGATTCCCCAGAGCGAGAAAACCCCTTTTTATCCCCGCAGCCCCTATGGGGTGGCCAAGGTGTACGGCCACTGGATCACCGTGAATTACCGGGAAAGCTATGATATTTTTGGTGTGTCGGGGATTCTCTTTAACCACGAATCCCCCCGCCGGGGGCTCGAGTTTGTCACCCGCAAGGTGACCTATAACGCCGCCAGGATCAAACTGGGGCTTTTGCAGGAGTTGAAGATCGGCAATCTGGATGCCAAGAGAGATTGGGGATATGCCGGCGATTATGTCCGGGCCATGTGGTTGATGCTGCAGCAAGACCAGGCCGACGATTATGTGATTGCCACCGGCGAGACCCATTCGGTACGGGAACTGGTGGAAATAGCCTTTTCCTACCTTGACCTGGATTATAAAGATTTTGTGAAGGTGGATGAACGGTTTATCCGCCCCGCCGAGGTGGATCTGCTCATCGGCGATGCCTCAAAAGCCAGGAAAGTACTGGGCTGGAAGCCGGAGGTGAGTTTTAAAGAGTTGATCCAGATGATGGTGGATGCGGATTTGGAATCGGCAAAAAAGGAATCCAACAAGTGACATACAAGGAGGAGAGACCCTGGGGAACCTTTGAGGTCCTGTACGAGGAAGAGGGATTAAAGGTTAAACGAATTGTGGTGAAACCCGGGAACAGGCTGTCGCTGCAAAGTCATCGCCAGCGGGCGGAAAATTGGCTGATACTCCAGGGAAATGCCCTGGTGGTGCTGGATCATAAGCACATCTATCTATCCCCCCACCAGGTGGTACATATCCCCCAAAATGCCAGGCACCGAGTGCAAAATAAAGGGGCCGAAGATCTGGTGTTTATCGAGGTCCAGCAGGGTTCCTATTTAGGCGAAGACGATATCGTCCGCTACGAGGACGACTTTAATCGCGTTTAAATTTAAAACGAAATCCCGCCAGTATTACAAGATGGTCCTGGTCAAAGGTCTGAAAATTGTATTCCTTTTTGGCGCCAAAGGTGAAGATCCCGGTTAAATTGAATTCTATCGCCTTCGTGATTGAATAACCCAGGCCGACAGTGGCGGAGAACAGATCCACATCGTTGGATTCCGGACTCAAGCCTTCATCTTTGGTGGAGGTCTGGTAATAATTCGCCCCGGCCCGGGCAGTCAAATTATTTGAGGCTTTGTATTCTATCCCCAATCCGGCATACCAGCTATTTTTATAATGGGTGGTGAACTCATTTTTTATACCCATGGTGGTAAAGGTCAGCCTGTCCACGTTATCCCACAGCATGTAGACGACCGAGAAGCCGAGGGTAAGATCGGGGTTGGGCTTGCAGCCGATTCCGAAAGATAAATAATAGGGCAGTTTAAATTCTGCCTCCGAATCGATTTCCATTCCCATGATGTTAGTGGTGCCGTCCATTTTAACCGTGGTCTGGGTGCGGACAGAGAGCCCCAGGCCCCATTTTTCGCCTGGTTTGTACAAAATACCGATATTGGCGCCGTAGCCGGCCAGGCCGCTGTACTTATTCTCCACCCCCATCACCCTGTTTTCGATCTGGCCGTAATACATCAACAGGCCGACGCCTATAGAGAGCCTGGGAGTTATTTTATAGGCAGCGGTGGGGCTGATGGTAAACAGTCCCAGCCGGGATTCCAGGTCGAAGGGAGAGCCTAGAAAGTTTTTATAATTGACGCCTCCCCCGCCAAAGGGAACATAGGTGCCGATACCGAAGGCCCACTTTTTGAAGGTTTTGGAGAGAAAAAAACCTGGAATGATAAATTTTTCGTTGCTTTCACTTTCAACCGGGCCGGCGCTGTAGCGAAATTTGGCGTTTACCAGGTAGCCGTACACCTCGGCATTCCAGCTACTTTGATCGAGAAAGGCTAGACCGCCGGGATTGTAAAAGATGGCAGACGCATCATCGGCAATGCCGTAAAAGGCGCCGGCCATGGCGAATCCCCTGATGCCGATGGCGCTGTTGTCCAGACCCCTTCCCAAAAGTGCCGTTGAAGACCCAACACACAAGAGCAGTGCCAAAAAAGTCGTTACAATATATCTCTTCATAAAAGCCTCCTTGCCATACCGGGCGGTTTCAACCTCTTGATATCCCTGGTTAAAAACTTATTTTTGTAATCTAATATAACATGCTGAAATTTAGAATTAAGAATGAAAGTTCTAATTTATCATGTCGGAAAACTTTTTTCAAGTTTTTTTGCGCATTTTTTGAGGCAATTGACGAATAAATTCTATTACTCTCCCACTACCTTTCCCCTTTTTCTCCTCTCTTTTGTTTTTTTATTGGAGGATTTTGAGGGGGAAGGTGGCGTTGCAGTCGAGGCAGATGAACTCTTTTTCCACCTCCTTTTTTTTTCGGCTCGATTCCCTCTTCTCTTTTTGTCTTAAGACGATGGAGATGAATATGATGAAGAGGATGACCATGAGGGGATAGTTGATGTAGGAGAACATCAGGAAGACAAAGTAGGCGGCCAGCAGGGCAAAGGCGGAGAGGAAGATGACCACGAAGGTCTGGTCGCCCTGACCGCGGCCCTCCTCCTCGAAGGGAAGTATATTAAGGGATCGGCAGTGGGGACAACTGGGGGGCATCATTCCTCCTGGGGGAGATAGATCCGCCGGCTCAGTACGTGGATGTAATCGGAAAAGAGCTGCTTACTGTCTGCGTTTTGTATGGTCTCCGCGAAGATTTTCATCTTGGAGTCCAATTGATCGATGACATGCAGGGCATAGGCTTCGGGGGTCTTGGGCACCTCCGGCGAGCCGAACTCCTTTTCGCCGTGATGGGAGAGGATGAGGTGCTGGAGCATGATGCCCAATTTTTCGGGGAAGTCGGGGATCTGGCTCTTGAATTCCAGGAAGATGTTGTTGCCCAGGACGAGGTGACCGATGAGCCCGCCCTCTAAGGTGGGGGATACGGCCGGGGTAGTGTTGTACTCGAATAGTTTGCCGATATCGTGAAACAGGGTGCCCATGATGAGCAATTCTTTGTCCAGTTGGTAGTGGTCGGCAACCTGGACCGCCAGTTGGGCCATAGAATAGGTGTGTGCCAGCAGCCCGCCGACGTAAGCGTGGTGAATCTTCTGGGCCCCGTAGTGCTGTTTAAACCGGTCCCGGTATTTCTGGGAGAAGAGCTCTGCCAACTGGAGCAGATGGGGATTGCGTACCTGGGAATTGACCAGGGACATCAGTTGGTCGAATGTTTTTTCGGTGTCAAAAGGGGCTGCCTCGATGTAGTCCCGGGGGTTCAGCTTGGGGGTATTGGCCGGGACATTGCTCAATTTATCGACCTTTACCTCTTTTTGCCCCATGAATTCGTTGATCGAACCGCTGACCCGGTAAATTTCGCCTTCCCGGATCAGCTTGAGGTAGCTCTCCACATTGTCCCAGATCTTGGCCTGCATTTTCCCGGTTTTGTCCATCAACTCCATGGCCAGGTAGGGGGCGCCGTCCCGCTTTGTCTTCTTGTAGAGGCCGGTGATTTTGAAGTATTGATCCACCTGTTCGCCCACTTTCAAATCGTTGATCCATTTCTTTTCCAGGTTTTTAAAGAGGTTCATTTTCTCTCCTTCTAGAGTAAATTTTCTATTTTATAGGCTGACTTGATCTCCTCTAACCATCTGGATAATCTCTCCTCGGTGCGCAGGCTGCGGAGATGTCTCTCGATTAAGGGGGCCATCTCGATCAGGGATCGGGGTTCTAAGTTTAATTTTTCCTGGGCCGGCAGGTACTGCTGGTGGTAGAAGGTCTCGATATCTTTGAAGGGGATGGGGATTTTCATCTGGAAGTTTTCCTTAACGACTTTTTCGTAAACCACCCGGTCCCGGATGAAATCCTTGAAGTCCTGCCACTCCATGTCGAATCGCTTCAACAATTTTAAGAGTTCTTTGAGGGAACCCTGTTTGTCGATGACCGGTATCTGAACCTCCTCGAAATCCTCCGACGTCAGGTCAAAATCCTCCTGGTATTCCAGGGAGACGACTTTATAGTGGATCAGGTCTTGAAGCACCCGTTCGTAGAGGAACTCTTCCGATTCCTCCGATGATGGGAAGACCGGGTAGAGGAGGACCGCCCTGTCGATATCCGTTAGGGTGATGATCTCATTGTTGACCACCGCGGCGATTCTATCGATACTCACCAGTCCGGTGGGCCGGTCGTCAGTTGCCCCGCTTGAAATAGCCGTCAGCCAGACGATGAGAATAGAAGTGAATACTTTAAAACACATTGCCGATCCCGATATGTACCAGGAAGTTGTGCTCCGCTTTTTCCCTCAGGTTAAAACCAAAGTCGAGCCTGAGGGGGCCCAGAGGGGTTTTATATTTGATGCCGAAGCCGATGGCCCGTTCCATCTTGTTGATGTCGAAATCGCTGGCTCGCCAGAAGATGTTGCCCACGTCGGCAAAAAAACAATAATAGAGGTCTTCGATGGGAACCAGCACCAGGGGAAAGGTGGCTTCTAAGTTGAAGAGAACCATGGCATTGCCGCCCCGGGGTTCCTGGGTGAAGGGGTCGATGGGGCCCAGCCGGTCGTTGTAGGTGCCTCGGAAGGAGTAGAGCCCGCCGGCAAAGAATCGCTCCGTGATCGACATGTCGCCGGCGGCAAATCCGTTTCTGACGGAGAAAGAGAAGGAGCCGTTCTTGAGAAATTTGAAGTTTTTCTGGTAGCCCCAGAGAAATTTGAAAAAAGTATAGTCCTTTTCCAGTAAGGGGAAGCCGATTTTAAGGTTGGAGGTGAAGAATTCTCCCTCCCGGGGATTGAAGGGGTCGTCCCGATTTTCGATCACATAGACCAGGGAGAAGGCGGTGGTATCGAAGGGGATATCCAATCGATCCACCCCCGATTCGGACACGTCCAGTTCCTTTAAGGTGGTGCGGTACCACTTCAGGGAGGCCAAAATGTAGGAATCGGCGGTGATTTTTTTGCCGATGGATTCGCCGATGCCTTTGCGGTTAAATTTGTAGGTGGGATAGGTTTCGTTTTCATTCCACAACAGCAGGGAGGAGTTGATCTTCTGCTTGAGAAAATAGGGGGAATCGTATGATAGGGCGATTCTGTCTTCCCGGGTGCCGATTTGAAAGAGGGCGGCAAAGGAGGAATAGGAACGGAAGATGTTTTGTTCCTGGTATTCGAGGGTCCACCTCAAGCTCCCCCGCAGGGCACGGGCGTCTTCCCAACCGATGCCGAAGCCGTAAAATTTACCGTCGTCCGGTACCACCTTCACCAAAACATCCATGGTGCCGGTCTCTTTTTTTATATTTTCGATATTGATTTCGCTGAATATGCCGTTGTTTTCCAGCTCATTCTTGAAGCGATCGATTTGATTCCGATTAAAACGGCCGTCTCTTTTCAGGGGGAAAAGATTTTTGATTAGATTCCTCTGGACTTTAGAGGCACCGAAGACGATGAGATCACCCATTTTATAAGTATCCCCTTCGTTGATGGTGATCAAAACGGATTTTTTCAGGCCCGGGGAGATTTCCGGTTTGATGTCGATGTCGGTATATCCTGCCTGGTAATAGAGCTCTTTGATTCGATCCAGATCCTCGTTGAACCGCTGTTCAACGAAGGGGCCGTTGACCTGGGTCTTCAGGCGGCCTAAAATCTCTTCGGACTTGAAACGGTTGTTTCCCCTGACCAGGATGGATTCTACCGTCACTTTTTTGCCCTCGTTAATCTCAAAATGGATGTCCGCGGTTCTTTTGGCCAATTGGAGATCCATGGCGATTCTGGCAAAGGGAAATCCATTAAAATAATAGAAAAGCTTTAACACCTCCAGATCTACCTGGAGGGAATCCAGCCTTAAACCGAACAGCCGGTCATAGACCTGATCGCCGGTCTTGATGAGTTCCTTCAATTTGTTTTTCGGAATAGCCTGGTTGCCGGTAATGGTGATATTGCCCAGGGTATATTTCCGGTTCTTCTTTACTTTAAAGGTAATCAACCTGGTAGAATCCTGGACTTCGATTCCGGATTCTACTTCGGCATTGAGGTATCCTTTATTTTTTAAAAAATCTAAAATCCTGGCCCGGCTCTCCGCTTCCGCCCACTTCTCGAATACTTTTTTCTCCCAGATGGAGGAGAGGATGCCCATATTTTCCCGCATGCCTTCAAATTTGAACAGGTATCTGTAGCCCGAATGGATGTCGATATTGAGGTCAACCGATGATTTTTGGGGATTGAGGTAGACCTCTTTCACCGCTATTTCAGGGAAATAGTAGTGCTGCTTTTTCAGGTCCCGCTTGATTTTCTCGATTGCCTGCTGTACATCGTGGGGAATATATTTTTTGATAATAAAATGTTGGTTGAAAGATCGGTAGAACTTTTCCGGGGTGACGGTTAAATTGACTTTATTGACGCTGGTGATGCCGCCGCCGCGGATGATAAATTTGACCGACAGGCCGGCCTCTTTCTGCCGCCGGTCGACAATGTACTCGATGGAGGGGTTGTTGTATCCGCGGGAACGCAAAAATCCCTTGATCTCCTCGATGGCTTTGCGGAGATCGGTGGGCTCGAAATAGGCATTTTTCCTCAGGGAAAAGATGGCCCTGGTGAAGGTGCTTTTTTTTAGGGGGGTGTCCTCTCTTATGTTGATGTCGTTGATACGGTACTTATTTTTCATGAAAAAGTGAACGTTTAATTGACGGTCAGGCAGTGTTTCTACTTTTACTTCGATGTTTTCAAAAGAACCGGTGCGGTAGAGGTTATCCATGCTCTTGCGGATGTTTTTATAACTAAAATAGTCCCCCTCTTTGAAGTTTAGCAGCGCCCGGTAATTGGGGATATTTTTTGTCTCGCCAGGCGTCTCAAATTTGAACAATACCCGGTTGATCGTATACCTGGCAAAATCGGAGCCCTTGAGAAAGGCGGTCGGTATCAACAGTACCAGCACGGCGAAGAGGGTGGACACTTTGCCTTTCATCTTCATTTTACCTTCTCTTGCGGAAGCGCAGGTCGATGCTGAAACGGCCGTCGGCGTTGCGCATGCCGATCAGGGAGATGTTGGGGGAGAGTTGATACTGCAAATAGTATATCTCCTGGCGATAGGTTGAAATATTGGTAGAATAGACCAGGACGATATCTCTGGCGATGCTGGTGCCGACGGTAAACCTGGAGGTGCCTTCCCGCGATGTCCCGGCGATTATGGGATCGATTTTTAAGATGTCGATGCCGAATTTTTTGGCTCTCTTCTGGATCTTTTCCGTTAAAGCGGTGGTCAACATGCCGGTGCCGCCGATCTGGGAGCTCAACTCGGTGGAGACGGGTCTTTGAAAGAGTTCTCCTAAGGAGATCAGGGCCAGGATATCCTGCTGCGGCAGGGGAGGGGAGGACTGAAATTCCGGCCTGGGATGGAATATGGTGCCCTTAATATTGAATTTGATGCGATAGTTTTTGATGAAACTCTCGGATTCCATGTTGATGGTGGGCTCAACCAGGTAATTCCTGTTGAATCTCAATTTTGCCTTAATCAGCTTGAATTCGTGATCGGAGAAATAGACTTCCCCATCCCGGCTTTCGATGGTACCGGCCAACACCGGGAAGTCCGGGTTACCGGTGAGATGGAGGTTGAATTTCCCCCAGCCGCTGGCAAAGCTGTTTTTCACCCGTATATTTTCTTTGCCCGCCATTTGCAGATCGAATTCCAGCATCTCCAACAGCTTCGATTCCTCCGCCGACAGGTTCGGATTGGTATAAAATGACACCCCTTCATCGATTTCCCTCTCCCAGAGCCCGGATAAGAAGTTCAGGTTCCCCTGCAAGAGCAATTTATCCCTCTGGGGGATGTATTTGAGATTTAAATCGGCATTGACTTTGCAGGCGATTCGGTCCATGGGATAGAGGGTCATGTTTTTGCCCGACAGGCTTAACAGTAAGTCCTCGATGCCTTCGCCGCCGATCTTCAGGTAACCGTTGCCCTCCACCGGCCCGTCTCCCATTTGCCCTTGCAGGGATTTCAGGGAGAAGGCGGCGTTATGAAAGGTGATAAAGCCGGAAAAGTCATCCAGCGTATGGGGGAAGTTGGGAAATGCCAGTACGGCTCCTTTAAAGTTGGCAATACCCTGTACCTCGATGTTGGCCTGATCGTCGGTGGAAATCTGGCCGTTCAGGTCTATCTGGCCGCTGTTGTTTTTCCAGGGAATCAGCAGGTTGATGTCTTTTAAATTCAGGTTGAAGCTGCCGGAATAGCGGTCGTTTTCCTGGTTCAGGGCGATGTCGAAGGGGGAACGGAGGGAGTCGGAGAGGATATCGCCCCGGGATGCGATTTTGAAATTCGAAAAGTCGGTAAAAATTTTGGCGCCGGCCTGCACCTGGAATTTCCGGTCCCGGTAAAAATAGACATCCTGCAGGCGAAGGTCAACATCGATGGGATCGATGGCGAACTTCCCTGCCCCTTTAAAGACGAGGTCGCCGATTCCCTTAAAGTCCGGCTGCATCTGCCGGATGTCGATATTCCTGATCTGGCCGTCTACCCTGTATTCATTTAACTCGTAGTCGATCCGGAGATCGGTGATGCCCTGCCCCTTATGGTATTGGTATGTCAGGTCTTTTAAATGGACATAATTGGTATCGGTCTCGAAGTTGCCATTGAGATTGTCAAACCAGAAAGGGGAATACATGATTCGACTGCCCTTAAATGTTCCCCGGATCAAGGGCCGTTCGTCTCCCTCCTTGAGAGTATAGCTGGCCCTTCCCTCGGCTCTACCCTGGACAGGGATGGAGATGTCTAAAATAGCAAACAGCTTCCGGGATTCCCCGTCGATCCCGTTGAAGTCGATTCTGGACAGATCGTCATCGATATACAGTTTAACATCTCCTTTTAATTGGGGATCCTGAATTTCCAGGTTCCCCTTGATAATGCTTCTGTCCGCCCCGATGGTGCCGCTTAAGGAGGCAATATCCTGTTGGTTGGAGTAGAAACGGTAAAGATCGAGCCGGCTGTTAAAAAACAGGAGATCCGACTGCTTTTTTAGGTCCAACTTTAGCTTGCCGGTTCCCCCGGCCAGGTTCCAGGGGGCCAGGTCGAGGTGGGTGTAAAATTTCATGTATTTATTGATCCCCGAGGCCTCATCGATAAAGGCGTTTAGCTTGATGGTCAATTCTTTCTTCTTTTTAGGAATAGATTTTCCCCACAGGCTAATGGAGCCGAATTCCGTCTCCAGTCGCTCCGTTTTGAACTCCACCTCTTTGGTTTTTGAGTTGAAGGTATATTCGACGATTCCCCTGGCTAGAAACTTGTCTGGATTGGGTTCACCGAAGTCGAGGTCTATGGTTCCCTTGATATCGCGGCGGTGAATATTGGCAGCCCCCCTGTGCACAAGCCCACCCAGCGGTATGTCGTCGTCGATGTCGATGACCCGGGCCAATTTGTCGGCCCGGATATTTTTTATCTCTACGTCGGTGAAGGGGGGATCGGATCTAATGTTCAACTCGGTTTCCAGAGAATCGGCCTGGACACGGCTGTCGTAGAGGATCAGGATCTTACTTTGATTGTCCCAGGCGATACGGCCCTCAAAGTTGTTAAACGGTTCTTCATCGATGGTAACCGACGGAATTCTGAATTCTCCGGTGATAGTGATTTTTTTATCATTGCTCCTTGTGATGCGGGCACTGCCGTTCATGAAACCATCGGGGCTTAAGGCCTTTAGCGGGGGATGAAGTATATGGTATGGACTGCCCTGGAGTTGGGCATCAAAGAAAAAGGTGTTATCGGCAAAAAACTTCCCGCTGCCATTGAGAGTGAGGGATTCCATGTCGTCACTATCTTCCCGTTTCGGTTTCCAGGTTAATCCCGTGATTCGGTAAAAGGGCTGATCCTCCGGTTTGTTGAACAGGCACCTCATCTCTCCGCCCAGGGCGATAGGGTCCCCGGACATGCGAAATATGACTTTTAAGTGGCGGGATTCCAGTCGATACAGCGTCTGGCCCGGGATACTGGCGGAGTTTAGATTAAAATGGAGCAGGTGGAACTCCTCCTTTTTGGTTTTTAAAAACAACTGGCCGTTTGTGATTTTGATGAAATTGATCTTGAAGGGGAGCTTTTTGTCCTTTTTTCCGGTTCTTTCAGGTGGCCGGGCGCGTCGGTCCAGCCTCAGCCTGGGATTGACGATACTGATGTTTATGGCTTTTTCCCTGGCAAAGATGGAGGCGAAGGGAATACCCACGCTGGCTTTGTCGAAGGATATTACCGTTCGCGCGTCAATGGCGAAGTTCTTGATCGCTTTGATGTGCAATCCCGGCGGCAGCAGGGAGATGGAGATATCGGAGAAGGCGATCTGGGTGGGTAATTTGTTTTTAATCTGGTAAAAGACGTAAAATTTTAGTCCGTAAAAGCCGGCAGCCAGGATGAAAAGTATAAAAAAAAACCGATAAATAATTTTATTCTTCGGGACACTTTTTTAACTTTTATTTTGAAACCTTTTGCCAATCTTTGAGGAATCGCTCCATGCCGATATCCGTAAGCGGATGGTTCAACAATTTGCTAAATGTGGAAAAGGGGATGGTGGCGATATCCGCCCCGATCAAGGCAGCCTGGACAAAGTGCAGGGGATGGCGCACCGAGGCCACGATGATTTCCGTCTCGATCGTATAGTTGTCGTATATCCGGGCGATGTCTTCTACCAGTTCCATGCCGCTGCCGGAGATGTCGTCGATGCGGCCCACAAAGGGGGACACATAGGTGGCCCCGGCTTTGGCCGCCAGCAGCGCCTGGGAGGAAGAGAAGATCAGGGTGCAGTTGGTTTTAATATCCAGGCCGTGCAGCCGCTTGATGACCTTCAGGCCCTCTAAGTTGATGGGTACTTTGATGACGACATTGTCGGCTATTTTGGCATACTCCTGGGCCTCTTTCACCATGCCTTCGACATCGGTGGCGGTGACCTCCACCGAGACCGGGCCCGGCACAATGCGGCAGATCTCAAATACCAGGGGGCGAAAGCCCATGCTTTCTTTAGAGATCAGGCTGGGATTGGTGGTGACACCGTCCACGATGCCGTACTCGATGCCCTCTTTAATCTGGTCGATGTTGGCAGTATCCAGGAATATCTTCATTGTCTAACCTCCGCAAAAAAACCTATTATACCAGAAGACGACCGATAAATAAAGCCCACCCCCTTTTAATCGTATACTCTTATACTCTTATTTGCTGTTTCTGAGTTTTTGTATCTGTTCGTAGGCCGAGTAATGGATTTTGCGCCTGTCCCCTGTCCCCTTTTTTACATACCGGAGCTCGAGGGGTCGACATCGGAGCCCAAAGGGTCGATGTCGGCCTCGTCACTACCGGGTCTATGGGGTCGCAGCCTTTAACCCTTCCCTGATCGATGAACTCCACCTGCCGCTGAACCGGAAAATCAAACACCTCTCCAGCGGTGAACGGGCCATTTACCACATGAAGGCGTTGACCTTTAGAGGATTGAATTAAGTCACTCTGTTTGCTTTGCTTTCCACTGGTGGAATTTGAAAAAATCCTCGAAATATCCGGCGGCCTCTTCGTACTTTTCCTGGGCATTCAACCATTCGATAATCGGGCCATACTTCGTGCCACCCTTCATCTGGAAACGGAATTTGTCCGGGTAGTAGGCGCGGATGACGGTCCGGAAGATGGCACCGCCAAAATCGGTTTGCCCTCCTTTTTGGCGACAGCCACCATCTCGTCGAGACTGTTCTGTTCCGTGTACCAGGATAATTCGCCGATCTTCTCCTGTGTTCCACTATTCATCATTTCAGATTGTGACGGTTCGCCGATATTTCCATTGCAAAATGTTTCCGGATGGGATAAAATCTACTTTTCCAAATAGAGGTGATAAATGATAAAAACGGCAATGAGACAACTCTTTGTTGGCTGGGCTTTGATCCTGTTTATTGTAGGGGTGAGTCTTCAGGCCAATACTTCTTTTGAGGGCTACTGGAAGACCATCGACGACAGTACCCATGAGCTCAAGTCCATCGTAAAGATCTGGCAGGAGAAGGGCGAATTGAAGGGCCGGATCGTCAAGATCTTCCCCAAGCCCGACGAAGACCCGGACCCGGTGTGTGACAAGTGCAAGGGTGACAAGAAGGATCAAAAAGTGCTCGGCATGATCTTCATGTGGCAGTTTGTCAGGGATGGCAACCGCTGGGTGGAGGGTAAAATCCTGGATCCCGAGAACGGCAAGGTCTACCACTGCTCCCTGGAACTGGCCGGCAGGGGCCAAAAACTCAAGGTCTTCGGCTACATCAGGATCATTTTCAAGATCGGCCGCACCCAGACCTGGCTGCGCGCCTCCGAAAAAAACCTAAAATAAAAAATTTCTCGCAAACAAGTTAAAAGTAATAGCCGATGCCGGTGGAGACGAGTCACATCTTGTATGTGTAGTAGTCGTGGTTGGGGCAGTGGATCGTTACGAGGTTTCTGGCTTCAGCCATTGTTGGACTCTGGTTCGGACATCCTCTATCCTGGCCTGGATGTGTTCCTCCCCGTCGCTGGTGTTGTCGATCTCGGCAGTGTGGGGGGCAAACTCTTCCAGTAAAATCTCCCGGGCAAGGGCGGTCATCTGGAAGCTGCGGCGGATGATTCGTTCCGACAGGCCCCGGCCGCCGGCTGCCCGGCGCATCTCGTTGCGATGCAGGGCAGCCTCAACACTGTCCAACTGCATCCACAAAAGGAATGTTTGGTAACCATTCTCTTCCAGTGCCTCTTTGGTGTCGATCAGCGAACCCCAGAGGCCGCCGGTTTCCACGACCAGGAGATTTTGGCCTTTGCTGCCGCCAGCCAGGATGCGGCGCCGGGTAATCTCTTTGGCCACCATCAACAGTTTGGTGGGGGTGACCGATTCTTGTCCCCTGAGGTAGTCGAGGGGGTCCTGCCAGTCGCCCATCTCCGGCAGTACGGTCTTGAGAAAGGTCTCCCCCGGGATCGGTGCCACGCCAACTTTGTCCCGGATCTTCCGGGACAACTGCTGCACGTAATCGGGGTTAAACTTGCCTTCTTTTACCTTTTTATGAAGCGTCTCCAGGAAGGTTTGGGGAGCGATTTGCCCGTCAGAATCGGTGCTGTAAATCAGTCTTTCCGCTGCCCGGCGGGCGCTGAACTCGGCCTGGAACTCTTCTTGCTCTGCTTTGCCGATATCGGGGATCTCGGGGCCCAGGTTGTATTTTTTCAACAGTTCTTCATATTGGCTGTCCGCATCCGCCAGTTCAAAACCCAGGGGCAGTACGGCGGGTTCGCAAATCCGGCTCTTGCCGCTGGCCGCCGGCCCACAGGCCCACACCGCCGCCGGCCCTTGCTCTTTCTTCTGTTTTTTCATTGAGATCTCTTTTTAATCCTGGGTGCTCTGTATGATCACGGACAAATTTTACCGGAAACAGGCGTATATTTCAAGAGAACCATCATTTTGTACTGGAGAGTCGTTTTTTATTGATACTCATCCCCTTTCATATTATAATAGAAGCATGAAAGCATTGCCCATCGGCATTCATACGTTTGCCAGGTTGATCGAGGGCAACCTCCTGTACGTGGATAAGACAGAGGAGTTGTTCCAGGGACTCTGGATTACTGAAACACCGGGGGGTGGTGTTTGAGGATCCGGGAGGCGGTGCCCATACTGGCCGAGAGGTTGCAGGAACAGGGGATCATCCTTTTTGTAGGGGCAGGATTGTCGCGGGCTTCGGGGCTTCCGGGCTGGAAAGAGCTGTTCGCGCCTTTGTGCAAGAAACTGGAGTGCCCGGATGAAGAAGACTACCCGGCCGTGGCCACCGCAGTTATCAATGAGGATATCCATAACCGCCGGGAGATCGTCGAGCATATCGTCCGGGAGATCGGTGAAGTCCGTTTTACCCTGGGCGAGAATCACCGGTTAATCAAACGCCTGCCCCTCCGCATCATCATCACCACCAATTACGACAACCTCCTGGAGGACCTTTACGGGGCCACCAATCTGAAGCGGATCTACTCGGATGCCGGCATGGCCTATTTCGATCCCCGGTCTTCCAAAATCCAGTTAATCTACCTGCACGGCGATATCAACCACCCGGATCATATGGTGGTCTCCAGCATCGATTACCAGGGTTTTTCGGACAGCCACTCCAATATGGTGCTGCGGCTCAAAACCCTGCTGCAAGAGTATACATTCCTGTTTATCGGTTACAGTGCCAATGACCCCAACCTCCATGCCATCTTCGATCATTTCAAATTGACTTATAAAGAGGCAGCCCGCCGCCACTTTATCGCCCTGCCTGCCCCGGGCAAGGTCAGGCAAGCCGAACTGCGCAGCCGATTCGGCATCGAACCCATCGTGCTGCAGGATTACAAGGAGTTAACGGTTTTTTTAAAGGAACTGGTAGATGTCTATGAAAACCCCGGCAAGATGGGTGAACCCTTAGAAGAGAAGGAGGTGGATGCACCGACGGCTAAGGCATTTGTCGATGACATTATTGATCGAGAAAAAAAAGCATTAGAAGCGGCAAGATACCGGATTCCCGTGGGTTTCAAGCCCGTCAAGCCCTTTAACGTCCCCGGCGAAGATCCCCATTTTACCGGCCGGGAGGCGGAGATCGAACTGCTGGAAAAAGCCCTGCTGGAAAAACAGACGGTGGGGGTCACCGGCCTCTTCGGCATGGGGGGGATCGGTAAGACCAGCCTGGCCAAACATGTGGCCCACAGGCTGCACCGGCAGGGTCATTTCAAAGACGGAATATGCTGGCACCGCCTGGAGGCCAGAAAATTTGCCGATTCCCTGGGCGAGGTCGCCGATGCCTTCGGTGCCTTCTGGTTAAAAGAGATCCCAGAACCGGCTGTTCAAACCAGGTATTTCCAGTCCATGATCCAGGACCTGGATGTGCTCTTTGTTCTGGATAACGCGGAGTACATCGACAACATCCCGCCCTTGCTGGACCTATCCAGGAATCACCCGGTGCTGATTACCAGCCGGCGCCACCTGGGCGGTCTGGCAGAGGTGCTCGATATCCACCGGCTGGATGCGGATAGATCCCTGGAATTGTTCATCAAGACCTGGAAACAGGAGGATGATGAGACGGAGGTCAAGACCATCGCCGCTTCACTTGCCAATGGGGAAGTAGAGACACTGCGGTTCCTCTGCACCGACCTGCTGGGCGGTCTGCCTTTGGCCATCACCATCGCCGCCAGTGTCATGCGGTATAAAAAAACGGACATCCCCGGTTTTAAGAGACTCCTGGAAGATAAACAATTAAGCCTGTTAACAGATCCCAACAATGTTTACAAGACAGAGGAGAAAGATAAAAATGTCCGCCTCTCCTTCGACCTCTCCTTCGATCAACTCCCTGCCGGCGGGCTTGAGCAGTCGCTGTTTGCGGTGATGGGGATATTCGGCGGCGAGGACTTCTGCCGGGAGGCATTGTACGAAATTTTTAAGGATGAGGAAAAGGAGGCGGTGGACAGCGCAGTGGAGACATTGGAGCAGCTATCCATGATCCAGGTGAGACAGGGGGGGGGAAACCAGCGGCTCTACCTCCACCCCCTGCTGCGGCAGTATGCCCTGGAAAAGCTGCCGTCGTTTATGGAGGAGGCGGCGGCCTATGAGAAGACGGCCGGCTATTACCTGGCTCTCGTCAAAAACAACCCCCAGGCCCTGGATTATGAATGGCAAAACGCATTATATTTTGCCGGGTGGTGCCTGGCCCACGCCAGGGAAAAAGACGGCCTGTTCCTGATTTTAAAAATCGACCGGTTTCTTTATAAGGCCGGCAAATGGAGCGGCCGCGAGGAGGCGTTGAAGAGGGCCTTAGAAGTTGCCGACCGCCTCGAGGATACAACTTATCTATATGATTTAAATAATCGGCTGCAAGATCTGTATGCCCGGCAGGGGAGACACCTGGAAAGGAGGGAGGTCATTCAGCAGTTGTCGGATTGCTGCCGCCGCTTCCGGGAACTTGAGAAGCACATACCCTGGGTGAACTATTTCCTGGCAGATTCCTTTCTTAATTTACATGAAATGGAGGCGGCCTATGAAGCAAACCTGGAGAACATCAAGGATTCGCTGTTTTACGGGGAAAAAGAGGCGTTGGGAGGTGTTTACAAAAACCTGGGCAATATGTATAAACGAAGCGGTCTCCTCCAGGACGCACTGCATTTTTACAAGGCGAATCTGGCTATAAAAGAAGAACTCCATTCAAGAGAGAATCAAATCAGGGCCGTCGATGATATCGGCGATCTATACCTCGATCTGAAAAAATTTACCGAGGCGCTGGCCTGGCTCAATCGATATGAAGCCGAACTCGCCGACAATCCACATAGAGAACTGGAAGCCGATTTATATGTCAGATATTTCTTTTACTATCTTGAAACAGGAGATATCGAAAAGGCGCAGGATTATTTAAAAAGGTACCGGGAGGCCGTAGAGGATTTCGCCGCGGTGACGGCCGCGGCCGGCCTGACTTATTATGAAGCGCGGCTGGACCAGGCAAAGGGAAATCACCGGCAGGCGATCTCCAGCTTTGAGAAGGCCTGCCGATTTTACCGGGACATCGGCCGGGAAGACGAAAGTGGAGGCTGTTGCCTGGATATCGGCATCTGCTATTTAAAACTGGGAAATATCCGCCAGGCCCGGGAAAATCTCCTGGCCGGCGAGGAAATCTTCAGGCAATATAGGATGGCCCCCTTATCCCGCTGCCGTTTTGAGGCTTACCTGGCTGTCCTGGAGGTCAGGTCCGCCTATGACGAACGGGCGGTCAGGCTCATCAACAGGGTGAAGAATACTTATGGGCAGATGGGGGTCGAAGAGCACCGGGAGCTCCGGGAGATCGAGGCCGAGATAGGGGATGAGATCGGGGCGGAGCGGTACAAAGAGCTTTTAAACCGGTTGAAAAAGGGCGAAGGTGGTGCCGAAACCATCGATTTCGGCGCCGGCTGCTTGCAGGTGGACCCGCCGGGAAAAGAGATCACTTCGCCCATCGACGGCCGCCGGATGGCATTGATCCCCTCCGGTTTCGTAGAATCGGACCACTACGGCCACACCCTCTACCTCTACCCCTTCTACATGGATCAATATCCTGTCACCAACAGCGACTACCGGGCATTCATCACAGAGACGGCGCTGGAGCCGCCGCCCCATTGGCAGGAGGGCAAGATACCGCCGGCTGTGGAAGACCACCCGGTGGTGGGCATTACCTATGACGAGGCCATGGCCTATGCCCGGTGGGCCGGCAAAGATCTACCGCTGAAGGAGGAGTGGGAGGTGGCAGCCGGAATCGTAGAAGAACGAAAACCGCCGCTGCCTGCTGAAAAGATAAATGAGAGCGATTTTATTACCGGTGGAGACGACCACAGTTTTATATTGAAAATGGAGATCCCTCCCCATCTACTGGAGTTCGATGAAAAGATGTTTTTGCAACTTCTTGCCGGAAGTATTTCATTGACAGGAGAGGAAAAGAAAAGAATAATTAAATCCATCCCGGGAATGTCCCAGTATCAAATCGACGAGTTGATCAGGATATTTAGTAAAGAAAAACGGAAATTTGAGGAATTGAGTCTACTGGAAATCAAAAAAACCAACGATGAACATCAAAAACTACTCAAAGGCCACCCTAAAAAGATTAAGACCTCCCCGGTTACCCGTTTTAAAGAGAAGTGCAGCCCTTATGGTATCGTCGATCTGGCGGGCAATGTATTCGAGTATACCCAATCTTTCTCAACACCCGGGGAGCGAGACAGAACCGTTATTTTAAAGGGCTTTTCCTGGCTGAGACATTCGTACCATAAAAAGGACGATATCGGCGATCACCACTATTCGTTGGCCTTTCAGAAATGGGCAGACGTGGGTTTCCGGTGTGTCAGGAGGATATACCGGCAGGAAGAGGCAAAACGGTTTATCGATACCGGGGCCAGGCCGGAAGATTGGCAGAGCCGGTGGCTCTATCAACGGGCCGAACACCTGTTCGCTGCCCTCTCTTCCGGCTACTTTTACGAAGACCGCCAGCCTGCGGTTGAAAGAGGGGCAGCCTTGTGCCAGGAACTGCTCCGCCTGTCTCCCGGTCACAAAAGGGCAGTTTACCTGCTCGCCCGGTTTCGCTGCTCAAGCTGCGATCTTCCCGGGTTTAAAGTATTCTTCGATACCACCCTATATCCGCTCCTGGAACATGAAAAGGAGACATCCACCTTTAATTGGTACCCCCTGCATGACATATTTTCCGCTGTGGCCGCTGCGGTAGACGAGGAGAGTGTCGTCACCAGGCATCAAAGGCTAAAAGAGGTCACCGGGAAAATAGACAGGCTCCTGGGAAAAATTGAAAATAGCCTGTTAACCGCATCCTTAAGGTTGAGCCAACGGGACACCTTAAAATCCCTCGATTTCCTGCTCAACCGTTACGAGGGACGGTTCGACTTCTTCCAGTACGCGGTAATCCTGTTTCTCTGCTTGATGAAGATCAGGGTCGATGCCGAGCTCAGGTCCCTGGCAGAAATTGCCGACATTGCGGTGGAATTGATCACCCCGCAAATCGAGAGGGGAACCGGGAGTATGGCGGCGGTTAAGGTCAGCAGCCGGGGACTGGCGCCGCTGACCGACATCCTGGTCGAATGGGCAGGGGAGAAACCGCCCCAAAAATCCGCCGGCAAAAACCTTAAGTTATCGAGACAAAGCTTTCATATCCCCCAACTGGACAGCGGGGAGTCGCGTATCCTGGAGACTGCGGTGGATGCCCCCAAAACAGGGGATTTTCCCTTATCCCTGGCGTTGAAATACACCAACCCGGCAGCCCCGGAAGGGCAGCAGCAGTCCCGGGAGATTGTCGAAGCACACATCCGGGTAACAGAGCCGCCGGCCGCCGGGGTCAAACAGGAAATCACAGTTGATAATCCCTATTTTACCGGCCGGCCGATCCAGGATTCCCGCATGTATTTCGGCCGCCGCGACGTGCTGGAGCGAATCAAGCAGAGGCTGGGGCCCAACAACATTATCATCCTCTACGGCCAGAGAAGAACCGGCAAGACATCCACCCTCTACCAGCTAAAGAACCTGATATATAAAGATATCGCCGTGCCGGTTCTCCTGGATATCCAGTCCATGCTGGGGGAGGACGGTTCATTCTTTTTCTACCGCATGGCCGCAGACCTTCATGACATCTTAAAAAGGGAAATCCATGCCGCATCGAACCTGCCGGAACCCGCCGACGACGATTTCAAAGACCACCCCCAGTACAAATTGGAGATCTTCTTGAAAGAGGCCCTGGAAGAAGTGAAGGGGAGGCCCATCATCTATCTCATCGATGAGTTTGACGGCCTTTTCCAGATGATACGGGAAAGGAGAACCGAACCCACGGTACTGGATAACCTGCGCAGCATCATGCAGCATCATCAACAGGTCTGGTTCCTGCTGGCGGGCACCCATTTGATCAAGCAGGCAGCCGCGGATTCCAGGTCCGCCCTGTTCAATATTGCCACCTATGAAAAAATAGGTGCGCTGGCAGAAACGGATGCCAGGGCATTGATCAGCGAACCGGTGAAAGGGATGGTCGAATATGAACCTTTTACAATCGATAAAATCATCTCCCTGACCAACTGCAATCCCTATTTTATACAGGCTGTTTGCTTTGAATTAATTTATTACCTGAAAACCAGGGGGCAGCGTAAGGCCACCCTCGATAGCCTGAATGTTGTGGTCGATAAAATACTGGACAAAGGGAGCTCCCACTTCGATGATTTCTGGAGATATTTGCCCGGCGTCGAATGCCTGTTCCTCTCGCTGCTGGCCGAAAATGTCCGGGAGTACGAAGTCTTCATCTCCATCGACCGGGTCAGGGAGTTTTGTCAAGGCCGGTTTGACCCGGGCACCGATGTGAACAAAATAGTATCCCGGTTAAAGGAGAAAGATATTATCATCCAGAAGAATGTGATGGGCAAAACCCACATCGGTTTCTTCATGGAACTCTTTAAACGCTGGGTCGTAATGCATCACCCCCCCGATTCATATGAATAGAACGATAGGAGTCGATCATGATTAAAATCGATTATATCTGCGGCGGCATCGAAAATGTCAAGGACTTTTTCGGCAGACAGGAGTTGATCAACGAGATCGGTCACCGGCTGAGATCGGGCCAATCCATCTCGATATACGGCGAACGGAAGATTGGCAAAACATCACTGCTAAAGTACCTGTACCAGGTAGGCATCAGGCAAATCCCCCTTCCCCATGCCGGTCAGGTGGTCATACTCTATGATACCTTCGGCGGGAAACAGGATATATCGCCGGATGCCTTTTTACAGGGTCTTTACGACGAACTCAACAGGGTGATGAATCTACCGGTCGGCGGGCGACAAATAGATAAAAATAGTTTCAGGAAGTTTATCAGTGAACGCCACCATGAGGGAAAGCGGTTTGTCTTTTTCTTCGACGAGGTCGATGCCGCCTCGGAAAACAGGGAATTGGATCATACCTTTTTCAGCTTTCTTCGTTCCCTGTCCGACAAGTATAATGTTCAGTATATTATTGCTTCCCGGAAATCGTTCAAACAGTTGATCGAAGAGAATAACATTACCTCTCCCTTTAACGGACTGTTTTCCGGTAACCTCTTCAAACTGCAACTATTTGACGAAGAAGATGCCTATAAATTTTGTCGGAAGTTGTCGCAGGACGCCATGGCCGGTGACACCATACCGGCGGATTTGATTATCAGGCTTGCCGGCGGCCACCCGTTTTTAATCCGTCTTGCCTTTTATCATGCGGTGAACCTCTCTATCAAATCAAAGGACAACCGGCTCGATTATGACAGGCTCAAATCTATTTTTGAAAAAGAGAGCTATCATGCCTATTTTTACGATATCTGGCTGCACATGGATACAGTGGAACGGCAGATGCTAAAAAAAGTATCCCTTAAAATACTCGATCAGCCATTGAAAATCTCGGGAAAAGAGATGATTGATGATTTCCTGGGCAGCGGCCTGGTATTTCAGGCTAAAACCGGTGAGTATGCCTTTATCAATCATTATTTCGAAAGATATGTCCGGGAATGGGACAATGCAGTGCCAAAATCGGCGGCAGGAGAAGGGGCGGCGCCTCCTGATCTGGATATGAAAGACTTAATCCCAAAATTACGCAAGGTTGAAGAGAGCCTGGGTACATCCGTGAAGCCGGGGGAATGCGGGAAGGCCCTGGAAGACCTTGTTATGGCTTTATTTAACGCCTATAGTTCGTATTTCGAGGTGCGCGAGCATGTTCACTCCAGGACTTCATCCCTGGATCTCCACCTGTGGTTCAAATCCGGCGATGACCCGCTGCTCAAAGGATTTGGCGGGGAGATAATCGTGGAATGTAAAAACTGGCAGCAGCCGGTGGGCAAACCGGAGATCAACGACCTGGCAGGGGACATGGTGAGTCGAAAATGTAAGACAGGGATTCTGGTCTCAAGAAAAGGCATTACCGGTAAGGCATTTAGCGATGCCAATGGGCAGAGACTCATTTGGTTTCACTCGGAAAACAGCCTTATAATCCTCGTATTAACACTTACAGATATGAAATCCATTATTGAAGAGGGAAAGAACCTGATAGATTTATTAAAGGAGAGGTATGTAGAACTCGTTGAGGGTTAATCCCCTGGTTATCCTTTATAATCCCGGCACTCATCATCACTAAATTGGCGAGTCTATCTAAGTATGGGGAGTAGAGAACTATAGGAAACAGTACCGCCGAAGGTCTATTTTTTTAGGGGTGGGGGTGGTGGTTGGTCTGGAGTTTGAGGAGGCTTTTGAAGCGGGTGGAGAGGGAGTCGGAGATGCTGTAGAAGGTGGGCAGGATGATAAGGGTGAAGAAGGTGGAGGTGGTGAGGCCGCCCAGGATAGCCACGCTGATGGGGGCCCACATCTGGGCCCGGCCGGTGGCTGCCGGGAAAAATTGGGGGAGCAGCACCGGTAAGGCCAGGGGGAGAACGCCGAAAATGGTGGTGATGGCGGTCATGACAATGGGCCGCATGCGGTCTTTACCGGCCTGCACGATGGCGGCGTTTTTGGCCATTCCCCGTTTCCGCAGGGTACGGATGTGGTCGATGAGGATGATGCCGTTGTTCACCACGATGCCGAATAGAGTCAGCAATCCCAGGTAAGAGGTATTATTCAAGGTGATGCCGGTAACGGTAAAGAAGAAGGCCACGCCAAAGAGGGCTAAGGGCACGGTCAGCAGGATGGTAAAGGGATGGACAAAGGACTCGAAGAGAGAGGCCATGATGATGTAGATGAAAATCAGGGCCAGTATAATGGCCAGGCCGGAACTCTGCTGGGATTCCTGGAAGCGGCGCCAGTGGGAGCCGAAGCTCCAGGAGTAGCCCTCGGGGAAGGGGATGGTCTTCATGACGGCCTCGATTCTTTCGCTAATCTTCATCATCCCTTTGGCCGAGGTGTTGACGGAGATGCGCAGTTTGGATTTTTTATTCTCCTTCTGGATGGCCGTGGAGCCGAGGCGGTAGGAAAAGGTGGAGATGGCCGACAGGGGAATCGATTTATCGGCGGTTCGGAGACTGAGGTTTTTGAGGTCCTCCTGGCTGAATCCCTCTTCCTTCTGTATTTTCAGGATAATGTCGATCTCTTTATTTTCTGTCTTAAACTTGCCGATGGGCCGGTCGGAGATGGAGGACATGATGGTACGGGCCACCCGGCGGCTGTCTACGCCGGCGCTTTCGGCCCGTTTGCGGTCCACCCGGACCATCAGTTGGGTATCGCCGCCCTCCAGGTCGCTGGTGACATCTTCCACTTCCGGCACGGTGCGCAGTTTCTCCATCACCCGGGGCGCCAACTCGGTGAGTTTGGTAAAGTCCATACCCACCAGTTCGATCCTTAACCCGGAATGGTGACCGCCCCGGCCCCGCCTTTCGCCAAACTCGTAGGTGATACCGGCAGGGGGCGGCAGCAATTGCAGCATTGACTTCTTGATCTCCGAAATAGAGGGCCCTTTGTCGGTGAGGTAGAGTTCGATGGAGCCCCGGTATCTGCCCTGGCGAAGGCGTGCGGTGCCGTAATAGGTGGTCATATTGCGGATGGCCAACTTTTCTTTGTTTTGCTGGAGTGTGGTTTCGCAGCCATTGAACAGCGCCTGCATCTGCTTCAGGGTAAAGCTTCGGGGCATGTAGACCTCGAGGGAGATCTCCCTCTCCTCGCTTGTGGGCATGTATTCCTTCTCTACTCGGGATATCATATAAAAGGCAGATACCAGGATGGCGGCGGCTGCCATTACGGTGGCCAGTTTGGTCAGCCGGGTCTTGATGGTCCAGCGGATGAGTCTTTCGTAGAGGCTGGTCACCCGGACCAGCCAGCGGGCCTTCTCCCTGGTCTTGCCCTTCAGGAGTTTACTCCCCGCCAGGGGGATAAAGGTCAGGGAGACCAGCAGGGAGGCGATCAGGGCCAGGGAGATGGTGATGGCAAAATCATTCATGAACCGGCCAAAGCCGCTGCCCGACAAAAAACTCACCGACACGAAGACCACCAGGGTGGTGAGGGTGGAGGCGGTGACCGCCAGCGCCACCTCGCTGGCCCCCTCTACGGCCGCCCGTACCGACGGCAGTCCCTTTTCCTGCTTCAAGCGGAAGATGTTCTCCAGCACCACGACGCTGTTGTCCACCAGCATGCCCACCGCCATCATCAAGCCGCTCAGGGAGATGATGTTGATGGTGATGTTGGCGTTGAATAGGGCGCGGTAGATGTACATGAAGCTGAAGGTGAAAACCACGGCCATGGGAATGGCCACGGCGATGATGACGGTGCTGTGCAGCTTTCGCAGGAAAAACAGCAGCACCAGGACGGCCAGCAGACCGCCGATGAGTCCGGCAAGAGAGAGGTCACGCAAGCTGTTGAGAATATCTTCGGACTGGTCGCGGAAGTAGAGGGTGTCCATCTGGCCCAGGGGCGGTTCGCTGGTCTTCAAATGCGCCATGACTGCCTTGACCCGCTGACATACGTCCACCACGTTGGCGGCCGAAGCCCGGTAGATGCGGAAGCTCAGGGAGTCGTGTCCGTTTAAGCGGTGAAAACTCTCTTTTTCGGGGTAGGCATAGGTAACGGTGGCCACATCCTTTATTTTTAGTCCCCTTTCATTTAAGGGCAGATTCATGATTTGCCGAACGACTTTTAATTCCCCCGGCACCCGTACCAGATAGCGCTTAGCCCCCTCTTCCAGGTGACCGGCGGAGATATTGATGTTGTTGTTGCGGATGGTGTCGATGAGGTCTAAAATCTGGATGGTGGAGCCGTAAAACAGTTCCGGTTTTAAGGTGATGATCAATTGTTTGCTGCGCAGTCCCCGGATATCGACGTTGGCTACGCCCTCGATGCGCTCCAGTTCCGGCTGCACCAGGTTCTCGGCTAAGGTATAGAGCTTATCCAGGTCACCGGGGATGGAAATATTAACCGAGATTACCGGGAAGTCGGAGGTGGACCAGCGGCGGATCCTTATCTTTTCGATGTCGTCGGGCAGCCGGGAACGGATCTGGTCGATCTTGTCCCGGATTTCCATGGAGGCGTAGTCCATGTTGGTGCCGCTGTCAAACTCCAGATGGATGCGGGAGTCGGAGGACGAGGAGGTGGAACTGATGTTCTTGAGGTTGTTGATGGTGGAGAGTATCTCTTCTAAGGGGCGGGTGATGGTGCGCTCCACCTCTTCGGGAGAAGAGGAGGGGTAGGGTACATGAACCATGAGACCGGGAAACGAGACGTCCGGGAACATCTCTAAGGGGAGTTTAATCAGGGAGATAATACCGATGGTGATAAAGATCAGCATGACCACCACGATGGTGACCGGCCGTTTGAGTGAAAATTCGGGTAAGTTCATTTTTCCCTCACCACAATGCTGTAAACGATGGGAATGAAGACCAGGGTCAGGAAGGTGCCGAAGATCAGTCCACCGATTAGAGTGATGGCTAAGGGGATGCGGATTTCAAACCCTTCGTTAAAGTCCAGGGCCATAGGCAGCAGACCCAGTACGGTAGTAATGGTGGTCATTAAGATGGGGCGCCAGCGCACCCGGGCTGCCTGTTGAATGGCGGCCAGCTTGGCCAGACCCTGCTTCTGCAGTTGACCGATGTAGTCCACCAGCACGATGGCGTTGTTGACGATGATGCCCGACAGGATCACCAGGCCGATCAAGACGATGACGTTGATGGAGATGGCGGCGGCCAGGCCGACGATGACCACGCCGATGATACCCAGGGGGATGGTAAACATGATGATGAAGGGTTTTTTAAACGATTCAAATTGGGAGGCCATGACCAGGTAGACCAGGAATACCGCCAGCAGGATGGCGAAGATCATGGAAGAGAAGGCTACGTCTTTTTCCTGGCTTTGCCCGGCCATCTTGATGAATAAGTCCTCGGGTTTGTCGATTGAGGCGGCCGCTTTCCGGATCTTTTGGGTGGCGCTCTCCAGGTCGATATCGGCGGTGTTGGCGGTAATAATGGCGGATTTTTGTTGGGAAATCCGGCGAATTTCCGCCGGTCCTTCGCTGAGCTTCACTTCGGCAACGGCCTTCAGGGGGACTACCAGACCCAGGCCGTTTCTAATGGTGAGACGCTGGATCTTGTCCACCTTGTCCCGGAAATTCTCCGACAGCCGCACCCGGATATCCACCTCCCGGTCGCTTTCGATAAACCGGGTGGCCACTTCGCCCTCGATCTTGTTGCGCAGTTGACTGCCCACCTCGTTGATGGTCATGTTCTGACTGGACAGGATCGCCCGGTTAAACACGATCTGGATCTCCGGGTAGCCCTCTTCCAGGCTGGACTTTACATCGATGAGTCCTTCGATTCCCTTTATCTTTGCCAGTAGTTCATCGGATACCCGTTTCAACTCATCTAAATCGGTGCCCGATATCACCACTTCCAGCGGTGCCTTAAAAGAGAACAGCCGGGGCCGGTAGACCTTGATATCGACATTTTTATAGGTTTCTAAATCCTGCCTCACCCGTTCCATCACCCGCTCTTCCCGGCTGCCTAAGATGCCGGGTTTGAGGCGGACGGTAAATTCCGACAGGTTTTCCCGCTCCTCCTGGAAGGAGATGCCTCCCCGCGACCCCTTGCCCACCAGCTCGTAGATGCTGTCGACTTCCGGGTATGTCTTGAGTTGTGAGGCTATCCGGGAGATGGTGGCGCCGTTTTTCGCCAGGGAGGTGCCGGGAGAAAACTCCACGTTGATGAGGAATTCCCCCTGGGAAATTACCGGGATCAACTCTTTGCCCATGAAGCGGGTCAGCACCAGGGCTGCCAGAAAGGCGGCCAATACCGAAATGACAATGACCTTTTTCCGCTTGAAGGTGGTGGTCTGGAATTTTTCATAGCCGGCAAAGGCGCTGTCGTAGATGCGGTCAACCGGCTTGAATATTTTCTTTAAAAAGTTTCCGAATCGTTCCTTTGCCTTTTGCCGCCGCAGGGCCGCGTACAGCATGGGCACTAAGGTCAGGGAGACCACCAGGGAGGCGAGGAGCGAGAAGGTCACGGTCAGGGCCATATCCCGGAACAATTGCCCGGCGATCCCCTCCACGAACACGATGGGGAAGAAAACGGCCACGGTGGTAAAGGTGGAGGCGGTAACGGCACCGGCCACCTCAGAGGTGCCTTCCAGGGCCGATTGGTAGGTGTCGGTACCGGTTTCCCGGTAGCGTTGGATCGCCTCCAGCACCACGATGGAGTTGTCCACCAGCATGCCGATGCCTAAGGCCAGACCGCCTAAGGAGATGATATTGAGAGATATATCGAAAGAGAACATTAAGAAAAAGGTGATGATCACGGAGATGGGGATGGCCACGCCGATGATGATGGTGCTGCGCAGGTTCTTGAGAAAGTAGAGCAGTATCAATATGGCCAGCAGTCCCCCCAATACCGCGGTGTGAATCACTTCGTCGATGGTGCTCTCGATAAACTTTGCCTGGTTGGTAATCACCAGGTAGTCCATGTCGCGGGGTTTCAGGATGTTTTGCTGGATTAATGAGAGTCTTGCCGTGACTGCATTGGCCACGGTCACGGTATTGGCATCTGCAGCCCGGTAGATGGCGGCTTCGATACACTCCCGGCCGTTGATGCGGGAGATCACCTTTCGTTCCTTGTAGCCCCGGAACACCCGGGCCAGGCTGCCCAGTTTGATGGGCACCTGATCACGCTTTTCGATGATGATCTCCTTGATCTCCGCCACGGTCTTGAATTCGTTGACCGTGCGCACCAGGTACTGGCTGTCCTGCTGTTTCAAGATACCCGCCGACAGGTTGATGTTTTCCTGGGCCAGGCGGTTTACCACGGTGGAGATGGGGATATTGAGCAGGCTTAAAGTCTGTTCGTCGATATCGATGTGGATCTCGTCCTCCAGGCCGCCGGAGATGACACAGGCGGCCACTCCCTCGATGCTCTCGATGGCCTGTTTGATATCGGTTTCGGCAATGTAGCGGATCTTCGACAGTTCGCTGTCTCCTGTAATACCCAGCTTCATAATGGGCTCGGTATTGGGATCGTAGCGCAGGATAATGGGGTTCTGGGCGTTTACCGGCAAATTTAACAGGTCCAGCTTCTCCCGTACCTTCAGGGTGGCAAAGTCCATGTTGGTCTTCCAGCCGAATTCCACCGTCACTTCCGACAGTTCGGCCCGGGAAATGGAGGAGATGCCCACCACGTTGTCCACCACCCCCACCGCCTCTTCGATGGGCTTGGTGATGATGTGTTCGATCTCCGCCGGGGCGGTGCCGGGATACTCGGTCTTGATGGTCAGCGAGGGGTAGGAGATGGGGGGCAGCAGGTTCAGGCTGAGGCGGGAGTAGGAGATGAATCCGAAAATAACGGCTGCCAACGTGAACATGAATATCGAGACCGGGTGATTGAGGGAAAATTTGACGATCTTCATTGTGACACTCTGACCTTCATCCGATCCTTGAGGGACTCTACCCCCACGGTAACGACGGCCTCGCCATCTTCTAAACCCGACAGCACTTCCATGTTGTCTCCTTCGGCAATACCGGTCTCGATTTCCCTGAAGAACACCTGCATTTCCCGGAATACGAAGATGTAGGGTTTGTTGTCTTTATATTGGATACTCTTGCGGGGGATGGCCAGGGCATCGTCTTTATCGCTCACCATGATCTTGACCTCCACGAACATGCCGGGCTTTAGTCTGAGATCTCGATCAAAGACTTCCACGGTCACCTTTACCGTTCCCGACTGCACGTCGATTCTGGGGTTGATCAACTTGATCTTGCCGGTAAACACCATGCCTTTGAGTACATCGGTACTGATCACTGCCGTCATCCCTTTTTTTAAATTTACGATGTCGCTGGTGGGCACATACACTTTGACGAGCAGCGGGGAGAAATCCTCCACCGTGTAGGCCTGCTGGTTGGGATTGACCCGGCTGCCCACCTCGATCAGCCGCTCCGTCACGAATCCCTCCACCGGGGATTTGATTTTGGTGTAGCTGAGCTGCAGCTCCAGGTTCTTGAAGTTTTCCAGCTTGTTCTCATACTCCAGCCTGGCCTTGCGAAAATTGATCTCCGCCGTCTGGAATTCCTGTTCCGATATCAGGTCGGTTTTTTTCAGTTCTTTGCTCCTGTTAAAGTTGCTCTCCTCTTCGTTGCGGGTTAGCCTGGCCTGGTCCAGTTGTATCCTGGCCTGTTCGTAACCGTTGCGGATCTCCGTGTCGTCCAGCAGTGCCAGGATGTCGCCCTCTTTGACTACGGAGCCCTCCTCTTTGACGATTTTGTTGACATAAGCGGAGAGCCGCGAATGGACCTCTACCTTTCGTTCCGGTTCTACCGAGCCGTTTAAAATTAAGTAGGCATGAATCGGCTGGCGTGATACCCGCTCTATTTTCACGGTGGGGGCACCGGCCGCGCCTTTGCGCCTCTCCAGGAACTCCTTGATCCGTTCTTTGGGGATACGGCCCTCCTTGATGGCCTGCTTCATCCGCTCGGGAATATCTAATTTATCGATATCGATTTTATCCTCTTTCTTCTCCCCCTCTTTGACATCCTCGGCAGCCGGTTCTTTGGGGCCGCAATTTATGGACGAGAAAACAACCAATGTCATGACTAATAACGTAAGGATAACTATCTTCATGAATACTCCTCAATGCCATTTTGTACTATAATCATACGTTTCTCTGCTATTTTTTGTTTAATGTTTAATTATAGTTTAACAATTCAAAATCTTTTTTCTTGCAAAAAAATAGTGAAATTTAGGCCGGATTGTATTAAAATATAGCCTGGTGGATCAAAGATGAAAAAAACGGAGATGAATGCCGATGGCAGAGCGGATATGAAGCGAGGTTTTCAGCGGGTCTATCAATTTAAGATCAATCTGAATGGTATCAGGCCGCCGGTCTGGCGCCGCATCCAGGTGCCGGAGACCTATACCTTCTGGGATTTACATGTGGCCGTCCAGGACGCCATGGGCTGGCTGGATTATCATCTTCACTGTTTTGAAATAGTGAACCCCATTACCGGCTTGGGCGAAGAGATCGGTATCCCGAATGAGGACTGGCAGACGGAGTGTCTGGCCGGCTGGGACGAACAAATCAAGATTTGGTTCTCCCCGGAAAATGCCATGGCCCAGTACACCTATGATTTCGGCGATGATTGGCAGCACACGGTCAAATTAGAGAAAATACTGAAAAAAGATGACGGCGCCCGATATCCCCGGTGTATTGCCGGCAAACGGGCCTGTCCGCCGGAAGATTGCGGCGGTGTCTGGGGATACCAGCATTTTTTAGATGCCATCATGGATCCCACTCATGAAGAGTATGAAGAGTTGCTGGATTGGGTGGGCGGCGATTTCGACCCGGAGTATTTTGATATAAGCGAGATCCACTTCGACAACCCCACCGGCCGCCTCAAAATAGACGACCTCTTCTAAACCATCTTAACGAATTCCCCCCTGTCCCCAATTTTTCGTATCAGGCCCAGAAGGGGACATATTTTGTATACTTCTTGGATGTACTGGAAAGGTCATAATTTTTGATTAAACCGGCTTCCGTGGTGTCGGAAATTATTTTTGAGGCGGTGGGATAATTTCTTTCGGCTATTTTGAATCTTTCTCTTAATGTTTTATTCGTCATATACTCCCCGGCTACGTATTTCAAAGAACAGTGTTGGTAGCAGGCCCGGATTCTATCATCTTTATCCATCATCCTTAAAGTTTTCGGTCCATATACTACGACTTTCAGGAAATTCTTACTTTCGATAAAATTGGGGGCAGGCAATTGAAACAATTCGATTGAAGCGATCACTTTATCGATTCCACTTCCCCTCTCTTCACACATGTTCATGCGCCGCATTAAAGATGCCAGTTTTTCGTTTCTTGATATGGGCATATGGTCGATGAATCGCAGTGGTTCTATCAATGGCTTTCCCGGATTACTGATTTCTATCCTATCCTTAAATATTTCTACCATCGGCCCCGTGCCTTTTATCGTAAAATCCTGATGAATCACGGCATTGGCTACTAATTCACGGATTGTGACTTCTGGATACATTTTGATCTCTTTTCTAAATACTTTCCCCAGTTCCTCATTGGTAGGTAAACGGTCGTTTATAAATTCTATTAATCTTTCAAATCCAGACGCGTAACCTTTATTGCCGGTTTGCTCTTTAATCGTATTTAATCTATCCTTCCCACTATAGAAAATGACACGAACGGCCTTTCTCGATATGGGTTCAAAGGTTTTCAAATTAGTGGCAAAAAGAATTGCTCCCATATTGGTAATGTGGTATCCCCCATTTGTTTTTAAAATCAGTTTTTCTTCGCACAGCTTTTTCAGGATGGCGTTTTTATTGGGCGGCAAATTCAGGTTCATCAATCTGAAGTATGAAGGATAGTCTATCAGATTTAACACTTCGTCCTCATCTACCTTTCTGAGACAGATATCCGTTTCAAACTCATATCTGGCTGTTTTATTCCAGATTTTCCGTTCTTTTTCGGGAAAATCGGAGAGTTTCCTTTTATACGATCCAACCCTTATATAGGCCTGCCCTTTAAATCGAACCGGTTGGTTACAGGCTGGATCGATAATAATCATAGAGATGAAGAGGCCGTTAAATTCTACACTATAGATCTTAAAATCAACAACTGGGGTTAATAGTCTGACCAGCCAATTTTCCAACTCTTCATTTCCTATTTTTTCTTTCTTGAGATTGATTGTGGTTCCTTTAATTTTGTGGGTTTTATCTTCGATGCCGTAAATCAAATAAGCCTTCTTCCTGTCATGCAGGCATGCGGCATTGGCAAGAGCAGAAATATATTCTCCTGTCTCTTCAGGATGGAATCTGTCAACCTTAAATTCTACCCATTCGGTTTCCGCAGGTAAAGATTTTAGTTCAACTATTAGTTTTTTTAACTCTTCATCATTCATTCTAAAACCTCACCTAATACTATTGCCAATTTTACCTGTTATTGAATTGGAAATCAACGCAATTCGGCATTATTTAAAAACATCAACTGTTTCAGGCTCTCGATTACATTCCCATTACATAAAAAAATCATTTATTAATGGTGCTTTACACCGATTTCCCTCCACTTCGCCGGTTGCCGATTACATAAAAACAGAAATTTTTAAGGATTTCCCTCCTGTCCCCTTTTTATGCCAGAGAATCATGGTTGACTACCGGTTACCGGAACTCCTCATCCGGGACAAAATCGTTTTTATTAAATTCAAAGGAGGATAAAAATTCTTTTTCTTCTTTAGTGGGTTCTGTTTCCTTTATTTCCCCTCTCATCAACTTTTGAATGCCTCTGGGCAGCTTCTCTATTTTTTTTATATAATCCTCCAGGGCGGTTCGGATGACGTAACTGCGGCTTCGCTCCAGTTCCCCGGCAGCCCGGTCCAGCCGCTGCAGCATATCGGTGGTCAATTTCACCGAAATATTTCTTTCGATCTTTTCCATGGTATTACCTCGTATTACCATTTACATCATAACCCAAACCACCATTTTTGTCAAAACAAGGAATTTTCGCCTGTCCCCAATTTTTTCTTCTAGCCACATACTAAATACCAGGATTTTACTTGTTCCTACGATTCCGCCGCATCTCTGCCAATCGTTCTTTTCGGTAATCCACTGAGGAAGTATTATGCTGCTTGAAGAAATATATCCAACTCCTTTTTGGAAATATAGATACGTAAATTCCAATAAAGCGTTTTGGGTGGGAAAGGAATTAGCCCTACCATGTATAAAGCGTCATCAATTCCCGAAGTTTTAAGAGTTGCCATAAGTTTCTTCATAAAATTTTTTATACATTGATTTTGTTTTACGTTAAGCCATCTACTATTCAGAAGGGTATTAAAACATTTTTCAATAGCTCGATCGTTTCCTGTATAGTTTTTGATAAGGGGTTGAAGTTTAAAAATGGTCCTGTATATTCGCAGACGGTTCTGTCGAGTGACGACTTCACAGGTTATAGGAAAATAATTTAACGCTTTCTTACTGGAAAGCTTCCTCTCTGTCACCCACCCCTCTTTTTTCAATCGATCACAGGCCTGGCGCGCTTTGCTACATTCCACTTTGAGGATTTCAGCCAGTTCAGGAGTCCCTCGTGGCATCTCATTCATTAAAATAATTAATATTTTCGCCTCAAGTTTGCAGGAGGGGCAAGGTAAATACTTATTAGGCGTGCAGTACCCTTTCTCTATCAAAGAACAATCGGTAGGATAGTCAGCAGATCCCTCCCGTTGCTGTATTTCCAGTTCATTTAGGGAACCTTTACCTATCTTACCACCAATAGAGTCAAGAGTATGTCTCTCGCGTTTCCCTCTGATAATGGGAATTATTCCCTGATTATTTTCCTCTGAGAGATTTGTTGATTTAACACTTTTAATATCCATCATTTTACCTCCTTAATTAGAATTTGAAAGACTTTGAAATAGATGGACTGTCTATTCTCCAAATCACTTTATCTCTCCTGTATTTAACTTTCAATACTATTGTGTATTAAATCATTCTGAATTTCAACCTTTTTTGCGAAATAAAAAAAGAAAAATATGCTTAAACCTGAGTTTTCCGTTTCCAGACATTGGCTCTGGAAGCAATGATGAGCCGTCCGACTTGTCTACTTTGCATAGTCATTCATAAGATAGGATATATGGGCATCTCGATGATCTGAATATTCGGAATAACCCGGATGGGTGGAAAATAGTCGATTTAGCCGGGTAGTGATTTAAGGGAGAGAAGTAATTTGGTCTGGAGTTCGAGTTTGACATTTGAAGGTCAGGGTGTTAGTATTTCACTTAGGCGTTTAATTATCCTGGAACGTTTATTTTTTCAGAGGCTAAAAAGTGGAAAAGTACATTCATGAAATCCGAGATCCGATCCATGTTTTTATTAAACTCGACACTGAGGAGAGGAAAGTACTGGATTCTCCACCTTTTCAGCGACTCCGACATATCCATCAATTGGCAATGACATATCTGGTCTATCCGGGTGCTACCCATACCCGCTTTGAGCACTCTCTTGGGGTGATGGAATTAGCCAGTCGTGTTTTTGATGTTGTTACAAATCCCCCAAATGTTACCTCTCCTATCCGGGAGCTCCTTTCACATATATCTAAGGAAGACGAAAAGGCTTACTGGAAGAAAGTTTTAAGAATGGCTGCGTTGTGTCATGACTTAGGCCACTTGCCATTTTCCCATGCCGCTGAAGCTGAACTTTTACCTCCTGGTTGGAGTCATGAGCGATTGACCATGGAGATCATACTATCGGAAATGATGAAACCTATTTGGGATAGCTTAAGTGTCCCTGTCAGGTCAGAAGATGTGGCCAAGATAGCCGTAGGACCAAAGGTGGCAAAGGAATTTGATTTCGATGATTGGGAAACCATACTCTCAGAAATCATTACCGGAGACGCTTTTGGTGTCGATCGAATGGATTACCTACTGCGGGATTCCCATCATGCGGGAGTAACTTATGGGAAATTTGATCACTATCGACTAATAGACACGTTACGTATTTTATCTCCGCCTCGATCACGAGATGATGCTGATCATGATAGTGCCAAAGAGCCAAACCTGGGGGTAGAACAGGGAGGACTGCTATCCGCAGAGGCGCTGCTATTGGCTCGATACTATATGTTTTCACAGGTTTATTTCCATCCGGTTCGACGTATTTATGATATCCATTTGAAGGATTTTTTATGTGAGTGGTTAGGAGATAATAAATTCCCTATTGATCCCAAAGAATTCTTAACCATTACTGACCACGAGATCATATCGGATTTAAGAAAGGCAGCCGAAGCTTCTCATCGTAAAGGAAACGATCATGCCAGACGCATCGTTTCCAGGACTCACTTCAAGCTTTTATCAGAACGAAATCCGGAAGATATCAAAATAAATCCAGAGGCGGCGGTGGCTATTTACCTGGCTGCTAAAGAGAAGTTTGGGGAAGAAAATGTCAGGTTAGATACTTATAAAAAGGAAAGCACCAGCCCGGATTTTCCGGTGTTATCAGCTATAGATGGCCGAATTGTCTCTTCTCTTTCTCTATCTGAAACTCTGAATAGACTGCCTACGGTGGCGGTTGATTACGTTTTTATTGCCCCTGAACTTCAAAAAAAGGCAAAAGAGTGGCTAAATAGGGAAAGAAATGATATAATTAAGTTAGGTAAAGAGGAGATCTGATGATGAAGCGTTTGCAGAAGGTATCGATAGTTATTGATCTAATAAAGAAGCTTAGAGAGAAGGGGAGTTGGTGTGGTGAGACCCATATTCAGAAGGCGATATATTTTCTACAGGAGTTAACCGGAGTACCCCTGGAATTTGAGTTTATACTGTATAAACATGGCCCCTTTTCCTTTGATCTTAGAGATGAATTAACGGCTATGCGAAGCGATGGCCTTATCGAACGTGATGTCCCACCTTACCCCTATGGCCCAGGTTTATTTCCAACGGAGTCAGGGGAGAATATCAAAAATCATTTTCCCAGAACGGTAAGGGAGTATAGGGATCAGACCGAATTTATCGCAGATAACCTGGGAGATAAGAGTGTGGTGGAGCTTGAGAGGTTGGGAACCGCCTTGTTGGTGACCAAAAAATATGGAGAGCTAGATCAGGAAAAACGGGCCGACATCATTCATCAACTCAAAGCCCATGTCCCGGTTCATCAGGCTCTTTTGGCAGTCAGGCAGGTTGACCAGATGCGAAAGGTTTTAGAAAGTAAGGCATAGAAGTTGGGCATTTAGTAAATAGAAACTGGGGGGAGTCATATTCCGGCCTGTCCCCTAAATCTTTTTATACCCAATTTTCATATTTCAGGTTTTTGACCCGTTTGAATTCTCTCACATAAAATCTTCGGATGGAAGCGGTGTTTCCTTAAAAAAGGCATCCCATGATTTTGGACGTGGATGGATTAGGGGACAGCCAAAAATATTATTCCTCATAACCCAAACCACCATTTTTGTCAAAACAAGGAATTTGCTTCTATCCCCATTTTTCAAAATTTTAGAGTGAGGGGAATGGGGGTATTCGGCTTTCCAGGTTTTTAAACAGTTCGTTTAAAGCCTTTGTCCTGACCGGATAGTCGTCTATTTTGGGGGTTAACTGTTGCCAGAAGTGGGGATAGATGGGGCGGCGGATAACAAATTCCAGGCCCTTTAAAAAGAAGAATCCCGGGATAAACGGCAACTGTTCCAGCACCCCGGTCAAAAATGTCTTGCTCAGGTTAAAACGGGAAGCATGGGGAAGTAGATCACGGAGTGCTTCTATGTCTATTTTTAGGTAGTCCAGCAGGCCGACCAACTTGAGCAGGTTGTTGGAGTCATCGGTTTTGGGCCGGGGCCGCGGCTTTTGCCTGATCACCTGGAATATCCCTGATAAAACTTCGGGATTCAGCCATTGACAGAACTCTTCTGTACTTTCGGCCTTAAACAGGGCATAGGTGTTCCACAGGTGTAGAAAGAGGTTCAGGGGATTTTCCTTTTCTATCTTTTTCACAATTTTGTCACCGTTGCCCAGGTGGAGGACCTCCTGCCTTAAGCCGGGCCCCACCGGATATATGGTGAGCAGCAGCATCAGCAACCGCAGCAGGGGGAAGAGGTTCTTTTCCTTCAACAGTTCCTCGTCGTCGATCGTATTTACCACGGCCTGTAGATCGGCGGTATCCAGCCTTTTTAGTTGGTATAGGAGAAAGAGATAGTTGATCTTCTCCGCTGCTGAAGCAGAATCGATTTTCTGCATATCGATGTAACTCACAAACTGGCCCATCAGTTCGGACAGGTAAGATCGCAGATCGTCATCTGTGCAATCCTTCAGGGTCCTCAAGCCTTTATTCAAACTCTCAAAATCCGATTTCTCCATTAATGTCCATATCAAATCCCTATCTAACCCCGGTTTGCCCGACTCTTGCCCGGAGAGGAGCCTCAATCCCGGGCCACGGGACACGGCAAAACATGTATTATAAAAATGGCCCTTCAAAACAAATGCCTCTTTTTCTCCTCTGCTAAGAGAATTGAGCCTTTCAACGATCTTCTCTTTTGTTTTATTGGTTAAGGATTCCAGCAAGTCAGGCAGTGTTCCCGGATTTCCGCTTCCCAGGATCAACTCGATAAAATGATGCACCCCGATTTTATCCTCCAATTTTTCCAGTAACTGACCTCGTAATCGTTTCAGATGCCCGAATCCCCAGCGAATGGTGTCAATGGAACGGTTTTCAGCGATGGTTTTTTGTATAATCCGCTCACCCGTTTCCCCGCTGAGAGCATCGATGATTTGTGCTGCCGTGGAGGGGTTTAAGTGTCTTAGAATATTAACTAACTCCACCAGCGTGCCATTGGAAAGGATAAGTTTGATATAGTTTTCCGCTCCGATTTTTTGTTCCAGTTTTTCCAGCAGGCAGGTTTCTTTTAACCGCCTCAGTCTCAGGTTAATGGTGCCGATGGATGTCTTTCTGTTGATGGTGTTGTCGATGATCCGGTCGATGTCCTCACTGTTTACGTTGTCCAGCAGGGTCGTTACTATCGAGCCGTCTTGGGAGTTGAAAAGGTTACTTAAAATGAAGACCAGAGAGGGGAGGTTCCACCGTTGACATAAAGTCTTGATTTTTTCGGCATCAAGTTGTTTTTTGAGGTGATCGATTCCTTCCGGGTAGTCGATTTTTAAAGAATGGAGAAACGGTCCTATTGAGACATTTTCGCAAGATATCAGGGCGTTTATGTAGGTCCCCGCTTCAATCTTGTTTTTTAGCAGATCTAAGTAGGGATTCGAGTCCTTTAAACGGCGTAAAATTTGAAGTATCATGCCGATGATATTGGGATGTATGTGGTCAAAACGGTCGCGGCAGAGAAGGAAAAAATCTTCGTGCGCCAATGCCTGCTGCTTGATTCTGTTGTCCTCTTCTTCGTCAACCGGCAATTTCAGTCGGTTGTAGATGAACTGGCCCAGAGCCCGGTTGAAGTCTTCTGCCGAGGCGTGGGGGGATGAGGCCTGGTGGCGGAAGTAGTCCACGATGTTGGCGGCGGTAGTGGTGATGAAGTCTGCGCCGCCCACATAGGCGGCAGCCCGGCCGGTCAGTTCTGCCAGCGAACTGTGCAGGAAATAGCAGCGGGAAGGCCGACCCGCCTCGACAACCAGCTCTTCTACCAGGGGACGGCGGTCCGGCTTAACCATGTCCCGGAGAATCCCTTGATAGTAATCGGGACAGATACCGATATCGAACTGGGCAGCGGCAGCCAGCCTCAGCACCCCGTCAAAGCGCCCGGTCCGGGTGTTGAAGTAGACTTCGATGATCCGCTCGTACAACGTATGCCTATCTTGTTTCAGCCCCTCAAAGTCTTTCACCGTGCCGAGAGATCGGAGCATAAAGTCCAGTATCCACAGGTCGCCCCCGGCCAGGTGGTAAATCTGGTTGGGGCTGATACTCCGAAGGGCCGGTCTTATACGGGCTGTGATCTGTTCAAACAGGCAGGGATCGGTCTTGATATCCAGGGTGGCCTCGTCGAAGAAATCGAAGAATTCAACGTCTTCATCCCGCTCTTCCTCTTCGGTCAGGGTCGTACGGTAGATATAGAGACAAAAGATCTCTTTGTCTTCAATGAGGCTGGTGATGGAGTAGTTGAGGGTCTTGACCACCTCCAGGCTGCGCTGGCAGTCGTCGAAGATAAAGATGGTGGGTACTGCACTTCGGCGGCGGATGCCCCGTTTCAGGGCCTCCAGGCCTGGTTGAGATTTAAAATTGAGGTAATAGACGTGATGGGGCCTGGCCCGACCGGCCAGCGCAGAGAATCTACTGGCCAGGTCCAGGCACAGCGTGGTCTTGCCGGAGCCGGGATTGCCCTTGATCAACATCGATTTATGATCCCGCATGGTATCGTATACGTCCTGCTGCCTTTCCTGGGGAATGTAGAGTTTATCCTGCCGGGAAAAGTAGTCTTTGAGAAATTTGGACTCTTCACCCGGCCTGACCGGGATAAACAGGTCGTGTTCCCAATCTGTCAACTCATGGCAGTGACGCATGGCCATGTCGTCTCCGAACAGGTCGGTCACGATATCCGGCAGGTGTCTTAGCCGTTCATCCAGGTGTGTCCTGTCCTTGAAGTCCACCTCAACCGGCGGCTGCCCCTCTTGACTCAGGATCTGTTCAAAACTCTCCTTTGCCTGTAAAAACGCTCTATGGGAGGTGGAGTCTCTGTCTAAAACAGCCGCGGTGAATAGGATAAATCGCGCCGGGCAGGGTAAGCCCTGCTCCCTAATCCAGCGGTGATAAAAATCCGTAAAGATCTCTTTAAATTCACCCATAGTGGGCCTTTTGTCCCGGGCCCAGTTTTTGCACTGGTAGACTGTATCACCGGCGGTCAGGTCCACCCCGTAATCGGCCTGGCCCTGCCTGCCAAAAAAGTGGGGGAGGCACTGCCGGTTTTCATGGAGTAACATCAGGTAACACAGCCGCTCAAAACCGGCTCCCCCCAGTTGCTCGTAGGGCAGACCGCGGCCGTCATCGTGAAATCCCCTGTCCCCTTCGGAGAAGTTCGCCCTTAAGGTTTTGCTGTCGCTCTCTTCAGTCAAGAGTAAAACGTTTCCCATTTCGTTTTCCCGATATCTCTTTCTTTAATGTCATCCTTAGCATACCCCATTTCCCACCCTATTGTCAATAACCAAACCCTACCGCTGATAAGGAAGTACCTTTGGATATCTTAAATGCCTCTGTCCTGGCCGGATAGTCATCTATTTTAAGGGATTTTTGACGGATTAGCCTATTTTTTTCCCCTTAGGACGGCAATAATTGACAAAAAGAGATAAACGATGTTCATTTAGAGATAAACGTTTATCTCGGTGGAATAAATGATTATCTTCAAGAGATAAACAATGCTCTTCAAGAGATAAACGATGGTGTTCGAGAGATAAACGATGGTGTTCACGAGATAAACGTTTATCTCGGAGAGATAAGCGATGCACTTCCGAGCAGCTCAATTGCAGTTCAGAGCAGCTAAATTGTAGTTCAAAACCGCTAAATCGTGGTTCCGGGCAGCAAAATTGGTAAGGAATTGTCGTCTGTCCCCAATTTTTTCCTAAACATTGTAATGTGGGGGGGATTTGTTATATAATCACTCTTGTTTTGATCCGCTGTGGGTGTGACAGCGGGGTTAATCTTATTAAAAGGGAAAATATGATGTCTGTGGTTAAAGAGGTTCCCCGGTTTTCGGAGGCTGAGGCTGTGGTTGTGGCCCGGCAGTACTATGGGCTGGAAGTTGAGGCCAGGCCCCTGGCCAGTGAACGGGATCAGAATTTTTTATTGCGGGATGGGTCAGGCCGGGGGTATGTATTGAAGATCGCCAACCGGGCAGAGGCGCGGGGGGTGCTGGAATTGCAGAACCGGGTCATGGGCCATCTCAACGAGAACAGCCAGCGCCGGTTGTGCCCCTCGGTGGTCTCTTCCCTGGAGGGCGAGGGGATCGTCACCGTTAAAAGCAACGGCGGCGAAGCCCACCATGTCCGGCTCCTTACTTTCCTGGAGGGTGTGCCCTTAGGGGAGGTCAATCCCCATACCCCTGACCTGCTCCACCGGCTGGGCCGGTTCGTGGGCCGGTTGGTGCAGGCGGCCCAGAGCCTGGCGCCGCAGCCCTGCCAGCCTGACTTGATCTGGAATATGATAAACGGCCCGGACACGGTGCGGCGGTTCAGGGATTATATTGAAGATGAAGGGCGGCGGCGGCGCATCGACCATTTTCTCGAGCTTTATGAGGCCGCTGCCGGACCCCTCCTGCCCGGCCTTGCCACCGGCATCATCCACAACGACGGCAACGATTACAACATCATTGTTTCGCCGCCGGCGTCCGACCCGGCTGAATTCGGCAGCCGTAGGATTGCCGGTATCATCGATTTCGGCGACCTGACCCGGTCGTACACCCTGGCTGAGCTGGCCGTTGCCTCGGCTTACGCCATGCTGGCCAAAGAGGAACCCCTGGCAGCCGCGGCCCGGGTGGCGGCCGGGTATCATGCCGTCGTACCGCTGTCGGAGCCGGAGGTGGCGGTTCTCTACCCCATGATCTGCCTGCGGCTGATCATGAGCGTGTCCATCTGTGCCTTTCAGAAAAAACAGAACCCAGACAACCCCTATCTCACCATCTCCGAGGAGAAGGTGTGGCAACTGCTGGACCGGCTCTACTCCATACATCCCCGGCTGGCCCACTACCGGCTGCGCCGGGCCGTGGGCCTGGAACCGTGTCCCCGCACCACCGGGTTGAAGGATTGGCTGAAGGCGCACCAGGCGCAAATAGGCCCGGTCACGGCCTATGATTTGCGAACCGAGAAGATGACGGTATTCGACTTCGGCGTCGGCAGCCTGCTGCTGCAAGATGCCGGGGGTATCGCCGATATCCGGGCCTTTACGGATCTGTTGTTTGGCCAGATGAAGAGAGAGGCGGCCCCCATCGGCATCGGCCGCTACAACGAGGCCCGGCTGGTCTATACCAGCGACCTGTTCCGTTCAGGAACCAGTGAACTGGCGGAGGGGAGGACGGTTCACCTGGGCATGGATCTGTTTGCGGCACCGGGCTCCCCGGTCTTTGCGCCGCTGGACGGCACGGTTCACAGCTTCCAGAACAATGAAAATCCCCTGGACTACGGCCCCGCCATCGTGCTGGAACATGCGGTGGGGGCAACAGATGGGGGCAAGATAACCTTTTACACCCTCTACGGCCATCTGGGCCTCGAATCCCTGACCGGCCTGTACAGGGGCAAGGCCATTCGTAAGGGTGAGCGGTTGGCCCGGGTGGGCGACTTCCCGGTCAACGGCGGCTGGGTGCCCCATCTCCATTTCCAGGTCATGAGCGATATGCTGGACTTTGAAGGCGACTACCCGGGGGTGGCCCGCTGCAGTGAAAAGGAGGTATGGCTGAGCCTCTGTCCCGACCCGAACCTGCTTCTCCAGGTTCCCCCGGGGGTGCTAGAGAGCGAGACGTACAGTCCGGCGGAGATCCTGGACTTGCGACAGGCTCATATCGGCAGGTCTTTAAGCATCGCCTACCAAAAACCCCTCAAGATCGTCCGGGGATTTCGGCAGTATTTGTACGACGATACCGGCCGCCGCTTCCTGGATGCCGTCAACAACGTGCCCCAGGTGGGGCACTCTCATCCCCGGCTGGCGGCGGCGGCTGCCCGGCAGATGGCGGTATTAAACACCAATACCCGCTACCTGCACGACAACCTGGTGCGCTATGCCCGGCGCCTCTGTGACACCATGCCGGAGCCGCTCAAGGTATGCTTTATCGTCAACTCCGGCAGCGAGGCCAATGACCTGGCCCTGCGTCTGGCCTGGAACTACACCGGCCGGCGGGATATCGTGTGTGTGGACGGTGCCTATCACGGCAATCTCTCTTCCCTCATCGACATCAGCCCCTACAAGTTTAACGGCCCCGGCGGCAAGGGAAGACCGGAGCACACCCAGGTGGTGGCCAGGCCGGATCTCTACCGGGGAGCCTACCGCTACGGCGACCCCCAGGCGGGTGAAAAGTATGCCCGCCAGGTCAGGCAGGCGGTGGAGTATATCCGGGGCCAGGGCCGGGGCGCGGCTGCCTTTATCTGCGAATCCCTGCTGGGCTGCGGCGGTCAGATCGTGCTGCCGCAAAACTATTTAAAGGCGGCCTACCGCCAGGTGCGCCGGGCCGGGGGGCTGTGTATCGCCGATGAGGTGCAGGTGGGTTTTGGCCGGGTGGGGGAGTACTTCTGGGGGTTTGAGACCCAGCAGGTGGTGCCGGATATCGTGACCCTGGGAAAACCCATTGGCGGCGGCCACCCCCTGGCCGCAGTCATCACCACCGGCGAGATCGCCGCCGCCTTTGCCAACGGCATGGAGTATTTTAACACCTTTGGCGGCAACCCGGTCTCCTGCGCCGTGGGCCTGGCCGTACTGGATGTCATCCGGGAGGAGCGGCTCCAGGAGAATGCCCACAAGGTCGGCAGCTATTTAAAGGCCGGGCTTTTGAGGCTGCAGGAAAAGTATTCCCTGATCGGCGATGTCCGGGGGTTGGGACTCTTTATCGGCGTGGAACTGGTGCTGGATCGTGAGAGCCGGAAACAGGCGCCCCAGCAGGCCGCCTACATCGCCAATCGCCTGCGGGAACAGGGCATCCTCATCAGCACCGACGGCCCCTTCGACAACGTACTCAAGATCAAGCCCCCCCTGGTATTCACCCTCCAGAACGCCGACCTGCTGATCTCAACCCTGGACAAAATCCTGGCCGAAGACCCGCTGCGAATTAATTGAGACCGTGGACTTGAAAAAAAAGGTAAAATCGTTTAAAATGTATTTTCACGAGAAATGATTGATCCGGGACTATAAGGTGAGCCGTTGAAAATTAAGTATATTAATGGTACACGGTTGTATCGTGCGTTTTTGGCCGGGGCCCATCAGATTTACTCCCGGCAGGATCATTTAAACAAGATCAACGTCTTTCCCGTACCCGATGCCGATACCGGCACCAACCTCTCCTTCACCATTCGCTCCATCATCGACAGCTCCTCTGTCGAAAATTCCGTCGAGCTGACCATGCGCTCCATCGCCGATGCCGCCTTGCTCGGCGCCCGGGGCAATTCCGGCGTGATCTTTGCCCAGTACATCCACGGCGTGGCCGAAGAGATCGGCAGCCGGATTCACCTGACGACTCAAGGCTTTGGCGAGGCTGTCAATAGGGCGGTCCGCCACGCCTACGAGGCCATGAGTTCTCCACAGGAAGGCACCATGATTACCGTGATCCGGGAATGGGCCGAGGCTGTCTATAGGTTGAGAAAGAAGACCGATGACTTTGTCGAGCTCCTCTCCCTGTCTATCGCCGCCGCCCGCAAATCGCTGCTGGAGACTCCCCAGAAACTGAAGGTACTGGCCAAAGCCGGGGTGGTGGATGCCGGTGCCCAGGGCTTCGTGGACTTTTTGGAGGGAATCAGCCATTTTATTGCCCACGGCCGTCTGAAAGATTTCACCCAGAAAATAGTGGCCCGGATAAAATCCAGGGCTCATGTTGCGGCGGTCCAGGATGACGTTTACTATCGGTACTGTGCCGAAGCCTTTATCAGGGGAGAGGCCGAAAAACCGGTTGAGGCCGCCTCGGTGCGGCGGGCCATCGACCCCTGGGGCGATTCGGTCATTGTAGCCGGTTCCCGGGAACACCTGAAGGTTCACATCCATACCGATTCACCGGCAGAGGTATTCGAGCAGCTCCGGCACTTCGGCACCATCATCCAGCAGAAGGTGGATGACCTGAAGATGCAGTACATGGTGAACCATCAGCGGAAGTCCAATATCGCCCTGGTGACCGATTCCACCTGTGACCTGCCCCGCCGTATCCTGGACGAGTATCAAATTCATGTGGTGCCGGTCAAGTTGAATATCGGCGACAGTTCCTTCCTGGATAAACTCACCATCACGCCGGATCAGTTTTACGGGCGGTTGGACGATGTGGAGACCTACCCCACCACCTCCCAGCCGGCGGTCCAGGATTTTCAAAACATGTTTTCTTATTTAAGCGATCATTACGACTCCATCATCGCCCTTCAACTCTCCGGCGGTCTCAGCGGCACTTTCTCTTCGGCCCGGACAGCGGCCAACAATTTAAGCGATAAAAAAATTACCGTGATCGACTCTAAGAGCATTTCCGTTGCCCTGGGCCTGCTGGTGCTGCGGGCGGCCGAATCGATCCGGGCGGGAAAGTCCCACGAAGAGGTCGTCTCCCTCATCCACCAATGGATTCCCCGAACCAGGCTGTTTGTCACCATGAGAACCATGAAATATTTGATCCGCAGCGGCCGGGTCAGTCCCATGACCGGTTTTATCGCCAACCTGCTGCGCTTAAGGCCCATCATCTCCCTCAATGCCGAGGGCAAGACCTTTAAGCTGACCCAGGCCTTTGTGGGTATCCCCGGCATGAAGAAGGTGGTGGCCAGGGTCCAAAAAATGATGCAGACCGGGGCCTTATGGAATTATGCCGTGGCCCACGGCCGGGCTCCCTTCGTGGCCCGTTGGTACGAGAAAAACCTCTCCTCTATATTTCAGCGGGAACCCATCTGCAACCTGGAGATCTCGCCGGTGATCGGGCTCCACGTCGGCATCGGCACCGCCGGCGTAGCCGTCATGATGAAATAACCCCTCCACCCCCGGCAGACGCCTCTTCCCTGGAAAGATCAACCAGTTGTCTGGACAAATATCGGTTTGACCACTATTTCCCCTTCCTTGCCCTTCTCCACGTAATCGGCCTCGTATTTTTGCCTGTTCTCCTGGTCGATATGTTCGACAAAGAATATCAGCGCTATCTCCTTTAGCCCCAGTTGCCTTCCGTATAGAGCCGCCTGCTGCAAGGCGTCTTGATAGCCTTTGCGGGTGGTAAAGGATTTTAATTCCAATCCGTACAATTGGCCGCCGTGTTTAATCAATATGTCGATCTTCCCATTGCCGGTGGGAAATTCAGGGTAGACCCCGGATTTCCACTCTTTCAACAGGTCATACAGATACCGGAATAGGTTAAAATGGTATACCGCTTCAAAAATCCTTAAATCCGAGCGCCGGGGTACGCCTTTAAACAGCCACTCCCGGTTCTTGTTCAGGTAGTTTTGATATTTCCCGATGATGTTTTTTATATCTAAACCTTCTTCGCTGACGGCATCTTCCAGGTTTTCAAAAGGCTCGAGCAGTCGGCCCATGTGGTGGAATATCTCATGGGAAAAATAGTCAAACAACCGCTTCTGGACAAAGGGGCAGGAAAACCTGACATTTAACTCCATCTCGTCGCGGTTCTCTTCCATGTCGATGATCCCGTTCATATAGAGGTAATTCAAATTTTCATTATCGAAGCGAAAGGCCATTTTTTCGTCGGTCCGGAACAACTCCAGTATTTTATCTCGATACGGCTGTCTCTTTGCCTTTTCGATCAGGTTGAGGATATTGTTATTGGGAAATCCCTGGGACGCATACATATAGGCATATTTCCACTCATCCAGGCCGATGGATCTACTCTTCTCCTTGTTGAACTGATCGGTCAAAAGCTCCCCAAACCAGCAGGTAAGTCCCGGTTGGCCGCCGCATTCATCGTATAATTGCCGGATCACGGCTTCCGCTATTTCCTGGCCGCTCTCTTCTTCATACCATTTAAACATGGCTGCCACTTCGCCGCCGGTCAGATTGGGAATATGAATGCTTCTCTGGATATTGAAGGGCGAGCCCTTCTCGTTTTCTATGCCCAAAACACTCCTGACGCCGATTAAGGCCGCTCCATGCAGGAGATAGTGTTTTTCATGACTCTTCTTATCCGCCTCGTTGGTGCGGCTGGTATACATTCCCCTGAACACGCTGGCAAAACGATTGATAAAGGCATTTTCCAGTGAATCGAATTCGTCCAGGATGAGTAACAGCGGCCGCTGGAAAAACTCCCGCGTAAACAGGGAGGGCAGATCTTCCCAGCCCTTGACAGGGGGCAGTTTTTTTTTGCTCTGGCGGGAGAGTTCACGGCTGAAGTGTTCCAGTACCACCCGGTCCGATTTTTGCTCCTTGACAAATTCCATCGAGAATATCGCCGCATCGAACTGCCCTTCTTTTTTTAATCTCCGGCTGACCTGCTGCATGATCCAGGTCTTCCCCGTTTGCCGGGGTGCCCAGACCGTGATATAGTGGCCGTTTTTCTCCGGGTCTTCCCCGATTAACCGGGAATACACCATATCGATCAACTCTTCTCTGGGGGCGTAGTAATTCACCTCCACATCGATCGGCCCATACGAAGTGAACGTCCGCCTCGGCATTCGCGTCTCCTTTTTAACTCATTAACTCAAAAATAAAATTCCCCCTAATAATATCCACAATCTCCCTTTTTTGCAACCCCCCCACTTTCCCCCAACCCAAAAAATTGAAGAATCACTCTTTGTCCACCCTCCAGTTGCAGATCGGAAGAACACAGGGGGACGCAGATCTGCGTCCCCTACAACCGCCCAAACCGGACTGTCCCCTATTTGTCCTATTCGCCTTCGTTTGTCTGTATTGGGTGGTGAAACGTTGACTTTATTCGGTATTTGGACTAATATATATCTGGCGGTTAAATCGGAATGTAACAGTCCGGGAAGCGCGTCAAGTTTTGGTGCAAAACCTATGGAAGAAAATAAATTAACCAGCATTTCGGAGGCAGATTCCCTTGAAAAAGTGGGAGAGTTTTGGGATACCCACGACTTCACATACTTTGACGACCTAAACGCGGCCGATATGCACTTTGAAATCTCATGCGCTGTACCCATTGGAGAAGAGTTGTTTTCTATGGTGGAAAAGCAGGCGAGGTTGCGTGGTGTGAAGGTCGAGACGTTGGTGAACCTGTGGCTGCAGCAGAAACTGTCCGAACAGATCGAGGGTATCAAACAGGTGGGCGGCGCCTAAAATTTGACAGGAGAGGGGCTATAATTAAGGCACCGGGCAAAAACCTTACTTTTGTGGGGCTTGAATGAAATGGCGGGGGAATGTATAATTGGGTGTGTGAAAATGAAAAATGATTACATTGAAAGAGGTTTTAAAGCACTTCAAGTTTGGCCGGGCAAATGCATGGAAGAGAGGGGAGGACCAAAGTGGGTATAAGTAAAATCAGCTTTGAACACTTTACCGCCTTTAAAAAACTGGATATACATTGTTCCGGGGGAATAAATATATTCATCGGGGAGAACGGAACCGGGAAAACCCATATCCTCAAAGCAGCATATTCTGCCTGTGATATAACTAAATCAGGAGAGACCTTTGCCAAAAAACTGGTTAAAGTATTCATGCCCTCCGGGAACCAATTGAATCGCCTCGTTTACCGACAGAAAGGTAATTTACTAGCTGGCCTGGAAGTTATACGGGAAGACCATAAACTTCAACTCTCATTTTCAAACCGGGCAAAAAACTCTGAAACGGCAGCAGTTAAGGGCCTGGACAAATGGATGGCTAACCCCGTGGAAAGTGTATATCTTCCGGTTAAAGAGATGTTGGTTAACGCCCCCGGGTTTAGATCTCTTTACAATGCGCGGGAGCTGCATTTTGAAGAGGTATACGCCGATTTGGTTGATCGCGCCTATCTTCCTCCTCGGAGGGGGGCTGCCGACAGCAATAGAAAAAAGTTGATGAAAGTTCTTGAAAAAGTGATCGAAGGCCGTGTGATAACAAAAGATGAGGAATTCTTTCACAGTGGTAAACAGGGTACTCTAGAATTTAGTCTCCTGGCTGAAGGGATGAGAAAATTGGCGCTTTTATGGCTTCTTATCCTGAACGGTACGCTGCTGGAAGGCTCTATATTATTCTGGGACGAACCAGAAGCAAATTTGAACCCGAAAATGATGAAAATTGTCGTCGAAATCCTCCTGGAACTCCAACGGATGGGGGTCCAGATTTTTATTGCCACTCATGATTACGTCATGTTAAAGGAGTTTGATCTCCAGACAAAAAAGAAAGATCAAGTTCGGTACCATGGTTTATTCAGAGCCGCTGAAACACGGGAAATACGTATACAGAGCACCGATTCCTATCTACAGTTAGACTCTAACGCCATAGCAGATACCTTCGGTGATCTCTATAACCGGGATATGGAACGTGCCTTAAAGTAAGGAGAAATGGGCTGATGCAGCGCTTTAAAGAAGGGGAATTGGTATTCCAATTCAATGGGGCCGGGAAAGTTGAAAAATTGGACGAAGAGGGAATCCCCAAGCCCACTGGTATGAGATTGGTAGATTTTGTAGTGGAAGAAGATAACAGGACTTTACTTATCGAAATAAAAGATCCATCGGCAAGCATGGTTCCTGGTAAGCAGCGGGAAGAATACGCTAAAAAAATCAGTGGAAATGAGCTTATAAGTGACCAGCTTGTTCCCAAAGCCCGCAGCAGCTATACTTACCTCCACCTTATGAAGCGTGATTCAAAACCTTTTTTGTACATCGTGGTATTTGGCCTTGAACGATTGCCTGATGAAACAGCTCTTCTAATGGGATTTAAAGACCGGTTGTTACAGCGAATACGATGTGAAGGGAAAGAACCGTGGAGGCGGCAATACATAAAGGACTGTATTGTCGTTACCCTTGATGGTTGGAATAAGCTTTTTAAAAATTATCCCCTTTTACGAGAAGGTTATTTTAATGATTAATCTGGTAATAATTATTGTGTTGAGTTATGTGGCGGGGTCGTTTCCTACCAGTATTGTGGTGGGCAAGGTGTTGAAGGGTATCGATATTCGGCAGCACGGCAGCGGCAATGCCGGGGCCACCAATGTGCTGCGGGTATTGGGCTGGAAACCCGCGCTGGTTGTGGTGGTAGTGGATGTGTTTAAGGGATTTGCCGCCGCCTACTGGATCGCCGGGCTGCATGTTTTCCCCACCTCCTTGAATCTACCGGGGAGCCTGATCCCCATCCTGGCCGGCATGGCGGCCGTATTGGGGCATACCTACACCGTATTTGCCGGGTTTAGAGGCGGCAAGGGGGTGGGCACGGCTGCCGGTATGCTCATCGCCCTCTTTCCCTTGGCGATTCTCGTCTGCCTGCCGGTGTTTGTCCTGGTCATCATCCTTACCGGCTACGTCTCCCTCGGCTCCATGCTGACGGCCGTGAGTTTGCCCCTAACACTCCTGCTGTTCCAGGTGACGGCTGTCAGGCAGGTGGATCTCTATCTCTTCATCTTCAGCCTGCTGATCCCCATATTTATTATTTTTACCCACCGCAGCAATATCAAACGGCTGCTGTCGGGAGAGGAAAACCGTTTCGATAAGGCCAGGATCTTTGTTAGAAATAAGCCTTAAATGGGTAGGTCGGGGGAGCGGCCATCAAGCCAGACGCCCCCGACCTTTTTACGACTCTAAACTTTTAACATACACACTCTGAATAATAGGTGAGACACCAGGTATAATCGGTGTGGGGGACGGTGACGCATTCAAGCGTATCGCCGGTGGGGCACTTGCAGACGGACCAGCCGGTGGGGATACAGCAGAGGGTTTGCCAGGTGACATCGTCTCCGCCCTGCGCGGCCTTCATCTCCTGCCGGTTCAGGTTGACAACGGTGCTCTTGTTTAAACCCAACTTTTTGTTAAATTTTTTTTGTTTCATGTATAGCCTCCAGTATTTTTTTTATTTCATTTTTATTTATGCTGCCCTGGGGACGGCGATCGTTGTTGTACTGCCGAGGGGATTGGGTATGCCAAGTGGACAGGTCGGCCTTTTGATGATAAAGGACGGTAACAGGCCCTCGTCGTTTTTTTGGTTCCATAGATCTTCTACCAGTTGGGGAGTGATCTTTATGTCCGTCCTGCTGCCGACGATGGATGTAATGGTCGGCCCAACCAGGTGGATCATTTCGGAGAGGCTGAGTCGACGTTCAATGGTATTGTAGAAGGGGGCCAGAATTTCCATTACGGCCCGTTCTCCCCAGAATACGCCGTCGAAGCTGCCGGCCTCGAGGGTGGTGCTGGCGGTATGGCCGTCAGGGTAGCTGAGGTGCAGGGTCAAGCCGCTGATCTGGGGCCTGGCGCCGTTGGCAGCCTGGGTCGGGGACTTTCCCGGCAGAATCTCCGGCAGTAAGATGGGACACTCCGGCAGTTTTATCATAAAGGGCAGCCGTAAGCCCCCGGCATTCTTGAAATTCCACAATTTCTTCACCAGCTCCGGTGTAATGAGAACCCGTTCTTGACTTCCTGTTAAGGCGGTGATATGGCTGCCGAAGGTTTTAATCAGGTCTGTGGTTTGTAAATACCGTTCCATTTTGTTGTAAAAAGGCGCCAGAATCTCCATTACACCGCGGTCGCTGTTGACAATAGCCGAGGCACTCTCTCCATCGAAGTGTTGTTTCTCGAATTGCCCACCGGGGTACCTCAACATAACACTTAATTTTGTTACTCTCGGTCGTTTGTTCATTTTTTCCTCCTAAAAAAAATACAATTTTAATCTTCTCAGCAAAGTTTTTTACTTCCTTTAGATCATCAAAATAGCCTTATCTACGAGTGGGTTACCTATACAATGTTATGCAGTTTTTCCGATTTACTCTTTATTGATCGGTACAGTTATAAATCGAAAGTGTCTGCAAAGTACGAAATACGCAGATTACGGAACTTTCACCGCCTCGGGCACCGGACATTTCTCCTGGTGTGAGGTGGGCAACCGTTTCCTTTTTGAAACTAAGTTTTTTGGTGGATTCTTTTTGTTTCATGTATAGCCTCCTGTATTTTCTTATTTCATTTTTATTTATGCCGCCCTGCGGACGGCGATCGTTGTTGTACTGCCGAGGGGATTGGGTATGCCAAGTGGACAGGTCGGCCTTTTGATGATAAAGGACGGTAACAGGCCCTCGTCGTTTTTTTGGTTCCATAGATCTTCTACCAGTTGGGGAGTGATCTTTATGTCCGTCCTGCTGCCGACGATGGATGTAATGGTCGGCCCAACCAGGTGGATCATTTCGGAGAGGCTGAGTCGACGTTCAATGGTATTGTAGAAGGGGGCCAGAATTTCCATTACGGCCCGTTCTCCCCAGAATACGCCGTCGAAGCTGCCGGCCTCGAGGGTGGTGCTGGCGGTATGGCCGTCAGGGTAGCTGAGGTGCAGGGTCAAGCCGCTGATCTGGGGCCTGGCGCCGTTGGCAGCCTGGGTCGGGGACTTTCCCGGCAGAATCTCCGGCAGTAAGATGGGACACTCCGGCAGTTTTATCATAAAGGGCAGCCGTAAGCCCCCGGCATTCTTGAAATTCCACAATTTCTTCACCAGCTCCGGTGTAATGAGAACCCGTTCTTGACTTCCTGTTAAGGCGGTGATATGGCTGCCGAAGGTTTTAATCAGGTCTGTGGTTTGTAAATACCGTTCCATTTTGTTGTAAAAAGGCGCCAGAATCTCCATTACACCGCGGTCGCTGTTGACAATAGCCGAGGCACTCTCTCCATCGAAGTGTTGTTTCTCGAATTGCCCACCGGGGTACCTCAACATAACACTTAATTTTGTTACTCTCGGTCGTTTGTTCATTTTTTCCTCCTGATTCTTTGGATTACGGCTCTATTATGGTGGCCCCCATAAATCTTTTCAATGTAAAAAAAGTCACATTCCGCAGAATGTGACTTTTTTTACAGCCCCGCCGGCGGTGTTTACCTCATTCTCGTTTGACTACTTCCGGATAGAACTATTTTTAGCGTCGCTCGTATATATAAGCAGAAGTGTCGAGTAATCAGGAAAAGAGAAATAACAAACCACTTGAGGTCATACAAAAAATGGATGCATTAGAAAAGGCAGGTGAATGACAAACGACAGGAGAAGGGGATGAAGAGTATTGTATTTATAATCTTAATTATATGGCTGGCGCCCATAATTTTTGCCGGTGATGGGGCCAAATTTGAACACATCTCCATCGAGCAGGGCCTATCCCAGAGTACCGTGTTCTGCATGATCCAGGACAGCAAGGGGCTCATGTGGTTCGGCACCGAGGATGGGCTAAATCAATATGACGGTTATACGTTTACCGTGTATACCCATGACCCCGGCGACCCGGAGTCTCTGAGCCAGAGTGTGGTGCTGGCCATTTGCGAAGACCGATCGGGCATGTTTTGGCTCGGCACCTTCGGGGCGGGCTTGAATCGATTCGATCCCATGACAGGTAAGTCCGTCCATTTTCGCCATGACCCAACCGACCCCCACAGCCTGGGCCGCGGTTCGGTGCAGTGCATCCTGGAAGACCGCGCCGGCAACCTCTGGATCGGGACGGCTGGCGGCGGCTTGAATCGATTTGAGCCGCAGGAAAAACGGTTTACCCGTTACCGGAATATACCGAACGATACCAACAGCCTGTGCCATAATGATGTTCGGGCCATCTGCGAAGATCGACAGGGCGCACTCTGGATCGGCACCCTGGGGGGTGGGGTCGACCGGTTTATCCCCCGGCAAAATCGATTCACTCATTACGTGCATGATCCCGGTAATCCCAACAGCCTGAGTAACAACAATGTCTGGGCCATCTATGGGGACCGCTCCGGCATGGTGTGGATCGGCACCCTGGGCGGTGGTCTCGATAGGTTGGACGCCTCAAAAAACCGGTTTACCCATTTCCGGCCTATACCGGGTGATCCCAGCAGCCTGAGAGGCAGCTACATCCATGCCATTTGCCAGGACCGCTCCGGTGTGTTCTGGATCGCTACCAGGGGCGGCGGCTTAAACCGACTGGATGTGCGGGGCAATCATTTCAGCCATTACTACCGCAAGCCCGGCGATATCTACGGCCTGCGCAGCAACAACATTATGTCGATCTATGAAGATCGCTCGGGGGTGCTCTGGTTTGGCACTTACGTGGGCGGCATCTACAAATTGTCTGCCGCCGGCAACAAGTTTACCCACTACCGCAGCGAGCCCGGCAATCCCAACAGCCTGAGCCATCCGGTAGTATGGTCTATCCTGGAAGACCGGTCGGGCATGCTGTGGGTCGGCACCGACGGCGGTGGACTCAACCGGTTGGACCGGCAGCAGAACCGGTTTACCCATTACCGCTCTATTCCGGGTAAGCCCAACAGCCCGAGCAGTGATCTTGTCCAGTGCCTTTGCGAGGATCGTTTCGGTATACTCTGGATCGGCACCCCCGGCAGAGGGCTCGATAGCTTCGACCGCTCCCGGAACCGATTTAGCCATTTCCGGCATACAGCGGATGATCCCGGCAGCTTGAGCAGCAACACCGTAAAAACCATCTACGAAGACCGGCAGGGCTCTCTCTGGGTCGGCACCATGGGCGGCGGCCTCGACAAATTGGTTAGACGGAACAATCAATTTCTCCATTACCGCCATACCGAGGCGGACCCCAACAGCCTGAGCAGTAACTTTGTCAATGTTATATACGAGGATCACACCGGCACACTCTGGATCGGTACCTACGACGGCCTGAACCGGTTGGATCGCCAAACCGGGGCTTTCACCCGTTTCAAGGCCGATTCCGTAACCCCCGGCAGCATTAATACCAATATCATCCTGTCTGTCTATGAAGATCGGTCCCGAAGACTCTGGATCGGTACCCAGGAAGGCGGGCTCAACCGCTTTGATCGCCAATCGGGTCTCTTCTCCCACTACGGCAGCCGGGAGGGGCTGCCCAGCAATACCGTTTACGGCATCCTGGAAGACCGCGGGGGCAACCTCTGGCTCAGCACCAACCGGGGACTTTCCAGGTTCGACCCCAAAACCGAAACCGTTAAGAACTACCAGGTCGATGACGGTCTGCAGAGCAACGAATTCAACATCGCTGCCTATTATCAAAACCAAAAAGGTGAAATGTTTTTCGGCGGCATCAATGGATTTAATGCCTTCTTTCCCGACAACATCGCCGACAATCCCTATGTTCCGCCCATTGTAATCACCTCTCTTAAAATGTTCAACGGCAATTCCATGCCCCATATGCAGGCCTCGGAGTTGAAAGAGTTAAAACTATCTTACCGGGACTCCTTTTCCATTGCCTTTGCCGCCCTGGACTTTTCCGCTCCCCGGAGAAACCAATTTGCCTACATGATCGCCGGTATTCACGACAACTGGCTTCATCTGGATAACAGGCACGATCTCACCTTTGCCAACATGGAGCCGGGGCGCTATACTTTAAAAATAAAAGGCTCCAATAACGACGGCGTCTGGAATGAGGCGGGGGCCTCTATCAAGTTGGTTATAATCCCCCCCTTCTGGCAGACCTGGTGGTTTCGGGGCGGTATTTTGGCGGTTATCGGATTCATGCTCCTCTTTTGGCACCGCACCAGGATGAGCAGACTGTCGAGACGACTAAAGACCGAAGTCGCAGTGGAACGCTTTTTTATGAAGAACAACATTTCGGACCGGGAAAGAGAGGTTCTTTTATTGGTCTTAAGAGGCAAGAGTAACAAGGATATTGAGAACCAGCTCTACATTTCTGTTGGAACAGTAAAAAATCACATTTACAACGCCTACCACAAACTGAATATAAAGAACAGGGCCCAACTGGTCCACCTGTTCCGAAATTTAGAGTTAAAAGAAGGCGTAGAAACTTGACAGGCCGTTGTTTTTCCGGTAGAGTTCGATCCAGAGGAGAGCAATGTTGGCTGCGCACAGGTTAGAAGATATATATGTCCCGCTGAGGCTCAAGGAGATAGGCCAGGTGCGGGTGCTGGATGCCGATACCGCCATGCAAGAGAACAACCATCTGTTGATCCTCGGCGCACCGGGGGCCGGCAAGACCACCCTGCTTAAATACCTGGCCCTCCAATACGGTGCAGGACACGTTACCCTGCGGGAATTCGTCCACAGCGGTAAGAGTTTGAGAGATTACAAGGCGTCCGTGCTGCTCCTGGACGGGCTGGATGAACTGACTTCCCCGGAGAACCGGGCACAGGCTTTAGGGGAGATTCACCGCTTCGTGGCGCAGTATCCCCGCTGCCGGATGGTGGTGACCTCCCGGCCTACGGTTTCCCCCGATCAGTTGAGAGGCTTTAGCCGCCTGAAATTGCTGGAATTTGATGGCCAGCAGATAGGGCAATTTATCGACAATTGGTCTGGCTCTGCCGGCCGGGATAGGGCGAACTTGCTGCTGCGCTTGTTGTGGAGCCACAAAAGTATAGAGAGTCTGGCCAAAAACCCGCTGCTGCTCTCGGTGATGGCCACCCTTTACGACGAAGGCCGCGATTTGATGCAGGGCTGTGCGCGCCTGTATGAGCGCATCACCCATTTGATGCTGGACCTCTGGGACGCCCACAAGAAAATGAAGCACCGGTTCCCTGCCGATATCAAGAGGTTTGTCTTGATGAAACTGGCGTTTCGCAGTCACCGGCTTCACCGGCACACCATGACACAAGAAGAGATTATAGAGGAGATGGCCCGGCATTCCGTCAGGATCAACCTTGAGCAAGAGGCATTCTTTCCCTTGCTGGAGGAGATATGGCAGCGAAGTGGTTTGCTCTGGCCCGTATCAGAGGAGTCGTACGAGTTCTTTCACCTATCCTTCCAGGAGTATTTTACGGCCCTGGAGTTCACGGAGAGTAACGATAGGTTGTCCCCCATTATCCCATACCTTTACAAACCGTGGTGGGAGACCCCCACTCTTCTATATATGGAGATCAGCCGGCAGGCCGTCCCTTTTATCCGGCGGATTTCCAAAGAGATAGCCGAGGATATTTTTTACAGCAACCTGATGCTTTCAGGTCAATGCCTGGCCGCGGCCAAAGACCCGGACCCTGTGCTCAAAGGAGAGATCGTTCACTCCCTCTGGCAGCTTTACCACAACGGCGAGTTTCAATTACTCAAGGAGAGGGCCATCTCCGTTCTTGCCCGGTTAAAACCGCTTCATATTATTGAAGCGCAAATAAATAAATTGACCGATAATGAACCGGGGCTCCGAAGAGAGGCAGCGGAAACGCTGGGATTAATCGGAGGTGCTGAGGTATTACCCCCGCTTCTTATGGTACTTGTTAAGGATAACGATATCAAAGTGCGCAGTAGTGCCGCCTCTGCCGCTGCCCGGGTTGGCAGCCCCGGGGTTGTACCCCCCCTGGTAAATGCCCTGAATGGGGATAAGGAGGGTGAAGTACGTCAGAGTGTGGCCGAGGCCCTGGGATACATCGGCAGCCCGGTGGCCCTGCCGGCCCTTATGAGGGCACTTTCTGTCGATAAAGATAATAGAGTCAGAGGAGGTGCTGCCGAGGCCCTGGGAAAAATTGGGAACGCCCAGGCCCTCTCTCTGCTCTTGCAGGCATTCGGTGCCGAAAAGGAAATTTCCGTTCGCTGGCGCATCGCCAGGTCGTTGGGGCGCTTTGCAGGCACCGATGCCCGTGACACCCTTATTGAGGCCCTGGCCCATGACAAAGATAAAGAAGTTCGAGAGAGTGCCGCCGAAGGGCTGGGAATGATCGGCAGCCCGGAATGTATGAAGCCGCTTTTGAACGCACTCTCTTCCGATAGGGATGGGGATGTTCGCGGCAGTGCGGCCCATGCCCTGGGATTGATCGGCAGTGCAGAGGCAGTACCGGAACTCATCAAGGCTTTCAGCACCGATTCCGATGTTGAAGTCAGGGGCCGGGCCGCCTTTGCCCTGGGACGGCTAAAAAGCAAAGAGGCGATACCCTACCTGGTCACTATCTTCAATGCCCACAAAGAGAGTATGTTTCGCGGAAATATCACCTATGCCTTAGGGGAGATTGCGGTCGAGGAAGCCGTCCCTTTCCTCATTCAAGTCCTCATCCTCGATGCCGATCCCTATGTCCGCTATCGGTCTGCTGAAGTTTTAGGCAAAATCGGCGATGTGATGACCGTTTCACCGTTGAAATTGGCCTTAGAAGACGACGGCAGTTACTACGGCTGGAAAGTCAAAGATAAAGCCTTTGAAGCCCTGGAGAACCTCAGCCGGAGGCTGGACATCAGGATCAACAAGGATTAAGTATCAGGGGTCGAAATTTTTGACATTGATATTGACAGGCGTTTGAGGTTGGAGTACAATTGTCTATTATTTGAGTAATACGTCGGATCATTCGAGCGAAGAATCACACAATTCTATATAAAAAAAGGAGGTTCACATGTCGTTCATGAGAGTATTACTCAGTCTGCTCAGCCTATGGCTGCTGTTGTTGACGCTGCCGGTCTCCGGCCAACAACTGACCCACCAGATGACCGAGGAGGAAAAGGCATTGATGCCCGCCTACCTCGAGTCTCAGGCGATCAGGGTGCAAACCCTGCCGCCGCCGGTTCCGGTTCGCAACATCTCCGAATTTGAACCCATGGAGGGCGTCTTGATCGCCTATCCCCTGGGCATCCCCGTTTCACTGGTCCGGGATATGGCAGAAGACGTGATGGTCACCACCATTGTGGACAGTGCCGCCAAAGAGCAGCAGGCCCGAAACCTGTACAGTTCGGCCGGCGTTAATCTGGCCAACTGCAATTTCTTATATGCCCCCCATGATTCCTATTGGACCAGGGACTACGGCCCCTGGTTTGTCGCCGACGGCAGCGAGAAGATCAGCGTGATTAATTTTATCTACAACCGGCCCCGGCCCAACGACAATAACATCCCGGTGGAAATGGCGACTTTTTTGGGACTGGACTTATACGAAATGGACCTGGTCCACAGCGGCGGCAATTATATGACCGACGGCTGGGGCATCTCCGTCTCCACCGACCTGGTATGGGATGACAACGCTGCCAAAACCCATGAAGAGATTAACCAGGTCATGGACGATTATTTAGGCGTCCATACCTACCACGTGACCGCCGACCCCCAGGGCGAGTATATCAAACATGTGGACTGCTGGGCCAAATACCTGGATGTGGATAAGATCTTAATCGCCGAGGTACCGGCAACCGATTCCCGCTACAGCGATTATGAGGCTGCCGCCAGTTACTTCGCCGACGAGACCTCGGGCTACGGGAACAAATACCAGGTCTACCGGGTCTACACCCCCAATGACCAGCCCTATACCAACTCGTTGATCCTGAACAAGAGGGTGTTTGTGCCCACCGTGAATTCTGCCTATGATTCTACTGCCATCTCCACCTACCAGACGGCCATGCCCGGGTATACCATCACCGGTGTAGCCGGCGATTGGGTATCCACCGATGCCCTGCACTGCCGGGTCAAAGGCATTGCCGATCGGGGGATGTTGTACATCAAACACCTGCCCCTGCTGGAAGAACAACCCCAGCAAGGGGAGTATGAAATCACGGCCGAGATCGTTCCCTACAGCGGCCTGCCGGTGGTCACCGATTCGGTCAAAATCTACTACAGGGTCGATGGCGGTGTGTATTATCCCGTGGATATGACCAACACCTCGGGCTATGCCTATACGGGCAGCATCCCCGGCCAGGCCCAGGGCAGCGAGATCGGGTACTACATCCATACCGGAGATACCTCCGGCCGGGTCAGCGAGCATCCCTTGATCGGCGCCGCCGACCCCCATGAGTTTACCGTGGCCGCTCCCCCGCAGCCGCCGGTGGCCGATTTTACCGCTGCCGCCACCACGGTAATCGAAGGTGCGAGTGTCCAGTTTACCGACCAGTCCACCAATAACCCCACCTCCTGGTCCTGGTCCTTTCCCGGGGCCACCCCTTCCGCCAGCACCGACCAGAATCCCGCGGTCATCTACTATTCCCAGGGCACTTATACCGTTACGTTGACGGCTGCCAATTCGGTGGGCAGCGATACGGAGACAAAGGTCGATTACATCACCGTTCTGCCGGCCGGTGCCTGCCTGGGAGAGGTGGTCAATCCCGGTTTCGAGACCGGTTCCACTTCAGGCTGGATCGAAACCGGCGACGTGAGTGTAACCACCACGGCCCACAGCGGTTCATATGGGGTGAGTGTCAATGCCAACGGCAGCGGGGTGGAGCAGGAGGTCATCGGCCTGTGCCCCAATACCAGCTATACGGTGTCTGCCTGGGGAATTGCCAAGTCCAATGCCGATGTATACCTGGGGATAAAAAATTACGGTGGTACCGATCAGACCGTGCAGTTCACCGACAGCAAGAACTGGCAGCAGCGATCCATTACCTTTACCACCGGGGCTGCCAATACCAGTGTGACGGTATTCTTCGCCAAAACATCCACCAGCAAATTCGGCGGCAGCGCCGATGACTTTGAACTCACATTGGCCAACTAACCTTTTAGCCCTTTCCCTCACCCCTTGACAGCGGGTGATTTTTCCGGTAGATTTCAATCGGCAGAGGCGTTAGATGCTGTATCGGAGGCCGGTTGATGAATTGATTCGGGAGCGCTACTCGTGTCGGGCCTATTTCCGGAGGCGGCTTGAACCGGGCAGGAGGCGGCAATTGGAGGGGGCCTGCCGAATGCTGCGCCAGGGACTCGTGGGGGAGCGGGCCAGGTTTCAGCTGGTTGAACTCGGCAATGAGGCATTACGGCGGATGAATCCGGGGGATTTTAGTTTAATCGTGAATCCCCTGACTTTTATCGCCGGTGCCATCCAACAATCGCCGTTGGCCTACGAAAGTTATGGCTATTTGCTGGAGCATCTGGTGCTGAAGGCCACCGATCTGGGATTGGGCACCTGCTGGCTGGGCTACTTTGATACCTCGTTTTTTGGGGTGGCGTCTCTGGCCGCCGATGAATTGCTGCCGGCTGTCTCTGTGGTGGGTGAGGCCGCGGAAGGGCGAGAGGTATCCGGTAGAGATAGATGGGAATACATGTTTTTTATGGGAAACTTTGAGGAGCCGATCTCCCGGGAGGAGGCCGGACAATATGCCGAATCATTGGAGATGGTGCGGTTGGCCCCTTCATCGGGCAATACCCAGCCCTGGCGAATCGTGAAGGAACGGGGCCGCCGTGTTTTTCATTTTTACAAAGAGCGGATTGACCGGCATTATGAAGAAAAACGGCTGCACAATATCGACCTGGGCATCGCCATGTGCCACTTTGAACTGGCGGCCCGGAAAAACCGTCTGGCAGGCCGATGGAATCGACTGAAACCGGAGCCGGATGTCGGCCCCCTTCCCCGCAGAACCGAGTACATCATCAGTTACGAATTTACAATTTGAGACAGAAGTGTTAAAATATATCTTAACCTTTGTATTGAAATCAATCTAAAAGAGGTAAGAAGATGCCGATTTATGAATATGAATGTCAGGAGTGCGGTAAGGTCAGCGAGGTTTTACATAAATCTCTGAATATCAAACCGGTCTCCTGCCCGGTTTGCCATTCTGAAAATGTTTCCAAACTGCATTCGGTGCCTATGACCATAACCACCAAACGGACGATTCCTTCAGACATCTCGATCCCCTGCGGCAAGAGGGGCACCTGCCAGATGCCGGCCAGCGACTGCCCGGCCGCCAGGTTGGAAAAGTCCCGTTAGAAACGAATAATGGTAATCATCGATTGTACTCTTCCAGAAAGTCGATGATCTCCTGCATGTCCGGGACTTCCGGGATGTCGTAGATTTTGAGAAAGATGATCTTACCCTTTTCGTCGAGGATGATGTTGGCCCGTTCGGAAAATCCTTCCTTTTGGCGCAGAATCCCCAGCTTGTTGGCTAAATCGCCGTGGGGCCAGAGGTCGGCCAGCAGGTGAACATTCTTTATGCCGATGTTGTCGGCCCAGGCCTTCTTGGAAAACTGGGAGTCGATACTCAAACCGAGGGGTACGGTGTTGAGTCCCTCCAGTTTTTTCAGGTTCTCCTCCAGGGACTGCATCTGCGTGGTGCAGACCGGCGTCCAGGCCAGGGGGTGAAAGGAGAGTAACACTTTCTTGCCCTTGAAATCATCCAGCTTGACCTCTTTATTATGTTGATCTTTCAGTACAAAATTCGGTACCTTATCTCCTATTTTATAATTTGCCATTGTAAATCTCCTCTTACTGTTAATTATAAACAATTTCCTCCATTTGTCAACCCTTATTTATAATTTAACCCCAGGGCACCCGGACCAGCCCATTTAAAAAACTTTCACGCAGGATATTGAAATTTAGGGGTTTTTCCTTTATGATTTCCCTGGTTGCCAATTCTGATGTTATTTCAATATAAAAAATGGGATCGATTATAATAGGAGTATTCGGGCATGCAGAAAAGCTTGTTTAACGAGATGATTGAGAACTTCGATTTGGAGCTGGATAAACGTCTCAGGCGGATTGAAGTCATGTACCAGAGTGGAAAGGAAGTGGATGGAGAGCGAGTGTGGAGATTATGGAGAACAGTGGATCAATTTTCGTACCGACATGAAATAAACATGGGGGGAATAAAAAAAAGGGACAGGCGCGAAAAAGATCTCCGATGAGCCAGAAGAGGGAAGTGCGGAGTTAAAAGTAACTGAGAATTATGGTAAAATAATAAAGAAGTGGTAAAAGTAAGTCTGGAGGTTTTAATATGAAGACCATTCAAGCTGAAATACCTGATCAGCTTTATAAGAAGGCCAGTATTCTCGTGAAAGAAGGTTGGTTTCGAGACGAGAAAGAGATCTTTTCAGAAGCCATACGCCGATTTTTAGATTCACACCGTTCGGAACTGATGGAAAAGTTCGTTCTCAATGATGTGGAATGGGGCCTTCATGGCGATGACGGAAAAGATAAAAAAAGTAGTCTGTGATGCCGGCCCTATCATACACCTGGACGAACTTGATTGCCTAAATCTCCTTTCCGATTTCCGGGAGATCTTTTTGGCTGAAACTGTATGGAAGGAGGTTGAGAAATACCGTCCATCGACTCTAATAAGATCGGGATTATCTCTCATACGTTGTTCTCAGGAGTACCCTGCCAATGAATCCCTTTATACAATGTGCCGCATTTTTTCTTTAGATGCAGGAGAGGTGGAAGCATTGGCTATAATGGAAAAGAACCCAACGGCCATGTTTCTAACTGATGATGCCTCTGCCCGTTTGGTTGCTGAGCAAGTGGGATTTCGTGTTCATGGGTCAATTGGCATACTGGTTAGATCAATACGGTGGGGGCAAAAACAACCAGAGGAAGTTATAAACATACTTGGCGAGATACCGTCCAGGAGTACACTCTATATAAAACCTTCCCTAATAGATAAAATTATACAAGAAATCAAAAAGGGGGTTCGTTTGTAAAATAATGTTAAGCGAATAGGAATAAAAAAGGGAATGAAAAAGGAACAGCCGCGAAAATGTTCCCCGAAATTGATGTTAGAATGATAGGACTGAATCCCGAAGGGGAGAAGGAAAAACATAGTGCTGAAAATAGATAAGAATGACCCCCCGGATTTTTTCGATTAAAAGTAGAGGTGGAGGCCGGTGGAGAGGGAGAGGCCGGGGCTTTGGGGGATGTCGGGGTCGGGGTTGGCAAAGTAGGATTGGTCCAGGAGGTTGGAGGCCTTGAGGTAGAGGTAGAAGTTGGCGGAGAAGTAGTAGCCGCCTTTCAGCTCCAGTAGATGGTAGGTTTCGTTGGCTGTCTCTGCCGGTCCCGGATCGGTCTTCTTGAAGGAATGGGTATAGTTGACCTCGGCCCATAAGCGGTCGAGAAAGAATTTCCCGCCCAGGAAGAGCTTTGGGGAAGGTACATCGTTCAGCGGCTCGCCGGTGGCCGTACTCCTGCCCCGGTAGTAGAAGAAGTGGCCGAAGAGTTCGAGATTCCTGGCGGGAAAGAGCTGGAACTCTACCTCTGCCCCGCTGATACGGCCGCGGTCGATGTTGTCGTATGTATAGATATCCTCCTCGTTTCGATACCGTTCGATCATGTCGTCGATGGAGTAGTAAAAACCGTAGAGTCCGAGGAAAAATTTTTCCGAAAACAGCTTGAGCCCGGCATCCATGTTGAAACTGCTCTCCGGTTCCAGCCCGGGATTACCCACCACGTATCTACGACCGGTTAACCCGGTGTAAAAGGATTCGCTCAAGGAGGGCAGGCGAAAGGCCTTGCCCACGTTGAAAAACAGCGACATGGAATCGCCCAATTTCCGGGTGATGCCCAGGAAGGCAGAGGGGGCACCGGAGCTCTTCTCCATCGGCTGCCCGCCGACATCGGCACCGATAGAGAAAAAACTGTAACGGACTCCGGTCATGATGTCAAAACCCGGCAGCCCCGAATAGTCCAGGGTGATAAACAGGCCGTAATCGCTGCGGCGGCCGTTAGCCAGCGGCAGGGTCGTTGTGGTCTGGCCGTCCTGTTGATCCCGGTTTTCCATGCGCAGGTTCTGGCGGGAAAACCACTCGAAGCCTATCCGATAGGAAAAGGTTTCCAGGGGAGATTTTTTCAGGGCCAATTTTAGCCCCAGGTTGGTGACATCGGTGTCGGCCTGCTGACTGGTGTTTTGGGTAAGATCGAGTTGATCTACCAGGTAGCGGGAGGGATTTACAAACAGGGAGAGGTCGAGACTGCCTTTGTTAACGATTGTCTTTTCCCGGTACTGTAGGCGGATGAATTGCTCCGATTCCTCCGGCACATAGGAGTATATATCCGGGTTGTTGTCCCGTTCCGGTTTGCCCACATCCTGGCCAAATCCCCCCAGGTAGCCCAGCGAAAGCTCTCTTTTTTCGCCGGTGACGGTCAAATCCAACCGGCCCGAATAATAGTTATAGCCGGAGTTAAATATCTCCCCGGTGGGGGCGGTGTAATTACCGGCATGGGAAAATTGAAAACCCGAGGAGATATACAAATTACCGATCTTGCGGTGCAGGCCGATCCCCGTATTGAGCCGCCGGTTATTGGAATTCAGGTTCAGATTCAGGCAATTTTTTTCAAACCCGTTGGGGTCTTCGGCCCGGGTCAACACCTGGACCACGCCGCCGATGGCGTCGGAGCCGTAGATGACCGATGAGGCGGAGCGGACAATTTCGATGCGGCGGCTAAATTCCGGGGGGATCAACTCGGCCGATACACCGACCCGGCGGTCGCTGGTCAGCCGGGCTCCGTCAACCAGCACCAGCACCCGGCGCCGGGCCAACCCCCGGATACTGGGAGTAATCGAGATGCCGCCTTTGCCGATAAAGTGGATGCCCGGGGTGTTGAGCATGGTGCTTACGATGTTTTCCGGCACCTTTTCCTGGATTTCCAGTTGAGAAACCCGGCTCTCCGCCATGGGCACACTGACGGATTGTTCCGGTTCGTTGAGCGCGGTCACCGAGATCTCCTCTTTCAAATGCTCCCGGGGGATCAACAGGACATTGACCGTAATCGTCTCCCGATCCATGGAAACGCGCAGGGTCTGGGGGTGAAAGTCCCTGGCCTCAAGGGAGAGCACCAGCCTGTCGAGTTTCGCCGGTACCCGGATGAGGAATTTACCCTGCCTATCGGACAGGGTCACGGCCCCGGTCTCTTGAACGAGGATGTTGACCGCCGCCAGCGGCCGGTTGTGAATATCCTTAACAGTGCCCTTGATTTCCCCGCCCCGAAGGAGGGATGACGACAAAACCGATATACCCAACACCAATATGATAGCAAAGGATTTCATTATATTGATACGGAAAAACCGCTGCCGGGTTTTTTCACCCCCAAACATTTCTTCCCCTAAAAGTAGAGCCAAAGGAAGAAAAACAGGTTGTCTATTTAGATGGTTGGGGCGTCGAGGGGGTAGAGGCAATGGGGGTGGTGCATCTGTTGGCGGACGATGGGGAATTTTTGTTGGCTGCCCCGCCAGATGGCGAGGCCCTGGGGGTGGGTGAGGTTGAGGAGATAGATGTCGGTATCGCTGTCGCCGGCGGTGATTAAGGGCGGCTCCGGGCCGATATGTTGGCGGTAAATCTCGGCCTTGCCCTCGGTTATGGGCAGCGGCTCTTTGAGTTGGTCGGTCAGCACCGGCCGGCCGTTGATATCCTGTAACACCGGCTCGATGCCGAAGCAGTGGGCCCGGGGAATAGCGAAGTATTCTACTCCCACCACCTCTACGGTAAAGCGGTTGCTGGCGGAGATGATGTAGGTCTCGTAATCCAGGGAAAGGAGCCAGTCCACCAGGGCCTGCATGGTGGGGTTGGGGGCAGGAACCGGGACGCGGCAGCCCTCCAGTTCCAGGTATTGGGCCGGGGAATCCATGACTCTCCTGGTGGTCTCCCGGAGGGAATCTAAGGAAATACCGGCCATGGCCGCGCTGATTTTCTTATAGGCCGCCACTTTTCCCTGCCGGTCCAGGATATCCTGGTACTCCTGCCAGGCTAAGGGGATGGGAGTCCGGTTTACGGTTTGGGCCTTGATCTTTTCATCCAGCTTCAGTTGCACGAATACGGCATCCCCCACGTCGCCGTCGAGCAGGGTATTGTCCAGGTCAAAGACCGCTCTCTTTTGGCCGGATTTTAACTCCACCCCGCCGCTGGTAACCCTGCCTTCGACGGCCTGGATTTTTCGTTGGAGTTTTTCAAAAATTTGTTCGGGCTGCACTAACCTTTCAATTTGAATTCCAGGGCCGCAGCCGGTTCCAGTATCCGGAAGGTGAAGGATTCGGCTATGAACAATTCCACCTGGGCGGTGTCGTGGTTGAGATAACCGATGGAGAGATCCTGGCCCACCGTGAGCTCATAGTCGCCGCCCCGGCCGGAGATCAGGGCGCCGCCCTCGATGGCGGGGCTCCAGAGAATGTCGCCCCTCAGCATATCCTTGACCCTCTTAAACAGCGGATAGCCTCTTTTATCACCCTGCTGAAGGAGCTGGTAGGGCAGGCTGCCCAATACCAGGTAGTAGGGACCGCCGATACCGCTCTTTTGAATAGTGACGATCCCGGTTTCGATGATCTCCTGATAGTTTTCGGGATCTCCGGGCAGGTCAATGGGTTTGTGGGAGCTGGATGATAATATGCCTTCGATGCCCGCCTTCTTGAGGCCGTAATAGATGGCCCTCTCCTCGAACAAAGCTGCTTTCCGGCCAGCTTCGTCCAGGGGATCGAGATCGGGATTTTTTAACCCCCGTTCCAGGTTGTCCAGATCTTCAATGTTTAATTTAAAGGGGACGCGGAACTCGATTAACGGCAGTACTTCCCGTTTTCCCCAGGCCACTCCCGGCAGGGAACCCTCTTTTTGATTGATGGTCACCTTTCCCAGGTTTACGGCCGAGAGTGTCCAGCCGTGGGGGCCGTTGAAATCGACCAATGTTCGGGCCGACAGGTTTCCCCTTAACACGGTCTTGGCCTGGGTATCGATTTCATCCCAGGCTGACCCCACTATAGGGGCAAAGGATCGTTTTAACAGATCACTCATTTTACTCTCCTTTTTTTTATTTTCCGATACCCAGGCTGCCGTCTGATGCAGCGGTACCGGCAGCTTCGTCTTCCCCCGATTCTGCCGATTCGATCTGGGTGATGGGGGCCGAGGTGAAGAGGTAGGTCCGCAGTTCCTCATCAAACTCGGGGAATCTTCGCCGCAGCCACTCCAGGGCCATGGCAGCATGCTCGATCTCCTCGTTGCGATTATGAATCAATATTTCCTTTAGGGCCGGGTCGGTTGCCACATCTGCCCGCTGGTTATACCAATCGATGGCCTCCAGCTCCTCGATCAGGCTGGCTAAGGCGCGATGGGCATCCATTGCCTCTGCCGAGAGGCCGCTTTCGTGATAGACTGTACTCATTTGTCCCTCCTAAATTTTATGACGTTAATGTCAAGATTCATTTTAACAGAAATAGGCTGACTGTGCAAGAATAGGGAATGTTTTAATACGGAACTTTATCTTCTTTTTGCGTCCACATCTCAAATAGGTTGAGACAGGCGTCTCTGCCCATCTGAGTCGTGTGTATAACTTTTTCGTTGGTTTCTCCCCGGATGGTATGATAGATGAGCTGGTCGTCAAAGCCGATTTTGGCGGCATCTTCCTGGGTGCAGGCGTAATACAGGTTTCTGATTTTGGCCCAGATTATGGCTCCCAGGCACATGGGACAGGGTTCACAGGTGGAATAGATTTCGCAGCCCGAAAGATCGAAAGTCTCCAGTTGTGTGGACGCCAGTCTTATGGCCAGGATTTCGGCATGGGCGGTGGGATCGTGGCTGTCAATGACCTGGTTGTGGGCCCGGGCGATAATCGTACCATTTTGTACCACCACGGCACCAAAGGGCCCGCCGTGGTTCTTTCTTAAACCTGCTAAGGCTTCTTCGTAGGCAATCTGCATGAATTTATTTTTCATTTTTCTGTCTCCTGGTATAATCAGGTCACCCGCAGCAGCTTTTCCCTCTCACCGATGAGAATGAGGAGGTCGCCGGCCCGGATTTCCAGTTCAGCGGAAGGGTTAAAGAACATTTTGTCCAGTCGTTTCACCGCCACCACTATGGCGTCAAAGTCTTTGCGAATTCCCGAATCTTTAATGGTTTTGCCCGCCAGGGGCGAGTCTTTGGCGATGGTGATCTCTTCCAGGGAGAGGGCCAGGTTCCGGGTCTGGGTGACCAGGTCGATCAGGTTGACCACGTTGGGTTTTAATACCGTGTTGATAATACGCCTGGACGCGAGTGAATGGGGGGTCACCACCAGATCTGCGCCGATTTTATAGAGTTTTTTTTCGTTATTCACATCTAAGGCCCGGGTGATGATAAAAATGTCGGGCTTCAATTCCCTGGCGGTCAGAACGGTAAATATATTTTCCGCATCCGTGGGCAGCAGGGTGATGAAGGTACTGGCTTTTGTGACTTCTGCCGTCGTTAAAGACTCTTCATTGGTGGCGTCGGCCAACATCACGTTATAGCCCCGTTCCTCGGCGGCGGCAAATCGCTCTTGATTGCACTCCATGATGATAAAGTTGACATTTTTTTCCGCCAGATCCCGGGCCACGACTTCACCCATCCGGCCGTAGCCGACGATGATGATATGATCTTTCATTTTGGCCAATGTTTTCATTTTTCTTCTCCCCAGTATTTTGCGGATTCGATCCTCTACCGTATGTTCGGCGATGAAGACCGCGGCAGACAAGAAGACACCCAGGCCGGTGACGATCACGAAGATCGTGAAAATGGTTCCCAACGGCGATAAAGGAAAAACCTCTCCGTAACCGACGGTGGCAATGCTGATGATGGTCATGTATAGGGCATCCAGGAAATCGGCTTTCTCGATTAAGATATAGCCGGTCACATCGATGAAAAGCACGGCAAGCAATATGGTAATGAGATAAAGAATTCTAAATCTTTTAGCCATCGGTTCTATTTTACCAGAATCGGATTGTTCGGTAAACCGGGGGGCTCAGGAAAATAGCGGAAACACGAGGCGGATGAATAGGGAGAGTATGATGGCAATGAAGAATGTGAGGAGGGTAATCAGACTGGCTTTTTGCCAGTTAAATTCTCTGGCTAAAGCGGCGATGGTGGCGATGCATGGTATATAAAAGGTGGCAAATACGGTAAAGGTATAAACCTGGGTGGGCGTCATGACACTCAAAACCTGGGACGTTTCATGGATGCCTAAAGCCGCGGCCAGCAGCAGCAGGGCCAGCTCTTTTCTCATGATACCGAAGAGTAAGACCATCCCCAGCGCCGGGGGCAGTCCCAGCACACCGGCAGTAAAGGGGGCGAAGACGGCGTTTACGGTATCGGTTAGCTGATAATGGCCGATGATTTCCAGGACGATGCTGCCCACAATGAGCAGCGGCAGGGCGATCACTACAAACTCCTTCAACCGGAACCAGGTTTTGTTGAGCAGTGCTTTTGTATGGGGCAGGTGGTATTTGGGGATCTCCATGACTAAACCGGGGCTCACTTCCGGCATGGCCCTGGACATGATCTTGCCCGTTATCCCCAGGATAATAATGTTGAGCACGTAAATCATGATGGCCGCTTCAATGGAGAATAGGGCCCCCGCCAATCCCAGGATAATGACCATCCGGGCCGAACAGGGAACCAGCGTGGTCAGGGTGGCGGTAATCAATCGGTCCCGCGGAGATTTTAATATCCTGGTAGCCATTACGGCCGGGACTGAACAGCCGTACCCCGATACGATCGGAATGATGGACATGCCGTGCAGGCCGATGCGGTGCATCACGTTGTCGAATAGAAAGGCCACCCTGGCCAGATAGCCGGTGTCTTCCAGCACCGACAGCATGACGAAGAAGGGCAGCAGGTAAGAGATGGCAATCGTAATACCCCCTCCCAGGCCGTGGATGAATCCTTTAGAAATGGAGAGGAGAAATGTGCCTTCTCCCAGTTTGGTGGCCAAAAGATGGATGAGGGTTTCAAAAAAATCGGTAAATAAAGGTTCGGTGGCTTCGGCAATGGTATAAATACCCTTAAAGGTTACATAAAGGATGCCGATCATGAAGAGATAGCCCAAAAACGGATGCATCAGTAAGGTATCGATTTTATGGCGGATGTCTCTCTTTAAGGGGGTTCCCACCTTAGCCACATTCTCAAAAATTTGAAAGGCCAGGTTGTGCCTGACAGAGGAGATGATGAACTCGGAACTTTGGCCGGGAACTCTTTCGAGACTCTTTACGGTTTTTTCGATAAATTGCCGGTCTGCTTCATCGAAAAGTGGATTTAAATGGTTCAAAATAAGGGGATCCTTCTCCAGTAGTTTGATGGCCATTAACCGGTAATTCCAATGTTCCGGGATTTCCTTTTTCCGCATGAAATCGGTCAGCCCGCTGTACACGGCTTCGAGGTCGGCGGGCGCCTTAATGATGTGGGGAATTATTCTTTCTTTACCGGCCCGGAAGGCCTCGGCAAAGAGATCGAAGACCCCTTTGCCTTTTCTACCGATGGTGGCTACCACCGGTACACCGGTGGCCCGGGATAATTTTTCCAGATCAATGGCAATGCCCTTCCGCTCCGTTTCGTCTATCATATTCAGGGCCAATACCATGGGCTTTTGCAGTTCCATGATTTGCAGGGTGAGTTCCAGGCTCCGGGACAGCACCGAGGCGTCGATGATGTTGATTATCACCGTATTGCTGTCGGCATTCAAGAGGTAATTGGCCGCCGCCAGTTCGGCATCGTCGGTGGACTGCAGGGAATAGATGCCCGGAAGGTCGGTCGCCTTAATTTTTTCATTTTTGACTTCAATTTCCCCGGAGGTGTATTCGACCGTAATTCCCGGGAAGTTGGATACTTCAGACCGGTAACCGATCACCTCGTTAAATATCGTACTTTTACCGGAGTTTGGCTGACCGGCTAAAATGAATTCCATCAGGTCAATCGTTCCACTAAAACCTTCTGGGCTAAGCCGAAACCAATGGCAATTTCCGAGTTCTGTTGTATCACGATCAATGGGCCGTGTAAATGAGATTTCCGACGAATTTCGACGGTATCGCCGATATTCAGGCCCAGGTTCATGAGATTAATTGTGGCCCCCCGGCCGGCATCAATGCTGACAATTTTAACCTTCTCCCCCTGTCGGCAGGCAATTAATCTGTCGCGGCAGGTATCGTCACTTCTGTTGAATCGTCTCATCGCTCTTCTATCGTGCATGCTGGTTCACCAATATTAAGGATTGTATATTATAGTCGTGCCTAACATTTTTGTCAAGTTTTTTCTGTGCTAAAAGCTTCGGATTCTGCCAGTTGTTTATCGGATTTCATATAATCTCTAAGGGTTTGCCGCCACATGGTGATTTGCTCCGGGCAGGTGTCGATGAAGTGGATAAATTTTATGATCTTTTCGTAGGTTTCGTCACTGATTTGATGTTCGATCAGGCAGGCGTCCTTTTCGGCTATTTCTTCATCCACACCTAAGATTTCGGTTAAAAATTTGAACAGGGTCTGATGCTTCTCAAAGATTTTCAGGGCCATTCTCTCTCCCTGTGGTGTCAGTTCGATGTATCCGTAATGTTCGTGTTCCACCAGCCCCTTTTCTTCCAGTTTCTTTAAGGCTCCAATTACCGAGGCCGATCTCACCCCAAGCCTTTTGACCAGATCCTTTACCCGGACGACCTTTTTCTTCTCCTTCAAGAATAAAATCGCCTCCAGGTAATCTTCCATGCTTTGACTCAATTGTTCCATTTTTTCAAACCTTCCGGTAGTTACGCCTATATTTTATAGACAATCCTGCCAGGTGTCAACCCCCCCGAATGAGATCACCGGACCAGAGGCGCTGCAGAAAGATTTCCCAGGGCAGGATCAGGATGCCGTCGTCGGTCTTGCGGGGGGTCGGGTCCCGCGATACCAGTATGTATTGGGTTTGATGTTCCTCTTTAAAGGCCCGCAAGCCGCTTAAATGGCGATCCTGGACCCGGTCGGTGGATTTGATTTCGACGGCCGCCTCGATATCCCCCAGGATGAGATCCACCTCCAGTTGGGAAGTGGTCCGCCAGTAACTAACCGGGTAATCGAGTTCGGAGTAACTGGAGTGGGCCAGTACTTCCAGGGTAATGAAGTGTTCGAATGCCCGGCCAAAGAGTTCCGATCCCTCCATAACATCCCCCCGCCGTGTCAAATGGCCCACCACGCCCACATCAAAGAAGACGAACTTCGCGGCCCGAATCAATCGTCGTTTCATTCTCTTGCTGTAAGCGGGGATAAATTTGCCGATCAGGGTATCCTGCAAAATCTGGAAGTAGCCTTTGATGGTGGGGGAACTGACGCCGCAGTCGTTGGCAATGTTGTGGTAATGAATCATTTCCCCGTTGGAGATGGCCGCCACCTCCAGGAATCGATTAAAGGCGGGGATGTGTCGAGTCAGGGCCTCGGCGGCAATCTCCTCCTTTAAATAGTCCCCGATGTAGGCCTGGAGCAGCCTGGGTGGAGACTTGTGCAGGTAGTGGCGGGGCAGGAGACCGTGGTTGAGGGCTTTTGTCAGAGAAAAATCGGGGATCTCCGGGTAGACGAGGGGAAAGAGTTCGCAGCGTACCGCCCGCCCCCCCAGCAGGTTGCCGTGGCTTCGTTTCAATTTCCGGGGGCTGGAGCCGCACAGGATAAAACGAAGGCCCCTGTTTTCGATGAGCCAGTGGATCTCGTCTAGCAATTCCGGTATTTTCTGTACTTCGTCTACGATGATCGGCTGTTTCTGCCTGTCCCCGGTCAATCCCCGGGCTTCACACTCCTGGCGAATAATCGAGGGGTCTGCCAGCAGGCGCCGGTATTGGTCGGCCAACAAGAGGTCATAATAGAGGGCTCCCGGGAAGAGAGTCTTTAATAGGGTGCTTTTCCCGGTCTGCCGGGGTCCCCACAGGAAGCAAGACTCGCTCTGGCTAAATTTTAAGTCTAACCTGCGTCGATACATGATAATCTAAACCTCTTCTTTAAATTATCATGACAATCTAAAGCATAGTTTTAGATTATCATGACATTCTAAAACAGCATACCCCATTTCCCCCCCCCTGTCAACTGCTCAAGTGCCCCACCCCTACGCGTATTTGACCCGCCCCTTCTCTATGTTGACCCACCCCTACGGGATTTGGACCCCTCCCTACGCGTTTTTTATCTACTTTTCACTGACCAGGCAAAGACGAAAACCCAGTGCATTCGTGCGTTCTGATGACTTCATACCTTTGCGGGAAAAACACGTGAGATCTTGATCATTTTTAGAGTAGAAACTCCCACCCCGGACTGCCCGGTAGCCGGCTTCCTCCCCGGGGTACACATCTCTACACCTTTCTTCGGCATTTCCTGCTATATTGAGCATTCCATAGGGAGAAGCACCTTGAGGACAAGAGCCGACTTCGGCTGTCTTTGTATCAGGAGAGGAAAAATTTGCCAGATTTCGGTCAGGTTCCCGGTTACCCCAGGGGTACTCGCGTCCGTCTGTTCCCCGGGCTGCCTTCTCCCATTGATCTTCTGAAGGAAGTTGGAATGCCAGGCCGGTCTTTTCGGATAACCAGTCGCAATATTTTGTGGCATTATCCCAGGTTATTCCCACTATCGGATAATCATCGCCTTCTTGACCATTATAATAGCCATCCCCTTTTTTTATATGATGAGGGCTGTTTTCATCCATATATTCTGGCTCATGTTTTTTATTATTTTTGGCAAACTTCAAATACTGCGCCGTAGATACTTCGGTTTTGCCCATCCAGAACCCGTCAAGGTAAAGTTCCTCTAGCTCCCCGGGCTTACCTTTTTTAAAATTCCCTGGCGGGATATATATCATTTCGATTCCATCCCCAAAATCAGCCAGCCACAAAACCTTCTTCCTTGTCTTTTCCCTTTTTATCCGGGTCTCTTTGATTTTAGATTTTCTTAATATCTCTTTAACATGCCCGGGCATCTCCTTTAATAATTCAATGTCTTGTTCCAGTTCTTGATTTATGACAACTCCTATTTTTTTTGCCTCCCCCAGGTATTTACCGGCCTCCTGGTAGTTGGCCTGTTTATAATAATTTTCAGCTTTGGACAAATACCCGTGGTATTCCTCATTGATTTGTTTTTCCAACTCCGCGATTTCTGACGAATTGGGGTGCGTTTTCTTGGCTTTTGCCAGAAAATCTCGTACTTTTGTAAAATCTCCGCGTTGTATGGATTTCCTTGCGGAAAGAATGTAGTTATCGAATTCTATTTCTTTTTTCAATTGGTTTATGAACGCGTTAGTCCGAGAAACCAGCGATTCGGTTTCATCATTAGCCGGGATGTGTTGGTATTTGGATAAAAACCCGCGGCAAGCAGCCACTTTTTCTTCCCGGGCTGCCTCTCCCTCTAAGATCTTTTCTAATGCCTGGAAATCCTTTTTCATTAAGTTTCTTTTTATTTGTGCCTCCAGTTTTTCTGTTTCCGGTGTATATTCTATGTTTTTCGCCTTTTCCACTTCATCAAGGGCTTTTTCATAATCCCCGGACCGGTTGTATTGCCCTGCTAAAGACATGTGGGTATGGTACTGTTCTTCAGGACTTATTCCTTTTTTTCCTATGCCCAGGGGGTTGATCACGATAAATGCCGCCACAGCAATAATAACGAATAAATATACCAGGTATTTAAGTGATTTTGATCCGGGTTTGTTTTTTTGTTCTTCCCTTACATTTTTAAGTGCCTCTAAGAGTTCGGCAGCACTCTTGTACCTGTCCCCAGGATTTTTTGCCGCGGCTTTTTTTATTATTTTTTGTAAGCTTACCGGCGCCTCCGGGTTCTTTTTGGTCACATCGGGGATGGAAATATTTAGACTTTCATATATCAATTCCAATTGATTTTTCCCTTCAAAGGGCTTTTCTCCTGCCAGCATTTCATATAACACGATCCCGAAGGAGTAAATATCGGATTCCGGGCCGACATCTTTTTTTCTTGAAAAAATTTCAGGGGCGATGTAGGCGGGAGTTCCGATAATACCGCTCATGGTCAGTGATTTATCGTCTGCCTGATCCCTGGCCAGGCCGAAATCTATTATTATGGCTCTTCCATTATTCTCATCAACCATTATATTCGCGGGTTTAATGTCCCTGTGGATAACACCGGCCTTGTGGATTTCACCAAGGGCAGTGAGTATGTCTTCGGATAAGCGGATGATGGTCTCAATATCTAAGGGAGAATTTTCTTTTAACATATCTGCCAGGGTAACTCCTTCTATATACTCCATCAATAGATAGGGAACCTCGATCAACGATCACTACAAGAATATCCACATCATGGCCTCCGGTTCCTCGGCGGTGGAAGCCAAAGCCAGCATCGAGGAATCCCTGGCCGGTAGAGTGCGGGTCATAGAGGTTTTTCCCTTAAGCTTTGAGGAATCTCTCCTGTTTAAGCAGAATCCCTACCTGGAAAACCTCAAGCAGAAAAATTTCCAGGCCGACGATTTCATCATCGCCAATGTAAAAAATGAACTTGACGATATGCTGATTTACGGCGGCTATCCCCGGGTAAACCTCTTAACGGTAGATACCGATAAGATTGAGGAAATTTACGATATATATTCGACCTATGTTCAGAAGGATGTGCGGGCGCTGCTTGATTATCAAGACATCATTAAATTCAACAAATTGGTGAAATTGCTGGCGGCCCAGAGCGGGCAGTTGCTGAATATTGCGGCCACTGCCAATGCCCTTATGTTAAGCCGTAAGACAGTGGAGAAATACCTTTTTGTCCTGGAAAAAACCTACATCATCTGCCTGCTGCAGCCCTATGAGTCCAATGTCAAAAAGACCATTGTGAAGACGCCGAAGGTGTTTTTTGTAGATAACGGCATGATGAATATGGCCATCGAGAATTTTAGTGCCATTGAACTGCGCCAGAATAGGGGAAGTGTATTTGAAAATTTTATACTGGCAGAGATCTTAAAACACAAAAAAAAATACCAGAGCCTGTACTTTTACCGGACGATGTCTGGCACCGAGATCGATTTTATTTTACAGGATGCGAAGAAAGGGATCTTGCCCATTGAAGTCAAATACAAGGATATGGAAAGGCCGGTCATTCCCAGGGGGGTGTTGGAGTTTGCCAGATCGGAAAAGGTCCAGGAGGCCTACATTATCAATAAAAATCTACATCATCGGCAGAAGATGGACAATACGACCTTCATATTCCTGCCTTACCTCTCAATAAAAAATATCACCTCATGAGGGCGAGGGAGCCCATGGGGTCCCAGGGGGGTAGGAGGATGGGGGGTTGTTTGAGGGCCTGTTGGAGTTCGGGGGGTAGGTGCTTTTGCTGGATGACGGCCTGGTAGGTGAATTCGTCGAACCAGGAGTCGCTCATCACGAAGTACCCCTTGTCTCCGACCTCCTCGCCCCAACTATTTTCCACCTTCCAGCGGTTGGGTTTACCATCTACCAGGTTGACGCCGCTAAACACCATGGCATGGGTGAGCTGGCTGTCGCCGTAATCCAGGCGGCCCGCCTTATCCAGCTCGAACTTAACCCCTAAGGTCTCTTCGTAGAGGTAGAGATCCCGATCCAGGATACCTTTGTCCCGGTCCATCATCTTGCCTACATCGCAGCCGAACCAGACGGTTTCGTTGTCTTTGAGTTGGGTCATGGTGAGGTTTTTCAGGGTGTGATGGTCCACGTTTAAGTAGAGTACTGCGCCGTCTTCCTTGATGTTGCCCAGGAACTGAACGGTATAGGCCTTGAGGAAGGGCTTGTCGTCGGTGGGGGCATTGATGAGGCTGACATAGTTGCCTATATCCAGGGCGGCGTACTTTTGAAAAAAATCTAAGGGCGTCAGGCTGCGGTCTTCATGGAATTTGTCGTCCTTGTCCCGGAATTCAAAGTCGAATCGCGTGGCCGGCTCTCCCAGGAAATGGGCCGTCATCCGGTAGATCTCGTTGAGCATCTCCCGTTTCCGAAGCCGCAGCGCCTCGATACTTTTACCCTGTCTATACATGTTTCTTAAGGCGGCGGCGTCGCCTCGAAGTTTCAGGTTCAACAATTTGTTCATGAGCGTTGATTTGCCGCCGTGATAGGTCTCGGGCATCACGTATTTGGGCACCACCCCGTACTTTTGTACCAGGCCGGCAAACATGTTCCATTGACCGCCGTCCTGCATCGGGTTTTGCACGAGCCACATCAGGGTCCGGCTGCATTTGTCTTCTTTGAGGTTTTCTAAGATGTTCTCTAAAAAATAATTGGCCTTTTCCAGTTTGTCCCAGAACATCAGGTAATTTTGAGATAATTCGAACTCTTTGATGTTGAGCCTGTCCGCCACCTTTTGCCGTATGGTATTCAAGCCCGCATACAACCAGCAGAATCCGCTGTCTTTCTGAAAAGTGATCTTGCCGGTTTTGATTTCATGGGAGAAGGTGTAGGGGTTGCGGGCCAGCGAATCGCTGTTTTGGGCTACCGCCTCGATGCCGTTCTTGATCACGGCGTTTTTCAGCACCTCCCGCTTCGGGTCGGCTCGAAAATCCGTTTTAAAATCTTCGATCATCGGCATGGTAATGGCTCTATCCTTTACCATTGTATCCTCCGTCGGTTGTAGATAAATTATAATAGTTAATTTTCCGCCGTTGTCAATCCCTAAAAGGGAACTTTTTTCTTTAAAAATATTTTCAGGGGTTTGCCGGTTGCCCTGAAGGCGAATAAATGACGAACAAGCGTTTACTTGAATGACGATAAGTGATATAATTGGTTTTAATGGGTGAACTCAAATACATCATCGTAGACGGACTGGTGAAGACTGGTAAAACCAGGCTGGCCAGGATTATCGCCAAGGAGCTCAGCGGCCGGTTAATACTGGATAATAGGGAAAATCCCTTTACCGACGGTTTTTATACGGCCCTGGCCCGGGGTGAAAACTCCAATTTTCTGAAGACCCAGTTGATTTTTTTATTAAACCGCTACTCCCAGCAGTTGGAAATCAAACAAAAGGGACTCTTTCACAAGACCACCGTCACCGATTATATATTTTTCCGGGACGGCATCTATGCTCACACCATCCTCAATGATGAGGATCTGGCGGTGTATAAAAAGATGTTTAATTTGTTTGCCCAAAATGTCTTTCCCGCCGATCTGGTCATCTATTTGCAGGTCTCGTTTACAGAGATGTTAAGGCGGATTCAAGAGAGTGGCACAGAACTGGAGAAGAAGGTCCCCAATGAATACTGGCGGGAGATTTTTGAAGCCTATAATTACTATTTTTTTAACTTCAAGAGTTCACCGCTGCTGGTGGTGAATATGGAGAAGATCAACCTGGATCGGCAGACCGATGTCCAGAATCTCCTCAGGGAGATTGAAAATCATAAAAAAGGAACGATATACTATGCGCCCGCTTGATTCGGAAAAGAGAACCGTTCGTACCATCAAAAAAATGAAGAAGAAGGGTGAGAAAATATCTGCCCTTACTGCCTATGAATTCCCCACCGCCCAGATTTTATCGGAAGCCGGGATCGATATCATACTGGTGGGAGATTCCCTGGGTATGGTGCTGCAGGGCCGGGCCAATACCTTGAAGGTTACCTTAGATGAGGTGATCTATCATACCCGCCTGGTGGCCCGGGCCGAACCGCTGTCGCTGTTGGTGAGCGATATGCCCTTTGGCGCCTTCCATATCAGTGTGGAAAAATCGGTTGAGAATGCCATTAGATGTGTCAAAGAGGGGGGCGCCGAGGCGGTAAAAATAGAGGGAGGCCGCAAGAGATTTAAAGTCATCGAGGCCATTATTAATGCCGAAGTGCCGGTAATGGGACACCTGGGGCTGACCCCCCAATCGGTTCATGCCTTCGGCGGTTTTAAAGTCCAGGGTAAATTGGAGGGCCAGGCCAGACAGATGGTCGAGGATGCCGCCGAACTGGAAAAGTTGGGTGTGTTTGCCCTGGTTCTTGAATCCATTCCTATGGAATTGGCAAAGGAGATAACCGATAGGCTTCACATTCCCACCATCGGTATCGGTGCGGGAAAATATTGTGACGGCCAGATCCTGGTTTTTCATGATTTGATGGGTTTCTCTACCGGTTATTTGCCGAAGTTTGTGCGCCGCTATGCCGATCTTCATGCCGTTATCCACGAGGCGGTGCAGCAGTATATCGAAGACATCCGGGATGGAGAATTTCCCGGTGACCAGGAGAGTTATCATTGGGGCAAAGATAAACAGGAGCCTGCAGATGAAAAAGATCGAGACAGTTGAGGATATCCGCCGCGTTTTAGACGAATTCATTACCCGGACAATCGGTTTCGTACCCACCATGGGTTACCTTCACCGGGGGCACCTCAGCCTGGTCCGCCAGAGCAAGAGGGAGAATGATATCACCGTGGTCTCTCTCTTTGTCAATCCCACTCAATTCGGGCCCCATGAGGATTTTGGCCGTTATCCGAGAGATTTAGACAGGGATATGGGCCTGCTGGAAGAGTTAGAGGTTGATTATCTGTTTGCCCCGGATGTTCAAGAAATTTACCCGGACGGTTACGCCACCTACGTCGAGGTGGAGGGGCTGGGCAATCACCTATGCGGTAAATCCAGGCCCGGCCATTTCCGCGGGGTGGCCACCGTTGTCTTGAAGTTGTTCCATATTGTCCGGCCCGCCAATGCCTATTTTGGCCAGAAGGATGCCCAGCAGGCGGTGATTATCAAGAAGATGGCAGCGGATTTGAACCTTGACATTAATATCCGGGTGATGCCCATTGTCAGGGATGCCGACGGCCTGGCCCTGTCGTCCCGCAATGCCTACCTCTCTGTCGAGGAGCGAAAAGCCGGCCTGTTGTTGTCCCGGGCCTTGAATCAAGCCCGCTCCTTAATTGATGAAGGAGTAGGGGGGGTGGCCAGGATCAAGCGGGAGGTGTCGGGGGAATTGGCAGCCGATCCCCTGGTAAAGGTGGATTACCTGGAGTTTGTCTCGTTGGATCGACTGGAGCCCATCGATACCGTGATGCCCGGCAATACCCTGGCCGCCGGCGCCATTTTTGTGGGCAAGACCAGGTTGATCGATAACTTCGTTTTAGGAGAAATCTAAGATGATGATACCATTTTTAATAGCCAAGATTCACCGGGCCAGAGTAACGGGTACGGATTTAGATTACTTCGGCAGCGTTACCATCGATGAAGAGATCATGAAACAGGCCAATTTAAGGGAAAATCAAAAGGTCGAAGTGTACGATATCACCAATGGCAACCGTTTGAATACCTATGTGATTCCCGCGCCCCCGGGTTCGCGGCAAGTTGTGTTGAACGGGGCTGCCGCCCACCTGGTCAATGCCGGGGATACCATCATCATCGCCGCCTATGCCCTGATCGATGAGCGGGAGCTCAATACCTTGAATTCGGTGGTGGTTTTAATGAATGAAGATAATACTATTAGTAAAGTGGTAAACGGGAAACTATAATAAAAGAGGATTGCACATGAAAAAAGTATTGGGTATCGGTAACGCCCTGGTAGATGTTTTGATTCGCCTGGAGAGTGATGCCATGCTCTCCGAACTGATGTTGGAAAAGGGCAGTATGACCCTGGTGGACAAAGAGCGGGTCAACTCTATCCTGCACCGCACCGCGCACCTGGATCGCCGGAAGTCCTCCGGCGGCTCGGCTGCCAACGCCGTCAATGGCCTGGCCCGGCTGGGTGTGCCCGCCGGTTATATCGGTAAGATCAACGAGGATGATTACGGTGCCTTTTTTCGCTCCGATATGGAAAAGAACAGGGTAAAGACCCATATGTTCCACGGCCTGGAGGAGACCGGCAAATGCGTGGTCCTGATCTCCCCCGATTGTGAACGGACCTTTGCCACCTATTTGGGGGCAGCCGTCGAGCTGGAAAAATCGGATCTCTCCCCGCCTCTCTTTGAAGGCTACGATTACTTCCTGTTGGAAGGCTACCTGGTACAGAATACCGAGATGCTGGAGACAGCCGCGGCGTTTGCCCGGCAGGCGGGATTGCAGATCGCCATCGACCTGGCCAGCTTTAACATGGTAGAGTCGTTCAAATCGTTTCTTCACCGTATTGTCGAGGAGTATGTGGATATTGTGTTTGCCAACGAGGATGAGTCCCGGGTTTTTACCGACCGGCAGGATCCGGAGGCGGCGGTGAAGGAGATTGCCGGGAAAGGCCGCATCGGGGTGGTGAAATGCGGCGCCGACGGTTCGTTGATTATGAGTGACGGCGTCATAAACCACGTTAAGCCGGTCAGGGCCGAGGTGAAAGACACCACCGGTGCCGGTGACCTCTATGCCGCCGGCTTTTTTTACGGCCTGGTCAACGGCTATCCCCTCGACATTTGCGGCCGCATCGGTTCGGTCATCGGCGGCCGGGTGGTGCAGATCATCGGTGCCCGCATGGACGAGCCCTGCTGGGTCGAGATCGAGAAGCAAATAAGGGAAATTGAAGAGGGCTTATAGATAGTACTTTACTACTTGACAAGCGGTGCTTTAAATTTTATACTTCCAATTTCACGTTTCATGAAGACCGGAACGGGGCCATAGTTCAACGGGAGAACGCAGCGTTCGCAACGCTGAGATGGGGGTTCGATTCCCCTTGGCTCCATTTTTTTTCTATTCGGAGAAGAGTTGGGCAAAATCAAAGGCAATGCGGCAGGGCCCCAGGTCAAAGGTTATTTTCCCGTCTTGAAATTCGTCCATCTGCCGGTACTCACTGTCTCTTAGGGAATACACTTCGGCGCTTTTGGCTTCCGGGTCTACAATACAGTAATATTTGACAGAAGCCTCCTGGTAGAGCCGGTATTTCAGTATCCGATCTTTCCGGTTGGTGGAGGGTGACAGTATTTCAAACACCAGCACCGGTGGATTCAGCAGCCTGTCCCCATCGATCTCTTCGTCGCACACCACAAAGTTGTCGGGCTGAACCACCGTGTCTTCGGTGATGGGCCAATCCACCGGCAAATAAGCTGTACAGCGCGGGCAGCCCTGCAGCAAGCTCTCCAGTTGAAAGGCGATCTTATGGCTGATCCGCTGGTGTCTTTTAGAGGGAGCGGGGGTCATGGCATAGGGAATGCCGTGGATCAACTCCCATTGTCCCTCCCACTGCACAAAGTCGTCATAGGTATAGTGCGGCAAATCTTCGATCCTCAGTGCTTCCAGGCCCATAACCTGCCTCCTGCTCGTTAGTATGCCCCACATTCCCCTCTTTGTCAATCCCGGCTTATTAAATTTATTCTGGAGTTACCCCAAATAATAAAGCCTGGTAATAGTAACCTTCATACTATGTTCATTGAATAGTTTAAATGCTGCTGATAGTGGCAATGATATCAGTGAAGTTTATCCCCCAGACCCGCAAGGGGATAGGGGTCCGAGTAACCAGATTGAGGGATTAATGATCGAATGGGCCTCTCTTTTTTTTTAGTCCTACGGAGTCGCCAATCTGCTTTTGAGTGAGGGGGAGTCGTTTGATAAGGACAGTTTCAGCCCCGACAATTCGCTTCAGTATGTGAATGACGCCGTTGCTAAACTGGAATTATCCAGGAAAAAATATGACCAAGCGTATAGATTGGCTGTCAATCTGGAATACATCAAAAAAAAATAGCTCAGTTAAAGGGTTTTGATTACATTAAAAGGGGGATGCCGTAGATTTTAGTGCCATCATCTTCCTATTCGGAAGCCTTTACGTGCTGTATATGGGGTTATCCCACTTTCAAAGCGATGAACTGTCCAAATTCTCATTAAACCGAAAAAATACCCTTGTATCGAGATTCTCATGGATTTCGAGAGAGAAGTAAGAGAAAAGGTACTCGAATTCATTAAAGAAGATAGAGACAGAAAAGAAATACATCAGTTCCACAAAGAAAAGGTATTAAAATATTTAGACGAAGGAGGTACTTGCAAAGATTGGAATTCTATGATTTTTTTTAAATTTACAGTCCCAATGACCTGCCGGGTTTGGTAAAATAACATTTACGAAACCCAGGAGGCTATATGCGACTTGCAGATATTTTATCACATTATTGGTTCAATATTCAAAGCACGCTTTTTCCCTTTAATAAGGAGGCATTTATCTGAACAGCTATTTGGTCATATGAATCGTGATTCCACAGAGATTGAATGCAGAGAGAAGGCGAAGAAGAGGGGGGGTGAATTGAGAGAGCAGAAGGGCAGGAGGAAGCGAGGTCGTCCGAAGAAAGGAGAAGAAGTGGTAAAGGAGTTGACCCGATTGGAACGGCAGCGAGAGATCGAATGTTGAGAGAATCAATGGTCGATTGAAGGATGAATTTGGAGGTAGGATGATACGAGTTCGAGGCCATGCCAAAGTAATGACTCATCTAATGTTTGGAATATTAGCCTTAACTGCCGACCAATTGATAAGACTTCTTACATAGTTAATGACAGAGCGAAAATCAAGATTATAGCGAATGGTAATTGATGGATAAGAGTGGTACAAATTAACAAAATGGTACAAATTTAAATCTTCTTCCTCTAAGACATTGGAAAAGTGAGGTTATTCCGGACGACCCTCAGGTATTTTCGTTTTTATTTAACATTATATCTGACTCAATCTTAAATGGCAAAATAATTTTGCAAGAGGCTCGTTAGATAAAACTTATCTGACGCCAGACAACATTTCTCCGACGTTGGATAAAATTTCTCTATCATCGGACGAAGCTTGTCCGTTAATGGACAACATTCATCCGTTGATTTCACTCAAATAAAAATAGGAGCCAATAATATTTAATTTTAAAAAGAAAGAAAAGGTTAAGCCCAAAGAATTAAAAGAATTAGCGGAAAACAAAACAGAAGATGTGGGAGTAATCAGCCGCTTCATTCAAGTTATCATTAACATAGTCAAAGACGCCTCCATCACCCTTAAGTCGGCCCTTAAGTTAAAAGACAGAAAAACAAAGAACGAAGAAAAACCGGAATCATAAATTTTTCACTTTTCCCCAGTATAGAACCCTCCCGCCAAAGTTTATATGTTTTTACCCACCGACCCCGACCGTCCTCCTAAGGTAAAAAAATGACTGCCTGGAGACGAAATGCAACCCTGTCAAAAAATGGCGGTGGATTTTGTAGTGATTGCCGTATTGACTTTTGAAATAAAAATCATTATAATTTTCAACAGAGTAAGGAGGTCATTATAATGGAGAAAAAAAAACTTAATCTGACTCAATTAAAAGTCCAGAGTTTCGTAACAGATTTGAATAGAGGCGAACAACATCGGCTCAACGGTGGTGCCACTTACAAATGCCCGTCCGACTATTTGATCTGCGATACGTATGCAGAATGTACGTATACCGAAGATCTAATGTGCACTGCTCGATGCGAGTCCTACTATCAAAGCGATTGTACTGACTGTACGTAGATCTATTAATTTGGGGTGGCGATCCCCAACCGGTTACCCAAGGCCAAAGCCCACAGAATCCTATAGATCATGGTGGGCAAAAAAGTGTATGTTTTTGGGGGATTGAAACGGATTAGGGCCAGGCAAAAATTTTTAATCCTATTTAAAATTTCGGGGTAACGCCTGATTACATTTTTGGCTTGACAGGGGGGGCGGAAAATGATATTTTGGGGTTTTAAGGAGTGGAAAAATGGCGATATTTGATGCGAGTGAAATTGTCGAGTTTGCCGTCTACATCGAGCAAAACGGCTATGAGTTTTATACCGAAACAGCCAAAAAGTTCGATAATGAAAAAATCGTCAGGCTTTTTAACTACCTGGCGGAAGAAGAGCTGAAACACGAGAGGGTGTTTAAGGAGTTAAAAAAAGAGGCGGGCCTGTTCAACCCCCACCAGTCCTACGAAGGGGAGTTTGAGGCCTACATGAAGGATTTTCTCAAGTCCCACGCCCTCGGCGACAATAGAGCGGTCAAGGAGAAGGTGGGCAAGGTCTCCACCATGGAGGATGCCCTGAACGTTGCCCTCGATTTTGAGAAGGACTCGGTGGTATTTTTTACGACCCTCAAGAACCATGTCCAGCAGGAGAAACGGGCCACTATCGACAAGATCATCGACGAAGAGGTCGGTCATATGACCATGATCTTCAATCTCAAAAGAGAGATGTTATAGCCAATGGAAAAACAACTGTTTAATCCCCGTCGCCTGGAAACGAGCGATACCCTGATATTGAATCCTTTTTTCTGGGATGCCCGCTATTACGAGGATCTGAAAAAGAGGTGTCAATACCATTTCCCCCTGATCCAGACCGAGATGCTGGTGTTTGACGGGTATTCGCTGATCAGCGGGTTTCTGGGCTATTCCCACATATTGACCATGCTGGAGTTTGTCGAGGGGGTGCGGGAAAAGGAGATCTATTTTTTGGGCACCGCCGGCAGCCTGAGCGCGGCCATTGATGAACCCTGCATCTGCAATGTCCGGGAGATTTATGCCAGTGCCATCTTTGAGCACTTTTCCACAGAAAGATCCCTCGACATGGTCGAGTGGAACGCCGGGGAAATCAAAAAGGTCAAGGGGGTCAGCGTGGACCTGATCCAGCGGGAGACCTCGGAGTGGTTGAGGGAGCAGGAAGAAAAAGGAATCGACATCGTGGAGATGGAGATCTTTCCCTTGCGGGTCTATTTGCAAAAACCCTTCAGTGCCATGGTGGTTTTGACCGACCGGGTCGCGCATTCCGGGGCCCGGGAGTTTGCCGATAAAAAGAAGTTTCAGCAAGAGTTTGTCCGGGCCTATGAAATCATCGTGAGGAAGATCCATGAAAGCAGCGGTCATCTTAACCCATAAATACCTGGACGAGGCGGTTACACTCTTAAAAGATCGGTTTCAATTAATAGAGGTCGAAGGCAGCGGCCGCTCCCTGGCAGACCTGCTGCGGGCACATCCCCAGCCCCCGGCGCTCATCAGTTTCCTGTCCGATCCCATCGACCGGGATATCATCGATCTGGGGGGTAACCTGAAGATCATTGCCAACTATGCCGTGGGTTACAATAATATCGATATCGATTATGCCATTGAAAAGGGCATCTACGTCACCCATACCCCCGATGTCCTGACCGAAGCCACCGCGGACCTGACCATGGCCCTGATTCTAACGGTTTGCCGCCGCATCGTGGAAGCCGACGCCTTTACCCGGCAGGGCCGTTTTACCGGCTGGCAAGCCGGCCTGATGCTGGGCAAAGAGTTAAAGGGCAGTACCCTGGGGATTGTGGGTATGGGCCGCATCGGCCTGGCCGCGGCCCGGCGGGCACTGGGCTTCGGCCTCAAGGTCATCTACTACAGCACCCCCCGCCGACCGGAGCTAGAGACAGAGTACGGTTTTGAATTTGCGGCCTTTGACGAACTGGTGAAGAGATCGGATATTGTCTCCCTGCATATACCCTATTCGCCGGAGGTCCATCACCTGTTTAACCGCCGGGTGTTTGACCTGATGAAGCGGGATGCGGTGTTTATCAATGCCGCCCGTGGCCCGTTGATGGATGAGGCCTACCTGGCGGAGAAGCTGGAGAGGCATGAACTCTTCGGCGCCGGCCTGGATGTCTATGAGTTTGAACCCCGGGTCACCGAGAAGTTGAAGCAGTTAAAAAACGTGGTGCTGGTGCCCCACATCGGCAGCGCCACCCATTACGCCCGGCTGGAGATGGCCATGATGACCATCCGCAGTGTAACCCAGGCCCTCTCCGGCCAAAAACCCGACCACCTCATCCCCGAATGGCCCTAACCCCCTAAATCCCCCCCTTATCCTGCAGGAAGATTTTTGCCTGACCCCAATTGCAATCCAACGGACGATATGTTATTATCAACTTGCAATGAGAGCAGGAATGATTGAGGAGTGAATTATGAGTGTATCGCCGTTGACAAATACGTTGAAACGAAAAATCATTGGTTCTCTGGATAAACTTCCCCCCGAAGGCCTGCATGAAGTCGAGACGTTTCTGGACTATCTCCGCTTCAAGTTGAACAAAACCCCATCAAAAACGACTCCCTACCGGCCTGTGGCTCTGGGAGGCCAATGGAAGGATGAGGGCCCCAGTGATCAGGATATAGAAGAGGCCCGTAAAGAGATGTGGCAAAGTTTCGGGAAAAGAGAATTATGAGCCAATATGTCACCGATACCCATGCCCTATATTGGCATTTGATGGAGAGTCCAAAACTTTCTAAGAAGGCGCAAAAGATTTTTAGGGAAACGGACAGTGGTAAAAATCAGATTTTGATTCCAGGTATTGTTCTGGTGGAAATGGTGTACCTGGTGGAAAAAGGACGCGTAAGTGAATCTGCACTACAAAAAGTTTTAGGGCTATTGGATACCGTGGGAGGAAGCTATGATGTGTCGCCTTTAGATAAGGACACAGTTAAGGCTCTTCAAAAGATTCCTCGGTCGGCTGTACCTGATTTACCTGATCGAATTATTGCGGCAACTGCATATCAATTGGGACTCCCTTTGATTACAAAGGATAATAAAATCAAGAGTTCTAAGGCTGTACAAGTGGTCTGGTAAGGCAACCATAGGGAAGGTACTTCCTGCCTGTCCCTTTTTTTCCCTTCCTGCCTGTCCCTTTTTTTCCTCCCCAATCCGTGACCCCGTGGCCCGTTGATGGATGAGGCCTACCTGGCGGAGAAGCTGGAGAGGCATGAACTCTTCGGCGCCGGCCTGGATGTCTATGAGTTTGAACCCCGGGTCACCGAGAAGTTGAAGCAGTTAAAAAACGTGGTGCTGGTGCCCCACATCGGCAGCGCCACCCATTACGCCCGGCTGGAGATGGCCATGATGACCATCCGCAGTGTAACCCAGGCCCTCTCCGGCCAAAAACCCGACCACCTCATCCCCGAATGGCCCTAACCCCCTAAATCCCCCCCTTCCCCCGGATGTCTACCCGCTGTCAACGCCCTTTGACGCGATGTAAACGTCTGTCCGTGGGGTGTATACCCCCAACGACGCGGGTGAAGATTTTTTGCCCGACCCCAATTGCAATCCAACGGACGATATGTTATTATCAACTTGTAATGAGAGCGGGAATGCTTAAATTTCAGGAGGAATGAATCATGAGATTTTTAAAAAAAGTTTTTGTGGTTGGTTTGATCGTTCTTATCCCCACCGGCACTATCTTTTCCCAGGTAGCCAAAGGGGATAAGGAACTGTCTGCTGCGGTCTCGTTTGCCCATGCGAAGTTTAAAGAGGATTCCTTTTTGAGTTTTCGTCTGGCCGGGCGTATAGGCTTTTTTGTCTCCAGGAATGTGGAGATTGAACCGGAGCTCACCATCGGCAAACTCGGCGATGATCTCTTTAGTGAGGAAGATGGTTTGAAGATGGGGTATATTTTGTCATGCAACCTGGCCTACCACTTTACTCCCGATAAAAAAACGGTGCCTTTCATACTGGCCGGCTTCGGTATTTCCAATGCCATGATGCCTTACTTCCATAATGTCGTTACGGCGGGTATGGAAGACAAAACTTTTAAAGTAATCAATGCCGGTGCAGGCTTCAAGTTATTCTCCGGAAAATGCTTTGCTGTCCGCCTGGAATATCGTTTTCAGCATTTTTTTGAGGGAGGAGGTGAATTTGATTTTAAATATTCCTATCATTACGGCTTGATCGGTATTTCCGTTTTTTTCTGATAAAGATTTTTTGCCCGACCCCACTTCGTTATCAATTATACTTCCTGGGGTCTGAATGTGGGAACCAACACTTCTATATTCTCCAGGCCAACGCACTTTTGTTCTGCTATCCAGAGATCATATTTGGTCTGTAGATTTAACCACAGTTCGGGGGTCGTATCAAAGGCCTTTGATAGACGCAGGGCCATATCCGGGGTAATGGAACCTCTTTCATTGACAATCTTGGAAACCGTTTTTCTTGAAATCCCCAGGTCTTTGGCGATTTGTGAAATCGTCAAAGAGAGGGGTTCAATATAATGCCTCTTAAGAATCCCGCCGGGATGGGTCGGTCGTCTTTTCTTTGTACCCATAATTTCCTCCTAATGGTAGTCTTGATAATTTACCACAAAGGCATCTCCATTTATAAATTTGAATGTAATTCTCCAATTTCCTGACACCTTTACGCTCCAGTGATCCTTTAGATTTCCCTTCAACCGATGTAAATCTGAACCTGGATATTTCATGTCCTGGATGGCCACAGAAGCATCGAGCCGATCCAGGATATCCGCAATTTTTTGAGATTGATTTGGTTGGATGCCTCTTTTATCTCCTTCATAAAAAAATTTTTCCAGGCCTTTATGTTTGAAGCTTTTAATCACCCCCACATTGTAACCCCTTAGGTTACGGCTGTCAAGAGCCAAAATAAAAGTTGAAGATTTCTTGCCTGACCCCAATTGCAATCTCAAATTCTGTTTTTTGTCTGTTGGAGGCTTAAACGCATTCGGCGGTGCTGCTTCTTGAGATTTTTGTCTTGTTAAATGGCCCGCTTATAGGGCGGCACCATGTGGCTGTACGTTGACATCCCTCGGCGGCGGTTCGACACCTCTCGCTGGACGGTTTTTCGCGCCTGTCCCCTTTTTGGTGGTGGTGGGGGATTTTGGTTCTGGAATTTGGGAACAGGGGGGAGGGGAAGTTCTTAAATCTGGAACCTTTGGGGGGTATTAAAGGGGTCGGTATCCGGTAAGCCTTTATTGGTGGGGGTTTCAAATTGATAAGGGTTTGGCAATGGATTTGCCTATATTGATTCGGTCTGTCTGGTTGAGACCGGGTAGGCCAAAAATTTATGTAAGGAGGTTTTTGGTGAAAATGAAAGTGAAAAGAGTTTGTTCCCTATCGAATATGGTATTGTTGGCGATTGTCATTGTCCTGGGGTTTGCCCTGTACAAGAGCCTCAAGGCGAATCATATTTACAGAGACTCACTGCCTTACCTGGCTGTGGGCGAGGAGATCGACTATTTTGATTTAACCGGCATGGATGCCGCAGCCATCGATGCCTCTGTTCTTAAAAAGGATAAGCCGTCCCTGATTTTCATTTTTTCGAGGCCCTGTTCGCCCTGCAACAAAAATATCGTGTACTGGAAAAAAATGGCGGAAGTCCTAAAGGATAAGGTTCATGTATACGGGATTATCCTGGGACAACCGAGCGAGGCCTATAATTTTTCGGAAGATGTCAGGCTAAACTTCGATATATATGTGCCGGAGAATGTGGATGAGTTCATCCGCAAAATGAGGGTAAAACTGAACTTTTCTCAAACAATCGTCTACCACGAAGCCGTACGACTGGTACAGTTGGGTAATATGGAGGGCGAGGAGGCGGTGTCCCTCATAAAATTTGTCAAGGATTTGATCTAAAGGAGACGAAGATGAGAGATTTAAAATTAACGAGGTTTATATGTTTTCTTTGTGCCGTGCTATCTGCCCTTCATCTCTTTTCCATAGAGATCGACATCATTAAGAATCCGGCACCCAACCTGAAAGAGAGACAGTATGTTTACTTGCAGAAGGTCAAAGTTATCGGCGCCGATCTCGGCAGTGATGAGTTCCTGTTCAAACCTGACTCACTGACCATAGACGAGCACAACCATCTCTATGTGTACGATAACTTACAGGCCAGGATATTTAAGTTTAGCGGGGATTTTAAATTATTGAAGGCCTTTGGCAACAAGGGACGGGGGCCTGGAGAATTTACCGGCACCGGCTTATCTTACATGGTGGTTATAAAGGTGGGCAGGGATGGAAAGTTGTATGCCAACGACATCCGGTCGGGCAAGACGATTGTGTTCAACCAAAATGGTGAATACATCAGGGATTTCAGGTACAAGATGGGAACCATGGTGACCCCCCTCGCCGACAGCCGGGGCAATGTCTATTTCACTTCGGTAAAGAAGGGGACAATCGATGTGTTGAATGAAAAACAGGCCGCATTAATGTCCTTCGACTATGGTAGGGAAGACTTCAACTATTTATTGTATCAACCGGAACCCAAACTGATGAAGCTGGCCAGCCAGAATCCTTCAGCCGAACTATTGATGGATTTAACCCTGGATTCGACGTTACTCGTTTATTTCCAGAATTCCTCCACCATGGTGGTGATGAAGAATAAAAGAGCCGTTAATAAAATAAGAATCTGGCCAGAGGAGGCACTGGCTTCCTATAAAACCGAGATGATCGAGCTGCTCAAACAGAATAAAGAGATGTTCAAGAAAATGTTTCCCCAGTTATTTGTGGATGAGGATAACGGCAGCCATTTTTATCTACAACTGGGCAGGAATAGGCAGAGGAATATCAATGGGTTGTACCAATTTAATCTAAGGGGTGAATTACTAAAGGTATTTTACGTAAGACTCAACGAGCCGTGTTTTACCCGTTTTGAAGCGAAGAAAAATGACCTCTTTTATGCCATCGAAGACGAAAAAATAACCATATATAAGGAGGAAAAAAAATGAAGAAAAGATTGCTGGTGATGATTCTGTCAGTCACTATTGCCATTGGCGCAATCGAGTTGCTTGCTGCCCCTGGGGGCATCGGTCATTGTAGTTGTTTTGATGAGATTGAAGCCAGTGAGCACTGCATCGCCCAATGTACCCAGCGGGGCTCAGTTTGCCGGGGTGTCTGTGCCCTGAATTGTAATTGCTGGAGTGCCGCCTCTAATGTCTGTGATTGCAAGTATATTTACTTCTGCAATGACAGCAGCTATGGGTACGGTTATGCTGATCAAAGTTGCCCCGGTGAATGTCCCCCCCAGTACTAATAGGCAGAATCTAGAATCGAGGAGGCCGGGGATTTTCCCCGGCCTCTTATTTAATGAGACAGTAAAAAGGTTAAAATAAAAATAAACTTAATAAGGAGATAAAAATGAGAACAAAAAAGAGAAAACTTTTTTTAAAGAAAACAACCATTGCCGGGCTGAATAGAGATGAAATGAAGAGGCTTTATGGCGGGCTGCCGGCGGTAAGCGGCTGCACCGAGAACTGCATTACCGGGGGTCCTGATACAAGCGTCCACGACACCTTTGATTATACCTGTCCCTAGCAAAAGGCTATCTCTTTGAGTTTGTAGAAAATAAACTCTGCTGTCGGTCTTTGATCCGGTTTTTTTAATAGCATTTGATTAATGAGCCGGTTCAAAACCCCCGGGATTTCCGGCCGCAATAAAGAGAGGGGTTCCAGTTTTCGGTTGAGTATCCGCTCCACCACTGCCGGCATAGAGTCTCCGGGGAAGGCGGCTTTGCCGGCTGCCATCTCGTAAAAAATAATGCCCAGGGAGTATATGTCCGAGGCGGATGAATATTGAAGATCGATGATCTGTTCCGGGGAGACATAATTAATGGTGCCGACGATTACCCCCGGCTGGGTGAAGCGGGTTTGAAATTTCATCCTGGACAGTCCGAAATCCAGGAGTTTGATAAAATTGGCATCGCCGCCTTGTTCGGTGATCAGGATGTTTGCCGGCTTGAGATCCCGGTGCACGATATTTTTACTGTGGATCTTGGCTAAGGCATCGGTTATCTGGCTCATCATATGAATACACGTCTTTAGATCGATCTTCTCCTCCCCCGCCATCCGTCTTTCCAGGGTTTCACCTTGAATGTATTCCATCACTATGTACATTTTCCCATCGGACTCGCCCCGTTCATACACCTTTACAATATGGGGATGATTCAACTGATCGATGATGATCCCTTCGTTTTTAAACCGTTTCCTGTTGGTATCGATCCTGAAAAGCACATCCTTCAAGACTTTTATGGCTACGACCGAAGTCTTATCCCGGACATGATGGGCCTTAAACACATTCCCCATCCCTCCCTCACCTATGGGTTCCAGGATACGATATTGATTGATGTATTTTTCCCGTTTCCAGAAGGAAAATAAGTACCTGTATTTTTTTAAAATGAAAGAGAGCACGATTAAAATGACCAGGAACCCGGCCAGGGAAAAATTCCGGGTTATCTGTTGGATTTTATTGTCTCTCTTTAAAATTTCAATCTCCCTCTCCCGCCTTTCGGCATTGTAGCGTTCCTGGAGTTCCAGGTATTGTTTGTTTTTCGTTTCGTTTACCCGTGAATCTTTAATGGTGGAATACATTCTATAAAAACGAAGGGCCTCCTTATTTTCCCCCATCTCTACGTATAAATCGGATAAACTTTTATAAATCCCTTCTTTCAAAATTTTAATTTCAGTCTTCTCTATGATTTCTAAAGCCTTGAGGTAATAATACCTGGACATGTCATAGTTTTGTTTCTTAAAATATTGATTGCCAATAAAGAATAAGATTTGAAAATGACTGGTTTTATTGCCTATCTCTTCATTTTTTTTCTGAGCCTCAAATAAATAAGATAAAGCCCTGTCGTGCTGCCCCAACTGCCCATATACAATGCCGATATTAATCAACGAACCGGTTACATTATCCGCCATATCTTTGCCCTGGCGGCTTAGCTTCAATGTTTGTTGATAATATTCCAGGGCCCGGGTATATTGCTGTAAAGATCTGTAGGCGACCCCGATATTATTGAGGCATAAAATTTCGAGTCTACTCCCGCTCTTTTCTGTCATTTTTAGCGCCTTTTGAAAGTGTGCCAACGCCTTTTTGTACCTGTTTACATATGAATAAATGCGCCCCAACTGGTAATGGGATTCGGCCACCTTGTCTTTATCGCCTGTTTCCACACTCAATTCTAAGGCCTGGATGTTGTATTTTTGGGCTTCCGGGTAATTACCGATATTTAAATAATAATAGCCAATTGTCCTGGTGACACGCCAGATATTCGCTTTATCCCCCAGGGCCTTAAATAAGTATAGTGACTCGAAGATGTATTTAAAGGAATTTTTAATATCATCCAGGTTCCAATAAGCTTTGGCCAAAAAGAACAAGGCCTCTGCCTTGCCTGGCCGGTCATTGAATCGATCGGACAGGGTTACCGCTTCAGTGCTGTATTTAATGGATTGTCCGGGTTCTTTATAGAAGAGATGGGAGGCCAACCGGTTTAAAATATCTATTCTTGCCTCTCCTTCGCTAATTTTTAATTGGGCTTCCAACTGTTGAATGTTTTGACTCGTACTGCTTTCCGAAGCTGCCAAAGGCAGCAAAATTGAGATCAATGCCCAGAGAATCACCTGTTTCATTTTATTATATGATTTTATTATTGTGGAGGAATTTTATGAATTTCCTGTATTCCGATCTCTCAATATTGAAGAGCTCCATGGTGTCGATATATTTCCCTCCCACTGTTTTTAGGGCTTTTGATATAATGCTCTTCACCTCACTGCGGGTCAATTCGTGGTCTATATAGGGGGTGGTGACCGCCTCCCAGAAGCTAACACCGGCTTCTAAACGCTGCCAGACCAGATCCGCCCTGTTTTTTTCTATCTCATCTGTGAAAATCTTGTTTTCATAGATGATTTTTTGCACATCCTCACCGCTGATGGGAGAGCTGCATAGGATGGCCATCCTCTTTAACACGGTTAACAACTCCCGGTAATTTCCCGGCCAATGGTAATCCCCAATCGCATCCCAGAAGCCGGCGCCAATCTCTTTACCTTTAAGTAATGTCTGGTTTTCCTCGATTATCACCTTTATATCGTCTTTCCGCTCTCTAAGAGGGGGTATTTTAATCGATAAAATATTGAGGCGGTAAAATAGATCTAATCGAAATTCATTGTTCTCGATCATCTGTTTTAATTCCCGGTTGGTGGCCGCCACTATGCGCACATCGGCCAATTTCTCCTGGGGGTCACCCAACACCCGGTATCTCTTTGTTTCAATAAAACGCAGCAATTTGGCCTGGAATAAGACCGGGACTTCGGCTACTTCATCGAAAAATAGTGTGCCGCCGCAGGCTTCATCGACCAGGCCCCGGCGATGATCTACGGCGCCGGTAAAGGCGCCCTTTTTATGGCCGAAGATGACACTCTCGAAGAGATTTTCGTTTATGCAAGCGGTATCGGCCACCACGAATTTACCCTTTTTGCCGGAGTATTGATGAATAAGTTCGGCGAGGTAGGATTTTCCCACGCCCGTTTCCCCCAATAATAATACGCAGTCCTCCTCCAGGGAATATCTGAGAACCAATTTTTTTATCTCTTCCATCTGATCGCTTTCCCCGGAAATGCCGTTAAACCCGGTTTCATTTGTTTTAATTCTCTGGATGGTTTCGCTCAATAGACTGGCCAACACCTGGAATTTGGCCAGTTCGGTATCGTCAAAATACATCCGGTGGCCACTGTCTAAATAGAGATAAAAATCATATTCCAGCGGTATGATAAAGACGCTTCTAATCATTAATTGCTCGGCCGATTCCGATAGGCCGTCTTCCAGGGAGCTGACACCCACATTCCGCTTTAAAATTTCCTCTTTTTTTCCCAGACTCTTAAAAATATAGCTTTTGCAAAAGTTTCCTCCCTCCTGGACATTCCTGCCGGTTATCTGTCTTCCCTTATGCCACAGGATCTCCCCTTTTTCATTGTAAATCATAACCAGGGAGACACTCTTATCTTTTAACAAATTCCACAATTTTGCCTTTATAGGATCAATCATTCATCATCCTTAATCGCCACCTGTTTATTATAACAAATTAAAAATAATTTTCCTACTCCCAGGGCCCGAGAGCCTCCCGCGCCCCTCCCTTTTTTAAATTCCTAAAATTTTCGATAGATTGATTTTTTGCGTGTTTTTAAAACATTTTATAGTCAATTCCTTGTATTTTTTCTGAGAGGGCTCTTTTCCCGGATAAGGACTTCTTTTGTCTAAACGTTTGGCAACAAAGACTATATAATGGCGCTTGAAACGCTCGGGACCAAAATCAAAATTATAGTGAATATTTAAGAGGGAAGCCATATAATCGATAAAGGGGATCGAATTTCTTAATTGTGCGGCGGCGCCTTTATATGTGGATTTTAATTCGAGGAATAGTATGAAATCCTTCTCTTTATACCTGGTAACGATAACATAGTCACACCCTGAGTGCAGCCCTTTTTCATCGCTCAAATATTGAGATTTTTTCTTTAATTGTCTATAATCCAACTTGAAGACAACCGTATCTTTATGCAAACCGTATATTTCTACCTCTTTGAGTTTGCTTTGGGGGTCATTTTCTTTCAATGGGACACTGCCTTTTTCCTGGTTAATGTCCATGACAATTTTCTTATTCAGTATTTGCTTAATCTCACCAAAGGACATATGATTTAGTCATCCGTTAAAAAATCCAATTCATCAGATATCCTGTTGATTTCATCAATCGTTTCATCGAATGAGTTTATATCCATACCTTTTTTATCTACAAGGCACTTTTTTAGTGTCCCGTCTTTACATATATAGGCGTTGACAGACTCAGGTTTCAGAAAATCTTTTTCCGAATATATCCCGGAATTCTTTTTTAAGAAATCCTTCTTACCTTTAAAATCCTGGCTCAACATGATTAAATTGTTAAATTCCTTTATTAGAAAATCGCTGTGGGTGGTGATAAAAACTTTCAAACCTGCATTCACACAAAGAGCAAGCAACCTGGCTATTTCGATCTGGTTTGCCGGACTTAAATGGCTCTCCGGCTCATCTATCATTAATATCATACCCTCTTCGGCAATGTGTCCCAGGAAAAAAAACAAGATGGTTAATTCTCTTGCGGCAGTTGAGCCTAAATATAACGGGATATCGAATCTCCTTTTTTTCCTTGCCTTTGAAATAAACCGTATTTCCCCCTTGTCAACCTTCCTGAAGTAACCATCCATCATAAATTTTAACTTATCCACCAGGTGTTTGGAGTCGGTACTCGTGCCTTTTTTTTGAATCTCTCCAATATCCCTGGTAAAACGTATATTATCCTTTATAGGAGCGGCATACCGGGAACTCATTTTTTCAACCAATTCGAAGGGATTAATACCGTTTTTATAACCTTCATCTTTCTTTAATCTCTGCAGCTCTTCAACTAAAACACTTTTGGCCGCATCCAGCTCTTTATAAAACAATGAAATACCCAATCGTTCTGAGGTAGAGATAAAGGGCCTCGGGAAATATCCTGCCAGTACCAACCTGCCTATTAAAACATTTACAATTTCCTCTATTACAAATTTTGGCGGTGAATCATCGCCAGATGCGATTGTAGAAATATATACGGAGTCGTCTTCTATTTTACCTTGAATCGTATGGGTTTCTCCGATTTTTACCGTGATAGATTTTGAACTACTCAAATACTCCGGTTTTTCTACAGCAATATCTATAGAGGATTTACTTAAATTTCCTTCCTTATCGCTAAAAACCTCAGGGATATTTTCAGAATACCTTTTTGAAATTCCCTGTATTATTTTATCGAAAGAAGCCAATATTTGCTTACCGGGAAGAATTACACTGCCTTTTTTTATCAATTCTTTCGATATTTCATCTGAATCCTGTAGATAAAAGTATTTGTCCCAACTTTTTAGCAAACCATATAAAGTGTAAGTAATATAGGTCTTCCCCGTATTATTCGCCCCGGCAATGATTGTTAAATCGTTTAACTCCAAAACGGCATTTTCAATTCTACCTAATTGTTTAAATGTTACCTTCATTTTAATCCCGGTTTACTATTAAACCATAATTGAAGATTTTTTTCAACCTTCATTTGTGTTCGTCTGTGCTTATCCACGGTTATAATGAGTTTCTTTTTTATCCTTTTGTTGCGAATTTTGGGGAAAGGGAGATTGCGTACAGGGGGATACAGGAACAATATGTCCGAAAAAATGTCAATTTCGCTAATTTTTCCCCTAAAAAGTGTCAAAGATACTTTTGCCCCGGCCCTCGCCCCGTTTACCCTGAGCCTTCGGTCTGTTTTATTCTATCGGAGCTTGAATTTTTTTGGGGTTTGTGTTAATAATGAGCCGGAAGGTCAGTTAAATAGAGGAGCCGGGACAGAGCGATTAACCGGCCTTGAGGATATATGATGATGATCGGAAAAACAATTTCTCATTACAAAATCCTGGGAAAACTCGGTGAGGGGGGGATGGGTAAAGTCTTCCTGGCCGAAGATACCATACTGGAACGAAAGGTGGCGTTGAAATGTCTATCCAGAGAAATGACCTCTAATAAACAATCTTGCAAGCGCTTTGAGCGGGAAGCCAAAGTGGCTGCCGCCCTCGACCATCCCAATATTGTGACTGTTTATGAAATCGATGAATTTGAAGGGCAAACCTACATTGCCATGGAATATGTGGCGGGTGATACCCTGAAAGAAATGAGGGGGATGCCGATTCATACGGTCATTGATATTGTTATCCAGATTTGTGAAGGGTTGGAACAGGCCCATCATGCCGGGATTATTCATAGAGATATTAAGCCTCAAAATATTATCGTAGATAAGAATGGCAGGGTAAAAATCTTAGACTTTGGCCTGGCAAAATTGACCGGAGCCAGTAGAATTACCCAGGATATTTTCCGTGTCGGCACCAGCCATTACATGTCGCCGGAGCAGGCTCGCGGTGATGAGGTCGATCGGCGGACCGATATCTGGTCGGTGGGGGTGGTCCTGTATGAAATGTTCACCGGGCAACTGCCCTTTAGGGGCGAACACGAACAGGCGACAGTGTATGCCGTTTTGAATGAAAATCCAGAGCCCATGACCAATCTTCGGACTGGCGTGCCCAGGGAACTGGAAAGAATCGTTAATAAAGCCCTGGCCAAAGATCCATCCCAACGATACCGTAATACGGAAGACCTGATTGCGGCTTTAAAAACTCTGAAAATGGGTTCCGAACCTGAAATCACCCCTGGAACTCCGTGCTCACGGGCACATGAAAGCGTACCGGGAAAAAGTAAAAGGAGAAAGGTAAAATGATCGAAGTGATTAAGGACAAAATCTGGAACCTATTGAAGGAAAAAGAGATCTCCCTGGCCATGATCTATGACCGGGACGGTAAAATCCTCTGGCATAAAGGCAGAGAGATTGAAGGCAAAAGTGTTTTTACAGGTCTTGGTTTTTGCCAGAGTTACATCGAAGACAGCCTGAAAAGCCCCGGCAGGATAGACATAGAGGATTGTATAAAATCCGATCCGGGGAGGATGTCAAAATCGGCCCTGACCCTGATGGTGAAAAGCGTGATCATTCACCCCATCAATCGTAAGTTTTTTCTTTATATCGACAGCGGGAAAAAAGAATCTTTTACCGTGGAGGATAGGACTTCTTTTAAAATTTTAGGCGAACTATTGGAACAAACCATTATACAGGTCCAGGAAGAGGCGGATGTTACCGGTCTTGGCGGCAGCAGCGGGGTCATCGAAAAGATACGGGACCTGGTGGTAAAATATTCCCTCGAAGAAGAACCGGTGCTGCTCTCCGGGGAGACCGGGGTGGGCAAAAACCATATTGCCGGCCTGATTCACCGCTTTTCAGGCAGAAAAGGAAAATTCGTGGTGGTCGATACCCCCAATATAGATGCCAATCTCTTTGAAAGCAAGCTGTTCGGGCATAAGAAGGGCGCCTTTACCGATGCCGGATTCGATAAAACCGGCCTGGTGGAAGAGGCGGCCGGCGGCAGCGTGTTCTTCGATGAAATCACCGAAGTGCCCCTGGATGTACAGGCCAAACTGCTGCGCTTTATCGATACCCAGAAGTACTACACCCTGGGAGAATCCAGCGAAAAAGAGGCGGATGTCCGTATTATTGCCGCCACCAATAAAAATTTGTTAGAGGCGGTGGCGGAAAAGGAATTCCGGGAAGACCTCTACTACAGGTTGAATGTCCTGGAAATCAGGCTACCACCGCTGCGGGAGCGAAAGCAGGATATTAAAAAGCTGGTGCTGGAAAATCAGATACTGCTGAGGGAAAAGCAGATCGGCCCCGGATTCTGGGACGTGGTGTGCAATTACGGTTGGCCCGGTAATGTGAGGGAACTGTTGAATATTTTAAAGAGGGCCGGCATCATGTTGGAGAGCCCTATAAGCGGAGAAAAAATCTCAACCCTCATTTACGCTGATAATAGCAGCCGCCCGGTTTTAACCAAACGCAGGGGAGACGAAGAGTTAGAGGTTGTAAAAATGATCAAAGACAGGTTAAAGCAGGGTGAAAGCTTCTGGCAGTTGGTCTGGCGGCCGTTTATCGATAGGGATCTCGACCGCAAGGCAGTGAAAGCAATCTTGAAAGAATTTTACGAAAAAAGCTCCCACAGTTTTAAGAAGATGATTATCAGCTTGAATATGGGTGAAAAGGACTATCAGAAATTCATGAGTTTGTTATACCAGTATAAAATCGATCCCCGGAACTGACGACTCACCTATTATTACGTTTTAGGTTCACGGGAATAAGGTGATAGACTTATTAAATAAAGTCAAGGCTTTATTGGTTGAAAAGTATAGATAAAGGGAGTCTCGAACTCTCAGGCCGGGATCAAATAAAGTCGTGACTTTATTTGTCAAAAACACCTGAATCTCTTTATCCCTAAAACCCTGTCATACCGGGCATTTTTAAAATTTTAGAAGTTGGCACCAAAATTGCCATGTATTCTTCAGAAAGTTAAGGTGGAGAGAATTACAAAAACTCCTCACATTAACCAATATCCATTTAAGGAGGAGAAGATGGACAAAGAAAAAAAACTGCGACTCAGCAAGCAGACATTCCAGAACCTTAACTCCGTTCTGGAAAGGGATGAGCAAAAAAAGGTCAAGGGCGGTTCCAACACTGTGCCGGAGCAGACCACCCAGGTTCCCGTTTTCTGCAAACCCTGATCGCTGATCACTCTTAGCTGAGAAAATCAAAGAACGGCCGTGCCCAATAGGGGGAATGGAAAAACCCCAGGGGACGGCCGTTTTTTTTAATCGAGTTTTCCCGGCCAACCAAATTTAACTGAACAAAATATTGGGGTTGAAATTTAATGCCATTTTCTTTATTATTGCATTGTCAGGGAAAATAAAGTGTAGAAATGGCAAAACAGGTAAATCCCGGCTTATTTGGGCAATTATTGGCTGTGATTGTGATTGCTCACTTATTTTGTTATCCTGGCTGGGCATTGGATCCCGACAAACCGGTGGATCAATACCTGATAGACCAATGGGGGATGTTGGACGGCCTTCCCTCCGATACCGTCCTCTCCATTGCCCAGACAGCGGATGGTTATTTATGGATCGGTACGTCCAGGGGCCTGGTCCGCTTTGACGGCCTGAAATTTGTCAGCCTTCCTGTTGCCGAAAAGGAGGAGATTCACTCCCGGGAAATCAGAAATTTATGTGTAGACCGGCAAGGGGATCTGTGGATCGGCAGCGCCGGGGGATTAACCGTTTACCGCAGCCAGAAGGGCCGGTTCAAGCTCTTTACCCGCAGCCACGGCATCACCGGCGGCGGTATTCGCCACCTTAAAGAGGATATGAGAGGCAATCTCTGGATCAGTTTTACCTCAAGCTTTGTAAACCGGTTCACCGACGGAGAGTTTACCGCCTTTAATGCCTCTCACGGCCTGCTGGGCAAAAAGGTCAACGCCATCGTCGAGGACGGTAAGGGCAATTTACTGTTTGGCAGCCGCGAAAACGGGATATTTACCTACAGGGAGGGAAAATTTTTCCAATACCCCGTGCCGGGTCTGGACAACATTCTCATTATTACCATGATTGAAGATCGAAGCGGAGCGCTGTGGCTCGGCACCAATAACGGTCTGTTCAGAGTAAACGGCGCAGCCGGTAAAGAGGTCAGGAGGTTTACCGTCAGGGATGGCCTGTCCGATGACTATATTTCCAGTATTAGCGAAGATAGTGAAAAAAATCTCTGGGTAGGAACAATAAAAGGCTTAAACCGCCTGGCGAAAAAACAGGACGGCACCGTCGGTTTTGAGAGTTTGCTCCACCCCTTTATCATTAACTATCTTTTTGAAGGTAGAGAAAAGAGTCTGTGGATCGGCACCAACGACTCAGGTCTCAAACGGTTAAAGGATGGTACATTCACAGCCTGTGCACCGCTGGCAGCACACCCCGAGGAGATTGCCCTCTGCCTGTTTGAAGATCGGCAGGGGGATACCTGGATCGGCACCGTCGGCGGAAAATTATTCCGCTGCCGGGGCCGCCACCTGATCGACTCCGTGGAGATCCCGGAACTCAAAGGCACAGGTGTCACCGCCATCGCCGACGATGCCGCAGGGAACCTCTGGCTGGGCACCACCGGCAAAGGGGTATTTCAGAAGCAGAACAATCGATTTGTCCGTTTCACCAGCCGGCAAGGGCTGGCGGACAACCTGGTCACATCGATCTTTCGGGACAGCCGCGGCAACCTATGGTTCAGCACCTTCGACGGGGTGAGCGTACTCCGTAATCGTGACGGTATTATCGAATCGTTCAAATCCCGGCACGGCCTAAGGGGTAAGGTGGTTCACAATGTTTATGAAGATAAGGCCCGGAATATCTGGATTGCCGCGGACAGGGGCGTCACTATTCTCAAAGATGGCAAAGTGGTGAAACAAAATATAGATCATTACCTGCCGGATATTTCGGTGACCTGTATGTATGAAGACCCCTCCGCCCCGGCCGCAGAGGGCCGGGTCTACTGGCTGGCCACCGACGGGGCCGGTCTGAAACGGTTAAATATAAGGGATGGCCCAGACGTCAACCTCACCTCCTATACCACTGCCCAGGGCATGCCCAGCAACTTCATCTACCAGTTCCTGGAAGATTCACAGGGCAATTTCTGGCTCATGAGCGACAGCGGTATTCTCCGGGTCGGCAAGGGTGAACTAGATCGCCTGGCCGGCGGCGGTGTGGATAAGATTAACTGCACCTCCTTCGGCACAGCCGACGGCCTGAAAAGCCTCGAATTCTACAATATGTTTTCCAAAAATTCGGTCCTTAAAACCGGGAACGGCGAATTCTGGTTCATCACCAGGAAGGGAATCTCCATTGTGAACCCGGCGAAGATTCGCCTCAACAAGACGCCCCCGCCGGTGGTGCTGGAAGCGGTTTTCTTTAACGGCGCAAAGATCACCACCTACAAAGGTATAAAAGATGTAAGCTTCCATTTCACCGCCCCCACTTTCCTCTCCCCGGAGAAGACCAGATTCAAATACCGCCTGGAGGGAGTTGACCGGGAATGGATTTTCCTCTCCCCCGGTCAGGAACGGGTGGCCCATTACAAAGACCTGCCGGCCGGGACCTACACCTTCCGGGTGACCGCCGGCAGTGCCGAAGGGGTGTGGAATCAGACCGGGGATTCGGTGACTTTTAGCCTGAAATCTTATTATTATCAAACCTTGCTTTTTAAAATAGCTGTACTGCTTTTGCTTACCGCCCTGTTGACTGTTGTTTTATATATCTACAAGAGACGACCCTTTGAAAAAATGGCAAAGTATAAAGGTTCTCCCCTGCATCCCGATTTTGCCCAGGCGTGTATCACCCGGCTTAACTACCTGATGGAAGTCGAGAAAGTCTACTGCGATGCCGATCTCTCCTTGCAATCATTGGCAGAGAAGATGTCGATCTCCCCGCACCTGCTCTCCCAGATACTGAATGAAAAGTTGAACCGCAATTTTGCCGACTTTATTAATTCCTGCCGCATCGAAGAGGCCAAGAAGATATTGCACAGCCCCCGGGGGGCACGGCGGAAAATAACGGCTGTGGCCGGCGAAGTGGGTTTTAATACGATGGTTGCTTTCTACAGGGCCTTTAAAAAGTACACCCAAATGACCCCCACCCAGTACAAAAAAGAAGCCAGGAATAAAAAGTAAATATTAATATTTATAAATATTAACATCTCGAAACCCCCTCCAATCAAGCATCTAAAGAAAAAAGTATAAATAATTATCAATATTAACCAAAAATCGAGGAATTGCGTTATTTTAAGGGTCGAGGCTTACTCAGGGCGTGATAAGGTTTTTTGCCTGACGGAAAAGAAGGGACAAACCCTCAATGGCGGGAGCTTACCCCTGAGGGGAAAGAAGGATTTAGATGACAGTTTCCCGGTTTTATCAAAACGGCAGGGAGCATCTCAATGATGAATTGTTAAAGCTGGATGCTCTTCTTCAGTTGCAGATATTGAAGCACAGAGAGGGGTCTGGCGGTCTCTATATTTCAGATGCTGAAATCGACAGGATTACCGGAAAGGAAAATTCCCCGGACACCGGCAGGATAAAGGCTTTATCGGAGCGCCTAAAAGGAGTTCGGGAGATGATGACAAAGAAAATAGAAAACAGCCTGAAAGCCGGTATTGATCTTCCTCTTCTTCGTTTGGCATCCATGTTTCGGCTCAGTTCAATCGAGTTGGATATTATACTTCTTTGCTTAGCCCCGGAACTGGACTTGAAATATGAGAAACTCTATGCCTATCTGCAGGACGACGTCACCAAAAAGTCTCCCTCGGTTAATTTTATCCTGGGCCTGCTGTGTCATGACCTGGATGAGCGAACCGCTGCCCGTGTATGCTTCATGGATGATTCCCCGTTATTCAAGTATGGTCTGGTGACCTTTATCGATGATGTAGCCGATGTTGGCGGCGGTCAGAACCAGCCGGGATCTTTACTATCCAGGTGTTTGAAGCTGGATGACCGCATCACCAATTTTTTGCTCGGGTTCAATGGCCTGGATTCGCGACTCTCTTCCTTTGCCAGAATAATTCGTCCCCAAAGGAAATGGGAATCATTGATAATGGAACCCCAACTCAAGGAACAATTCAGCCGCTTAGCCAGAAATTGTTTACAAAAGAGCAGCGAGACAGGCCAAAGGCTTATTTTCTATCTAAAGGGGCCATACGGGGTAGGCAAGAGATCCTCAGCAGAAGTTTTTTGCTGCCAACTGCAAATCCCATTGATCCTGGTGGATACCGGGAATTTATTGGTACAAAATAAGAACAGCGAAACCGATCTGCAAAAGGCGGTCACACGCCTTTTCCGGGAAATCCTCTTTCAAGCGGCCGCCATCTATTTCGAGGGGTTTGATCGACTAATTGCCGGCGGCAGTGAATGCAGCCGCCAGGAAGTAGAACAACTGACTACCTGGGAAAAGCGGATTATTGAGGCAGTAAAAGAGTTTGCCTTCATTACATTTTTTGCCGGGGAGAATGAGTGGTACTCTCCGGCAGGATTTGAGGATCAAACATTTATAAAAATTGACCTGCCGGTGCCGCCATATCCGCTGCGAAAACGTTTGTGGAGACAGTGTTTGAATGGCCGAGTTCCTTATGCTCCGGGAATCGACATCGAGGCGATTGCCAACAAATTTAACTTTACTGCCGGTCAAATCCGGGATGCGTTGGCAGAGGCCAGGAATCGGGCGGTAATGAGAGGCAGCAATGGCAATGATAATGGCGCCATTACCATGGACGATTTGTACCAGAGCTGTCACTGCCAATCCAATCAAAAACTGTCGAAAATGGCTCAAAAAATCAAGCCCAGGTATACCTGGACCGATATCGTGCTGCCCCTGGATAAGCTCCAGCAGTTGGCAGAGATTTGCAATCATGTCAGGTATCGACAAATCGTCTACTCAGAATGGGGATTCGGCGCAAAATTTCCCCTGGGCAAAGGGCTGAACATCTTATTTTCAGGACCTTCCGGAACCGGCAAAACCATGGGCGCGGAAATAATTGCCGGCAGCCTGGGGCTGGAACTGTATAAATTGGATCTTTCCAATGTGGTGAGTAAATATATCGGTGAAACCGAGAAGAATCTGAATCGAATATTTAAGGAAGCCGAAACCGCCAATTGTATTCTTTTTTTTGATGAAGCGGATGCCCTGTTTGGCAAACGGTCCGAGGTAAAGGATGCCCATGACCGGTATGCCAATATTGAGATCAATTACCTGCTGCAAAAGATGGAGGAACATGAGGGGGTTGTGATCCTGGCCACCAATTTTTTAAAAAATATCGATGAGGCGTTTAAACGAAGGATCCACTTCTCCATTGATTTTCCTTTCCCCGATGAAATATATCGGCTCAAAATGTGGCAAAATATTTTCCCCCCGGAGATGCCCAGGAGCGAAGATATAGATTTTGAATTCCTGGCCAAAAAGTTCAACTTGTCCGGTGGGAATATTAAGAATATTGCCGTGAACGCCGCATTCCTGGCAGCAGAAAAATCACGACAGGTAGATATGTCGCATGCCATCCAGGCCACCAGACGGGAGCTGCAAAAAATGGGCAGACACTGTTCCCCCTCTGATTTCGGTAAGTATTATGATTTTATTGTTTCCAGGGAAGGAGACGAAATTGAGTGATTACAGCGCAATTGCCGATATCGGCGAAACCTTAAAAAAATTGTTGTGGGAGAATTTTGCCGGGGATCTTACTATTACGGAGATCGTCGGTTCGGAGGCTCAAATTACCTTGCTTTCGCCGGACGAGATGGATGAAGGAAGCTCCAAAATATCGCTTTTTTTATACCAGATTACCGAAAACAGTCATATGAAAAACCAGGAAATGATGGCTGTTAATAACGGAACCCTCCAATATCCGCCTCTGACAGTGGACTTTCTTTTCCTGGTAACCTGCCACACCGATGACCGGAGCACGGATCATCTTTTGATGGGTAAGATCATGCAAATTTTTCACGACCAGGCGGTATTGAAAGGTTCAACCCTTAAAGGTAACCTGGCTGGCAGCCAGGAAGAGTTCCGTCTCGTATTTTATACGCTGCCCTTTGAAGAGACCATCAATTTGTGGCAGAGCTTCCGGGAAAAATCCTACAGACTCTCGGTCTGCTACCGGGTTACACCTGTACAAATTGATTCCACCCGTCAAAAAGAGATGGCCAGGGTTTCAGATATTGATGGTACGTATCATCCGCAGCCCCTGCCCCCGGAGGATTGACGATGCCCTTAAAAAAATATACGGCTCCGGTGGATTTGAGGGTCGCCAAAGGCCTTCGATTGGTGGTGTCATTAATAGATAATTTTAGCGGCAAGCGGCCTGTGGGGAATATCAGGATGCTATTGAAGGATCAACATACTAAAATGGCCCAAAATCCCAGCGGCTATTATCTTTTTTTTAAGGTTCCCGGTGACGGGGTACACATCCGGATCCAATCAGACTACTATTTTGCCGTGGAGAGGGAGATAAAGATTCCCGAACTCGATCCCGGGCAACCGGTTGAAACCATACGATTACAGCCAAAGCCCTGTTATCCCTTTCCCTCCCGTACGACGTTGATCCGGGGAATCGTAAAAGATTCACAGGGGAATTTGCTGCCCGGGGCCATTGTAAGTATAGAAGGGGCAACCATTAAAACGTTAACCACCGCCAAAGGAGAATTTGTCTGCTATTATACCGGATTGGGGGAGGAGGATGTTGTCGTTAAAAATGGGAAACGATATCTTATAGGCGGAGTAGAAGGAGCCATCCCTCTGCGGGTGAGTTACAATTCACTGAGTGGGGGGGTGGATTTAACAGATGTGGCCGAAGGTGAGGTGACAGTGCTAAAGTCACCGATCATTTTAAATAAAAAGTAAAAAAAAATAAAAAATGGGAGGTAAAAATGGCCGTAAATCCAGAAACAAAATTAGACGATTTAAGGGCTAAATTGCAGGCAAGGGACAAAGAAGTCGGTAAACTCGTCAAGGCAAAAGAATCTTTGAGAACTGAAGTCGCTGCTCTGGAAAAAGTCGTCCGTGAAATCAACCAGTTCTCAAATTCTTACAGTCAGGCTTTACAGAGTTATGAAAAAAGTATCGAGGACATGGAAAATTACTCTCAGACACACGGGCCCGAGATCGAAGCGGCAGTGGGTGATAAAAAGGAGGCTGTCAACACCAAAATAGAGGAGGTGGATTCCCGGGTCAAGAAAATGAAAAAAGAGCAGCAGACACTGGAAGAAAAAATCGAAAAGTATAAAAGTGACTATGAAGCAGCCAAACAGGATTATTTATCAAAGCAAAAGGAGTTTAATTCATTAAAAACGCTGCGGAAGACGATTGAGGATAAACTGAACGATATGAAAACATTGCGAGCATCTATTGAGAGAGGAGAGAGAGAGGGGGAAGAGACCGACACTGCCCATATGTATTTTCTAACGGCGGAGCTCGATCAACTGTTTACCGCCGTCAAAGCCGAAATAAAACCGGCGGAAGAGTATAAGGCACTGTTGATTAAGACGTGGCAAGAGGTGGATTCTGCCGAGACTGCGGTAAAAAAGAGGGAAGAACAGATGAGAGAGGCAGAGGAAAAGTATGAAATGAAAAAGAGGGAACTGGAATTGGTGCTCCAGGACCGCCGGAAAACGATTTTGACAGAATTAGCAAACATTTAAACAAAATATAAGGAGGTAAAAAATGCCTGAATATTTATCACCAGGGGTATATATCGAAGAGTTTGAGATAGGAGCTAAGCCTATTGAAGGTGTAGGAACAAGTACGTTGGGTTTCCTGGGTGAGACCGAGAGGGGGCCCACGGAGCCTCAACTGATTACCGGTTGGCTGAATTTCCAGAGGGTCTACGGCGGCCACTTTGAACAAGAAAATGTGAGCCCGTATCTGCCCTTTAATGTCGAGGGATTCTTTGCCAACGGAGGTTCCCGGTGCTATGTGGCACGGGTGGTGGATCAGGGAGCGGCAAAAGCGAGTTTGAAACTGGACGGTATTACCTTGACCGTCACCGCCGTCGGGGAAGGTGCCTGGGGGAATCGGATCGGGATTAAGGTGGGTGTGGGAACATTTGATTCGGAAGATGAGCACCTTTTCCGGCTGACCGCTTATTACTGGAAGACCGGCACTGTGGATGCAGCGGCAGCGGATGACACAGCCCATATCATAGAAGATTTTGATGACCTTTCGGTGGACAGCTCTTCGGATAACTATTATGAAAACAAGGTTAACGGTATATCGAACCTGGTTGTGGTAACAAAGGAAGAAAATGATTCCGGGACAATGCCCACCGTCCAGGATATCACTGCTTTAACCGGGGGCGATGATGGGGCATTACCGGTTGATGTCGATGATTATAAGCAAGGAGCGGGTACAATTGAGCCGGGAGGCAGGCAAGGGTTATTGGCTTTAAATGATGTCGATGAAGTGGCCATTTTGTACGCCCCGGATGCGACTGGTGTCACCGGTGGCTTGCCCGGTGCTTTGATTGGTGCCTGTGAAACGTTAAAGGACAGGTTTGCGATTATCGATGCCCCACGGGGAGTGAGTACAATGGATAATCTAAAACCCAGGGATACTTATCAACCTTCCATGTACGCTGCTTTTTACTACCCGTGGATAAAGGTGTATGATCCCTTGACCAAACTCTACAAGACCGTACCGCCCGGTGGGTATGTTGCCGGTATCTATGCCCGCAGCGATATCGAACGGGGCGTTCACAAGGCACCCGCCAATGAGAAAGTGAGAGGCGTGAAAGACCTGGAGTTTCATATCGGCAAGGGCGAGCAGGATATCCTCAATCCAAGGGGTGTGAATTGTATCCGGGCTTTCTCCGGCCGGGGCATACGCGTATGGGGCGCCCGGACACTGTCCAGTAACACCTTATGGAAGTATATCAATGTGCGCCGTTTGTTTATCTTTATCGAAGAGTCGATCGAGAAGGGCACCCAGTGGGTGGTATTTGAACCCAATGATCAAAAGCTGTGGGCCCGTGTGAAGCAGACCGTTACCCAGTTCCTGACCGGGGTCTGGAAGGGCGGCGCCTTGATGGGTAATACACCTGAAGAGGCGTTTTTTGTTAAATGTGACCGCTCCACCATGACCCAGGATGACATCGACAACGGCCGATTGATCATTATCATCGGTGTGGCCCCGGTAAAACCGGCAGAATTTGTGATCTTCCGCATCGCCCAGTGGCAGGGAGGATCCGCTGCTACAGAATAAAGAATAAAGGAGAAAAAAAATGGCTGATAGAAATGATCCGTACAGGAATAGTCGATTTTTATTGGAGATCGACGGCATTACCCAGGCCGGCTTCAGCGAGGCTACGATCCCCGATACCTCACAGGAGCCCATCGAATACCGGGAAGGAAATGAGATCCCCACCGTAAGGAAAATCCCGGGACTCATCAAGTATGGGAATCTTACCTTAAAGTGGGGAATTACCGATTCCCTGGAACTTTACGAGTGGCGTAAACTGGTGGAACAGGGAAAAATGAAGGATGCACGGCGCAATATCGCCGTCATCTTAATGGATGAGGAGGCAAGTCCCAAATCCCGGTGGGAATTTGGCCAGGCCTGGCCTACTAAGTATGATGCCCCTGATCTCAATGCCAAAGGCAACGATATTGCCATCGAAACACTGGAAATCGCCCACGAAGGAATGGTCCGGGTCAGTTAGAGGTAAAAAATGGTACTGCAAACCGAGTATGAATTTACACTGCCTAAAGGAATCGTGGATACAGATGGGAATCTGCATCAAAAAGGGGTGATGCGCCTGGCGTCTGCGGCCGATGAAATTCTGCCCATGAAAGATCCCCGCGTGCAAAGTAATCCCGCTTATCTCACTGTCATCCTGCTCTCCAGGGTCGTCGCCAAACTGGGGGAGCTCCAGGATGTCAACCCGGGGATTATCGAAAAATTGTTTGTGGCGGATTTGACCTACCTCCAGGAATTTTACCGGAGGATAAACGGAGATGGCAGTGTGATGATGAGCGTAAAATGCCCCCATTGCGGGGAGGCCTTTGAAAAGGAGATATCTTCCCCGGGGGAATGACCGGCTACCCCCTTGACCAGTTGTACAAGGAGGTAGCTTTTATCGCCTATTATTTTCACTGGCAGCACGATCAGGTCATGCAAATGCCTCATGCCCAGAGGAGAAGGTGGTGTGAAGAGATTAGCAAAATCAACCGCAGACTAGGCCAGGAGACGAAGGATTAAAAATGATATTCGGGATAAGAAACGATCCCTACATCAGTTTTAAGTTCCAGGTAGAAATTCAGGGTTTGATTGTGGGCGGATTTTCAGAGGTTTCCGGCCTCCAGATGGAGACCAAGACCGAAACCATCCGCGAAGGCGGCGTTAACGATCATATCCATAAACTGCCCAAGGGAACCGAACAGTCCAATATCACTTTAAAACGGGGAATCACCGATTCGGATGTCTTGTGGAAATGGTATCAAGACGTCGTGGATGGAAAGATTAAGCGTAAAAGCGGCCGCATTATCCTGATGGATTATGACGGCATTGAAAAATGGCACTGGACATTTGAAGATGCCTACCCGGTAAAATGGGTGGGACCTGACTTCAAAGCGGACAACCGCACCATAGCGGTGGAGACTCTGGAGTTGGTCCATAACGGGCTAAAGAAAGGCTAAATTTACGGCCGGTACACGGGACACGGGAAACCTTTATGGATATCGGTATAATCAATACAGGATTTCAGCGCTGGGTTAGGCGCAAATATGCGTTCGTACCGCTGCGGCGCCGGGGGTTTCCCACCCTCTTCTACCTGGTACACAGGTATAAGCCAGGGAAAAGCATAACCATTCTTCAGCAGCTTTTAAGCCGGGTTTATGACTTCCATTTCCAATTCTATGTCAAATTCAACCTATTTTTCCCTGGGTTTAATCTTCATGTTCCTTCAACATTACCGGCCAGGCAGGGGAATCTGGAAGAGATTCGTTACTTTTTTGCGCTTTACCTTCACCTATTAGAGGGGGAGACCACGCCCCTTCAGGGCAGCCCCGGAACCGGGGATATACCTGGGGGGGCGGGGTTTCCCCGTCCCTATTTTGATCTATCCCCGGCATACATGCTCTCCCATAGGCACAGTCGCGCTTTTCCTTATTCCATCCGGGCGGGTACAGTCCCGGCCAGTCCCCAATATGCAGACACCCACATGCAGACGTTTACCCATCTATATCCCTATACGCCCCAGTACCCGCCCGCTTCTTATCGGCATAGCCATACGCACCCCTTCTTTACCGCCCCGGCAGCCATCCTGGACAAATGGAGCCTGTATCCGGCCCGTATCGATCACCGGTTCGGCATGGGCAGGCGAGAGTTTTTTCATGCAGACACCTCCATGCAGACGTTTACCCATCTATATCCGTATACGCCCCAGTACCCGCCTGTTTCTTACCGGCACACACATACGCATGCGTATCCGTATTCGTATTCGGATACATATTCCACATCTACCCAGGTCAGGGACAGGGAGACAGGGGAATCGGTTGTATCGGCTGTTTTAGAGAGGCGGTATAGCCGGTATGCCCGGTATACCCGGACGCACCATTTCTCTACCGCCCCGGCAGCCATCCCGGACAAATGGAGCCTGTATCCGGCCCGTATCGACACCCGGTTCGGCATGGGCAGGAGAGAGTTTTTCCATGCAGACACCTCCAGGCATATGTTTACCCATCTATACCCCTATACCCCCCAGTACCCGCCCACTTCTTATCGGCATACCCATACGCATGAGTATCCGTATTCGTATTCGGATACATATCCCACATCTACCCAGGTCAGGGACAGGGAGATAGGGGAATCGGTTGCGTCGGCTGTTCTGGAGAGACGGTATAGCCGGTATGCCCGGTATACCCGGACGCACCATTTCTCTACAGCCCCGGCAGCCATCCCGGACAAATGGAACCTGTATCCGGCCCGTATCGATCACCGGTTCGGCATGGTTATGAGAGATTTTTTCCATGCAGACACCTCCATGCAGACGTTTACCCATCTACATCTCTATATCCCCCAGTACCCGCCCACTTCTTATCGGCATACCCATACGCATGAGTATCCGTATTCGTATTCGGATACATATCCCACATCTACCCAGGTCAGGGACAGGGAGACAGGGGAATCGGTTGTATCGGCTGTTTTAGAGAGGCGGTATAGCCGGTATGCCCGGTATACCCGGACGCACCCCTTCTTTACCGCCCCGGCAGCCATCCTGGACAAATGGAGTCTGTATCCGGTCCATATTGACCCCCGTATCGATCACCGGTTCGGCATGGGCAGGCGAGATTTTTTTCATGCAGACACCCATATGCAGACGTTTAGGCATCTATTTCCCTATACGCCCCAGTACCCGCCCGCTTCTTATCGGCATACACATAGGTATGAGTATCCGTATACATGTCCGACATCTAGGCAGGTCAGAGACAGGGTAGAGCAGGATGTGTATGCCCAACTGAGGTCACCGTCAGGATGGAGGGGTGCCCAGGGAGCCACCCGCTTCGAGACACGATTTCAGGCGCCCGTTCACATTAGTATGAGAGATTTTTCCCGTATGACAACCCTACACCAGCCAACCATCGCCGCGCCGACAACCACACCGCCGCTGGATTACTTTAATCCCGCTGGCCTCACGCAGCGGGAACTTAAAACCTGTCTGAAGGAAATGGGAGATAAATCGGTCCCCCCAATGGGACAGGAGATGGAAAAGGTAGCTGCTAAGAAGATTCCCAGCAGCCGCGGCACCGATGGCCCGGGTATTTTAGGTGTTTCTCGTCAACATCAAGCCAACATCAATCTGAATCTATTGACAGACCAGGTGTACCAGATGTTGGAAACCAGACTCAGGATGGAACGAGAGAGGAGGGGATGGTAATGCTGATGAAAGCCTTTTTAACAAGAAAGGATAAACCGTGGTTGATCGTACCCTGTTTGTTTAACCCGGAGCAGCTAACCGTTGAAAAGAGCAATCAATTTGCCGCCGTAAACATACCCGGGCTCTCCTCTCCCATATTCCAGTTTGTAAGGGGGAATGCCAGGTCGGTGACCATGGACCTCTTTTTCGATACCTATGAGGAGAAGATTGACGTCAGGATCTTCACCGACCGGATCACCGGCTGGGATGCCGGCAGCATGTTCAGCAGTCTTCCCGGTGCGGTTAAAGGACTGATGGATATCGATTCCGATCTCCATGCCCCGCCGATATGTCTTTTTATATGGGGGACCTTTATTTTTCAATGTATCATCGAGCGGGTCACCAAGAAGTTTACCCTGTTTCTCCCGCTGGGTATCCCGGTACGGGCCACCCTGTCGGTGACGCTAAAAGAGTACCGGGAACCGCTTTTACAAATCACGGAGTTGAGTCTTTTGTCTTCAGACCTGACCAAAACCTGGGTGGTTAAAAAAGGGGACAGCCTATGGTCCATCGCGGCCAAAGAGTATGGGGACCCGTCGGATTGGCGTTTAATCGCCGATGCCAATCACATCAGCAACCCGAGGTTGCTGGAACCGGGCCAGGAACTGGTAATCCCGGTGAAGGAATAAAGAACAATGGCAAGCCCAGAGGACATGAGGAACACCGGGAGAATATAAAACAAAAGGGAAATAAAAAAATGTCCATAGGGAAGCTATCTTTAAGTACTTTTAATTTTTACGCCCCGCGCTTTGAGATTGAAATTGAAAATAGTAAATTGCCGCCGGATTTATCAAAAGTCATCATGGAAGTATCCGTGTTTGAAAAAATCGATGAAGGCGCCAGCTTTACCATAACCGTGTACGATCAGTTTGAGGTGAAAGACCGGAAATTTAAATGGTTAGACCACCCTTTGTTTGAAGTGGGAAACAAAGTCAAGATAAAAATGGGTTACGGCAGCAGTCTTAAAACATTATTAATGGGTGAATTCACCGGCATGAAGCCCAGTTTTTTTACCGGAGAACCTCCCAAAATTACGCTTAAGGGACAGGACCTCTCTTATGACTATATGAAACGAAAATCTCCTGAACAAACCTTTTTGAAGATGGCTTACAGTGACATCGTGCAGAAAATTGCCAAAGACGCGGGATTATCGGCAAAGGTAACCAAAACACCAAAATATGAACAGCCTGTGCGCAAGGATGCCGGGAAAAGTTATTTTGACTTCATTCAGCAGTTGGCTGAAGAGGTGGGTTTTCAATTCAGGATCGACGGCCAGACCCTTCATTTTGTTAAGCCGGAGGATGATAAAAAGGAGATCCTGACCCTCGAATTGGGAAAGGATCTCATTAGTTTCAGCCCCGATTTGAACACAGCCGGTTCATATGCCGAGGTGGAGGTGAGGGGGCATAACCCCAGGGACCCCGGTAAACCCATTGTCGGGACAGCCAAAGCCGGCAGTGAGCGGTCGCAGGAGAGCGGCAGGCAAACCGCCAGCCAGATCGCCCAAAAGCGTCATGGCAACCCCAAGAAGGTCATCACCGATGTTATCGTTAATTCTGTCAGTCATGCCAATTCCATTGCCCAGGCCTGGTTAAACAAGTTGAGCGACGGCTTGATTGAAGGTGATGCCGCTTGCATCGGTATTCCCATCATCAGGACCGGCGTCTGTATCAAACTTGACAAGATGGGGGAGCGGTTTAGTGGAAAGTATTATGTGAAGGAGACCAACCATTCTATCGGCGAAAACGGGTATCAGACCAGATTCAAAGCCAAAAGGAATTCAATATGAGTATCCTGGATGTTTTATCCCCTGGGGATCAGAAGGCAAAAGAGAAGCGGTATGGGGTTTCCCCCGGCATTGTGACCAACAACAAGGATCCCGATGGGCTGGGCCGCCTAAAGGTGCAATTCCCCTGGCTGTCGGATAAAAATGAATCCGATTGGGTGCGGGTGGCCACCCTCATGTCCGGCAAGCAAATGGGCAGCTTTTTCTTACCGGAAGTCAACGACGAAGTCCTGGTGGCTTTTGAACACGGTGACATTAACAGACCCTATGTCATCGGCTGCCTGTGGAACGGCAAGGCCCCGCCGCCTGAAACCAATAAAGACGGCAAAAACAATATCCGCACCATCAAGTCCCGCAGCGGTCATGAGATCAGGTTTGACGATACCAAACAAAAAGAAAAAGTAGAAATAAAAACAAAATCCGGCCATAACTTCCTGCTGGATGATAAATCCGGTAAGGAGCAGATCAGCATCCAGAGTAAAGGCGGGCACAAGTTCCTCCTGGATGATGCCTCAGGCAAGGGGAAGGTGGCCATCCAGAGCAAGGCCGGTCATAAGATTGTGCTCAATGATGCGTCCGGCCAGGAAAAAATTGAGATCATAGATAAATCCGGCAGTAATAAAATTATCATCGATTCCGTACAAAAGGCCGTCAATATTGAGAGCGGCATGCAGTTGAAGATCAAGGCCAAGATGATCGATATTGAGGCCAGTACGGCCTTAAAGATTAAATCCGGCGCCATGCTGGAACTCAAAGGCGCCATGGTAAAGATAAATTAGGGAGTAAGGAGTTTAATATGCCGCCGGCAGCCAGAGTAGGGGATGTAACATCACATGGGACGCCCCTGGGCCCCGGGCCGGGTAGTGCTACCGTACTTATAGGGGGGATGCCGGCCTGGCGGGCTTCGGCCGATTTTCATGCCTGTCCCATGCTTACCGGTACCGTGCCTCACGTAGGCGGTACGGTTGCCATGGGCAGTGTCACCGTAATGATCGAGAACATGCCGGCGGCGCGGCAGGGGGATATGATCATGGAGAGCGGCCCGCCCAATTCCATTTCCATGGGCTGTCCCACAGTGATGATCGGTTAGCGCCTAACCCGGAGAGACCGGCTGGTGCTGGTGCTGGCGGCTGGAGCTGTTATAAGGGTGTAAAAATGGCTGAAGAATTTTTAGGAAGAGGCTGGACATTTCCCTTGCAGGTAGACAATGAGGGCCGGATCAGTATGTCCGAATATGAGAAGGACATCAAGGAGGCCATCTGGATAATATTGAGTACCGCCAAAGGGGAGCGGGTCATGCGCCCGGATTTTGGCTGCGGTATCCATGAGTTTGTATTTAGTGTAATGAATACCGCCACTGCGACATTGATCTCAAACAGTGTAAAAGAGGCCTTGACCATATTTGAACCAAGGATTCAAGTGACCAAAGTAGAGGTCTCCACTGAAGCGATGGCAGAGGGTAAATTATTGATCGAAGTCGAGTACCGCGTCCGCACCACCAACAACCGCTTCAACCTGGTCTATCCTTTTTATTTATCTGAGGGAAAATAAAAAAAGTTAGCCGCTAAGGGCACGAAGGGCCACTAAGATAAAGACAGGAGACGGGAGAAATTAAAATGGCTGCTGTCGCCTTAAAATCAACAAACGCACCAAAGGGTGGAACAGTAAAGCAGAGTCCTCTTTCATCAAAATCAAAGCCCCATTTGCCTCAATCCATTGACTCCCCGGTAAACCAAATTTTATACTTGCAGCGAACCATCGGCAACCGGGCCGTAACGAGATTGTTCCAGTCCGGTGTCATCCAGGCCAGGCTCCGGCACGGGACACCTAACGACATTTACGAGCAAGAGGCCGACCGCGTGGCCGACCGGGTCATGCGTATGCCGCAAAGGGAATTCGCTCCAGCCCCAGCCTCCAGCCCCAGCCCCACCAACCCCCTGGCAGAACAAATAACACCATTGGTACGCAGACAGCCTGATGAAAAAGATGAAGAAGTTCAATCAAAATCCCTGCTTCAGCGGCAAGAAGAAGAGGAAGAAGAAGAGCCGATTCAGGCTAGGACTAATACTGGAAGTACCACAAATGTCACACCGGATATTGAATCCAACATCAATTCACTAAAAGGAGGCGGTCAGCCGTTGTCCGAACCCACCCGCGCCTTCTTCGAACCCCGCTTCGGCGCCGACTTCAGCCACGTCCGCCTCCACACCGACACCAACGCCGCCCAAACCGCCCAATCCATCAACGCCAAAGCCTTCACCACCGGAAAAGACATCGTCTTCAACTCCGGGCAATATTCACCAGAAACATTCTCCGGTAAACACCTTCTTGCCCATGAATTAACGCATGTGGTGCAACAGGGAAAAGAGCCCGGACAAAAAGCGGTGAATAAAGAACGAATTTTTGCTAAAACTGATGAAAATAAGGAAATAACTTATAAAGTAAAGAAAGGAGAAAGGCTCAGTATGATTGCCAAAAAATTTGGTATTACAGTGGGTGCTCTTAAATCTAAAAATGCGACTAAGCTAAAAACATGGAAAACTAAAAAAGGAGATATTCAAGGGTTTAATGCAGGTGCAATAATAGTCATACCTTCACAGAAAGAGGAAAAAAAGAGTGTCGACGAAAAAGGCTCCCAGGTGAAGGAAGAAAGTCGCTGGGTAAAGGACAAGGGCGGTAAATCATGGACAAAGGGGACAGGCAAAAAATATTCTCCTTTTATACGAAGACGCAATATTCCCGATATTTATGAGAGGTCTGGTATATCGAAAATGTGGGGGGAAACAATCCGCACGCCAGATGATTATTTCATAGAGAGAGATAAAAAACCCCCAAGTCAAATACTTATTATGAGTATTCCGGAGCGTCTCTGGGAGGCTATTATTTCAGGAGTACAACCAAGCCCATATAAGAGTTGGCAAAGCTTCTTTAGAGCATTGTCGGCGTCAGGCCGTCCGACGGTCCAAAAGAAAGAAAATACACTAAAAGTGTTGGACCAAGCATTAAAGGAAATTCCGGTTAAACTTTTATTTTTAGGAATAAAAAGGGGACAATTAGGGAACGAATTAAGAGCGATCAAGGATGAAATAAATAAAGTCAAGTTTATAAAGCAATTTTCTTACGAAAAGGATTCAGGGGAGTTATCTGAGAAACAGAAGGAACTACTTAAACAGATAGAGTCACTTCAACAGAAAAAGTCACGTATTGAATACCAGTTGAAACGAATAGAACATGAAATGAAGAAGTTGCATGTTGATTTAAAACTAATAAAAAGATTTCGGAAATTCGTAGAGGATATCCCTATTGTAATATGGGGGTAGAAAATCTGGGACGGGGGGTATAAAGGTATAAACTTTGGGATGGTATGGGGGCTGGGGCTTGGAGTTGGTTGTTTGATAAAATTAGAAATGGATTTGACAAAGGGGAGGGAGGAAATTAGGAAATTAGGGGGCAGGCAAAAAATGTTCGGTGAAGCCTCTGGTATAGGGGAATGAGGGTAGGGATTTTTATTGCAAAATGGGCAAGGATCGGATGCGGATGCGGATATCTTCTATGATGACGATACTTCCTTTTATTAAACTGTCCTTGATTTGTTCCATATTGGAGATGAGGAGATTTGCCTGTTCTGCCGGTTTTCGATTTTGGGTACGTCGGAAAATGATAATCGAAGGGAATCGTTCATTTCTTAATGCGATGATAGTGCCGAAATCGGTGTCCGCCGAAACGATGATTCTGCCATCTTTTTGGGCAAAATCAAATATCTCTTCGTCAGAGCAGGTCTGCATATTTATTTCTCTGACATGAATAACATCGTATCCATGATGGTGCAGTAACTTTGAGAAGATAGGAGAGAGGGCATTGTCAATGAGGAATTTTAGTTTCATTCAATCAGACGGGGATGGTGAGGGGGATCTGCTTCTCTTTGACCGCGTCGGCGGCAAAATAGAGAGCCTCTTTGACATCTTCTATTTCGATGTCCGGGTAGGCTTCGAGGATCTCCTCCATGCTCATTCCATCTGCTATCATGGCCACTACGGTGGCTACCGGGATTCTCATGTGCCGAATACAGGGGACACCGCCCATCTGGTTGTTATCGATCGTAATCCTCGTAAATCTCATCACGGTCTCCTATAAGTGTAATATAGAATAAATTGGGCTGTTTGTCAAAGGAGAAATCAGATGTCAGGCAAAATTTTTTTTATTCCTCTGGCACGTGCGGCTTGAAGCTGGAACCAATTTAGAGGTAACAAATGGCTGAAAGGTTTGGTTTATCGGTAAAAAAATCAGAGGGTAAAGAGAGGACACCCAGTGCCGGGAAAATGC
>CBFDCR010000006.1:0-111786 GCA_965603365.1 uncultured bacterium
ACTGTCGGGGAATTTAAACAACTTTTTGTCTCTTTTATTATAACCTATGCACCATAGCCGGAAAAACCATCCACATAAGGGGAAAAATCGTTCCCATGAAGGGAAAAACCATTCACATAACGGGCAAAACCATCCACATAAGGGACGAAACCATTCACATGAGCGGAGAAACCATTCACATAACGGACAAAACCATCCACATAACGGGCGAAACCATTCACATGAGCGGAAAAACCACTCCCATGGACTATGTTATAGAAATATTCTTTACCTCTCAAAGGAACCTCTTACATTCACCCGTCTCTGTTTCAACCGGTATTTCTCCCTGATGCTCTTTTTCTCCAGGCGCTCCTTTTCCTCGTCGGAGAATGTCAATGTTTTCTCTTCCTGCGCCAGATATTTTTTCAAATTGGCGATGGTGGGATACGAAAACATGGCGGCTACAGGCACCTCCTGCTTGAGCAGCCCTGCCAACCGCCTGGAAAACTGCGCCATATCCAGGGAGCTGGCGCCAAGCTCGAAGAAGTTGTCGTTGATGCCCACTTTGTCGATGCCCAGGTAACTTTCCAGGGCCTGGGCCAAAACCTGCTCGATCTTATCCCGGGGGACGGCATAAAGGGAACTTAACTCCGGCCGCAGCCGGCTGGTACCGACAAATTTCTCCGGGGGTGCCTCTTTGGGCGTTGACGAAATCCCGGCAGCATGGAGCCGCTCCGCCATTTTCTCCAGGTGCCGGGTGGATACCAGGACTTGCGGCATTGTACCGGCCATGATGCGATCAAAAGCCTCCACTCCCTCGGCAGGCCGTATGCCGCCCTTTGAGGCCCTCTCCAGGTGACCTTCGGACGACCCGGCTCTCTTTTTTGCCGGGGAGGCGATATAGGCAGGCAGGGGAAATCTACGCCTTGCTTCCCGGGCAGTGGATTTTCCCTCATCCGTCACCGTCAACAGCCTAAAGCCTTCGATATCCAGCCGTTCGCTGCCCTCTTCATCCATAATCGTCACATCAAAAGAGAGCGTCTCTCTTCCTCCCCCCCGGTTTTCGACAAACCGGGAGTAGACGAAAAACCGGGCCGGCAGCGGCCCCCTCAAGCGCAGACACTTGTAGGAAAAGGGAAGGTAACCGCCTTTAATATGGGGAATGCGCCGGTCGGTCATCGGCAGGAAGCTGGTGGCATAGTCCAGTAGGGCGGGATGTAATTGATAAACCTTCATGTCGTCGGCATACCCAGCGGGTAATTGAAACAATGCCAATCCCCGCCTCTCTCCCAGCTTCACTTCAACCAGGCTGTGCCACCTGGGCCCCACCTCTACAAAGCTGCCCTCATAGGGTTTATGGTTATCTTTGCCGGGTGTCGTTTGGGACCGGCGGCACCGGGCTTCGATCTTCTTGAGACTGTGCTTTTGGGGGGGGGCCGTATCACCGGCAGCGATTTCTCCCCGTGCATGGGGTATCCATTCATCCTCTTTGGCGGGTGCCTGGCTCACACAGAAAAATTCAAAATAATCTCCCCTTTTTTCCAGTACGACCCGCAGCTCCTTTTCCTCGCCTTCCGCCACCATCAGGGGGTTTAAATAAAATACGTCCCGTATTTCAACGGTTTTTCCTCCTGCATGCACGTCAAAGGCGGCCCGGGCCAATTCCAGGTAAACGGTCCCCAGTACGATGGCACTGCCCATCACCCGGTGCTCATCCAGGAACCAGTGTTTGTCCACCCTGAGATGGATAGAGAGTACTCCCAGGTTGTCCCCGGCAGACATATATGTGTCGAATAACGGATGTTCCAGAGGCCGGGACTGCCATTCAGGCGGCGGGGGGACACTCTCTTTAGCGGTCATGCCCACTTCCTGCCAGATATCCCAATTAACCGAGACGGTATATGTCTCCTCCCCTGAGGCCCGGCAGCAGGCAAAGGCATCGAGAAAGGCATTGGCCGCCGCATAGGCCGCCTGTCCCATGGGGGCCAGGATCGATAAGATAGAGGAGCACAGCATAAAAAAATCCAACGCCTCCTGCCGCAGCGCCCGGTGAAGGGCTAGTGTTCCCGCTATTTTGGGCGCCAGAACCGCCTCCGACATCGGGCGGGTTCGCCGCTGGATCAGCGCCCCGTCGGCGACACCGGCGGCATGGATGACGCCGTTGACGGCGCCAAATTGCACCTTTGCCCGGGCAACTATCTCCTGCATCTGGGCCGGATTCGTCACATCGGCACCAAAAACAATCACCTCGGCCCCCAGACTCTCCAGTTCCTTCAGTTTGTTTATTTTGACAGCAACCGGGTCATCGACGCCGTGTTCCTGCAACCACCGGTCCCACTCATCTTTGTGGGGAAAAGAGGAGCGCCCGATCAGGATGAGGCGGGCCTCTACGCTCCTGGCCAGGTGCTCGGCGAGTATCAGGCCGATACCGCCTAAGCCCCCGGTGATGAGATAAACGCCCCTCTCCTTCAACCGGGGAACCCGTCCTGCCGGTTTGTTCAACCGCACCGGTTCAAAAGAGCGGACCCAGCGGTATGTATGCCGGTAGGCAATCACCGGCTCGGGGCTTGCCGACAGGCTCTCTGCCAATAGCTGCTCCTCCAGCCTGCGGTACTGCCGGTCTTTTGGGGCAGGCAGGACAACATCGACGCTGCGGCAGTGAATATGGGGATACTCGCGATTCATAACCTGGATCGCCCCCGATACCGCTGCCTTCTGCGGGAACAGGAGTTCACCGCCGACGACCTCCTGCATATGGTCGGTCACCACCGTCAACCGGACATCATCTCTAAGGCCCTGCCGGCCAAGGGCCTGGGCAATCGCCAACAGGCTGTAAAATCCCCGCTCCAGTGTATGGTCAACCACTGCCGCCGATGCCTCCCCTGCCTTTGAGCCGGTGATATTCCACAGATGAAGAATAGAGCCGGGAAACCGCTTCAAGGCAGCCAGTTCATCGAATAGTGCATCATAATCGCCGCCGCTGCCGGGATTGAGGGTATACGAATGGTTGTCCACTTTCCCAAAGGCGTCGCCCATCTCCACCGAGACGACCTCCGCCCCCTCTCCTTCCAGCCGCGCTGCCAGTCGAGAGCCCAGGCCCAGTGAATCGCTAAACACCAGCCAGCGGGTTCCGGCTGTCTTACCCTGATCGGCAGCAGGTTGAAGGGAACGCTTCCAGGAGGGAATGTAAAACCAATCGTCAATCTCCTCTCTCTGCAGGGGTAAGGCGGCTGTCGTATTCATGTCCACGGCCGCCCAGTAACGCACACCCTCAAAGGGATAGGTGGGCAAAGAGAGCCGGTACCTCTTCTCTGCCGAATAGAATTCAGGCCAATCGATGGACTGCCCGTAAAGCCACAGTTGACCGATCTTCGTCAACAGGTAACGGCTGTCCGACACCTGTTCCTGGGGATGGCGGACCAGGTTGATGATCGCCGCCTCCGTTTTATTGCCCACCTCCCCATCTTCACCCTGTCTGGCCTGCTTTCGTGCCAGCGTGCTCAACACCTGGCCGGGGCCGACCTCCACCAGGATGACATTCTCCCCCTTTAACAGCGTCTTCAGGCCGTCGGAAAAACGCACGGTCTCTCTCAGGTGGCGGGCCCAATAGCCGGGGTCCACCGCCTCTTTGCCGCTTATCCAGCCGCCGCTGACATTGGATATATAGGGGATTCCCGGCTCATTTAGCCGGATTTGCCCGACCCTCTCCCTGAACGCCCCTACCACCGGCTCCATCATAGCGGAATGAAAGGCATGGGAGGTATGAAGGGGACGGCCCTCATACCCTTGCTTCTTTAACTCTTCGGCAAATTTGTCTACCGCATCAGGGGGACCGGATACCACGCAGCCGTCCGGCCCGTTGACGGCTGCCAGCGATACGCTTTCATTCAACAACGGTTTTACCCTCTCCTCGGACAGCGGCACACTCAGCATAGCTCCGGGGGGAACTTGCTGCATCGATCTCCCCCGGAAGACCACCAACGCCAGGGCATCCTCTAAAGAGAAAACCCCGGACAAACAGGCAGCCACATACTCGCCGATGGAGTGACCGATCATGGCCTGGGCTTTGATGCCCCAGGCCATCAACAACCTGGCCAGGGCATATTCGAAGACAAACAGCAGCGGCTGGGCCACTTCGGTTTGATCGATACCCGGTATCGAGTGCCGGTCGGGGGTGCCGGGTGATCGAAAGAGAATCTCTTTGATACGGCAGTCCATCAGGCCGTCCAATATCCCAAAACAGCGATCCATCTCTTGTCGAAACAGGGATTCCCCCTGGTATAACGCCAATCCCATATTCTCATACTGCGCGCCCTGGCCCGGGAACATAAATACCACCCGCCTGTTCCTATCTTTCTTTAAAAGCCGATGCCCGTTCCAATGGGGGGAATCGGGCGTTGACAATACACTAACGGCCTCATCGAGCCTGGAACACACAAAAAACTGCCTGTACTCCAGGGGGGTACGCCCCACCTGTAAGGTATAGGCCGCATCCCTCAGGTTCATACCGGGACTCTTTTTAAAATGCCCGGCCAGGTTCCGGCTCACCCGCCGGAGGGCTGTCCCGGTTTGGGCCGACAGCAGTATTAATTGGCACTCCCGCCCTTCGGCCGGGCCCCCGGGCCTGCCGTTCGATGGCGGGGCCTCTTCTAAGATAACATGGGCATTGGTGCCGCCGACACCAAAAGAGCTCACCCCGGCACGCCGCGGGTAACTGCCCCTCCGCCAATCAGCCAGGCCGGTATTTACATAAAAAGGGGTGTTGTCGAAATCAATCTCGGCATTGGGGCTTTCAAAGTGGAGGCTGGGGGGGATACATCCATGCTTCAATGCCAGAACCGTCTTAATAAAGCTGGTAATCCCGGCGGCGGCATCGAGATGCCCTATGTTGGTCTTGACAGAGCCGATGGCGCAAAAAGCCCTCTTATCGGTATTGAACGCCTGGCTTAAGGCTTCAATCTCTATCGGGTCTCCCATGGCGGTACCGGTACCGTGGGTTTCAATATAGCCGATACTGTCGGGGGAGACCTCCGCAGCCTGGAGTGCGGCCCGGATAACGGCGGCCTGACCCTTCACACCGGGCGCGCTGAAACCGACCTTTTGATTGCCATCATTATTAACCGCGGAACCGATTAAAACCGCATAAATATTATCCCTACCGGCAGCGGCGCCTTCCAGTTGTTTTAAGACCACAACCCCGGCCCCACTGCCGAAGACGGTTCCATTGGCCCCGGCATCGAATGCCCGGCAGTGGCCATCCGCCGAATGGATCAGGCCTTCCTGGCAGAGATACCCCTTCCCCTGGGAAAGCACTATGGATACGCCGCCGGCCAGGGCGATCTCACATTCACCACTCAACAAACCCTGGCAGGCCTGGTGAACCGCCACCAGGGATGTCGAACAGGCCGTGAATATAGTGGAACTGGGGCCTCTTAAATTTAATTTATATGAAACATGGGTCGTTAAAAAGTCTTTGTCAAAAAAGAGAGAGCCGCTAAATCCCCTGGCCGATTCACCGGCCTTCATTTTAAATGTACCGGCGATCCAGGAATTATTCATAGATGCCCCGGCGTAAAGACCTATTAATCCCTTATAGGAAAAGGGGTCATACCCCGCATCCTCCAATGCCTCCCATACGCACTCGTGGAAAATTCGTACCTGGGGGTCCATGAACTCTACATCCCCGGGAAGATAATCAAAAAACGAGGCATCAAAATATTCACACCCCGCCAGCATTGGATTTGCCCTCACATAACCCCGACTCTTCAATGCCCCGGTAGGGAGTCCGGCACCTGTTAACTCTTCATCGGTAAAGAAAGAGATCGATTCGACCCCCCTTTTCAAATTTCCCCAGAGTTCATCGATATTTTTAGCCCCGGGGAAGCAGCCAGCCATACCGATAACGGCGATGTCCAATCCACAGCCGGGCTCTTGTTCCAGGTTGTCAGGCATGTATTCCTCCCGCCATCCGCTTCCCCCTCTGCCGCAATTTATTTTTCCCCTTGCTGATGGCTTCCAGTCGAGCTTTGTCTTCGCCGGTCACCACCCCGCCTGCTTCTTTTTTGCTTAAATGGCGGGCCAACTCACCGACGGTGGAGTGGTTATAAAACGTAACCAGGGATATATCCTGGCCCAGTATCTCTTTCAATTTCCTGTTTACCTGGATCATCTCAAGAGAGGTGGCACCCAGATCGAAAAAATTGTCATCTACACCCACCTGGTCAATGCCCAGGATATCCTGCCAGAGTTCGGCCAATGTCTTCTCGAGTTCACCGTCCGGTGCAAAATATGGCGTCTTCAGGGCAGGCCGCCGGTACTTTTGTACCGGAGAGATATCTTTTGCCAATGGAGCCTGGCTGTTCGGTACGCCTGCAAGCCGTGACCACTCCATCATATGAAGCAGATTCCTGGTAGAGGTGATGACCTGCGGCAGCGGTTCGGTTAGAACCCGGGCAAAGACCTCTTTACCCTCTGCCGGTAAGATACCGCTCCGGGGGGAAAGATTCGCAGCAGCCATGCCCACCTCCTGCCATACATCCCAATTAATGCTGGTTACAGCAGTGGCCGTCACGCCCCCTCCACTCTTATAGTGACTGAAGGAATCCAGGAACGCATTGGCTGCCGTATATGCCACCTGTCCCATGGGGGGGTGGATGGCGGAAATAGACGAGCATAAAATAAAGAAATCCAACGCCCTATCTTTCAAAAGCCTATCCAGGACGACTGTTCCCCTCACTTTCGAGGCAAACACCTCTTCTGTCGTTTCGCGGCTTCTCGATTGAATCAGCCCGGCATCCGGCAGACCTGCCGAATGGATAACGCCGTCGATGCCGCCGAATCTCTGCTCTGCCTCCTTAAGGGCCGCCGCCATCTGCTGCCGGTCGGACACATCGGCAGACAACACCAATACCTCCGCCCCCCATGCCTCCAACTGCCGGATTTTCTCCAATTTACCCCTTACGTTATCTTCCGGTGGGTGGCTCTCCAGCCATTGATCCCAATCCCCCGGCGGTGGAAAAGTAGAGCGGCCGGTCAACACCAACCTCGCCCTCACCTGTTGGGCCAGGTATTCGGCCAGTACCAGCCCAATGCCCCCCAGTCCGCCTGTGATCAAATAAACACCCCGCTCCTTCAGCCGCTCCGTCTCCCTCCCGGAATCTGCCAACCGAATGGGTTCATAGCCCCGGACCCAGCGAATAGTGCTGCGATAGGCGACGATGGCCTCGGCAGTGTCGGCGCTCATCTCCGCCAACAGTTGATCCATCAAGGTTTTTTCTTCAGGGGCAGCCGGTTGGGGGTTGACAATATCGATGCTGCGGCAACTGATGTTGGGGTATTCCTGGGGGATGACCATTACCGGCCCCAGCAAGGTCGCCTTCTGCGGCGCGGCGGGGATCTCTTTCAGCACCTCCTGCATCCGGTTGGATATGACTATGATCCGGATTTTATCTTCGACATCCTGGCTGCCGATGGCGCGGGCCAGGTTCAGGAGGCTGTAATAGCCCACATCCTGGGAGTGGGCCATCCCTTCCGGCGACAAAGCCGGGGGTTCGTCTTCGCCGACGTTCCACAGGTGGACGATTAACCGGGGCAGCGTCCCCCCCGCCCGCAGCTCAGCGAATAGGGCATTATAGTGGCCATCTTCGCCTGGGTTCAACGTATATACCTGTCGATTCTGCCGGGAAAATTCGGTTCCCTCTTTCACCACGATAATATCTAACCCGGCCTGCTCCAGCCTTTTCATCAAGCGGGAGCAAAAATCCGCCCGGCCGGCAAAAACCAGGCAGTTACCGGCCAGGCCTTCCCCACCGGCCCGGCCAAGGGGCAGGCGGGAACGTTTCCATGAAGGAATGTAAAACCAGTCACCGATATCTTTTCTTTTTTGCAGCAGGGAGCTGCCCAAAAGCATGCCCATACCATTGGGAAAGAGGGCCTTGCCGGGCCAGTAACGCCGCCCTTCAAAGGGGTAGGCGGGTAACGAAATACGGTACCGATTCTCTTCGGCATAAAATCCCTGCCAATCGATTCTCTTTCCATAAAGCCATAACCTGCCGATATTATCAAGGAGGTAGGCATCGTCGGTCGCACTCTCCCGGGGGTGTTTGACAAGATTTAAAAACCGGTGTTCCCGCCCCCGGCCGTTGTGGTTTTTTGCATATTGGGTGGCAAAAGTCGTCAATACCTTGCCGGGGCCCAATTCCAAAAAGAGAGCCTCCTCCTCTTCAAACAAATTCTTAAGCCCCTCTAAAAATCGCACACCCTTTCTCATATGGGCGGCCCAATAGGCAGGGTCGGTCACCTCCCGGCCCACTGCCCAGGTCCCGGTCAGGTTTGATATAAAGGGGAGAGTCGGCGCGTTTAAAGGGAATTCCCTCGCCTTATCTTCAAACTGTTTCAAAATCGGCTCCATCATGCCGGAATGAAAGGCGTGTGAGGTATGCAGCGGCCTGGTTTCATATCCCTGCCGCTTCAATCTATCTTCAAAGGCCGCCATCGCCCCCGCAGGGCCGGAAACGGTACACAGGTTCAGCCCGTTAACTGCAGCTATGGAAATCTCATCACTCCCGGACTGAATTAATAACTCTCGTAACTCCTCCTCCGGAAGTACCACCCCCATCATGGCACCTGGGGGCATCTGCTGCATCAATTGCCCCCTGAAGGCCACCAGGTGTAAGGCATCTTCCAGTGAAAAAACACCCGACAGGCAAGCCGCCACATATTCACCGATACTGTGGCCGATCATGGCGGCGGGTTTGACTCCCCACCTCATCAGCAATTTGGCCAGGGCGTATTCGAATATGAATAAAACCGGCTGTGCGATTTCGGTGCGGTTGATCCCCTCTTTAGTGAAGTGGCCCGTGGGATAGAGGATCTCTTTGATATTATAGTCCATTAGGGGACTTAAAATATCAAAACAGCGATCCATCTCTTCACGGAACAGGCTCTCCGCCTGGTAGAGGCCCAATCCCATATTCACATACTGGGAACCCTGGCCGGGAAACATAAACACAACCGGCCTATCTTCCTCTTCTGCCCAAAATGTCCGGGTCTTGCCGGAATCCGGGGAAGACAACGAGGCCACGGCTTCGTTAACATCCGAACATACCGTCATGCGCCGGTATTTAAATGCCCGCCTGCCTGTTTGCAGTGTATAAGCCGCATCGGCAAAGTTAACATCGGGATTTTTCTTAAGATAGTCTGCTAAATTTTTGGTTACCCGCTCAAGGGCGGTTGGGGTCTCGGCTGATAATAGAATTAATTGATATTGCCTTGAGGGTGATTCTTCCCGCCGCACGCCATGTACGCCGTACCCGGCCGGCCACTCTTCCAGCACCACATGGGCATTGGTGCCCCCAATACCAAAGGAGCTGACACCGGCTCTTAAGGGATACTTACCATTCCTCCACTCTTTGAGCCTGGTGTTGACATAGAAGGGGGTGTTTTCAAAATCAATACGGGGGTTGGGGACTTTAAAATGCAAACTGGGGGGTATCTGCCGGTATGTCAGGCAGAGCACTGTTTTAATAAAACCGGCCACCCCGGCGGCCACATGCAGATGTCCCACATTGGTCTTTACTGAACCGATCCCGCAGTACCCTTTCTTATCTACCCCCAGGGCCCGTGTCAGGGCCTCTATCTCAATCGGGTCTCCCAGGGGAGTAGCGGTACCGTGGGCTTCCACATATTGGATGGTTTCAGGATTTACTTCTGCCATATGAAGGGCGGCCCGGATGACGTCCGCCTGTCCTTCAATAGAGGGGGCGGTAAACCCCACCTTAGAGGCCCCATCATTATTGACAGAGCTGCCTTTAATAATGGCATAAATATGATCTCTTTCGGCCACGGCGTCAGTAAGGCGTTTTAATACAACGACACCGATGCCGTCTCCAAAGATCGTACCTTTGGCCCCGGCATCAAATGTCCGGCAGTGTCCATCCGGCGAATAGATCATGCCCTCCTGGTACACATAACCGTGAATCCGCCTCGCACTCAACGAGGCACCACCCGCCAGGGCCATATCACATTCGGCATTCAACAGCCCCTGGCAGGCCAGGTGAATGGCCACCAATGACGTCGAGCAGGCGGTCTGAACGGTACAACTGGGGCCTTTGAGATCCAGCTTGTAAGAGACCCAACAGACGAGATAATCCTTATCCCTCAATTGGTCGGCGGCAAATTCATTGATTACACGGCTGGAAGGGGAGAATAGAGAGTGACTCTGCCAATGGAAGCCGGAGTTGGCACCGGCATATAAACCAATCAAACCCTCATAGCCTGCCGGGTCAACTGCGGCATCTTCCAACGCCTGCCAGGCGCACTCATGAAACAGGCGAACCTGCGGGTCCATGACTTCCGCCTCGTGGGGTGAATAGCCAAAAAATTGGGGATCAAAGGTATCGAAACCCTCTAATCGTGCGCCGGCCTTTACATAATTGGGATTCCTTAGCAACTCCTCCGAAACGCCGACCACTTCGAGCTCTTCATCCTTGTAGAAATGTACGGATTCCACCCCGTTCTTCAGATTTTCCCAGAATTCATCTATATCCCGGGCCCCGGGAAATCGCCCGGCCATGCCAATCACGGCGATTTCCAATCCTGTTGCGCCCTGCAATTGAAATTCCTCAGCCATTGACACTCTCTCTACCCTCTCGCCTGGATTCTCTTGCGCATCCTGTTTTTGGCTTCACTCACCGCTTCGGTTCGATTCGTTTTGGCCGGTTTTTGTACAGGGCCGCGGCCTTTTTGCTCCCGGCTCAAATACCCTGCCAGGGAACGAATAGTTGAATACTCAAAGAGTTTTAATACAGGAACCGCCATACCAAAGGTTTCCCTTAGCGCACTGCTTATTTTTACAACATCTATGGAGGTGAGGCCCAGCTCAAAAAAGTTATCGTTCATCCCGATCCGTTTCAGGTTAAACATTGCCAGGCATATTCCCGTAATTGTCTTCTCAATTTCGGTCTCGGGTGGGACGTATGCCCGTCCTGTTGTTATGGTGTCCACGGCAGGTTCCGGCAGGGATTTCCGGTCTATCTTCCCATTGGCAGTTAAAGGGATGGCCTCCAGGTAGGTAAAATGAGCGGGCACCATATACTCCGGCAATTTCCGGGATAAAAACTCCCTCAATTCCGCCACTGTCGGTTCCTGGCCGGTTACGACATAGGCACACAAATATCTTCTATTGGTGTCATCGTTTCTGTCAACGACCACCGCATTTTTTACCTCACTATGTTCCAGTAGACAATTTTCAATCTCTCCCAATTCCACCCGGTAGCCCCTTATTTTAACCTGTTGATCCCTTCTGCCGAGAAACTCGATGTGTCCTGCCGGCTGAAACCTGCCAAAATCGCCGGTCTTATAAATACGACCCAATTTAGGGTGATGGATAAAGGCATTCCGGGTTTTTTCCTCATCACCGATATAGCCCTCGGCAACGCCGGCGCCGCCGATATAGAGTTCTCCCGGCACACCCACAGGACACAGCTCCAGCCTTTGATTCAATACGTAAAATTCCTGGTTGGCCAATGGAAAACCATAGGGGATGCTCTTCCAGCCTTCATCGACTTCCTGGATGGGGTAGTAGATGGACCAGATGGAGCCTTCGGTGGCACCGCCGAGGCTGACGACTTTCGCATTCACAAAGTGCTCTTTGATCTTCGCCGGCAGAGATAATGGCAGCCAGTCCCCACTCAAAAGGGCAAGCCTTAAACTCCGATTCCTGACAGTAACATGCTCCTTTTCTACTGAAATGCCCCGTTCATCTTCTCCTGTTTCGGGGACAGACTCTTCGCTAACAATAGCCTGTTTGGGTTTGAATCCCAATTCCACTGCATGAATAAACACTTGATTTTTGTCCAGGTTAAATTGATCCCCGATACTCTGGAAATCCATATCCCCGATGGAGCACAGGCCGATCCCCAATTTTTCACTCAGCCGGGTCAATGTCCCCACCATGATGCCGGAGTCAATGGCCGCATAAAAATAGCCCATGCCCCCGTACATGGGCATGTTGGCCTCTGCATTGTACACCAAAAAAATAGACAGGGCGGAGGATTGAAAGATCGCTTGATTGCGGGCATAGTGAGCATCCCCGGTAATCACCGCGCCTGCCCTTACCAGGTTCAAGGTGTGGGTGGGGGGGTGGTAATAATACAACCCCTGCTCAATGTTTTCGACCCGCCCGCCTTTGATATAAATATATATATCAATGGGATACAGGCCGCCGGCACTGGCATAATAATATCGAATAATACCCTTTTACCGGGTTTGCCTGAATATAGATAGTAAAATGGAGAACTCGTGGAAGGATATTTCCCTCTCTTCATCAAAATGACGGTACGACCGGCGGCGGCAGAGGGCAGGGGGCAATCCCCCATCCGCTTCCACGGTTATTGGTTTACTTTTTTCGGGGCAGCCGATGCGGGAGAGCTGCTTCTTTTTAAATTTGCCGTATGCTTCCGGGATATACAATATTTCCTTGCCATACCTGTTGTGAAACAACTTTGACTGGGTATGATATATTTGCCGGGGGGTTAACAGGGTACGCACAAGCACCCCATTTTTAACCAGCAGGTCAACCAATCCCTCCACTTCCCGCCGATTCTCTCTTGAGAACTCGGCCTCCAGTTGGCCCCCGGAGATACCGTGCTGGCCAAGGGCGTACAATCGGGGAATCACCGACAGGGCCGCCCCTGAATAAGTCTGCCTATCGATTTCGATGATGCCTCTCCTACCGAGCCAATTCTTACCGGGGCACCAATACAGCATATCCCCATCTTCCTGGATGGATTTTTCTTCACCTGAATCTGTGCCGGATAATTCAACGTTTTCCGTCTCAGCCGGTCTCTCCTCATAAGTCGATTCGACCTTTACTTTTGGTGTCAATCCCAATTCCACGGCATGAATAAAAATCCGGGCATTGTCCAGGTTAAAGTGAGATCTTACTCTTTCAAAATTCATGTCACCGATTGAGCAGAGGCCGATTCCCAACTCTTCGCTGACCTGGGTCAATGCGTCCGCCATGAGGCCCGAATCGATAGCGGCATAAAAGTACCCCATCCCCTTATACACCGGCATGGTGACATCTGCATTGTACACCATAAATATGGAGAAGGCAGAGGATTCAAATATGGACCGGTTCCGGGAATAGTGCGCCTCCTTCGTGACAACAGGCCGACCCGTTATTTGAGTCAGGGCGTTTAACGCAGGATTATAATAGTACAACCCTTGCGACATGTTCTCAACCCGGTTCTCTTTGATATAGAGATACACATCGATGGGATATAAGCCACCGGCACTGGCATAATAGTACCGGGGTTTCCCCTTCTCCCGCCTCTGCTTGAATACGGAAAGAAGGCTTGAAAATTGCCTGAAAGGTATCTGTCGACTCTGGTTAAATGTTCGATATGAACGGCGTCTGCGGATAGAGGCGGGAAGTTCTCCTGCCGCTGTTTCCAGGACTATCTTCTGCCCCTTCCCATTGTCACAGCAGCGGCTGAGCTGCTCCTTCTTAAACCGGTTGTAAGCTTCGGGAATAAAAAATATCTCTTTGCCATACCGGTTTTTGAAGAGCCGAAGCTGTGACAAAAAGAGCTCCTTTGGCGGCAGCAAAGAATCCACCAGCACCCTGGCTTTAACCAGTTCCCAGATAAAATCCTTTAACTGGTGGAAGCTTTCATCGGGAAAGCGGCCCAATAGATTCTTTAACGATATGCCCTCCTGGGTCACGAAATACAATTCCGGGAAAACCCGCAAGGCGACACCCCGATAAGAACGTTCACCGATTCTGATGCTGTCCCCTTCTCGGCCCCAGGAGACAGCGGGCGACCAATATAGGGTTTCCCCTGCACTCCCTGCCAGGGAAGCGGCCAGGTGGTTCACCGTCATCTCCATAATAGCGGGGACAGAATTCCAGAGGGTAACATGACGACTCTCCACGGTCTCTATTAAATGCTCGACATCCCGTTGATCATTGATAATAGCCAGCACTGCACCAGCGGAAAGGGTGCCGAACACATCATACACCGAGAGGTCAAAACACATAGAAGAGATACCCATGATGCGATCCCGGTCGTTGACTGAGAACTTTTGATTAATATCGACGATGGTATTGGTGACCTGGCGATGGGTAATCATAACGCCTTTGGGTTTGCCGGTGCTGCCGGAGGTAAAAATCACATAGGCCAGATCTCCCGGCCCAGCGGATTCTTCGGTTTCAAGAGACATCTCACCGACATCCGCTTCCAACAACAACTTACACTTGCTGTACTTCATCATGTAATCGATTCTCTCCTGCGGATACTGCGGTTCAAGGGGGACATAGGCGGCACCGGCTTTTACGATCCCCATCACCCTAATAACGGTATCTATACCCCTGGGAGTTCGTACACCAACGAGATCGTTTCCACCGATTCCCCGCTGCCTCAGGTAGTAGGCCACCCGCCTGGCTCTTTCATTGAATTTGCCGTACGTCACTTTCGACTCGCCATGTTCCACGGCCACATGATCCGGTATCCGTCTAACCGGTACATTAAAGAGGGCCGAGAGTGTGAGCGGTGGAATATCCTCCTCCGTACGGTTGAAGGCTTCAATGAGACGCTGGTGGTCTTCGGGAAACGGCAAAAGGGGATCTTCGTCACCCTGGATTATCCTTTTTAAAAGGAATATGTAATGATCAAACATCATGGCGATGACCGGCCCTTCAAAAAGATCTGCCACGTAATTCCAGGATATTGCCAACTGCCCATTACCATCCGCTGCCACGTTATCCAGGAATACCTGGGAAGTTTGAGAGACCCCCCGGCCTTCCTGGACGGGCTGCTCTTCATCCTGTCCCGGTTGGATGGCGGTATCGATTTCCTGCTCTTCGTCAGTCTGCCCGGATAATACACTGGTAAATACCACCGGCATAACCGCTTTATTTACCATCTGACGATGTTTGCCGATCTCCCGGATAAACGCCACGCCATCGTAGTGCCGGTGCATCAACCCTTCCAGCAGTGTATCCTGGACCTCCTGGGCAAATTCCATAAAAGTATGGCGGGGATCTAACTCCAATCCCAGCAATATCAGCGAGGTAAAATCCCCCACGATTTCATCCACTTCCGGATGAAATGGGAAGCGGTTAAACACCGTTAAATTGATGGCCAATTTCGATTGACTGCTCCAGTACTCCAGCACCCGGGCATAGGCGGCACACAGCAGCGCCGATGGCGTAATACTTCTCTTCCTGCCAATTTCCTTTAGCTTGCCCCAATCCGATCTTGTCAACACCTTCCGCTTCCGCTTAAAATGGGGGACGGTAATCTCCGATGGGCTGCATTTTAACGGCAGCGCCGGTGCAGAGGGGAACTCTTCCAGCTTATCTAACCAATAGGTTTTATCCTCCCGGTAAATGTGAGAATCTTTTAATTCCCCTAAGGTTATCATATAATCCCTGAAGGTAAAGGCCAACTCCGGCAGCTCCAATTCCGGTTCCAGATACAATTTCATCAGCTCCCGGTAGATCAGTTCAATGCTAAAAGCATCGGCAAAGAGAAGATCAATACCGATACATAAGTAGGTTATTTCTTCTGAAATTCTAAAACCCTTAATTTCAAACAGAGGCCACTGGTCGGGTTTAAAGATATGATGGGACATCCGCTTCCTCTCTTCGGCAATCCGCCGCTCCTGTCCCTCTTTATCCAGGTGGGTCAGATCTTCCACCAGGATTTCGTAGTGACATTTTCCTGGCAATATCTGCTGCTGTCCCTCCGCCAGTACGATCATCCGCATCATGGGATGACGGTTGATGACCTTATTGAGGCTCTTGTTTAACCGCTCCATGTCCAGGTCGGTGGCGGCCTCCTGGTAGATATGGGTGGACACCCTGCCCATTTCAAATTGCTCATTCCTCCCCATTAAGTAGGCCATCTGGACATCTGTGAGGGGAAAGGGTTGGTGTATATTTTCCGGATCCAGGGAAACTTTCGGGTACTCTATCGTTCTTGAAGGAATTTTGTTCCCCGAAAGAAGGACGGAAAGTTCGGCAACGGTCGGGTATTTCAGGAAATCCCGAAAATTAAATTCCATACCAAATTCCTTAGCGATGCCCGAGTTGAGCTGCATGATTTTAATGGAATTTCCGCCGATTTCTAAAAAATTATCATATATGCCGACTTTCTCTACCTTCAATACCTTTTGCCACACCTGTGCCAGTCTCTCTTCTATCTCATTTCTCGGCGGGGCATAAGTTGCGCCTACCTTTACCTCAGGGTCAGGCAACGCCCTCCTGTTAACTTTACCGCTCTCGGTATGGGGTATCATTTCTAACTGCATCAGGTAGGCAGGTATCATGTAATCGGGCAGCAGTCGGCCCAGGTATCGTCTCAAATCCCGTATTGTAAACTCTTTATCCGAAACAATATGGGCACAGAGGTATCGGTCTCCCATCTCATCCTTTCGAGCAGTTACGACCGCTTCCCTGATATCCTCATGTGTTAATAGTTGGGCCTCGATCTCTCCCAATTCGACCAGGTGGCCTCGAATTTTGACCTGGCCGTCCATTCGACCCAAAAATTCAATGTTTCCGTCCGGCAGCCACCGGGTCAGATCACCGGTCTTGTAATGGCGCAGCGAATAACCGACAAATTTCTCCGCCGTCAACTCGGGCCGGTTCAAATAACCCCGGGCCAGGCCAACACCAGAAATAACCAGCTCACCAAAAACACCCGGTGGCTGTAAATGACCCCCTTTATCTAAAATATAGATCTTCACATTTGGCAGCGGCTTTCCGATAGGAACGCTTCCCCTGCCATCGCGGTCAGACAAAGAGTACTTACTGGCATAAACGGTTCCTTCCGTGGGGCCATATAGATTCACCATCTCCACCGGCGTGTTTAATCGTCTAAATTTATCAGCAATTTCCGGTAAAAGTGCCTCTCCTACTGAGAAGATGAATTTTAAACGCGACAATCTCAAGAGGTTTTGACGGCTGCAGATCTCCAGGAAGACATTAAACATGGAGGGCACAAAATTGATGTGGGTGACATGCTCCCGTTCGATGACATCCAGTATTTCCCCGGGATCTTTTTCTCCATCTCTCCGCATTACCGCCAGCCTACCGCCTCCCATAAACCAGCCGAATAGTTCGGTTACGGATACATCAAAGGTATAGGAAGTTTTTAATAGATAGGTATCCCACTGCCCAAAAGGATTTTCATCCTGTAAGGCATATAACACATTTACCACAGATCGCTGCGAGACCATAACGCCCTTGGGTCGGCCAGTAGAACCGGATGTATAGATGGTGTAGGCCAGGTCTGAGGGCGCCGCCACACTCTCCATGACAGACGATCCACCTTGATTATCGTCACCGAGCAATTCTCGACCAATGGCCAAAAACGAAAAGCCACGGGCAGATGACGGGAATGGGCACTCATTGTCGGTTACCAACAACGTCGCTCCGCTGTCGTTCAGCATATAATCGATCCGGCTCTGGGGGGAACCGGGATCAATGGGTAGGTAGGCACCACCGGATTTTAATATCCCTAAGATACCGATAACCATCTCCGGGCAGCGCTCCAGGCAAATGCCCACTATGGTTGACGGCTTAACGCCCCTGGCGCCCAGCAACCGGGCCAGTCGGCAGGATCGCTGTTCCAATTCCCGATAAGTCAACGTTATGGCCCCCACCCCACCGGTCAGACCTATCAGGGCATTATGGTCGGGGATCCGTTCCGCCTGATCTCCAAATAAATGGTAAATCGTTTTATCTGTCGGATATGGAACCTCGGTATTGTTAAACGCAGACAACACCCGGTCCCTCTCTTCATCCGGAATCATCTCTATGTCAGACAATCGCTGTGCCGGATTCTTCAGGACGGCAAGAAGTACTTCTTTGAAATAAGTGATGAACCGTAGTATGCTTTCCCTTCTAAAAAGTTTCGTGCAATATTCCAGTTTAAAATTCAGGTGATCTCCCTCCTCCTCCCCGATTAAATTCAAATCAAACTCCGAAGTCTTTTTATCGAAAGAGAAGACCTTTACCTTAAAATCCTTTGCCGGCTGCTGGAAAGTCTCTTCAGACAAAAATTGGAGGTGGCTCTGAAATATAAACATGACATCAAACAGGGGATTCCGGCTCATATCCCTATGGATTTCCAACTGTTCCACCAAATCTTCAAAGGGATAATCCTGGTGATCAAAGGCACTCAAGGTACACGCCTTTACGTCCTTTAAAAAGACCCGAAACGGTTTGTCTACTAAGGGGAAATTCCTCAGCGCCAACGTGTTTAAGAAAAACCCAATCAGCGGTTCTAAATCCGGGTGTCTCCTGCCGGCAATCGGGGTTCCCACCACGATGTCTTCTTGACCGCTCAATTTCGATAAAAAAACGTAATAAATAGCCAGAAGTACCATAAATAAAGTCGACTCTTCCTTTAAAGCCAACGCCTTCAGTACCTTCACCTCCTCTAATGCCATCTTGAAACGAACCACATCCCCGACGGAACTCTTTTCAGATGGCCGGGGATAATCAAAGGGTAAGTTTAATACAGGTAGATCTCCCTTAAACTCATTTAGCCAATATTCTCCCTGGCTCTGGGTTGTCCCTGATTCCGGGCTGCCGTCTTGCCAGAGCACGTAATCCTTGTACTGGAGATGCAGTTCCTGCAGCTCTTCTCCTGCATAGAGGGAGGTAAACTCCTTGAAAAAATTAATCTGGGAAATACCGTCATGGATAATGTGGTGCATATCCACAATCATGATGTGGGTGTCTACCCCTGTCTTTATCACCTTCACCCGCAATAAGGGCGGCCGGGATAGAATAAAGGGACGGGCAAATTCCTGAACAGCGGCATTTACCTTCCGGGCCACATCACCATCGCTCCCTTGCCCATGGTATTCCACTTCAAATTCTACCTTATTATGTATTCTCTGAACCGGCTGATCCTCAACCATCTCAAAGGCTGTCCTGAAAATTTCATGCCTCTTTACCACCCTTCTAAAACTCTCCTGCAGCCGTGCGGTATCAAGTCTTCCCTCCAATAAAAGAGCCGCAGCCAGGTTGTACACCAGGGCTTCGGGGTTCATTTGATGCAGGACATAGAGGCGTTTCTGGGATGACGATACAGGATAGTAATCTCTCCTTTCCACAGGTTTTATGGCAGGAAGGCCGCTTTTTCTATCCTGGGCCGCGATAAATTCGGCGAGTTTTTTTATGGTGCGGCGTTCAAAAAAATCCACCAGTGACACATCCGAAGCGATCTCTTTGTGTATTTTGGCCAACATAGAAATGGCCTTTAGTGAATCACCGCCCAATTCAAAGAAATCATCATAAACGCCCACTCTTTCGATGCCAAAGAAGCTTTGCCACATTGCGGCGATTCTCTGCTCCAGTTGATTTTGGGGGAGAATATAGGCGCTCAACAAATTGGGCCTGGGGCGGTAATGGGAAGAAGGCGCCTGGGGCTTATCCTGATCAGGGGCATCGGATGGGACTTGAAATTCCATATCGATCCATTGTTCGATCCTCAACTGGAGGTCAACAGTGGATTGAATCACCTGGGGCGTCTCGCGGCAATTGAGGACCCGGCAAAAAGCAGACAGGCCCTCTTCCAGGGTCATGGCCAATTTCCCCAGGGTCGCACCGCCAGACCCCCTGCCCCTGTCGGCCCACTTCTCTTCCTCTGAATAATCCCACACATCCAGGTTGTAAGATATCCAGGGAAACGGACTCCTGCCTTCATGTTTCCAGGCAAAGGTATCCATAAAGATATTGGCCGCCGCATAGGCAGCCAGGCCCAAGCCACCAAGAACCGCCGATGATGAGGAGATCAAAAGACAGAAGTCAGGACTTTGATCCTCTAAAACCTCTTTGAGTACACAAAGGCCATATATTTTAGACTGAAACTGCCGCTGGACATCCCGCCGGGTGATCCGGGAAATGGGGTATTGGCCCATGTCCCCGGCACCGTGAATCACACCGTTGATCGGGCCAAACCGCTGACGGGCCTGCCGGACAACCTCAACCATCTCTTCATGGACGGCGGCATTGGCGGTCATCACCACGACTTCAGCCCCCAAACGCTCCATCTCCAGGAGTTTCCCTATTTTGCGGCCGATATTGTCGTTTTCCCCATGCTGGCTCAGCCATCCCGGCCACTCCTCTCTGGCAGGGAAAGGAGAACGACCGGTCAATACCAGTCGGGCCTGGAATCTTTCCGCAAGATATCTGGCCAGCACCAGACCGATATTACCGAGTCCGCCGGTGATGATATAGACGCCTCTCTCTGTCAACCGTCCTCTTAATTCAACGGACTCTCCCAGCCGCAGGGATTCAAACACCTGTACCCAATGAAACTCTCCCCGCAGGGCGACAATTTTATCCGCTGGCCTGGACAACACCTCCCTGATCAGTTGCCCTATCAATCGCTGCTCCCCCTGAGTCCCCGGTTGAGGCAGGACAACATCGATACAACGGCAGCGAATATCCGGGTACTCCTGGGGGATCACCTTAAGAGGTCCCAACAACGTTGCCTTTTCAGGATTTAAATCCTCCTCGCCCGTCACCTTGAAAATACTGTTTACCACCGCGGTTAAGGTTATTTCGGCCTTAAAATGACAGGCTTCAATGGAGCGGGCAATAAAAAGCAAACTGAAAAAACCTCTCTCCTGTAAGCGCTCGACAGACTCAATACCCGTCTCTTCATCTTCGTCATTAGTCGTCACACTCCATAAATGAATAATTTCAGCCGCTAAAAGTTTCCTGGCTTTGAGATCATCAAATAGCTTTTTGTAGTCCTCCTCGGTGGCTGGCCTGATAAGATACAGTCCTTCCTTTGCCTCATAAGCGGTGCCGATGCCCACACAAATAACTTCCTGCCCGGCCTGTTTGATCTGCGCTACCAACCGAAGACCCAGTCCGCCCTCATCCATAAATACCAGGCAAACTTTATCTTCCCCTGCCTTCCTGCCGTCCGCTTCCACCAAAAGCGAACGTCTCCAGGAGGGGACATAGAACCAATCGGCCGGATTGGGCCTCTTGCGCTGGGATAAATCTTTTGACAAGAGTTCCAGCTTAAACCCATTGAAAGAACCCCCGACCCAATAACGCCCTCCTTCAAAGGAGTAGGTAGGTAATGAAACACGTTTTCTCTTTTCTCCCCCATGAAACCCGGACCAATCAATGGCCTGACCATAAAGCCACAACCAACCGATCTTGCTTAAAAGATAGGGGAGATCCGACACGGTTTTTTGGGGATGCCTTACAATATTAACGATATGATGGTCGGGTTTTTTATCTTGATGCTGCGCCGCAACCGTACTTAACGTTTGACCGGGCCCCACTTCGACAAAAATGGCACTATCTTTCGCCAACAATTCTCTCAGGCCATCATCAAAGCGAACGGTTCGTCTCAAATGCTCCCCCCAATATTTTTCGTCCATAACCTCTTCATGGCTTATCCACGTGCCGGTCAGATTGGAGATATAGGGTATTTTAGGCTTATTTAAACGAATCTGCCTTACCCCGGCTTCAAACTCCTTCACAATTGGCTCCATCATCCCCGAATGTCCGGCATGAGAGATATCGAGACGCATACTCAGACACTTCCGTCTTTTCAACAGTTCCTCGATGGCAGCGATCGCCTCAATGGGTCCGGAAACGATACAGGAAGGACCGTTGACTGCAGCCAGCGATAAATCCATATTTACATTTAACAAGGGCTTTAACTCCTCTTCCGGTAGTGGTACACTCAACATCACACCCCCGGGTACTCCCTGCATCAGTTTACTCCTCAACATCACCAACTTTAAGGCATTCTCCAGGGAAAACACATCGGCCAAACAGGCGGCCACGTATTCCCCTATACTGTAGCCGATCATTGCATACGGTTTGATTCCCCAGTTTATCAACAGTTTCGAGAGGGCATATTCGAATATAAATAAGATCGGCTGGCACATATCCTGGTCGTAGATTCGCTTTTTAGCTTCTTCCAGGTTATCGACCGGGAAAAGAATATCTTTCAGGTTGGCGCCCGATAGCTGCTCGCAAATATCAAAGCAGCGATCCATTTCACGGCGGAATGCCGCCTCCTTTTGATAAAGCTCCAACCCCATATTCACGTATTGGGAACCCTGGCCCGGAAACATAAATACCACCGGCTTCTCTCTTTCTCCCGGCACTAATGTATACACCTTTGCCGGATCGGAAGCTGTTAAGGCTCCCAACGCCTCGCCAGGGTCGGCACAAACCGCCATCTTCCTGTATTCAAAGGCTCTCCGCCCTACCTGTAAGGTGTAGGCCACATCGGCCAGGTCGATACCGGGACTCCTTTTCAGGTGATTGGCCAGGTTGAGGGTCACCCGCTCCAGGGCCGCTTCGGTTCTGGCGGACAACACGATTAAATGATAATCCCGTGCCCATAATTCTTTGCCTCCTGCCCATTGCCTGTCGGTTGATTCGGGCGACTCCTCTAAAACGACATGGGCATTGGTGCCGCCGATACCAAAGGAACTCACGCCGGCCCGCAGTGGATGCCCATCTTGTTCCCACGGGGTTAATGTCGTATTCACATAAAAGGGACTGTTCTTAAAATCAATTTGCGGGTTTGGGGTTTTAAAAAACAAACTGGGGGGAATGAGCCGGTGTTTTACCGCCAGCACTGTCTTTATAAGACCGGCTATTCCAGCGGCATTATCCAGGTGGCCGACATTGGTTTTAACGGAACCGACGGCACAGAATTGCCATCGTTCCGTATTAAATGCCAATTTTAACGCCTCAATTTCCACCGGATCTCCCAGTTCGGTGGCGGTGCCGTGGGCTTCAACATAACCGATGGTTTCAGGTGGCACTTCGGCCATCTCCAGGGCAGCCCGGATGACCTCCGCCTGCCCGTCTAAGCTGGGTGCGGCATAACCGCTCTTCCTTATGCCATCATTGTTGGTGGCAAATCCCTTAATAACAGCATAAATATGGTCACCTGTTAGGATGGACTGGTCCAGCAGTTTTAAGACCACCAGCCCAATACCGTTGCCAAACACGGTGCCGTTGGCAGACGCGTCAAACGTTTTATTGTGGCCGTCAGTCGAAAAAATCATCCCCTCCCCATACATATAGCCTTTTTTCTGGGGAAGGCTCACATTCACCCCGCCGGCCAATGCCATGTCGCACTCGCCGCTTAAAATCCCCTGGCAGGCCAGGTTAACCGCTACCAATGAACTGGAGCAGGCAGTGGCCATGGTCAGGCTGGGGCCCTTCAGGTTGAGTTTATACGAAATACGGGTGGCGATGTGATCTTTACGCACCAGGTGGGAAGCCGCAAAGGGGTCCACATCGTCTCCCACGCCGTATAAACTGCAATAGGCGTGCCAGGTGAATTCGGAAGCTGCCCCTGTATACAAACCGATTAGCCCATTATAATTATCGGAATCATACCCGGCATCTTCCAACGCTTTCCAGGCACATTCATGAAAGATTCGCATCTGGGGGTCCATGGCCCTTACTTCGCCCGGGATAAAGCCGAAAAAGACAGCATCAAAATATTCAATATCCTCCAATACGCCACAGGCCTTGATATAATTGGGATTTTTTGCCGTCTCCGGCTCAACCCCGGCTTCTATCAATTCCTCTTCTGAAAAGAAGGTGATCGATTCCACCCCCCTTTTCAGGTTGTCCCAGAATTCATCGATATTCCTGGCACCGGGGAAACGGATATCCATCCCGATAATAGCTATTTCTGCACCGGTAAAACTATCTTCTCTAATTTTTACTTTAGACATTGGCTTCTAACTTCTTTCTCCTGGTCCTGATTCTACCCAACCTACTTTTCCCCTGCCTCTTCTCATCGGACCGCTGGATGATCATGTCAAATTCCCCCTCCTCCAAATAGCGCACAAAGGAACTAATGGTAGGATACCTGAGCATGATGAATAGAGGGATATCTCTTTTTAATACCTGTTTTAATTTACTGTTTAGCTGGATCAGATTTAAAGAGTGACCACCGACTTCAAAAAAGTTGTCATGGATACCTACACTGTCCAATGCCAGTACTTCCATCCAGAGACGGGCCACCTGTTTTTCTATATCCGTTTTTGGTGCCGCACATTCTCCTTCTCTCTCTACTTCAAAGGCCCCCGGCTCAGACAACTTCTTCCGATCAATCTTTCCTGTAGGGGTCAGGGGGAAGTCTTCGACATTATAAAAGGTATTGGGAATCATGTAATCCGGCAGCGACTTCCTGAACATCCATACCAACTCATTTTCATCGATCTTCTTTTTTTCATCTTGAGTATAAAAGGCAACCAAATAGTTCTCCCCATTCCGTGCCTGCCGGCATACCACCACACTTTTCCTTATGCCTTCAACTCTATCCAGCCAATTCTCTATTTCCCCCAATTCAATCCGATACCCCCTGACTTTGGCCTGGAAATCCTTCCGTCCTACATATTCGATACTGCCATCGGCTAACCACCGCCCCAGGTCGCCGGTCAGGTACACCCGCCCCTTTTGGGTGAGGGGATCTTTCACAAACACTTCATCGGTTTGTTGGGGGTTATGCAAATACCCCAGGGCCAGGTAATCGCTTTTAAATACAATTTCACCCACTTCATAAAGGCCGGCCTCCCTGCCATTCTCATTGATCAAAAAGACTTCGGTATCTTCCACCGGGTAACCCACGGGAACGGCCTCCCTGGAGATCTCCGTCTCTTTATCGATAAAATACTGAACCGTCACCGTTGATTCGGTGGGTCCCAGGCCATTGATGAAGAGACAATCATCGGAGAAATAGCTTTTATATCTATCGACATCTTTCTTATATACCGCCTCGCCGCCTAAAGCGATAAAACGGATATCCGGGAACCTGTCATCAGGGGTCAGCAGATCGGTGAAATAACGATACAGGGTGGGTATGGAGTGAAAAACCGTTATCTTCTCATCTCTCAGCCAGCGGGGTAATCGGGAAAGGCTGTCCTTCTGCTTGATATCATAGGGATAGAGGGTGGCGCCATTCAGCAGGGCGCCAAAGATATCCATCTTGGCTGCGTCAAAACCATAGGAAGAAAACAGCGTCAGCCGATCTTCCGCATGAATATGCAGGGCATTGGTATACACCCTGGCAAAGTGGAGAACATTGCGATGATTCTGCATGACCCCTTTGGGCAAACCGGTGGAACCGGAGGTGTATAAAATATAGGCTAAACTCCCGGGATCGATTTTAATTTCCCGGCTGCTCCCCGGGCTACTACCTTCGATTTCATTGACGTTGACGATGGGGATTTTCGTATTAACTTTGTCTCTCAATTTTACGGCCAGGTCAACATAATCACTCCCGGTGACGATTAGCCGACAGCCCGAATCCCTCAACATAAATTCCAGTCGTTCCAGGGGGTAGGCGGCATCCAATGGCACGTAAACTTTACCGGCCTTTAAAACTCCCAAAATACCCACAATCATATCGATGTGGTGGCCAAACAACAGGGCCACTGTTTGCAAATTTTTCTCATCACCAGCGGAGCGGCATTGATCGTCATATTGATCCAGTATAAGCCGGGCCGTCTGACCAGCATACCGATTCAATTCTTCATAGGTCAACTTCCGGCTGCCCATTTTTACTGCAGTTTTATGGGGATACTTCGCCGCCTGCTCTTCAAAACGGCCGGGAATCGACTGTTCTATATCCCCTTTCCTGAATTCCAAAAAATTGTTGCTGGGTTTTACCCGATTGCCCGCTGCCAGTAAACCAGCGTTATCGAATATTTTAAAATCTTTTATTTTGGCGCCGTCCTCTCTCTTCATTTTTATTCCTCCTCATTCCCGGATAATTTCGCGCAGCAATCTTTGATAACCGCCGCCCACCGACTCGATCGTCTCCGGCCGGTAACGGGATGCGTTGTAGTCCCAGTTTATGCCGATATCGTCTCTATACTCGGTAACATAGAGCGCCATGTCAAATTTGACATTCCAGACGTTATCGGTATGATAGGGTTCAAAGTACCCCTCCCCTATCTTACCGACCTCCTCTGTGGTGTTAAACATATTAAAAGCTGTAGAAACCTCCGGGTAACCGACTTTTAGCTCACCCAGAACCAGTTCGAGGGGATAGTTCTGATATTGAAATGCTTCCAGAACTTCGTTGTTCACCCGCTGCAGAAAATCGCAAAAACCTTCCTCCGGCTCCATTACCTGCTTCACAGGTAGGGCATTCACAAAAAATCCCACTATATCCTGCATCGAGATATGTTCCCTGCCTGAACTGATGATACTGCATACGACCTCTTTCTGGCCTGAAATACGGGACAGCAGGATGTAATAGGCGGAAAACAAAACCATAAATATGGTGGTGTGATGATCGAGAGCCAATCGAGCCACTCCCTCTTTGATGTCTCTCCCCAGCAAAAAGCGGTAGGCCGCGCCCCGATCGCCATCCTTGCTGAAGTCAAAAGGCAGTCGAAGCCTGGGAAACCCCTCTTTAATTTTCTCCCGCCAGTACCGATGTGCCTTTTCTTTAAGTTCCAGGCTGCGCAGTTGTTTATGCTGCCACCAGGCAAAATCCCTATACTGCAGGTTTATCGGTGCCAGTTTAACTCTCCGGCCCTTCCGATATCCGTCACATACAGCTAAAAACTCCCTCTTTAATATTTCCTGGGACCAGCCATCCGAGATGATATGATGTATACTAAAAATAAGTTCGTGATGTTGATTGTCCAGCCTTAGCATGGCTGCTCTCAAGAGGGGGGGCTTAGAGAGGTCAAAGGGGGTGGTATATTCCCGGTAAAATACCTGTCTTCTTTTTTCTATCTTCTCCTCCCCGGACAGGGAAGAGAGATCGATCAGCTCTAAAGGGATATTAACTTTCCCGGCAATAAACTGAACCGGTTCCCCCCCTATTTCCCTGAATCCCGTCCTGAAACTCTCATGTCGATCTACAATCGCTTCCAGGCTCCTTTGAACCGCCTCAACATCGATTCGCTCTTCAAATTTAATCCCGCCAATCATATTATAAGCGGTGTTCCCTGGCTCAAATTGCTGAATAATCCAGAGCCGCGTGTGGTTGTAAGTTGTATGTTAAAAATCCCTCTTTTCTGTCTTTTCGATATCTACGAACTCTCTCCTCTCGGCTCCGGGGATAAGGGATGCCATCTCTTTGATTGTGGCTCTTCTAAAAATTTCACCCAGAGGTATTTTGACATGGAAATTTTTGTTTATCCTGGCTACCAGTATCATGGCCTTCAATGAATCCCCGCCCAACTCAAAGAAGTCATCATCGATACCAACTTGATCGATGCCAAAAAATTCCTGAAAAATTTCGGTCAATTCCTGCTCGGTTTCATTCCGGGGGGCAACATAGACAGTACTGAGGTCGGATCTCACATACGGCGCTCCGGGAGAGGTTTGTTCCCCTGGTGATCCTAACCAACCGGCTTCCAATTCGCCTGGAGTACCATACTTTTTAATCAAAGTCCCTAAATCCAGGGTGGACAATACCACACGGGGCAATGTACTCCCCAGGATACGTTCCCAAACCGCTACGCCTTCAGTTGGTGATAATGCGTTCCGAAGTACAGATTTGTAATCGATACTTTCACGATTTTCCTTTTCCCCAAATCTCCGCCTGACCGCTTCTACCGACATACCCACCTCCTGCCAATCCTCCCAGTTAATGGAGACCGTAAACACATTATCTTTAATGGTTTTATAATGAGCATAAGCATCCAGGAACTCATTGGCCGCGGTATAGCCGATCTGGCCAAATTTCACCCTATGGGTTACATTACCAACGGAGGAAAAGAGAACAAAAAAGTCAAGTTTCTTACCCTTAAAAACAGTATCCAGTACCAGTGTGCCCTTCACTTTTGGGGCCATAATGTCCTCTGTCATCTCTTTCGTTCTTTTTTGGATCACACCTGCATAATCGGCAATCCCAGCAGTATGAAGAACCCCATTGATGCAGCCAAACCTCTTTTCCGCCAGTGCGATCACCTCCTCTACCTGTTCCCGGTTAGAAATGTCGGCACTGGCAACCATAATTTCAGCCCCATGGTCTTCCAGTTCATCTATTTTCCTGATCTTCCGGCTTACATCATCTTCTATTTCATGGTTCTGGAGCCACTCTTGCCACCTCTCTCTTCCGGGAAAATTCGAGCGCCCCACCAGGATAAGCCTGGCTTTTACACTTCTGGCCAGGTGCTGGGCAAACGTAAACCCCATACCTCCCAATCCGCCGGTAATCAAATAAACTCCCTTTTCTCTCAGACGCTGGGAAGCTTTGTGAGATTCATCCAACCCAACCGGTTTCACATTTTGTACCCACCGCTTATTTCCCCGGTAAACCACAATATTGTCCGGCGAATCAACTGTAAATTCTGCCGTTAAATGCTCGATAAGCTTATTCTCACGGGTACCCCCAGATTCAGGAAGAACGATATCTATACTGCGGCAACTTATATGAGGGTACTCTAGAGGAATAATCTTGACGGCCCCGAGAACCGTCGCTTTTAAAGGACATAACACCTCTTCTCCATTCACCTCCTGCACATTGTTGGTGACCACCTCGATTTGAATTTTATCTGAAATATTCTGCCTGCCAGTGGCCCGGACGATGTTCAACAGGCTGTGCAGCCCCAGTTCCTGCAACCAGTCCAGCCCTTCCAGCATCGATTCTTCTTCACTTTCCTCGCTAACTCCCCATAAATGGACAATCCTTCCGGGAGCCCTGCCCAGGCATAAAAGCTCATCAAACAGTTTATCATAGTCATCTTCCCGCCGGGGGTTCAGCGTATATATATCATCAGACACCTTAGTAAACTCAGCGCCAATTTTGACAATAATCACGCTCTGCACATCCTGCTTCAGGCGATCGGCCAGTTTGCCCCCCCAGCCGGTCTCGTCAATAAATACCAGCCAATGAGATTGATCAAGGGGCTTTACAGATGCACGGGAATCTAAAATGGATTGTTCCCACAAGGGGACGTAAAACCAATCTGCCATATCGGGTTTTTTATCCGATAGAAATTTATTCACTAAAAAAGCCTCGCTGATTTTAGACATATCCCCATCGATCCAGTAACGCTGCCGTTCAAAGGGATAGGTGGGCATAGGAATTCGCCGCCTCTTCTCTCCAGCATAAAACCCGGCCCAATTAATCTTTGCTCCATAAAGCCATAACTGGCCTATTTTACTCAACAGGTAAAAGTGATCAGGTATTTCCTCCTGGGGATGTCTGATTAAATCGACCGCAAATTGGCCGGGTTTCCTGTCCATATGTCTCCTTAAAAAGATACTTAATGCTTTACCCGGCCCAACCTCTACAAAAATAGCCCCCTCCTCCTTCAATAATTCACCCAGGCCATTGGCAAATCGTACTGTCTCCCTTAAATGTCTGGCCCAGTATCCAGGCTCTACGGCATCCTCAGCATCGATCCATCTACCTGTTAGATTAGAAATATATGGAATATCAGGCCTATTGAGTTTTATTCCCCTCACTTTTTCTTCAAATTTCCCTAATACGGGATCTATCATCTTTGAGTGAAAGGCATGGGAGGTGTGTAATCGCCTGCCCTCACAGCCTCTCTCTTTTAATACCTTTTCAAAACCCTCCATATCTTCATGGGAACCGGAAATTACACAAAGGGAGGAACTGTTGACTGCTGCCAGGGATAATTTCTCATTCAACATTGGTTTTAATTCATCCTCCGGTAGGGGCACACTCAACATGGAACCAGCGGGCAACTGCTGCATCAATTGGCCCCTGGCTGCCACCAATTTTAGCGCATCCTCCAGGGAAAAAACTCCCGATAGGCACGCCGCCGTATATTCCCCGATACTGTGGCCGGTCATGGCATGGGGCGTAATTCCCCATTCTATCAACAATTTGGCCAGGGCATACTCAAAAATAAACAGCACCACCTGGGCCACTTCGGTTTGATCGATGGACAAATGCCGCTCATCCCTACCGGCTTCGGATTCCACGGCTGCCGCCCTCGCGAATATCCGCCTGGGTGGACGCGATAAACCGGGATATAATATCTCCTTGATATCGTATCCCATCAACGATTTTAAAATCCCGAAGCAGCGATCCAGCTCTTCTCGAAATACCGGTTCTGTCTGATACAACCCCAACCCCATCTCCACATACTGGCTGCCCTGGCCGGGAAACATAAATATAACCGGCTTTTTACCCCCTTTTACGGAAAATTCCTGAACTTTTCCGCTGTCGGGGGATGACAAAGCCTCAATGGCTTCATCGGCATCCCGGCATACCGATATTCGTCTATACTGAAATGGTTTCCTGCCCACCTGTAATGTATAAGCCGCATCGGAAAGATTAATACCGGGATTTTCCTTAAAATATCCGGCTAAATTTCCAGTTGCCTCGTTAAGCGCCGACTCTGTCCTGGCCGACAATACCATCAGTTTCCAATGCCGTCCTGGTGAGGATTCTTCTATCTCCGGTGCCTCTTCAAGAACCACATGGGCATTGGTGCCGCCAATACCAAAAGAACTCACCCCGGCCCGCAAAGGGTAACGACCATTTTCCCATTCAGTTAAGTTTGTGTTTACCAGGAAAGGGCTGTTCTCAAAATCAATTTTCGGGTTTGGATCCTCAAAATGAAGACTGGCTGGAATTAACTTATATTTTAAAGCCAATACTGTTTTTATAAAACCTGCGACACCGGCGGCAGAGTCCAGATGCCCTATGTTGGTTTTAACGGATCCGATCTTGCAAAAGCCCTTCTTTTTTGTATTAAAGGCAAGCTTTAACGCTTCGACTTCTGCAGGATCTCCCAGGATTGTTCCAGTACCATGTGCTTCAATATAGCCGATCATTTCAGGCTCAACTTCGGCCATGTGCTGGGCCATCCTGATTGCCTCAGCCTGTCCTTCTATACTGGGAGCCGTAAAGCCTACCTTCCTTATCCCGTCATTATTAATTGCAGACCCTTTTATAACGGCATAAGTATAATCTCCATCCAAAACCGTATCTTCCAATCGTTTTAAAACAACGACCCCCGCGCCTTCCCCTCCAACTGTCCCTTCTGCCCTTGAACCGAACGTCCTGCAATGCCCGTCCGGAGAGGCAATCATTCCCTCCCGATACAAATAGCCATTTTTATTCAAGGCCAATATTGTAATACCACCTGCTAAAGCAATGTCACACTCTCCATTTAAGAGTGACTGACAGGCCAGATGAATCGCTACTAAAGAGGTGGAACATGCCGTGTTGATGGAAAAACTCGGTCCTTTCAAGCCAAACTTATAGGAAATTCGTGTACTTAAAAAATCTTTATGATCCAAAGTCTCTGCGGCAAATTGACCCAATATTTCCCTTTTCCCGGATAATATGGATAGGGCTTCCCACTTAAGATTGTGTGAAGCACCTGCGTAAAGGCCAATCAATCCTTTATAAAATTCAGGATTATAACCGGCATTTTCCAATGCAATCCAGACACATTCATGGAAAATCCGCATCTGCGGATCCATAATCTCCGCTTCACGGGAGGTATAATCAAAAAAGACTGGATCAAAATATTCTATATCTTCCAGAATCCCATACGCTTTTATATAATCCGGATTTTTGATTAAATCAGGCTCAACTCTGGCTGCTTTTAGTTCCGCATCGGAAAAGAAAGAGATAGATTCTACACCATTTTTCAAATTTTCCCAGAATTCATCAATATTTTTGGCCCCTGGAAATCTGCCGGCCATACCAATAACGGCAATCTCCGAGCCAGTTTCGCTATTTCTATAACCCATTTCTCAACTCTTTCCTCTTTTGAAGCCTTTGCTTTTTCCCCTTCTTGCCTCTTTTTACTATATCCGACCGATTACTATCAAAAAAACTCACATCGACTCCATCCCGGCCCAAATGCTCTGAAAGGGAACTGATTGTCGGATACCTCAGCATATCTACGACAGAAACCTCCTTTTCAAAGACTTTCTTTAATTTGGTATGTACTGTAATAAGCCTCAAAGAATTGCCCCCCAGGCCAAAAAAATTATCGTGGACACCGACCTGATCCAATTTAAGTACTTCTCTCCAGATACCGGCAATTATGATTTCCAGGTTATTTTGAGGAGCAACATAGGTAGCCTCCAGGTCGGGCCTGAATCCATCAAACTCCGGCAGTGATTTCCTGTCTAATTTTCCACCCGGGGTTCGGGGGAGCTTATCCATCTGGAGAAAATAAGAGGGAATCATGTAACCGGGTAAACGGCTGGACAAATACTCTCTCAATTCCCCGGATTCGGGTTCCAATTCAGGCTGCCGGGTACTCTTTTTAACATAGTGAGCACAGAGAAATTTTTCCGCTCCCATTTCTACTGCCGTTACGACGGCATCCCCGATACCCTCATGTTGTAATAGTTGGTTTTCAATCTCCCCCAATTCGATGCGGTGGCCTCTTATTTTTACCTGGAAATCGATCCTGCCGAAAAATTCCACATTCCCATCCACCGTCCATGCTGCCTGATCCCCTGTCCTGTAAATCTTTTCGCCTGGTACATGAGGATTGTCGATAAACTGCCTTGCCGTTAACTCCGGGTTGTTCAGGTATCCCCGGGTTACACCGGCACCGACGATGCATAATTCACCTACTCCTGCCACCGCCGTAAGCTGGTTTTGCTTGTTCAATATATAGCACTTCGTATTGGCTATCGGTTTACCCAACCTCACCCTTCCTTCGTCACATTTTACGGATAAAGCATCAACGGTTATCTCGGTAGGGCCATAGTTATTATAAAGGTTATACCCTCTAGCCAATATCTGATCTTTGACTGAATCTTCCAACGGCTCTCCACCGGAAATAACCGCCCTTAAACTTTCCAGAGAAGTATCGTGACAGAGCAGCTCTTTCAAAATTCTCGGCACATAATTAACGATATGGATCCGGTTCCTCAAAACATATCGACAAAATTGCTCTCTGTCTGCCACCAGAGCCCCGTTACCTGTATAAAGGGTGGAGCCACTGATCAAGGCCCCGAAGATATCTTCTACCGAAGGATCAAAAAAATAATCGGTTAACTGCAATACATGGGTATACTGCCGGAGGTTAAACTGCCGACAAAACCAGGTCAACACGTTAACGACGTTTCTGTGTACCGCCGCCACACCTTTGGGAATCCCGCTGGAGCCGGAAGTATACATCACATATATCATGTTTTCGGGTGTGCTGGTGCGCCCCAGGTTACCATCCTCCCCCGAATAAATGTTCTCTTCATCCACATAAACGATATCTTCACCTGTTAGGCCGCATTCGTCTTCGCCGTTCTTTAACAGGGAGGACTGGGTAACCAACAGCGGTACCCCACTGTCTCTTAACAAAATCCTTCTTCTTTCTGCCGGGTAAGCGGGGTCCAGCGGCAGGTAGGCGCCGCCTGCCTTCAAAATTGCCACCATCCCCGTTACCATCCTATCGGGAAGCTCAACCATTATGGCGGCGATGGTCTCCGACGATACCCCCTTCGCTCTTAGCAGCCGGGCCAGGCGATTGGCTCGCCGATTTAGTTCTCCAAAACAAACAGCCCAACAAAGCCCACTCTCTATTTCTTCATGGACCAGGGCGACTGTATCTGGTGTCTCTTCTGCCTGCCGCTCTAATAACTCATGGACGGTGCGGTCAGCCGGATAGACGACCTCTGTTTGATTAAAATCATAAATCAAGCGATTCTTCTCCTCTTCCGGCAAAAAGGGGATGACCGAAACCTTTGCATCGATGTCCTGCAAGCTGTTTTCTAAAAAATTAACAAAATGGCTGGCAAACCGTTTTACATCATAACTGTCATACAAACCGGCATCACATAAAATCCGGCCATCTATCCTCTCTTCTTCCCTCGAGAAAGAGAAAAGGAGTTTCTCTCTCTCCTCTTCAGATCCACCGCTGATATGCAGATTTTTTAAGGTACACATCACATTGGTAATGCGGCCGAGCCCGTCTTCCCCACTCTCTTGCCGCTCACTAAATACCATTTCCAGCAGCCTGTGCGCAGGGTAATCTTGATGATCGTAGGCATCGAGAACAGACTGCCTGACCTGGATCAGCAGTTCCCTGAAGGTTGCATCTCCACTCAATGAGTCCCGGACAAACACGTAGTCGTTCATGGTATCTTCGGTCACATAGGCCTCCAATACCGGCGACATCACAATAATATCTTCCTCTCCGGTATACCGGTATATTAATGACTTCAAGCCTGCCAACAGGATGATATAAATAGAAATATCCGACTGCCTGCCCAATTTTAGCAACCGGCCACTTAAAGGGAGAGGAAAGGAAATTTCGATCTCCTGGCGATCCGCCCCCGCTCTGCGGTTCATTTCAGCAAATAACAATAAATTTGTTTCACCGATGTCCGGTGTTAACCGGTTTAACCAGAAATCCTTCTGCTTTAAAAACCTGGCACTGGTCAGGAATAAATTTTCATTGATCCTACGACTCATTCTCTGTTCCACCGCTATCTTTTAAAAATCAAAACCCACTGCCGATCTATCGATTTTATCGCCATCAACTGCTTTAAGATCCCCGGAGCCGCCGTCCCTTTGAACGGCATCCTTCAACCGCATAATGGCCTGAAAACCAATTTCCTTCTGGGCGGGATTCAATAATTTCTCTTTGATTCCGTTGTTAAAGCTCTTTACGAACCGGTCAAATTCTTGCCTGGTGAACCCCCGATGGATCAGGTAAAACATGCCATTGAATTCAAAATTATATTGAGGTACCCACAGGGGATCATCGATGGTCAAAAAGATCTCTTCGATAAGATCGCAGGCCCGCCGGGCATCCATGGTGGCGTGGCTCCATTCAAAATTTGAGCCCTCGATTTTAAAGTCCTCTCGCCTTTTCCAGATAGGAGTGATAGCATCGCAGTACCACAATTGGGCCCGGTAATAATCGAGCCCGCTCTCTTTAATAAATTTAACCGTCTCCTCAACCGTTTTTTCGGTTTCACCGGGAAAACCGATTATAAAAGAGCCGTAAGTCAAAATGTCAAACTCCTTGAGCAGGGCAATTCCTTTAAGGTATTGATCCACCGCGGCCGCCTTATTCATATTCTTAAGGATCTTTTCGCTCCCGGACTCGATGCCCAGGAAAACGCCTTCACAGCCGCTGGCTTTCATTAATTCAACGGTTTCCCTGTCGGCAAACTGGCAGCGAAAATGGCTGTTCCATTTAAATTGAAATCTATTCTTCTCTATAACCCGGAGGATCTGCTTGAACCTTTTGGGGGGAACATTAAAGGTATCGTCGATAAAATTCAGGCTCTTTAACGACTCTATATCTGCCAGTTGTTTTAATTCTGCCTCCACTGCCTCTATTTCGGCCAGCCGATACTTTCCCGCATACTGGGGAAATCCGCAGAAAGCACAGGAAAAGGGACAGGAGATCGAGGTTCTGACGGAAGCGTGCTCCCCCACCCGACTGGCAAACAGACACCAGTCCACCATATTCTGGGAGAGATCGTTGTCCTCCTCCACCATGGGGGTCGATATATAGCCGTTGTTTGATTTATAATAAATATTGTTGACCCGATCCAGGGGTAAATTGTTCTTTAAGGCATTTATGATATTTACCAGGGCGGCCTCTCCCTGGGAACTAACGACATAAAAATCGGCATCGATGCTTTTAAACAGATACTTCAGCGATTCTGGATCGATGGTGCGATATCGGGTGGAGACAAAGGGGCCTCCCAGTATGATGCTGGCGCTCCGGTTATATGTCCTGATAAAATCCATGATTTCCAGGATGGGGAAAACGGAGACATAGAGGGTGGTGATAATGGCAATGGTACGAATATCCCCCTGCTTCAACTTCCTGGACAACTCCTCTTTATGATCCTGGAATGAATTCACAAAATCAAAGGAGAGCCCCCTTCTGTTCAGGTAAGTCCCCAGGTAGGCAATGGCGGCATTAAAAGCCTCCCCCAGGCTGAAAGGTCTTATACCCTCTGCCCCATGGTTGGCGGCCAGGTAAAAGAGGTTAAAAATATCGGGGGCAGAGTACGGTCTATTATTATACTGAATAAAATTCAGATTCAGATCCCGGTAAACACCTAAATGTATGCCCATTTTCCTGACCTCTTGTTCGTACTCCGCAAAATTCATCTCATTATGGCCAATAAAGAAGCAGTCGATTATCCGGTCCATGAGGGTCTCCCTCCTAAAAATCAAATTCTGCCTCTACCCTCCCTGTATCAGGCAGTCCGAAGCTGCGGGCTGCCTGGAGGGTTAGCTGGTCTTCACCCTTTATCTCCCTGATCAAGTTGATCCGGTCATCGGCACTCAACATGCCGATCTCAGCGATCCTGACCTGCGGTTTGGCAACCACCCCTTCGAAGATATTTATCAGGTGGCAGGCCATCCTCTCGATGGTCTGCCGCTTAAACAAGCTGCTCCTGTACTCAAGACTAAGCACGATCTCATCCCCCACTTCGCTGCCGCCCAGTGAAAGATCAAACCTGGATACCCGGTGAGAAAACACGTACGGTTTAACGGCCAATCCGGGGGTATCGAATAAAGAGAGTTGACCGGAAATCCCCGCCATGTTGTCCAATCCGAAGGCCGCAGTGATCTTTAACTGGCGTTTCCCACCACTCCTCTTACTAAGCTCCCAAACCAGTTGATCGAATTGATAGTCCTGGTTTTCAAAGGCATTTAGTGCATTCTCCCTGACCTCTTTTAAGAAGGCGATAAATCTTTTATCTTTAGCCGGGCAATTTCTCATTGGCAGCATATTGACAAACATACCGATTATATTTTCCAGGTCGGCATGGCTTCTGCCTAAAACGGGTGAGCCCACCACGATATCTTCCTGGTCCGTATACTTCGAGAGCAAAACATTAAACCCGGCCAGCAGCACCATGTATAGAGTTGCCTCGGTCTCCAGGGCCAGACGTCTGATCTCACCGCTTAATCCGGCATCCAGACGAAACATAAATCTATCGCCTTCAAAGCCATTTACTTCCGCCGCATCGGCGTAATCTGTCGGTAAGTTCAACGAGGGGATCTTGTCGCCAAACCTATTCAGCCAATATTCCCGCTGGTTTTGTATCACTCCCGATTCAATCAGGCGATTTTGCCAATGGGAAAAATCTTTATACTGGACTTTTAATTCCGGCAGCTCTTTATTCTCAAAAAGCGCCATAAAGTCCCCCACCAATAAATTTACAGACACGCCGTCCGAAATGATGTGATGCATATCGAGAAGCAGGAGATATTTCTTCTCCTCCTGCCTGACTAACCTCACTCGAATCAACGGGGCTTGAGATAAATCAAAGGGACAGATGAAGCCCCCGATCATTTCGTCGCTGCCCTCCCCCTCAACACACTCTATATTAAAATCCACTTCATCATAAACCCTCTGAACAGGTTCATCATGGACCAGGGGAAAGGATGTTCTCAGGCTCTCATGCCGGGCAATCAATCTTACAAAAATCCTTTCCAGTTTCTCTCTCTTGATATCCTGTTCAAAAAGTACGGCAAAGGGCATATTGTAGCCGGTGCTGTTTACATCCATCTGCTGTAAAAAACACAACCTCTTCTGCGCCGATGATAACGAATAATATTCCCGCTTTTCCACCGGTTCTATCGATTCATACTCCTCCTTTGAAGCCGCTTTTATTGACTGCGACAACCCCCTGATGGTCGGCGTTTTATAGATCCCGGTAAGTTGAACTTTTACGTTAAAATCTTTGTGTATTCTTGAGGCCAGTATCATGGCCTTCAATGAATCCCCACCCAACTCAAAGAAGTCATCATCGATGCCCACCTCTTCAAGGCCAAAAAGGCCCTGGAATGTTTTAGCAAGCATCTTTTCTATCTCACTGCCAGGGGCGATAAATTCGGTACTCAACTGGGGCCGCTGGTGCTTTGTACTGGATGATACCGCGGCTTCTAAGGAGGCCAATAAATCGGCTTCTCGATCATCCTGACCGTCGTGCTGCTCAATCTTCAGGACAAGATCTCTCGTTGAAATGGCCACCTGGGATAGGGTATTATCCAGGATACGACTGAAGACATCCATGCCTTCTGAAGGCAAAATGCTGTTGTCCGTCATTACTCCTGAATCGGAAATATCTTCCCGGCCCAGCAATCTCCTTTTCGCCTCTACTGCCATGCCTACCTCCTGCCAGGCATTCCAATTAATGCTGACAATAAGGGTATCATCCAGGAATCTTTTATAGTGGGCAAAGGCATCGAGAAAGGCATTGGCGGCACAGTATCCCACCTGCCCAAACACCCCAAAAATGGCATCTATAGATGAACAGAGGACAAGGAAATCCAACTTTATATCTTTTAAGATCCCATTTAATACCAATGTTCCCTTTATCTTGGCGGCGAAGACTTCCTTTGACGCCGCCCTTGTTCTCCGGTGAATGGCGGCGCCGTCGGGGATACCGGCCGAGTGGATTACGCCGTTAATTTTTCCAAACCGAGCCATCACCTGGCTGAAAACCCTCCTCATTTGTTCCAGGTCTGACACATCGGCACTCATCACCATAACCTCCGCGCCCCACTCTTCAAGCTCCCGCATCTTTAATATCTTGCGGCTGATTTTATCCGCCTCCTGATCCCTATCCAGCCACTCCTGCCACCTATCCCGCTCGGGAAAGGAGGAACGCCCGATCAATACCAATCTGGCCCTTACCTCTGAAGCCAGGTATTCTGCCAGGGTAAGCCCGATACCGCCAAGGCCGCCGGTGATCAAATAGACGCCTTCCTCCCTCAATAAGGCGGGTCTCTCTTTCGGTTCCTCAAATCTCAGCGGTACAAAGGTCTGCACCCAACGATGGTTACCCCGGTAGGCAATATTGTCGCCGTCTGTGCCGTTAAAGAATTCTACCAACAATTGATCCACCACTCTTTCATCCTTTCCAGCCCCCGGCACCGGGAAAAGGATATCTACACAACTGCAGCCGATATGGGGATACTCCTTTGGAATCGTTTTAATAGCACCCAGGGCAGTCGCTTTCAGCGGACAGGTCTCCTCGTCACCGGTCACCTCCTGCATACGGTTGACCACCAACTTAATATGAATCTTACCGGTAAAAGCCTGCCTTCCTACGGCCCGGGCGATGTTGAGCAGACTATGAAATCCCAGGTCCTGGATCTCTTCAACCTCGGCGGGGTTCCACTCCTTACTGTGGTGATCGGTAATACTCCAGAGGTGAACAATCGTTGCCGGCATCCGTGACAGGCGGTGAAGATCGCCAAAAAGGGCATCATAGTCCTCCTCCCTTCGGGGATCCAGCAGATACTCCCCATCACCCTCTCTAACAAAGGCACTGCCTCTCTTTACCGTCATGACACGGCTGCCCCTCTGTTTTATCTTTTTTACCAGCAGGGAGCCGAGACCACATTCATCCATGAAGAACAGGGTATCGGGATAAGCCCTCTGGCGATCCATTAACGAGGCCGCCAGTCCCGATCTTTTCCACGATGGGATATAAAACCAATCCGACATATCCGGTTTTCTATCCGATAGAGTCTTCTTGAATAATATTTCCGGGTTAAAATTGGCCAGATCTCCTTCAATCCAGTACTGCTGCCGCTCAAAGGGATAGGTGGGCAGTGGGATACGGTGCCGCCTCTGGCCCCGATGAAATTCGATCCAATCTATCTCTGCTCCGTAGAGCCACAGGCAGCCGATTTTATTTAACAGGTAATGGACATCGCTTTGATCCTGTTCCGGGGATCTGATTATATTTATTACTTTTTGACCGGCGTTCTCATTGAGGTATCGCTTCAACAGCGCACCCAGATCGCGGCCGGGGCCTATCTCGGTAAAAATAGCCTTCTCCTCTTTTACCAGTTCCTTTAGCCCATCGGCAAAGCGTACTGTATGCCGCAGATGCCTGGCCCAATAGCCGGGGTCTGTGGATTCCCCATCCCTTATCCAGTGACCGGTCACATTGGATACGAAGGGTATGCGGGGGCGGTTGAGTTTTGTCCGACTGACTGCCTGTTCAAAATCCTGCAAAATCGGTTCCATCATCTTTGAATGGAGGGCAGTGGAATTTTCCAGACGCATACACAGGTATCTCTGCTCCTTCATCTGCCTCTCAAAAGTATCTATAGGAGTGACCGGGCCGGCAACGACACATGACTGGCCATTATCGACGGCCACCGACAACTCCCCATTGAGCAGGGGAGACACCTCTTCAACAGCCAGAGGAACACTCAACATGGCGCCTTCGCCCACCTGCTTCAGCAGCCGCCCTCTCGACAGGATGAGCCTTAACCCATCTTCCAGGGAAAAGACCGCCGATAAACAGGCGGCGGCATATTCGCCAAAGCTGTAACCGATCATGGCCCGCGGTTTGATCCCCCATTTCATTAACATCCTGGCCAGGGCATATTCGAAAATAAACACCGCCAACTGGGCGATTTCTATCTCGCCAATCCTTGCCGGAGAAGGGTTGGACGGTTTGCTGCCTGAAACTCCGGGATACAAAATCTCCTTGAGATCGAAATCCGTCAGCCCCCCTAAAATCTCAAAACAGCAATCCATCTCCTCGGCGAATGCCCTCTCTTCTTCATAGAGTTCCCTACCCATATTCACATATTGAGAGCCCAATCCCGGGAACATAAAGATCACCGGGCTGTCTTTATCGCCGACGAAATGGTGCTGTACCCGTCGGCTGTCCGGGGATGCCAGGCATTTGATCGCCTCATCTGTACCGGAACATACAAACATCTGCCGGTACTCGAACCACCTGCGTCCCACCTGTAAGGTATAGGCCGCCTCGGCCAGGTTGACGGCAGCATTGCTGCTGAAATGTTGACATAAATTCTCCGCCGCCTTTGCCAGCGCGGTTTCGCTTCTGGCGGAAAGTACAATTAATTGCCATTTCCGGCCCTGGCCCCGGCGTTCTATTCGGGGCGCCTCCTCAAGAATCACATGGGCATTGGTGCCGCCAATACCAAAGGAGCTTACCCCGGCCCGCCTGGGAAACTTCTCACTTTTCCACTCAGATAACATCGTATTGATATAAAAGGGGCTGTGCTCAAAGTCAATTTCAGGATTGGGGATTTCAAAATGTAAACTGGGCGGTATTAATTTGTGTTTTAAGGCCAGGACAGTCTTGATAAAACCGGCTGCCCCGGCAGCGGCATTTACATGGCCGATATTTGTCTTTACCGAACCGAGGGCACAAAAACCCCGCCTGTCGGTATTAAATGCCTCTCTTAGCGCCTCGATTTCAACCGGGTCGCCCAGCCGCGTGCCGGTACCGTGGGTCTCCACATAGGCGATACTTTCCGGTTCGACCCTTCCCACCCGCAAGGCGGCCCGGATGACTGCGGCCTGGCCTTTTGTCCCGGGGGCGGTATAATTCACCTTCTGGCTGCCGTCGTTGTTAATGGCGGAACTCTTTATAACGGCATCGATGCAATCGCCGTCCGCAACCGCATCTTCTAAACATTTTAACACCACCACACCGACACCATCACCGCCGGTAGTCCCGCTGGCCCTGGCATCAAAGGCGCGGCAGTGTCCATCGGCAGAAGTGATCATCCCTTGCTGGTAAAGGTATCCGGGTTTCCTTGCCGTCGATATCGACACCCCTCCGGCCAGGGCAATATTGCACTCACCGTTCAACAGCCCCTGGCAGGCCAGGTGTATGGCGACGAGGGAGGTGGAACAGGCTGTCTGGACGGTGAAAGAGGGGCCCCTCAGGTTCAACTTATAAGATATTCTCGTATTAAAATAATCCCTGTTCATAAAGGTGCTGGCTTCAAATTGAGCGGCAAAACCATCCAATCCCATTAATGTCCGGGCCAGCCAGTCCGGATTAAAGGCAGTGCCGGCATAGAGGCCGATGACCCCCCTATAAGATTGGGGATTATAGCCTGCCGACTCCAGGGCGGTCCAGATGCACTCATGAAAAATCCGAAATTGGGGATCCAACATCTCGGCTTCCCTCGACGTATAACCAAAAAAACGGGCGTCAAAGTATTCAATTTCCTCCATCACGGCCCTGCCCTTTACGTAATGGGGATTATTTAACAACTCTTTGCCAACACCGGCTGCCCTCAACTCCTCATCTGAGAAAAAGGCGACCGAGTCGACTCCCTTCCCTAAATTCTCCCAGAAGGCGGCGATATCCGGGGCACCGGGAAATCTCCCGGCCATTCCGATGACAGCAATTTCCAATCCGGTATTCATATCACAATATCACAATGTTAACCCTGCTCGATTCTATCCCTTCGCCTGTTTACCATTTTAGTCTTACTTTTAATCATGGTATCGACCCAATCGTCCTCTGCAACCGTGAGCACCTCACTCGCACCATCCTGACCGATGTATCCGGCAAAGGCGCGAATCGTCGGGTAGGTGAACAACATGACCACCGATACCTCTCTCCCCAATGCCTCCTTTAACCTGCTGTTGACCTGGAGGATGTTGAGGGAGTTGCCGCCCAGCTCAAAAAAATTATCGTGGATGCCGACCTGATCCACCCCCAGCACCTCTCTCCAGATATCGGCAATGGTCTTTTCCAGTCGGCTTGCCGGCGCTACATATTCCGTACTCACTGCTGCTTCGGCCTGGGGTAAGGCATTGCGGTCCAACTTTCCGCTGGCGGTTAATGGGATTCTCTCCAGTTGTTTAAAATGGTAGGGTATCATATAGTCGGGCAGCATTTTTCCTAAATATTCTCTTAATTCCGACATATCGAGATCTTCCCCCTTACCGGACGCACCACCATTGACCGGCACCACATAGGCGCACAGGTATTGGTCACCCCTTTCATCCGTTTTTACCGTCACCACTGCTTCGTTTACTTTTTCATGCTTTAACAACCGACTCTCTATTTCCCCCAATTCTACCCGGTAGCCCCTGATCTTTACCTGCTGATCGATGCGCCCCCTGTACTCTACTAAGCCGTCCGGACACCAGCGGGCCAGATCCCCGGTGCGGTACAGCCGTTCCCCGGCCGCAAAGGGACCGGGGATAAATCTCTCCGACGAGAGTTCTCCCCTTTTTAAATAACCCCGGGCCACGCCGTCGCCGCCGATATACAGTTCCCCCCAGATACCGATGGGCTGCACATTACCATCCCGGTCAAGAATATAGAGCCTGGTATTCTGGAGAGGTCTACCAATGGGAACACTGCCGCGGTCAGCCCACTGTGATAGGGAATAGCCGCTGGCGTATACCGTGGCCTCGGTGGGACCGTACAAATTCTCCAGACAGGCGCCGCTATCCAGGCGGTTGAACTTATCGACCAATCCCGGAAGCAGCGCCTCACCCGCCAGGAAGATGTATTTTAAGGTTGAGAGGCAATGGATATCCCGGCCGCTTAACGCTTCCAGGAAGCCATTAAACATCGAGGGCACAAAATTCATATGGGTGACCCTGTGCTCAATTATGGCCTGTACGATTTTCCCGGGATTCTTCTCGCCTGCCTTTTCCAATATGGCCAATCTCCCTCCTCCCAGGAACCAGCCAAACATTTCGGTGACGGAGACATCAAACATATAAGAGGTCTTTAACAGGTAAGTATCGTTCACTTCAAAGGGGTACAATTGCTGAAGGCCGACCAATAGATTGGTTACGGATCGATGTTCTACCATCACCCCTTTGGGTTCCCCGGTCGAACCGGAGGTATACAACACGTAGGCCAGGTTCGAAGGGCCTGATTGAGGGGATTGAATCGGCTGGGTGGAGAAATCCTTATTTTCCCGGATTATTTTGTTCAACCCAATCACCTCGAGCTTCTCACTCACCTCGGCCGACTTAACCGACTCATTTACCAGAATCTTCGAGCTGCTGTCGTCCAGCATATATTGGACCCGTTCCCCTGGATAAGCGGGATCAATGGGTAAATAGGCGGCGCCGGATTTCAAAATGCCCAGTATGCCTACCACCATCGCTGCTGAACGTTCTACCATCAGGCAAATCAAAGTATCGGCGGCTGCCCCTTTTCCTCTTAAACGGCCTGCCAGTCGATCCGCCCCTTGTCCCAACTCTCTATATGTCAATTGCACCTCTTGCGAAAAAATGGCCATACTATCCGGGGTTTTCTCTGACTGTTCCTCAAATAACTGGTGGATGGTCATCTCCTGCGGATATTCCACCTTTGTATTATTAAATTCATACAAAATACGCTGCCTCTCTGCTTCCGGCATGACTTCGATTTCTCTTATCTTCTGTTTGGGTTTTTCTACTGCTGCCCTCATGATGTTCTTGAAATACTCTACAAATCTCTCAATTGTTTCCTTCTTAAAGAGAGAGGTGCCGTATTCTAAAATAAATCTTAACTTGCCTTTGCTGAGGCTCCCGTATAAACATAGATCAAATTTTGATATCCTGCCTTCATACCGGTAGGGCAATAACCGCAAACCTGCCGACGCTGCTTCTGGGGATTCAAGGTTTTGCAATACAAACATGACGTCAAACAGCGGATTTCGACTGAAATCCCGGTTTACCTGTATTTCATCTACCAGATCTTCAAACTGAAAATCCTGGTTCTCAAAGGCGGCCAAGGCTCTCTCTTTTACCTGTTTCAAAAATCCTCTAAAAGGCTCAACTCCCCGGGGATAACTTTTAATTACCAGGGTGTTTACAAACATCCCGATTACCCCCTGGAGATCGGTATGCCGCCGTCCGGCAATCGGCGTACCCACCATTATCTCTTCCTGGCCGCTGAGTTTCGACAGCCAGACATTCAAAATAGAGAATAAAACCATGAACACGGTTGCCCCTTCTCTGACTGCCAGTTCCCTTAAGGCCTCTGTCTCCTCTATGCTCAGGTCAAAACGAAGCTGGCTTCCGGAAAAACTCTGTATTGGGGGTCTTGGGTAATCGGTGGGCAGATTCAGTACCGGTATCTCTCCTTCAAACTGGCTCAGCCAATATTCCTTTTGCCTCTTGATGACCTCATTTTTCTTCTCTTTATTCTGCCATTCCGAAAAATCTTTATACTGAAGCCGAAGGGGTAATAGCCCATCTCCAGATAAAACAGATACGAATTCATGCCCCAATATCTCCTGGGAGGCGCCGTCGGTTATGATATGGTGCATGTCTATCATCAAAATATGATGGGGGACGGAGCCTGTTTTATCCGCCCGGATCAGACCTACCCGCAATAGCGGCGCCCTCGATAAATCAAAAGGCCGTACAAAAGCCCCGATAATCCCGTCTACCGTACGCCTTACGCCCTCAGCCGTTAAGCGGTAATATTCTATTTCAAAATCGACGGTTCTGTGTACCTGCTGTACCGGTTCTCCCCCCACTATTTCAAACGATGCCCGCAAACTCTCGTGCCTGGCAATAATCGTTCTAAAGGCTCCTGCCAGCTTCTCCTCCTCGACTCGACCCACCAACGAAACGGCAAAGGGCACATTGTAAGCAGTATTGACGAAATCCAACTGCTGCAAAAAGTACAACCTCTTCTGGACTGACGACAGGGCATAGTACTCTCTCTTCTCTACCGGTTCTATGGAAAGGCATACACTCTTTTTGGCCTCGTTTATAAACCCTGCCAGTTCCTCTATGGTCGGCTTATTGAAAAAATCTGCCAACGGTACCGAGACATGCAGCTCCTTTTGAATGGTAGATATCACGGTAATGGCCTGTAAGGAATCCCCGCCCAATTCTAAAAAGTCATCGCCTATGCCCACCTTTTCCAGGCCAAACAGCCGCTGCCAGATATTGACAAGATCCTTCTCAGTTTTATCCCTCGGTGCCCGATAAGGTCCCAGCCACTCTGATCTGCCGAATAGAGCAGTCGGCTCGACACTCTCCCCAACGGCTTCTGCCTGTAATACCCTCTCTTTCACCTTCTCCTGGATCAAGACGTTGAGATCGGTATTAAACACGGTGAGCTGCGGGATATCCCTCAAAAACATCATCTTATGGAAGGCTTCCTTTGTTTCCTGCGGCGAGACGCCCAGCCAATTTAAACTGGTCCAGGAGACAGAATCTATTTGATTGAACTTGTGGGCAAAGGCATCCATGAAGATATTGGCGGCGGCGTAGGCAGAGTGACCTACGCCGCCAATAATAGAAGCGATTGAGGAAGTTAATACACAAAAATCAAGCTTCCGGCCTTTCAAAACCTTTTGCAGTACATATAAGCCGTAAACTTTCGGTTTGAAATGCAGTTCACTTTCGGCAAAGCCTATTCCAGGAATGAGTGCCGACGACTCGATGTTGGTAATCCCTGCGGCATGGATCACCCCATCAAGCCTGCCAAATTTCTCATCTATTTGTTGTATTACGGCACCCATAGCCGCTTCATTTGAAACATCTGCCTTTATAACGAGAGTTTCCCCACCCAGCCTTTCGATATCCTGGACTTTCTTAATTTTTACAGTCAGCGGATCATCGTCAGGATGGGTTGCTGCCCACTGCTGCCAATTTTCGCGAGCCGGCAAAGCGGTACGCCCCGTTAAAACGAGTTTGGCCTTTACGGTTCCAGCCAGGTATTCGGCGCGAATAAGGCTGTCTCTTCCCAGGCCGCCGGTTATCAGGTATACCCCTCTCTCTTTCAGTTGCACCGGGCAGCCGCCGTTATAATCCAGACGAAGAGGTTCAAAATATTGCACCCACCGGGAGTTTCCTCGATAAGCTGTCGTTAAGTCGGTGCTCCCCGATAGTAATTCCGCCGTCAGTTGATCGATGGATATTTTGTTGATTTTTTTATTCGGCCCCTTTTGGGTGATGTCAAGATCAATGGAGCGGCACATTACATTCCGGTACTCCAGGGGAATGGTCTTAACAAGCCCCAAAATGGTCGCCTTCTCCGGACATATCTTCTCTCCCGCCGATACTGCCTGGACATGACTGGTGACAACAATGATTTGCAGAGAACAAAGTTTGGTCAGTCCACTCTTTGCCAGTGCCTGGACCAGGAACAGGAGGCTGTAAAAACCGGCCGCCTGGAATTCATTGAAAGCTTCCAGGCCGGCCCGATCACCTTCATTGGTTGTCACACTCCACAAATGCACAATCATTTCCGGCAGCCTTCCCTCTGAGGCAAGCTCTTCGACCAGGCGTTCATAATCGCGGCAGCGGCGCACATTAATGGTATATTCCAGATCGTTAAGCCGTGAAAAGCTCTCCGCTCCCGATACACTGACCACCTGGCAATCTTTTTGACGGAGACACTTTACAATTTCGGTGCCGATTCCACCATCATCGACAAATATCAGCCACTGCCCGGGGGGAGAGGCCCCAACCCCCGAATTTAAAAGATGGGGCGATGTCGTCTTTCGCCAATTGGGAATGTAAAACCATTCGGAAATATTTCTCTTTTCCTCCAATAGGGAGGCCCGAGACAATATCCCCGGTCTGAACGTGAAGGTTCCTCCCCCGATTCCTTTTTTACCGTAATACTGGCGATCAAAGGGATATACCGGCAGCGGAATACGATGCCGCACCTCATCCAGGTAAAATCCGTGCCAGTCAATTTTTAGCCCATACAGCCATAACCGGCCGATATTTTTTAACAGGAGATAAACATCCGGGATTCTTTTTTGAGCATGTCTCACCATATTTAAAACAGAATGTTCAGATTGGGCCTCGATGTGGCGCCTGACCAGGGTACTCAAATCGATACCCGGCCCGATTTCGAGAAAAATCGAACTCTTCTTTGCCAATAACTTCTTTACGCCATCGACAAACCTTACCGGTTCCCTTAAATGGCTGGCCCAATAGCCGGGCTTCACTGCCTCTTCGTTTGTCAACCATTCTCCCGTTACACTCGATATGAGGGGGATCTGGGGTACATTTAAGGTGACGTTCGCTACTTCTTTTTCAAATTCTCTTAATACAGAATCCAGCGTTAGGGAGTGACCGGCCAGGGGAATCTTGAGCCGCATACATAAACATTTCTTTTTCTTCATCTCTTGCTCAAAGGCATCGATGGCCTCGGGGGAGCCTGAAACCACACAAGATGGTCCATTCACCACTGCTATCGATAGACCATCATTTAACATGGGCCTCAACGCCTCCTCCGGGAGTGGGACACTTAACATCACACCGGTCGGCATTTTTTGCATCAACCGGCCCCGCAGGCTTACCAGGCTTAAAGCATCCCCTAAGGAAAAAATCCCGGCCAAACAGGCGGCGACGTATTCACCGATGCTGTAACCGATCATGGCTTGCGGCTTTATGCCCCATTTCATTAGTAATTGGGCAAGAGAGTACTCAAAAATAAACAGTATCAACTGGCTAACATCCTGCCGGTAAATTCTCTCCTCTGCCTCCTCACTGTGACTGTCGGGATAGAGGATATCTTTCATATTGCCGCCGGTCATCGCCTTGAGCATATCAAAACAGCGATTCATAGTCTCTCTAAAAAAAGGCTCCCCGTGATAAAGCTCCGACCCCATATTAATATATTGAGACCCCTGGCCGGAAAACATGAACACCACCGGCCTGTTTTTCTCTTCTGGAAAGTAGGTGTAAAACTCACCGGGATCGGGAGAAGATAGAGCCTCAACTGCTTCATTGACCTCCGAGCATACCAGCATGCGCCGATATCCCCATGCCCGTCTTCCTGTTTGAAGGGTGTAGGCGGCATCGGCAAGGTTAATACCGGGGTTTTCCTTTAGATGAACGACAAAATCCTGGCTTGCTTTATCGAGGGCCGATTCGGTTCTGGCCGACAGCACAATCAACTTCCATTCCCTCCCCTGTTGAGAGGCATCTGTTGCCGGTGCTTCCTCCAGGAGAAGGTGGACATTGGTACCGCCGATGCCGAATGCGCTCACACCGGCCCGCAGTGGAGAGCCATCACCATTCCACTTTTTGAGTTCCGTATTGACATAAAAAGGGCTATTTTGAAAATCGACCTTTGGGTTGGGGGTTTCAAAATGGAGACTGGGGGGGATAAGCCTATGCTTCAATGCCAGTACAGTTTTTATAAAACCCGCCACTCCTGCTGCCGTATCGAGATGGCCGATATTGGTTTTAACGGAACCGATTGCACAAAACCTCTCTTTATCGGAATGGAACGCCAGCTTCAAGGCTTCCACCTCGATGGGATCTCCCACCGATGTCCCGGTGCCATGGGTCTCGATAAAGCCGACACTTTCAGGGCTAATCTCCGCCCTTTGATAAGCCGTTCGAATGGTTTCGGCCTGCCCATCTATGCTGGGGGCCGTATAGCCGACTTTTCTTTTGCCATCATTGTTGACTGCCGAATCCCTGACTACGGCATAAATATGGTCGCCGGCAAAAACCGCTTCAGCGAGCCTTTTTAAAACCACCATCCCCACACCATTGCCCGGCACGGTCCCCTTTGCCTGCGCATCAAAAGCCCGGCAGTGTCCATCCGGAGAGGAGACCATCTCCTCCTCGAATAGGTAACCCGCCTCCTGGGGAACGGCAATGCGGACACCACCGGCTAGGGCCATGTCGCACTCACCAGCCAACAATCCCTGGCAGGCAATGTGTATCGCTGCCAGGGAGCTTGAACAGGCGGTTTGCACGACCAGACTGGGGCCTTTTAAATTCAGCTTGTAGGAGATTCTTGTACTGAAAGATGAAGGATTGTTCAACGCCTTTACGGATAACAGGGCAGCCGAATTATGTGCCTGTAACATTGATTGGGCGATCCATAATAGGTTGGATGCAGCCCCAACATATATCCCTATCAAGCCGGAATAAGATTCGGGTACATAACCGGCATCCTCCAGGGCGTGCCAGGTACATTCGTGAATGACTCTTAACTGGGGGTCCATCACTCCGGCTTCCCGAGGGGAGTAATCGAAAAATAGGGCATCAAAATACTCGACGTCTTCCAGCACCCCTCTGGCCTTCACATAATGGTGATCTCTCAACAACGCCGGCTCCACCCCGGCCTCTAATAGCTCCTGCTCGGTAAAAAAGGTGATGCACTCTTCTCCTTTTTTAAGGTTATGCCAGAACCGGGCGATGTTCCTCGCCTTTGGAAATCGACCGGCCATGCCGATGACGGCTATCTCCAGGCCGGTTTGAAAATCCGTTTCATGGGAGTTCATGTTCGCAGTTCTCTGTTCTGTTATGCGGGGTTTAATCCAGGAATTGACTGTGGCGCTTCCCTATTCTACTCTTCAATCTCGCCTTACCCTCTTTGATCGCATCTGCCCGGTAAGACGGGCTGTCCGAAGAGTCTTCGGCCGCGGTCTCCCCGGTCAGATATTCGACAAACGAGTGAACGGTTGGATATCTGTAGAGTGTTATGACCGACAGATCTCTTTTAAGGATCCGTTTCAACCTGGTATGTGCCTGAATAACGGCCAATGAATTACCACCGACATCAAAGAAGTTATCGTGTATACCGACTTTATTCAATTTAAGTACCTCTTTCCAGACCCCGGCGACCAATTGTTCCATATAACTGCCGGGCTCGATATAAAGGGTCTCCAATTCAGGCCTGTACCCTTCAGGCATAGGCAGGGCCTCCCTGTCTATTTTCCCGCCCGGGGTCAGGGGCAATCTTTCTAGCCGGATAAAATGGGAGGGGATCATATAGCCGGGTAATTGCCGAGATAGGGATCGCCTCAATTTCGACACCGCCAACTCCCTGTCCGCCACGATATAGGCGCATAGATACTGACTGCCCCCCTCATCTGTTCTCGGTAAGACGACTGCCGCTTCTATTTCCTCATGCTCCAGCAGCCTATCCTCAATCTCTGCCGATTCTATCCGGAAACCCCTGATCTTGACCTGGTAATCGATCCTGCCGGAGAGTTCGATGTTACCATCGGGCAGCCATCTTACTAAATCTCCCGTCCGGTACATCAATTCCCCCGGCAGAAAGGGATTGGCGGTGAACTTTTCCGAGGTTAACTCCGGCCTGTTTAGATATCCCCTGGCCAATCCCGCCCCGGCGACATACAACTCCCCCACTACCCCCTCCGGTGATAAATTGTGCGATCTATCGAGGATATAACACCTCACATTGGAAATCGGTTTTCCCAGGCTGACATCACCATCCGAACATTCGAGAACCGACGCATCAATTGTGGTTTCGGTGGGGCCATATTGATTATACAGGCGATATCCCTTCTCAAGAATCCTATTTTTCGTTACCTCCGTCAGCTTCTCTGCACCGGAAATGACTATTCTTAAACTGCCCAATTTTTCCCCTGAGCAGAGCAGCTCGGCCAATATGGTGGGCACAAAATTGATTAAGTGAATCCCATTAACCTCGATATACCTGCGCAGCCCCTCTATATCCACAACGAAGTCTTTATTCATTAAACAGAGCACGGCCCCGTGAAGAAGGGTGCCGAAAATCTGGTTTACACTGGCATCAAACGTGTAATCCGACATCTGCAGCACCTTCATGCCGGGCTGCAGGTTATACTGTCTGCCAAACCAACTGACCACATTGACCACATTTTTGTGTTCTACTAAAATTCCCTTTGGGGTGCCGGTTGTGCCGGAGGTATAAATCAGATAAACGGGACTCGAAGGCAAACCAATCATATTTAAATGGGCGACCTCTTTGTATTCCCCGTACAAATCCTCATCGTCTAAATAAACTTCCTGGCCGATAAAACGATTCCCGATCTTCTCATCGTTGTCGGCCAGATTTCTGTGGGTGAGCAATATGGATACCCCGCTGTCCTTCAACATGTACCTTATCCTTCCGGCCGGATAATCGGGAGATATCGGTAAGTAGGCGCCGCCGGTTTTCAAAATTCCCAGCATCCCCTCAACCATCTCAATGGAACGCTCTACCAGCATACCGACAACGCTGTTAGGCTTTACTGCCCTCTCTCTTAATTTTTCCGCCAGCGTATTTGCCCGCCTTTTTAATTCCCGGTAAGAGAGCTGTTTTTCCTCAAATACCAACGCCGTGTTATCCGGTGTTCTGGCGGCCTGCCTGTCAAAAAGCCAGTGAACCGTCCTGTCTTCGGGGTAACCGGCGTATGTATTATTCACCGTATGAAGCAAATATTCTCTCTCTTCCCTGGAGAGCATTTGTATCCCTGAAATAGGCAAGCCGGGGTTCCGGGCAATAGATTGCAAAATGGCACAATAGTGTTCCTTTAATCTCTCGATGGTCTCTCTTTTAAACAGCGATGTCCGATACTTTACTTTCCCGGCAATCTTCTGCCCGACGATAGAGACCGTCCAGGACAAATCAAACTTAACCGCCTTATGTTCAATGGGGTAAGGGATAAAATTCAGGTTAGCCAGCTCCCTTACCACGACCCCCTCGTATGGAGAGAGACTCTGCAGGCCAAAAACCGTATCAAATAATGGCTCCCGGTTTAGCTGCCACTTTAGACCCAATTTCTGTATCAATATCTCAAAGGGGTAATCCTGGTTCTCAAAGGCCATAAACATATTTTGGGCCACTTCACCCAGGAACACATTGAAAGATTTACTGCCGCTGGGCCTGCTGCGCAGCGCCAACATGTTTACAAACATGCCGACAATTCCCTCCAATTCCGGCTGGGGCCTGCCGGCTATCGGCATTCCCAGGACGATGTCCTCTTGAGCCGAGTATTTTGATAATAAAATGCTGTAGGCGGCCAGCAAGAGCATAAACAACGTCGCGTTGTGGGTGGCGGCCAATATGTTGAATTTTTCTGCCAGCTCTAGCGGAAGCTCAAATTCAAGCGCCGCCCCGGTCACAGCCATCTCGGCGGCCCGGGGAAAATCGGTGGGTAAATTCAATACAGGTATCTCGTCGGCAAATTGTGCCAGCCAGTACTCTTCCTGCTTTTTAATCTCTTTGCCTTCCAGAAGATCATTTTGCCATATGGTAAAATCTACATACTGGAAATTCAGCGGCGGCAACTCTTTTTGCTGATAAAAAGCTATTATTTCACTAAAAATCAGGTCGGTGGACACCCCATCGGCGATAATGTGATGGATATCGAAAATAAAGAGGAATCGACTGTCAGCCAACTGGATCAGTTCGGCATTCCATAAGGGTACCTCGCCCAAATCGAAGGGTTGAATCACCTTCTCGATGATTTCATCTATTTCACCCCGGGAAGACCGGCTAAATTTTAATTCAAAATCTATCTCATCGTAGACCTTTTGCACGATCTCTCCATTCTCCATTTCAAAGGAAGTCCTGAGCATCTCATGCCTCTGGATCAATTTCCTTATTGCCCCCTGCAAACGAAAACGATCCAGGTCACCTTCAATAATCTCGGCACAGGCAATATTGTAGAAGGTACTCTTTTCCTGGAAATGCTCGACCAGATACATCCTTTTCTGGGCAGACGAGATTTCATAGGCTGTGCATCCCATGGTTTACACCTCTTTGGGCCTTCGCTGTTTTTTCTCCAATTTAAGCGAAGAAAAAGAGTAAGATCTCTCTACCGAACGCTGCCCTTTTATGATTTCTGCTATTCCTTCGATATTCCCCACACGAAACAGGTCTATTATCTGAATTTTCTCAGCAAAAGATTTGTTTATCATGGCGATCAATTTCATCGCCAGCAGCGACTGACCCCCCAGCATGAAAAAGTTGTCTTTGATGCCAATTTTATCGATGTTGAGTACCTCTTTCCATATCTCCACCAATCTGCGTTCCACTTCATCACGGGGAGCCTGATACCTGTCAACGGCCTCTACCGAGCCGGGCTCCGGTAAGGCCTGCCTGTCCATCTTACCGGTTGCATTCAGGGGGAATTTTTCCAATTGCATAAAATAGGCGGGTATCATATAGTCGGGCAGATCATTCGATAGGAATTCCTTCAAATCGGGTATCGAGACCTCCGCCCGGGAAATGAAATAGGCGACAAGGTATTTCCCAATGTCCCTGTCGTCTCTCAAGACAACAAACGCCTCTTTTATCTGTTTATGTTTCAGCAATTGACTCTCTATCTCACCCAGCTCCAGCCGGAATCCCCTAACCTTCACTTGAAGATCTATTCTTCCTGAAAATTCAATATTTCCTTCCCGCCGCCATCTGCCCAGATCTCCCGTCCGATATATCCTCTCTCCCGGTTCGAAGGGGCTTTTTAAAAATTTCTCGGCGGTTAAATCCGGCCTGTTTAAATATCCCCTGGCCACCCCATCTCCACCTATATATAACTCTCCCTTTACCCCACCGGCAACCGGTGTCAGCCACCGATCCAGAATGAACACCGCCGTGTTGTCGATCGGCCTGCCAATAGGCAGGCTGGGCCAAGATTCATCAATATCTTTAACCGCAAACTCGATGGAGGTGACGGTGGTCTCGGTGGGACCGTATTTATTATAAAAATCGCATTTCTTATGCCACTTCCGGGCCAGGGGTATGGGGCAAACATCGCCGCCGGATACGACGCGCCTGAAATTATGATCTTCACAGAAGTCTGTCTGGACCAGAAAGGAGGGTACGGCGTGGATATGGGTAATCGACTGTTTTGATAAGTAGTCCAGGAATTCGGTTTCAGCCAATAGGGTCTCTCTATCTATCATCATCAGACCGGCTCCGCTAAAAAACGCCATGAATATCTGCTCCACCGAAGCATCAAAAGTGTAGGAGGCAAACTGCAAAACCCTATCGGTTTCATCGATATTAAACGCCCTTTTCTGGGAAAAGACCAGATTTATGGCCGAAGAGTGCTGGATCATCACGCCTTTGGGCCTTCCGGTTGAGCCGGAAGTATAAATAATATAAGCCGTATCTCGAGGGGTATTGATGCTGTTCAAGACCGCCCCACCTCCTCGAAGCCCGCCGTCAACATCAATGTTAATCACGCTTCCTTTAAAATCAAATTGTGTGGCAACGCCCGGCGATACCAGCAATAATCGAGAGTCACTATCCGCCAGCATATATCTGATTCTCTCCGGTGGATAATCGGGATCGATGGGTAAATAGGCTCCCCCTGATTTTAAGACCGATAAAATCGTGATGGGGATCTCTATGGATCGTTTTACCATTAGAGCCACAATATCATCGGCTTCCACGCCGCTCTCCCTGAGATGCCGGGCGAATCGATTGACCCGTTTATCTATTTCTCTATAAGATAGATGCGGCATACCTCTCCGACCGTTATGCCCTGAACTCTTCCCCACCAGTGCCACATTGGCCGGTGTTCTTCTCACCTGATCTTCAAATAATTCATGGATGGTCTTCTCCACTGGATACACTGACTTTGTAATGTTAAATTCGTACAGCAGTCGAGTCCGTTCGGCCTCTTCGAGCATCGGCAGGCGTGCAATCCTTAAATCGCCATGCGTCAATACCGCTTCCAGCAGCCGCCTATAATGCCGCTGCATCTGTGCCATCGTCGTTTCGGTAAATATATCGGTATTGTACTCCCAATCGACCAATATTTCCCCCTCTAACATTTCCCCCTCCCGCGGCGGTATCACCACAATGTGGATGTCAAACTTGGCCGACCGATTGTGAGAACCCTCCACCCTGATTTCCAATCCCGGCAGGGACAAATTTTCCGTTGGCGTATCCATAAAACTGAACACCGACTGCACCAGCGGCATATAGCTCAGACTCCGTTCCGGCCGCAGCACTTCCACCACCTTACCGAAGGGGGTCTCCTCATACTCATAGGCCTGCAAACAGGTGGATTTCACTTCCTCCAAATACTCTAAAATGGTCATATCTCCCGAAATTTGCGTCCGTAAAGGCAGGGTATTGATTACCATGCCCAGCATTCCCTCTATTTCCTTATGTCGCCGGTTGGCAATTCCTGTGCCCACACATAGATCTTCTATGCCCGAATAACGAAACAACAATATTTTAAACACCGTAAGCATGGCCATGAATAGGGTCACTCCCTTTTCTCGGCTCAAGCCCGCCAATCTTTCTGCCAATTGCCTGGGCAGTACTATTCGCTGCGCCACCCCCCTGCCGCTCATCATCGGCGGCCTTGGATAATCGGTAGGCAGCTCCAGCAGCGGTGGCAAACCGGTGAGTTTCTGCTCCCAGTAATCGAGTTGACGCTTCAACACCTCCCCTTGAAAATAATTCCGCTGCCAGATCGCATAATCGGCATATTGAAACGGCGGTTCCGACAACGGCGACGGTTGACCCTGCCGCAAGGCAGTATAGATCTGGATAAATTCCCGCAGCAGAACTCCCTGGGTCCAGCCGTCATGCACCAGATGGTGTTCTGTTAATATCAGTACATGTTCGTTTTCCTTTAGTTTCAGCAATTTTACCCGTATCAGCGGCCCCTTCTCAAAGTCAAATCCCCGTTGACCCTCTGCCATGATCAATTTCGACACCGCTTCCGACTGTTTTTCGCTCTCCAGGCCGCTCAAATTAACCACCGCTATTTTTAATGAATACGGTGGACCGATACGCTGTTCCGGCTGACCGTCCACAACCGGAAATACGGTTCGTAATATTTCATGCCGCTTGATGATCTCGGTAATCGTACGTTCAAATAGAGAAACTTCAACCGTTCCTTTTAGCCGGATAGCCCGGGGTACGTGGTAGGCGACATTCTCTCGATCCAACTGCAGTAAAAACCACAAACGCTCCTGGGCAAACGACAGCGGGATCCGGTCATCCCGGGGAACCGGCTTGATCTGGATGACCTCTCCGCCTCGCCCATCCACTTCCACAGCTAACGACCGGATGAAGGGCTGTTCAAAAAAATCACGTAAGGGGAACTCAACACCCAGCTCTTCTCTCATGCCGGCGATCAACTGAATGGCCGATAATGAATCTCCCCCCAACTCGAAAAAATTATCATCTATCCCGATCCGCTCTCTCTTCAGCAGCTTCTCCCACATCTCGACCATCCGCCACTCCAGCACGCTGCGGGGGACGGCATATTCCCTTCCCAGGGTTACCGACTCTTCATCCATCCTCGATAACGACTGCCTATCTATCTTTCCGGAGGACGTCAGGGGGATCTCCGCCAACCGGACAAAACGGGCCGGCATCATATAATCGGGTAATTCCAGCGATAAAAAACGCCTCAACTCAGCCACACTCTTCTCTACATCCGACTCAAAATAGGCACAGATATGATTGCCCCCGGATTCACTCTCTCGGGTCACCGCCACGGCTTTGCGGATGTCACGGTCTCTCAACAATGTACGCTCTATCTCCCCAAGCTCTAGGCGATGACCCCGGATCTTCACCTGCTGGTCAATTCGTCCCAGGAACCTGATGTTACCGTCGGCCGACCACATGGCCAGATCCCCGGTTCTGTACATCCGCTCTGCCGGGAAAAACGAGATCCCGGAAAACTTCTCTCTACTGAGTTCCACCCTGTTTAGATATCCCCGGCTCACCCCAGCGCCGCACACACACAACTCACCCGCCACCCCCACCGGCAGCAATCGACCATCGCCATCCAGGATCAAGGCCCGGTAATTGGACAGCGGCTTGCCGATAGGAACGGCCGACTCATCCCCCTCTGAACACTCAAAAAAGGTGACACACACCGTCGTCTCGGTGGGCCCATAACTATTATAAACCTTACCCACTCTTAAGAGATTGTCTATGTACTCTCTCTTCAACACATCCCCACCGCTGATAAAGGTGCGCAAATGGCCCAATCCAGCCAACCTCCCAGATTGATTCAAGCCATTCAACAACAGGGGAGAGCAATCAATCATAGTGATGTTACCGCGGGCGATACAATCGGCCAACAACCGGACATCCAGTACCTCGTACCGCTCCGGGAGAACGATTCTCCCACCCTGCAGCAAGGGGGGATACACCTCTTCCACAAAGGCATCAAAGGAGAATGAGGCCTGCTGGATAACAATGTCCCCCGAGGTGATCTCCACTTTCTGCAAAAAGGCGGTCACATAGGCGGTCAGGTTTCTATGCTCCACCATGACGCCCCTGGGCCTGCCGGTGGAGCCCGAGGTATAAATGACATAGGCTAAATCGCCGGGACGATTCACTTTTTTCAGGTTGCCGTCCCCGTCACCTTCAACGGAAAAACCCCGGCCAATCTCTTCGCCTGTCAACAGGGGAGAGGCGCCGCTGTCTTCCAGCATAAATGAGATTCGGTTCTGGGGATATGAGGGATCTAAGGGCAGGTAGCCGCCGCCGGCCTTTAATACGGCCAAAATGCCGCCTATCATTTCAATCGACGAACCGACCTTCAGGGCAGCGATACTGCCTGCCTTTACGCCGGTGGCTCGCAGCAGCCGGGCCAAACGGTTGGACATGCCATTCAATTGCCGGTAGGAAAACTGCCCATCCTTGCGCACCACCGCTATATGATCGGCAAAGCCGGCGGCCGCCGCTTCAAACAACTCAAATATCAAGCGATCGGCCGGGTATTCACTGCCGGTATTATTAAAATCCACCAATAACTGCCTCATTTCTTGGGGGGATAAAAACGAAACAGCGGCAATACTCTTATTTACATCCTGGACGAAAATGTCCAACAACCGGCTAAAATGGGTCGAAATCTGCCGGAGATCATATTCCCGGTATATACCGGGCTGGAATAAAATCTTACCGGTGACCCGCTTCGTCTCCCTCTCAAATACAAAAACGAGCCGATCAGCTATCTGCCCGATACCCTCATCACCGTGGATATTTCTTAACAGGCACCATATCGGGGAAACACGATTGAGGTCTCCCGTGCCCGGCGACATATCCAGGTATTCGTTCAACTGCTCAAAGGGGTAATCCTGGTTTTCATAGGCCTCCAGGAGAGATTGCCTGACCTGGAGTATCAACTCCCTAAAGCTGTAATTCCCGTTCAACCGCTGACGGATTAAAACGCGATCGTTTTTAGTCTCATTCGATACATGGGGCCGATACACCGGCGATATCACGGTAATGTCTTCGCTGCCGGTATACCTGAATATCAACAGCTTGAGCAGGGCCAGCAAAATGATATAGAGGGAGAGATCGGATTGCCTGGCAAGCTTTAGAAGTGAGGCGGAGAGTGACGCCGAAAAGGAAATATCGACGGCCTGTCTATTTTCCCCGGCGCAATCACCCTTTTCCTCTCGAAAACAGAGCCGGGTCCCGGCCATACTTCCGCTCAGTTTATTTTCCCAGTACTCTCTCTGTTTAAGAATCGTCATCATCAAAAATCGAACTCCGCTTCATACCTAGCCAGGACATCCCGGCTCTCATCAAGGGATAATTCACGCCGCTCACCGTACCGGCAGGCATCCTTCAACCGGCCGGCGACTTCAACACCCACATCTGCGGCGGCTGGATTTTTTAATTTTTCTCTTACCCCATCATTGAAACCTCTAATAAACCTTACAATTTGCGCCCACGATAGGCCCCGGTGGAGCAACTGAAACAGGGCATCAAATTCAAAATTGTATTGGGGGATCCAGACCGGCTCTTCGATAGACAAAAAGATCTCATCCACCAGGTCGGCCCCCTCTTTTGAATCCATGGTCGCATGACTCCAGCCAAAACTCTCGCCTTCGATTTTGTGCTGTTCTCGCTGCTGCCAGATCGGCGAGTTGGGGTCACAATACCATGACTGGGCCCGGTAAAAATCCAGCCCGCTCTCTGTAATGAAGCGAATGGTGTCCGCCACACTCCGGCGGGTCTCTCCTGGAAAGCCAATAATAAACGAACCGTACGTCACTATTTCATACGCCTTCAGCAGGGCGATTCCGTTCATATATTGTTCGACCGCAGCGGCTTTATTCATATTTTTAAGGATGCGGTCATTTCCCGATTCAATGCCCAAAAAGACCCCTTCACAGCCGCTCTCCTTCATCAATTCAACCGTCTCGCGATCGGCATATTGACACCTGAAATGGGAGTGCCAGCGGAATCGATATTTATTTTTTATCATCATTTTAAGAATGTCCTTAAAACGCCTGACCGGCACATTAAAGGTGTCGTCGATAAATTGAACACAGGCCACCGAATCCATTTGATTTAACTGAGCCAACTCCCGTTCGACCGCCTCCACCTCTGCCGGTTGATACTTCCCGGCATCTTTGTGGAACCCGCAGAAGGCACAGTTAAAGGGGCAGGATATCGCCGTCCTGACATTTACCATCCGCCCGACTCTGCCGGGAAATAAATCCCAATCCACCATATTTTCAGACAATTTATTGTCCTCTCTTAAAACAGGCGTCGAGACATATTTATTAGCACTATTATAATAAATATTGTCGATTTGATCAAAGGGCAAATCATCTTTCAGGGCGCCGATTATTTTTACCAGGGTGGCTTCCCCTTGAGAGCTAACCACGTAAAAATCGGCCCCGATAGATTCAAACAAAAATGCCAATGCCCGGGGCTCTTGGACCCGGGCCTGGGTGGCCACAAATGGGCCTCCCAATATGATCTTAGCCGCGGCATTGTACCTTCTAATAAAATCCATAATCTCGAGAATTGGCAAGACGGAAACATATAAAGTTGTGGTAACGACAATAGTGAGTATATTTCCCCGAGAGAGTTTTTCCGCCAATTCCTCCTTTTCAAACTGGAAGGAATTCACATAATCAAAGGTCAATCCCCTGCACTGCAGGTAGCTTCCCAGATAGGCGATGGCCGGGCTAAATACTTCCGTTGGCCTTAACGGCTCTTTAATCGTCGGCGAACCGCCGCTGCGGCAGTAGAATAAGTTAAAAATCTCCGCTGCCGAACAGGGTTTATTGTTATAGCGAACAAAATTTAAATTCAGATCCCGATAGGCGCCGGAGTTCACCCCCATTTTCCTGACCGTCCTCTCATACGCCTCAAAACTCATCTCATTGTGGCCGATAAACAGGCAGTCGATCTCTTTTTTTACCACTGTAGCTCCCATTCAAAAGTTAAAATCTGCTCTGAGTTCTTTACGACTCTCATGATTGTGCCCACTCTGCTTGCCTATGTCACCGACCATTTTAATCCGGGAGAGTGGGACATCCGGGTCATCGACGACCCTGTCTAAAATGTGCACATAGTGCCGGACAAATCTCAGCATGGTCTCCCGCTTAAACAGTGTTGTACAATACTCGGTCTCCAGTTTGATGCCTTCCTGCGATTCAACGACATCCAGCATCAAATCAACCCGGGAACCGCCGGGACCAAACTCAAAGGGAATTAATCTTAAACCATCGCTCTCGAACTCGAGCCGCTCTCGCTTGCGGACATTCAGCAAGACATCAAACAGGGGGTTGCGGCTGAAATCCTTTTTTACGATCACCCTGTTCATCAATTCCCTAAAGGGATATCCCTGGTTCTCATACGCCTGTAGTGTACCGGTTTTGACTTCCTGCAAAAACTCCGTAAATGTCTTATCCCCGGCCGGATAACTCCTGAGACCAATCGTTTCCACCAACAGGCCCACCATATTTTCTAAATCGGGGTGATCCCTGCCGGCAACAATCGAGCCGATGACGATATCCTGTTGGCCCGTATATTTATTTAATATAAGATTGAGTCCGGCCAACAATATCATATATAAGGTGGTGCCGCTCCTCTTCATGAATGTATGTAATTTCCCCTTCAATCCTTCATCCAGTGTCACCCCTATTTTTTCTCCGGCAAAAGTCTGCACCACATCCCGGGGATAATCGGTGGGCATCTTAAGAACCGGAAGTTCCCCGGAAAAATACTTTAACCAATATTCTTCTTGCTCCTTTAGTTTTCCCGATTCCAGCCGCTCATTTTGCCACTCTGAAAAATCTTTATATTGAATCTTCAGGGGGGGCAGTTCTCCTCCCCCATAGAGGCTTAAAAATTCATTGAGCAATATGTCTGTGGAAATACCGTCGATGATAATATGATGCATATCTACCATCAGCATATTTGTTGTTTCTCCAACCGTGATCAATCCGATTCGCACCAACGGCGCTTTTGTTAGATCAAAGGGTCGAATAAAACTCCTGATGAGATCTTCGGGTGAATGGGTGGCCTGATTCTCCATATATTCAATGCTCACATCAACGGTATCCCGTATCTTCTGCACCGGCCCCTGCGCCAACAATACAAAAGCGGTGCGCAGGCTTTCATGTCTATCGATTAAATACCCCAGCGAGCTCTCCATCGCCCCGGGCTTAAGGTTGCCTTCCAACCGCATGGACAACAATCCGTTATAGGCGGTACTTTCAGGCTCCAACTGGTGCAGCATAAATAACCTTCTCTGGGCCGACGACACGGTATAGTACGCCCTCTTTTCGGCTGGCCTGATGGGTAAATATCTATTTTTCTCAGATTTTTTTATGTATTGGGCCAATTCACGTATGGTAGGCCGCCTGAACATCTCTGCCCAGGGCAGCCTTACAGCGAACAGTTGGTATACTTTAGCTGCCAGCAGACCGGCCGTCAGGGAATGGCCGCCAAAGTCGAAGAAATCGGCATCGATGCTTATCTTGTCCCTGGCCACCTGCAGGACTTCCGACCAGATCTCCACCAGTTTTCGTTCCACTTCATCCCGGGGGGCCAGATACTCGACGTCAACATCCGATTTTGCCGACAGGGAGCGCTGCCTGTTGTTTAAATCGATGCGGAGCTTTTCGATCTCTTCTCCAGGCACCAGGTGAAGCGCAGCCACCTCTGTGCCGGGAGCACCCAGGCTCTCATCGACTATTTTAATAAAATGGCGAGATACACGCCCGATGGTCTCTTCGTCGAACAGCCGGGCATCGTAGCTAAAGCCGGCCTTGATGCCGTCAAATACCGTTATGATAACCGTCAGGTCGTATGTTGAAGATTCATTGATGGAATACGAATCGAAGGATAACCGGCCGCCCTTCCGGAGCAGCCTCGAGGCCAACGGATAATTCTCGACGACCACCAGGGAATCGAAGAGTCCTTCACTAACCCCATCTGTATTCTCATATTGCTCTCTTGCCGGCAGCGCCCGGTTTGTCCGCTGGAACAATTCCGCTATCGTTTCGCCGGGCCGGGTCTGCACCCTCAGGGGCAGGGTATTGATGAACAGACCGACCATCTCTTCTATTCCCTTCAATTTTGCCGTCCGGCCCGATACGGTGGTATCGAAAAGCACCCCGGGCGTGGCTTGATACTTTTGCAGCAGCATCCCCCAGGCGGCATAGAGCAGGGAGGCCACTGTTATTTTTTGCGCTTCCGCAAACCGCCGGGCCCTGTCGTCGATCTCCTCGGGAAAGGGACAGTCAAAATGTTCGACCTCTATTGCTTGCCTTGTTTTCCGGCCTGTCCTCTTTTTTTGTTCCCCGGTATCCCGGGCCTGCAGCCATTTGACATACTCTTTGAACGGCGTCTTAACCGGCGGGGCTGAGTGCTCACCGTAGGCGTCCAGGAACTCCTTTAACAGTATCCCATAACTCCAGCCGTCAAACAGGATATGGTGATGGCCGATGATCATCTCATAGCGCTCTGCCTCTACTTTACACAGGCTGACCCTGAAAGGGACCTCATGCAGATCAAACCTTTTTTTGCGCTCAAGGGATCTATACTCCCGTAACAGTTGTGCTTTCCGGCTCTCATCTTTATTTGAAAGATCGTGATAGTCCGGCTTGAGGGTGCGTTCCTTCAGGACAATTTGAACCGGTCTATTCACATGTTCCCAGCGAAAGACGGTTCGCAGCACTTCATTGGCCTGGACCACCAGGTTCCAGGCCCGGCCAAAGGTCTCCACCTCTATTTTACCGGATACCTGCAGGCACAATTGCTCCACATTCAAATCGCTTTGCGGGTCCTTCAGATAGAGCGAGAGCATCCCCTCCTGCATGGGGGTTAAGGCATAAATATCCTGGAAATTCTGCCGGCCTACTTTTGTTCCTCTGGCTGGTTCCATCTTTTCCGCTTCAGGTGATTTTCCGGTTCATTCAAACGGCACACGGCGCCTACAAAGTCATAGCAGTAGCCGCTGCTCATCTCTACTCTCATTACTTCCATACCGTTCTTCATCAACACCTCGTATAGTTCCGTGTCCGTCAACAATTCCCGGTAACCCAGGTTTAATTCCGGGTGTACTTCTAAAAAGACTCTACTCAAGAGGGTATCGAGGGGCACAAAAATAAGTATAATCCCGCCGGGGGTTACATACTCTTTGTGTACAGCCAACACATCCCTTTTATCGGCAAAATGTTCAATCAGGCCGAAGCTGCAGACTACATCGAAGCGCTCGTCAAGCTTCAAAGTAAAAATATCCTCAACGAGATAACGAATATATTTTTTTGAACTATCCTGTATGTCAATAAAGGCTTTATAAGATGCCTCACAATTATCGACCATAACCCCTGTCCCACCGTACTGACCGATTAACCACCTCGTAAGCAGACCCGTTGCCGCTCCCAGTTCCAGGATCTTTAAATTCTTTTTAAGATCGACATCTCTTAATAAATTCCTCATTACTTTACTTAGACTGAAGACCATCTTAAATCTATTGTCCCGCAACTGTTCTCTTAAGGTGGATATCATCTCCCTTGCGTCCATTTTTTCGACAATTTTTACTCCACTATCCCGAGAAAAAAAGCCCTCCCAATCGAAGTGCTCCTTACTCTCATTCATACAGTTTTTGGCTTTATACACCGGGGAATCCTTTGCCGGTTAAAGGCTATTACGCTTTCTCTCTAAGTCTATGCACGTATGGGGATCTACCAGGAAGAGGTTTTTAAATTCCCGGACAAACCGTCTGGGCTCGGGGAACCCTAATTTTTTCGACAATTCTAAACTGGACATTGTATGACCTCTCTCAATCATGAAGAAGGCCCGGTACAATCTCTCTCTCAAGATAAACTCTTTTAACGTCATTTTGTGCTCAGCCTCGAATTTCCGGGACAGATAAGAGCGCTTTACCCCAAAGCGTCTGGCAATCTTTACTTCATCTAAGGTCGAGAGATCTTTATCCCGGCGGATCAAAATATACTCTACTACCCTGTCACAAAGGTTGTCATCTTTCATAGGCAGAATCTCCTTAAAAGCCCGAATAGGCTCCCGCCCCTAGGTGCCTCAAAAAATTTTAAAAAGAAAGACATTATTTCAATCCTAAAAAGGGTTATGGCTAATATGCCAAAGTTTAGAACATTATCAGAACTACAGACCCCCATGAATGATAAAAATCGTTACCTTCCCGGAAAGATCGTTTAATCGTTCAAAATACTATTTTAAGGCTTTTAGGAGGATTACTCTGTTTTTAAAGGTAAGACTCTAAGGGGGTATATTGTCATTACTAAACATTTTTCAGGCCATTTTTTTTCAATACGCCCCATTTTTTATCCAGCTACTTCTGCTTGAATCTCGGACACCCGACAACCGGTACGAAAAACCGGTTGGCCATTCATGCCTTAATCTCCGAAATCAAATCGATTGAATTTCCAGATTTAACTGTTCTAATTCTCAACCAAAGCTGTCCCACATTAATAAGGGCAACCTTCTCGCCGGCACGGGAAAGGTAACGATTTTTATAATGGCTGACTTTCCATTATATCAATCGTAATAAATATTTCTCACTAAAAATTCCGTCCGTTCGATCATTTCCAATTTCCCCCCGGTATTCAGCCGGTACAACACTAACTCCCGCCTCTTTAGATTCAATCGGCAAAATGTAAGTAAATTTACTACTCCTGCATCTAATTCTATTTCCATACCCAATATTCTCACCACTCCCGATGCTGTCCCATTCCGGTTTTTTTTTTCTCAACCCTTCGCAAAAAAAAAACTTCACTCTCCAAAAAACGGCTTATACGCCTATTCTCCAGTTCTTCATCTGTAAAAGCCCCCATAAAATAAGGATTCTCAGTCTCTACCTCTTTGGAGGCCGGCGCCGATTTCTGTCTATACTCCAGATGAAAATTGGCAATTTCTATTCCCCTCTCTTGCCTGTTTCCAGGGTGCAGACGATTAAGAAATCCAGTCGAAAAGATACTTTCAAATTTTTTTAAATCAAGCCGGCTCCCGCCGCCAAATGGAAACGAATAAAGCGGCTTGATTCCCAGGTTCAGTAAAAATACCGTCAACCTGCCGATACAACAACGATGAGACAGGTTCGCCCCAAAGGCAGAATGATAACTCATCTTCACGATGTCCGGCCGAACATACTTGCGCAGGATAGACTTCAATACTCTTATGACCTCGGGGCATGATAGCTCCGAAACCTGGCTGAGTATCCCCAGATTGTAGGGAGGCATATATTGGCAGGATAAAAAATGAATAGATCCCCGTGACCGGCTTTTACACTTTTCTCCGCCAAAATCCACATCCATGATCACTTCACCCAATCCCCTCAACTGTTTATCCAGATGGGCGGCGCAGTCATCAGGCGGCGCCTCTTGCCGGTGCGTTCTTTTTGACTCCCCATATTCCTTTAGTGTACGATAAACAAACCATTCGGAGATTTCTGTGCCAAACGTCTGTTTGTATCTCGACTTAATGGCAACCGCACCGATGGAAGCGCCTTTACTCATCTCCAAATCCTCCCTGAGCTTTATAATCCGCTCCTTTTCTACCTCACTGTGGGTTTTCATTTTTCCCTTACGCCATCCCCGGCCATCCTTTTCAATTTCCGCCTCATCCATGTTTAACCAGCGCATCACACTGTCGGTACTACACATCAGGTAGCGGGCGATCTTGCGAATCCCCCAACCCAACTCTTTCAGTCTTTTTGCCTCCTGCCTTTTTTGGATTAAAATAGTTTTTTTCATTATAAAACCTCCTATTTGTTAGATTTAAATTTAATTTTTTTTTGTTTCCTTTAAGAGCTACTCAAGCTTATATATTGTCTCTTCACCCTCTATGAAAAATAAAAAGCAACATTGTTTATAATGTCAACGGCTGTTCACCATTCCCCTCCGAAAACTGGCAATATCTTCATGTCATCACAATATACTACTTAGAACTTTTTCAGTTCGTCATAATTAATCCTAATATTTATTTTTAAACCTTTAGGCATTTAACTACCTCCTCTATCTACTGTAAGTAATTTTCATGGATCTGTTTAAAAATTACCTATTCTAATTTGTTTATTGTCCTGAAAAAAGAAAAACAAGGGAATACTAAAAATGATTACCCCCATAATCGTAAGCGTCAAACAGACTGCATACCGAACAAAGGGCGGACAGGTTTGATTGGGGTATGGATTGTAATAAAAGGGGATTGAATATTATACTTCAACTAATTTGTCCAGTTGATCTTTGTCCAGATATTGGGGCAATAATTTTTTGATGCCAGGATTTAGCCTGTCCCCAAAGCTTTCCTAAAAAATGTGCGTACCACGTACGAAAATCTGGGAAATCTGGGCACGGCCCATTGCCGAAAATACCCCGTCACTGCCAGAAATACCGCATTACTGCCGAAAATACCCCGCCACCGGGGTTTAAACCCCGCCCTTGCGAAAAAACTCGAAACATCGGGATAAAAACCCCGACACTGCCGGAAATACCCCGGCATTTGACCCTCGACCTCAAACTTTGACCTCGTGAGCTCAACCATTCACCTGGTGACCTGAACATTTGAGCTCACGACCTGAATATTTCAGGTCTCAACCTTGACCGTTCAGGTTTGAATATGAATGATTGAGGTTTCAACATGAAATGTTGAAGGCGCACTCTTTTTGACTGTCCCCAATTTTTCCCCTCTAAAACCAAGGCCTCTACCAGGATTCTCTTCTATACCGTAAGGCAAGTATATGGTAGAATATCTCTTTTTAAAAAACATTGAGGTTAAAAATGAGTAACAAAAAAGCCTGGAAAGAATTGGAGAAAGTGCTTGGCGATACTGAAGGTAAGTATTGGGGAGAGCAGCGGGATCGATTTAAGAAATTTGTCGATTTCCTATCCGGGGATTTAGATTTTGATACATTTAAGAGTTATATCCAGGTGGTCAAAAATTATAAACTGGATGAAAAGCTATATTATTATTTTTTTGGATTTTCCGCATTATCTGGTGTTTTAGAAGAGCGGTCCGGTGAAAGCTGGGCAGAGCAAGGTTATAAATTTTTATTAGAAGCTCTTTCCCAGGTGGAAGAAGAGAACAACAGGGCCATCGGCCTGGTAGGCAATGCCTTCTGGCCGGGGGTGGTGGAGGGATTTCCCCACAAAACCCGGACGGTATGGCTGGAAAATCTTTACCAATTCAGCCTGGAAATAATTGACGGTATAGAGGATCAAGATATGAAGGCAACCGCCCTTTCTAGAATCGCTAATGATTTGAAAGAGAGCGGCGAATTACAGTGGATCCGGCCCTTTTTTGAAAATCTCGTCCAGCGGGCGTTTGCCTTAAAAAAAGTCGAGGACCAGGTAGATGCACTGTCCGGTATTGTACGAAATCTGGGAGACTGGTCCGAATCACCCTGGGCCGTTAAACTTTTCAAAAACCTTCTAAACAAGTCGGCTGAATTCTCCGGCAAACCCCTCAACCACTTTAAGGACAGCCCCCGGGCCACCTTCCTGAAGGGATTTGTCAATGCCCTCGAGGAATCGGGCCGCCCGCAGTGGGTCCAGGCTACTACCCCGGCGATATGGGAAAAAATAAATACCATTTCCCTGGAAAAAGAGAAAGCCGGGCTATTTGACGACATGGCACGGGCCGGTCTGGAGGCGGGAAGTGGTGAGGCGATGACTCAGATTTTTTCCAGGATGCTTTCCGAGATTGCCGCCATGGAGGAGCCGGAAGATAAAGCCGAGGCGATCGGTAATATGGCCTCCGGCCTGGTAGAGGGTGAAGAACATAACGCGAAGCTGCCGGAGATCTTCGATCAGTTGATTGGTTTGGCGGCAAAGATGAAGAATGAGGAAGCCAGGGCAAAAGCGCTGGCGTACACGGTAGGCAGCATTGCCGATGCATTGGTCGAGATCAGTGATCAAGATTGGGCCCGCGAGAAATTGGCGGGGCTTCTTGCGTTTGCCTCTTCTATTCATACCGATGAGATTCGGGCAGATTTTCTCGGTAACCTGGTGGAAGTGCTGGAGGATGCCGAGAAGCCCGAATGGGCGCTTGACTATTGCAGCCAAATCATTACGGTTGCCCTGGGAATTGCCAACGATGAGTCCCGGGGCGAAGCATTGGCCGGCATTGCCGATGGCTTATCGGGGATTTCGTCTGTGTCCTGGCTGGAAGCGCTCTTCCGACAACTCCTCGAGGCTGCCCAGGCTCTGGATAATTCGGAGTATCGGATTAATACTATTTTCGGCAGTCATGGGATTGTGGAGAGTGCTTTGAAGGTCGATCCCCAGCCAGAGTGGGCCATAAGTCTGATGAGGGGAGCATTCTCGCTATTGAAAGATTTTGAATCCTCCCTCTACAAATCGTTCTCACTGAAAGACATGGGTGAAGAGATCGTCCCCAAAATAAAAGATAAAAGGATCATGGCGGAGCTGATCGACGCCTTGTTTTCCCAATACAATAAATTGCAAGGCGGTGAATATATCGGTGAAGCCGCCGCAGGCCTGGCCGCCGGGATCAGGAACATCGAGGATGCCGTCCTGCAAAAGGATATTTTGTTCCGCCTGCTAGAATTTTCCAGGGATTTTACTGATGACAAAGTAATCCTGCAGGTAACGGCTGGCGTGATCGAAAATGCTTTGGGAATTTTTTCCGATATTAGAGAGGAACCCTGGATTAAAGATGCCTTTTACGAATTGCTGCAAAATGTGGAGAAATTAAAAGACCACAGCTTCAGAGCCGGTTTGTTAGCGGGTCAGCGTTTAGAGGTAAGAAGCAGCATCGCCCTGGCACTGGCGGATACAGCCAATGCAGATTGGCGGGATTACTATCTCCAATGCGTGAAAACGATGGCTCAATTAGATGATCGGGATGCCCGGCTCTACGCCTTTATCAATTTTGCCGAAATTGCCATGGGAGAAGGAACGATTTCCGAAGGACTGCAAGAGGCCGATTGGCTGAAGGAGATCCAGTTGATGATCATCGATCGGGTGCTGGATGATCTCTCCCAGACAAAAGACAGCCTGGATGAAAAAGACCTGAAGTATGTCCACAACCATCTATCAAAAATGTTGGCCTTCCTGGATCGCCGGATCGAAACGGGACGGCCGGGGATTATATCTGTTTTTTCCAACCGCCCGTCTCTTTATGAAGGGCTTCTAAGCAAAATATCGGAGCTAAAGGAAGAGACATATGTGGAAAAGGATCCTTTTAGCGAAGATGTCCTTTTTCAGATCTGCCCCAGGGTCACCTTAGTCAGTTCCCTTGCCCGGGATTTTATGAAGGAGAAAGACCGGCAATGGGTACGGGATTTCCTGGAGAAAATACTGGCTGCCTTGCTCCTTTTCCAGGAGCCTTTGAATCGAAAAAATGTTTTACAGGCCCTTATGGAAGGTATATCTTTGCTGGATGACATTGCCTTGCAAGCCCAATGGTTCGAGCAGATCATGGGCCAGGTCAGCCCGGCGGATTCATTCTTTAAGGATATTAGACTCTCGGTGATGCGAGGGTTTATCCGCCTGGGCCTTCATGAGAGAGCGATGAAGGTGGCCCTTGAATTTTCCGACCCGGTGGCCCGGATTGAGGCCATTCGGGAATTATCGGCCATCCTGGAAGCCGACTTGCCCCTGGAGATCATGGAAACCGTGAGAGAGCTGACTACCGCGGAGTCGCAGTTGGCCATTACCAAACGATTGTTAAAAGATCCGGACTACAAAGACAGGAATCCGGATCAATATCAATACGATGTGGCCATTTCCTTTGCCGGACCCGACCGGACGCATGCGGAGGCTATGGCTGCTGCGATGGAGAAATCGGGTTTGAGGGTCTTTTATGATGTTAACTTCAAAGCCGAGTTGTGGGGGGCCAACCTGATTCAAAAGCTCTATTCTATCTATTCCTCCCAGGCTCTCTACTGCCTAATCCTGTTTTCTCAAGCCTATACCGAGCGGAAGTGGACGCGTCTGGAATTGGAGGCTGCCCAATCCCGGCAATTGGAAAGCAAGGAACCCTATATATTACTGCTCCGGACCGATGAGTCTGAGATGCCGTCTGAATTCAGTGCCCGCGGGCATCTCAGCCTGAGGGATCATTCCTATGACGAGATCGCCCGCATATTGGTCACCAAGGTCATGAAACAGAGACGAGGAATTTAGATCAGCTCATGCGCCGGGCTTCGCCTTTACCATTGTATAATACATTCTTCATTCAGCCGAAAAAAATGAAGGAGAAAGCAAAATGAAACAATTGAAGGGGCTGATTTTATTTTTAATTTTTTTTCTTACGTTTGCCAGCCAGGCAGACGCCGGAAAAGTCGTCCCCTTGATCCAATTGGAAAAACCCAATTCCATAACCGTTTTATCGCCATTAATCTCTATGCTCTCAAAGATACCAAACCCAAAGGAGTAAGGATAGAAAAAGAAATCTGGCGAAAAGAACATTACGGACAAATGAACCATATTGATTGTCTCAGGCTGGCTATGGCGACAAAAGAAGAATTCATGAGAGGCACACTTTACCAGGTTTATAATAACCACGTCTTCGTTGAAGGAAATAACAATGAAATCCATGTGTTTGACGATGCCGGGAACAAACAATATACCATTCGTCATGAGTACGAACAAAGCCAGCTCGGTGCGGGAACCAAAATTTGCCTGCCCCCAATGCCCCCAAAGCTCCCCAACTGTCTCCTGAGCTTTTCATGGAGCCATACTTTGTTGAAGTTCCCTGACCTGTTTATAAGAGAAATTGACAATATCGGCACGATCTCTGGCATGTTCGATTGTCATACTAACCAGATTTCCATCTTTATCGAGTTCAATTAAAATATCCTGAGATAGTTCTCGAGTTTCCACTATCTCTTTATCAGTAAAATCGACAAGAACGGTATCTGTATCTTGAAAATATTTAATATCCATTACTCATCCTCCTCTTTAAATGAACGATCAAAAAAAGCATTGTGAATGGTTTCACCATCCTCCAATATTACAATTCTCAAATATTTATTATCTGCCTCTGATATCCTGGCCCACCTTCTGATCCGCCCATCTGATTGAGATTCTTCTTTTACAGGGTTATTAAAGGCACGCTGAATCCATTCCATTTTTATCTTTTGCCTATCGCTGCGGTTTCGGGTATAGAGAAAATACTGGGTGTACTTCATTTTTCCTTTACTAATATGCCTCAATCGATAAAAAATGTCAATATAATTATGGCGGTAGGCCGAAGTTTTTGTCCCCGAAGTTTTCCCGGTTTATTACGATTGGTTAATCGCAGTGGGGAGAGGTGATATCGGGACCAAATTTTTCGCCTGTCCCCAGTTTTTTCCCTAACAACGATAAAATTGCTGTTCCGAGCAGCTTGAGCGCAGTTCTGAGCAGCCTGATGGCAGCTTTTAACTGCTGTATCGCAGTTCAGAACTGTTGTGCCGCAGCTTTTTTTTGAAGTATCGCAGTTCAGAATTGATGTATCGCAGCTCTGGGCTGCTGTAACGCAGTTTTTAACTGCTCTATCGCAGTTCAGAGCAGCCCGATCGCAGTTCTAAGCTGCCCGATCGCAGATCAGAACTGCGGTATCGCACTTTTGAACTGCCCGATTTCAATTCCGAACTCCGCCATTGCAGTTCCGAACTGCGCTACTGCAATTCCGAACTGCTTCACCGGTGGCCAGAACAGATCCATCGCTGCTTCGAGCAGCTCAATCGCTGTCCCGGACAGATCCATCGCTGTTCCGAACATCTCAATCGCGCCTCCAGGAGAGGCTTTTGCCCTAGCCGCACCTTTAGCCGAATAGGAACCAAAATTTTCACCTGTCCCCAATGTCCCCAAAGCTTTCCCTAATAAGAGAATTTTTTAAAATGTTTTGAAAAATCTGTTCTTTTATACTATAATTGGGAAGAGAGGGGAATATGATCGATGTATTAGAGGGCAAGTATCTTGGGATCTTGAAAGAGCGCAAAGATGTAGGATTGTACGAAAATCTGGAGACTATTTGTAAGGTTGTCGAGCCCTACATTGATGCCCTGCCCCATCAGGGGGGGAGCTTGACTGGTTTAAATCATATCAGGGGAATTCTTCGAGAAATTGAAAATCTAACTGAAAGGAGTCCATATCTAAATCTCACCTCTACCGAGATCTTTATACTTCTTGCAGCTATTTTACTGCACGATATTGGCAAATTGAAAGAGGATGAGTATTTAATTGATGAGGCAAAATTAGATGAATTAATATCATTATTAAAAGATAAATTAAAATTGAAATTGGATGGCAACTCGATAATCAGTCAAAAACCCAATCCTCATCCCTTGATCAGCGCTGTTCAGATTATGGAATCACCAACACAGTATGGAATTTTCGATAGAGAATTGGCAGGAATGATTGCGATCGTAACGGTTAGTCATCTCAAAAATTTTAAGACTTATTTCAAGGAAAGCAAAGATTTCCTGCAGGATCGATATCTGGCCAAATATGGGAAAATCCGAATTAGCTGGCTGTGTGCCCTGCTGGTGATTGGGGATGAATTGGATACTTCCTATCATCGGGCCGTGGCAAACGATTTCTCAGGTATCCCGCAGTCAAAAAGAGTCGCTAAGCCGAAATCATCCAAAGGAGAATTTCGCGCCAATATTGGCGGTTGTCGGATTGACCTGGTCGGGCGATGCATCGTGGTACATCCGATAGGAGACCTTAAAGAGAATATCAAAGAGAATCAGTACACCACACTTCTATATAAAAACTTTGCCATGGATATCATCGGAAAAAATAGGCTGCTGAATGAGTGGTCTCATGAGTTGAGGCAGATGTATATTGGGGTTCAATCCTGCCTGGTAGAGGTGGATGGCCACATTTACATGGTTTTGAGTAATTGCAACCGGGACTCCGAGTTTGTCCTATCTGTCGAACCGGCGATTACTTATTTTAAAGTAAGCCGAATCATCGAGGCCATGTTCAGATTGAAGTATGGGGTTTTCAAAAAGAAGTATTTTTCCTGGGAAATGCTGCAAAGTGAAGCGGGATTTGAGAGCAAAGAAGATCTCAAATTGATCGTTCACAGGCTTTCCCGACTTTCAACGTTTTTTTCCGGCCTGGTGGAGTCTGTTCTGGAACAGATCATTAAAAATAAAAAAAAGCGCCCCAAATTCGAAATTGAAATCCAGGAATTAAATGAAGAGTGGACCATTACGCTGTCCCTATTAAATATCACCGGTAAGTATGAAAAAATTTTCAAAAAATACATCAGTTCATGGTTTCTATTTTTTGTTGAGTCCATTATTGAAACTCGAAGCACTGATGAACTTCAGGAAAGTATCGAATCCCTCATAAAAAAGAAGAAGAATAAAGAAGATGTGTCTTATTCTTTGATCCCTGAGAATAAAAGTAAACGGATAACTGTAAAGAAATTTTTTATTAGACCCGGCAATAAACAGCTCACCTATTTACTGGATGAGGTCAGCCCCTGTCCAACCCTATTACCCCGGGGAATTGAATTACCTCTCTCCGGGGCGGTTTATATCGATAAAAAAAGTGGCATTAACCAGATGAATGAGGATATCGTCTATTATCCGAGAATAATGGGGATTAATCTCGTAATTGCCGGGCCCCCAGGAATCGGTAAATCCACGCTGGCCCTGGATATTATTGACAATCTTTCCCTGGTGGGATGTAATTTCGAATGCCATCCGGAGGCCGGAGATGAGGGGAAAAAAGGCTGCCGCCGAGTCATAACCAATGCCGGGGCAGTAGCTTATTTTAGCCTGGAACAGCCTATATTTACAATTGAAAGCCTGGCAGACCGTATGGGGAAGTTGGGGATAAATGGAGAAGGGGATCAAAAGAGAGTGGAGATATGCAGCCCGGATGGAGATTATGATATCGAAAAGGGCGACTTTAAATTTGAAATCCAAATTTTGGAATCTAAATTCTTCGATTCACCCGATTCTTCCTCCTCCGGGGTGATGGAGGAACAAGATAGAGAGTATAAAGATCTATTTAGGGGTAAAGAGGTGGCAGAGAAACAAGATAAAGAGTATAAAAACACTCGAATTTTGCTGCTTCCTCGTTTATCCCCCCGATTTGTAGGGGAGATGTCTCAGGCGAATGAACGGAAACTATTCTGGCAGCGGTTCAAGCAAATATCGCGATTAATTGAATCCTCCTTCAGCGCCACCAGGGGCGATCCATTTAATCAATATAGACTGCACGCTATTGTGGTGGATAATTTAAACTCCTTCCTCAATGAACCCATGGCCAGAGAATACATTTTTAAGCTCTTTCGGCTCATTTCTTCCAGTGGGATACTGGGGGTTTTTATACTGGAGGATATGGAGGATGACAATACAGGCATAAGTCGTGGGTTAGAGGATGTGGAATTTCTGGCGGACATCTGGATTAAGCTGGGGTGGACCAAAAAGTTGGATTACAAATTCAAGATGCTGGAGGTTAAAAAGTCTCGGTATCAACGACATGTCTTCGGTTCACATCCATTCAAAATCAGACTGGAGGAGGTGGCCTCATGAGATCGGCAGTCAAGATATATCTATCCCTTCACACGCAAATCAGTCGGGCAGAAAAACAAATGCGGCAGACAGCTATCAGGGAATCAGAAAGCCGTTTAGAATGCTTTGGGAACGAGGAGCTGGATGTTTACTTAATCGGAGGTAAAGATTCACTTCCCGGAGATGCGACAGTACTATTGAAAGGAGAGCGGGGGACTCACAAATTTGCCCTGGCAGCCAACTATTTGTTCCAGGGACTGAGAGAGGGCGAAAATGTGGTACTGTTCAATATGGGATCTCCTGTTGAGGTAGGCAGGATACCGCAGTGTGTAGAAGACCCAGAACATCTTGACTTTTCTACTAATGGTAATGAAGCTAAGAATGGAGACGGGATTAAATGCTTCAAATTTGAACCCCGGCAAAATCAAAAACCTCCGCCAGGTAAATATAGACTTCACTGGTGGATATCAGAAGCATGTAAGGACAAAAATTGCTCGTGTATAATAGAACAGCAGGAAATAGATATTAAAGACATTTTGCGTAAGCATGCAAATCTTTTTATTTTAGATTTTGATGCTGGCTTTTTGCTGCCGGAAGAATTTATCGCCACTTTTATAGATCTGGTAGATTGGATGAAACAATTTTGTGTTGGGCAAAACGACAATATTCCTGATAAATCTATTCCATTCCAGCGGATTTTATTAAATTCTACCTCGCAGATTAAGACCAGATTTCCGGTTCTGGACGATGAAACTTTTCTAATACCGGCATTTATTCGCTTAACCAAATGTTTCGGTGTTAGTTCAATGATTATAGATGTCTTACAGCCTCAAGCGAGCGGAACCAAAAAGGCAATGTCTCTGGATGCCCTGTCGGATCTGATTTTGTCGGTGGAGCACAATTGGGAAAACGAATATGAACTAATTGAGGGCGAAAAAATAAAAACTAAAAGTGATAATGGAAGGCAAGGGGGGAAAGAGGAGAAAGAAAATGAGCAATGTTCGTCAGATTTGAGGTCATTAAAGATCATAACCGCCGATAATATTACGGGAAAAGTCTATGAAAAAATGTGGCTGGGTCTCGAGATATCTAAAGATGGGCGCAATATGAAGTTTAAAGAAATGAAGAAAAAGGAATAGTCGACATAATTTGAAGAGATAAAGGAACTCACAAATGGGAGCTATTCGGTGTGGAGGAGGTAGTGGTTTTTTTTGCCTTTTTGGATGAGGATGAATTTGTTGTTGAGGAGGGCGTCTGGGGTGACGGTGTGGTCGGGGTCGGTGATTTTGGTCTGGTTGAGGCTGAGGCCGTTGTTCCGGATCATGCGCCGGGCCTCGCCTTTGGAGGGGAAGATGTCGGTCTTTAGGGCCAAGAGGTCCAGGATGGGGATGCCGGTTTCCAGGTCTGAGCGGGCGATGCGGGGCTGGGGCACCCCTTCGAAGACCGTTAACAGGTCGGCTTCGGAAAGTTTTTTTAACGATTCGGCCGTGCCCTTGCCGAAGAGGATCTGGGAGGCCTCCTGTGCGGTTTCGTATTCTTCCGGGGAGTGCACCATGCCGACCACTTCTTTGCCCAAAGTCTTTTGCAGCAGCCGCTGGTGCGGCGCCTGCCGGTGCCGGGTGATGAGATCTTCGATCTCCTCCCTGGGCAGCAGGGTAAAGATCTTGATATATTTCTCGGCATCTTCATCCGTTGTGTTCAGCCAGAACTGGTAGAACCGGTAAGGGGAGGTGGTGCGGCCATCCAGCCACACGGTTCCCGTCTCGGTCTTGCCGAATTTCCCACCGTCGGCTTTGGTAATCAAGGGGCAGGTCAGGGCATACACTTCGGCGCCTGCCTTGCGGCGGATCAATTCGGCGCCGGAGGTGATGTTGCCCCACTGGTCCGAACCGCCCATCTGCAGCCGGCAATTTTTGTGCTTGTAGAGGAAATAGAAGTCGTAGGCCTGGACCAGTTGGTAGGAAAATTCGGTAAAGGAGATGCCGGTTTCCAGCCGTTTTTTTACCGAATCCTTGGCCATCATGTAGTTGACGCTCAGGTGTTTGCCCACCTCCCGGATGAACTCCAGGAAGCCGAACTCTTTCATCCAGTCGGCGTTGTTGACCATCTCGGCACTGTTGGCGGCGGGGGAATCGAAATCGAGAAATTTACGCAGTTGCTTTTTCATGCCCGCCAGGTTGCGCCGCAGTACCTCTTCGTCCAGTAGACTGCGCTCTTCACATTTGCCCGAGGGGTCGCCGATCATGCCGGTGGCGCCGCCCACCAGGGCAATGGGCTTGTGGCCCTTTAACTGGAGATGCTTGAGCATCATGACGGAGACCAGGTGGCCGATGTGCAGGGAGTCGGCGGTGGGGTCAAAACCCACATAAGCGGTCACCGTCTGCCCTTGCCTGAACAGCTCTTCTGTGCCGGGCATGATGTCGTGAATCATGCCCCGCCATCTTAATTCCTCGATAAAATTCATCTTATATTTTATACCAGATTTTGGCCCAATTCAATGGCCTTTAAATTTAAGTCGAGGTAATCTTTGGGCGCCCAATTCTTGACGAACTCCACCATGTTGTCGTATTGGATGATCCCGGTTAACTTCTGGGTCATGGACAGGGTCACCACCGAGGTTAATACCACGTTGCCCAGCTCTTTTTTGGTCTCGTAGATAATGGGGACCTGGTGCAGTTTCCAGTTTCCGGTATCCCCCAGATCATTGACCAGGTGGGTGTCCAATACCACGGTGGCATCGTCTTTGAGTCGGTCTTTGTATAACTCATAGGGTGTCTGGTGGGTGCACACGAAGAAGTCGACGGCCATGGCCTGGGGAAACAGGATGTGCTGTTTGGAGACAATCACATCGACTTTGGTGGGGCCGCCCCTGACAGTGGCGGTGTAGGTGGGGCTTTCCAGGGCGTATTTGTTTTCTTTTTCCACGGCAATATCTACCAGCAGGGCACCGGCAGTAATAATACCCTGGCCTCCCACGGCTGCCAGCCGGATTTCGTATCGGTCTCGATAATATTTCATGGTGTTTCCTCTCCTCTCTCGTTTCTTGTCTATTTTTTCGATTCCTTCGCCTTCGCCTGAGCCGCCGGGACGATATGCTTGTAATACAGCTCTGAATATTCGAGCCGTTCTTTGTCTTCCGCCAACACCCCCACCGGGTATTTATGGTTGCGGTCTGCCGGGGCCAACTTTTCGTACTGGGCCTTTGTAACGGTTCGGCTGACGATCCAGCGGTCCATGTCAACGGGGTGTTTCATCTTGTTGCGCCGGCCTAAATTGACGTGACAGTTGCTGATGACCTCCACCACGGAGAAGCCTTTGTGTTGGAAAGACTTTTTGATCACCTCTTTTAACGGTATCATGCGGTTCACCGTCTCCCGGGCCACAAACGAGGACTTGGCGGCGATCAGGAGTTCGGCGCTGTCGAATTTGGGCTCGATGTTGCCGTAGGGGGTGGTCTCGGTGAGGAATTTCTGGGGCGTCAGGGGAGAGACCTGGCCGCCGGTCATGCCGTAGATGCCGTTGTTGACCAGGATCATTTTGATGCCGATGTTGCGCCTGGCGGCATGGATCAGGTGGTTGCCGCCGATGGCTAAGGCATCGCCGTCGCCCGATATGACCACCACCAATTTGTCGGGCCGGGCCAGCTTGATGCCGGTGGCGAAGGTCAGGGCCCGGCCGTGGGTGGTGTGCAGGGTGTTGGTGTTAAAAAAGGTGGGCATCCGGCCGGAACAGCCGATTCCGGCCACCACTACGATGTTGTCCGGATCGATTTTGAGCTCGGAAAAAGCCATGGCAATGGTCTTCAAGATAATACCGTCTCCACATCCCGGGCACCAGGGGGTGGGGAAGGTCCGGTAGCGGATGTACCGTTCGTAGTCTCTCATTGTTGAAACTCCTTAATGGCCGCCAGCACTTCATAGGGGGTAAAGGGGATACCGTTGGCTCTTAGTAGGGCCCGGTCGTCTACGTCGTCGAAGGCGGCCCGCTCCATTTCGTAGCGGATCTGGCCCATGTTTAACTCCACGGTCAGCACCTTTTTGATCCGTTGGAACCGCTCCCGTAACACCAGCTTGGGGAAGGGCCAGATGGTCAACGGTTGAAACAGGCCGGCCTTGATGCCCTCCTGCCTGGCCATCTCCACCGCCGCCAGCGAGGCCCGGGCCGAAACGCCGAAGCTGAAGACCATGATGTCGGCATCCTCCATGTAGTACTCTTTGTATTTGATGATCTCGTCTAAATAGTGGTAAATTTTCTGCATTCTTAAGGTCTGCATCCTCTGTACGATATCGGGATCGGCGGTGGGCCAACCGTGTTTGTCGTGCTCAAGGCCGTCGATGTGGATGGGGTAACCTTTAAAGAAGTCTACGCGGGGCGGGTTCTCACCGATCTCCCGGTCGTAGATGTTCAAGTCCTCGATCTTATGGGGCTCACTGCTGTAGATATCGATGTCCTCTTTGGCCGGGATTTTGAGGTCCTCGTGGGCCTTGGCAATGACTTCGTCTAACAGTATCACCACCGGGGTCCAGAATTTTTCCGACAGGTTAAAAGCCCGTATGGTCTGGCAGTAGATTTCCCGGGCAAAGGCGGGGTAGACGGCGATGATGGGATGGTCGCCGTGGGTGCCCCACCGGGTTTGCAAAAGATCCGCCTGAGAGGGCTTGGTGGGCAGGCCGGTGGAGGGACCGCCCCGCATGACATTGACAATCACCAGGGGGATCTCGGCCATCACCGCCATACCTAAGTGTTCCTGCATGAGGGAAAATCCCGGTCCGCTGGTGGCGGTCAGCACCTTGCGGCCCGCCAGGGAAGCACCGATGCAGGCGCCTAAGGAGGCGATTTCGTCTTCCATCTGGATAAAATCCCGGCCCAGCCTGGGCATCTCCCTGGACAGGTAGTGGGCGATTTCCGATGAGGGGGTAATGGGGTAGCCGGCAAAGAAATCGCAGCCGGCATCGATGGCTGCATTGGCTACGATGATGTTGCCCTGGTAAACTTTTCTCTCTTTCATTTGGACTCCCCCTTTTCGTCGTAATTGACAAAGATGGCAAAATCGGGGCATCGGAGCTCGCACATGCCGCAGCCGATGCAGTAGTCCGGTGCATCCACCTTTACGGAGGTGCCGAATTTGCTTTCGTAATTGTCCTCCAGTTGCAGGGTACCGGTGGGACAGATGTCCACACACAGCCCACAGCCTTTGCAGTAGACCGAGACCACGGTGATTATATTCTTTTTGGTAGAGGGCTTTCGTTTCTTTCTTCGTTCCAGGGCATTTTGATTTATTTCAAGTTCTTCTTTCTCCATTATAAACCTCGATGTGGTGAAGAATCGACTGTTGAGAGGCATTGTAACACAAACGATTTTACAATAAAATATCTCCCCCCCTTTTTTTTCATTTTTTCCGAGTGGCCCCTTCTCCAGTTGTCACAGCCCGGAATTTTGCATAATATAATTGGTGTAAGAGAATGAAAAATGGTTAAGATGAGATTAGCGATCGTTGTGTTGATGGTGTGTGTGGGGATGGTTCATCCGGGGGCTGAAAAGTGCCGGGATTATTTACAGACCGGCAACTGGTATCCCCCGTCTGTTTCGGCGTTGAATGAGATGCTGGACGGCTTCTTCGGACAGGCCCAAAAGGTCGATTTTCCTGGCCGGATCCGGGGGCTGGTGGTGCCCCACGCCGGTTTCGCCTACTCCGGCCGCTGTGCCGCCCAGGCCTACAGCCAACTGGAAAATATCCCGGATATCCGGCGGGTCCTCCTGCTGGGGGTGTCCCACCGGGCCAACTTCTACGGTGCCTGTGTATCCGATTTTAGCCACAACGCCACCCCCCTGGGCAGGCTGACGGTGGATCGGGAGATCACCGGCAAGCTGGCGGCGGAGAAACTCTTTCGGCTGGACAACCGGATCATGCAGTACGAACACTCCCTGGAAAATCAACTGCCCTTTTTGCAGCGGGTGTTGAAAGATAAGGAAGTCAAGATTGTCCCCATCCTTTTTGGCGGCTTGAAGAGAGAGGATTTTGAGGCTGCGGCCCGGGCCATCGGTCGCTATGTGGATGAGAAGACGCTGGTGGTGGCCAGTTCCGACTTCACCCACTTCGGCCAGAATTTCGGCTACATGCCCTTTAAAAAAGACATCAAGAAACGGTTGACGGCACTGGATATGGGCATCATCGATCCTATCCTGACCCTGGATTTTGAGGCGTATGTCCGCTACAAGATCAAGACCGGTATCACCATGTGCGGCTTTACGCCGGTGGGCATACTGATGAAAATCTTCCCCCCCAAAAAACACGAAGGGAAGTTGATGTCGTATTACCGGTCCGGGGATTTTAACGGCGACTATTCCCTCAGCGTCAGCTACGCCGCCATCATTATTTCGGAAAAAGGCAAGACCGGGAAGATAAAAAACAAGAAGACGGGGAGAGCCATGAAGTTATCACCCACGGAGAAGAGGACATTGATTCGTCTGGCCCGGGATACCCTGAAACGGTACCTGGAAGATCGGGAAACGCTGCTTGAGGCGGAAGTTGACCGGGAATATCCGTTGACGGAAAATTTAAAACAGCGCTGCGGCCTGTTTGTCACCCTGAAAAAAGACGGGCGCCTGCGGGGCTGTATCGGCAGCCTGGTAGGGGAAGTTCCGCTTTATCAAGGGGTGATGAAGAACGCCCTCAATGCCGCGCTGCGGGACCCCCGTTTCCCCCCGGTGGAGAAGAGCGAGTTCGAGGATCTCGAGGTGGAGATTTCGGTCATGACACCGCTGCAAAGAATCGAGGATTACAAGAAGATACGCCTGGGAACCGACGGCGTCATCATCCGCAAAGGTTATCAACAGGCGGTGTATCTGCCCCAGGTGGCCACCGAAACCGGTTGGAACCTGGACCAATTTTTGGCCAGTTTGTGCCGGAAGGCGGGTCTCCCCCTGCGGGAATACCGGTCCGGCGACATGGATTTTTACATCTTTCAGGCGCTGGTGTTCCAGGAAAAAGAGGCCGATCATGGGAATTAGCCGCCGCCGGTTCGGCCAACAAATCGCCTCGGCAGTTGGTGCCGTCGGAGTCGGCCTGGCCCTGCCGGGCCTGCTGAAGGGCGCGGTTTTACAGAACAGCCGGGTGGTGCTGGTCCGTTCCCGGGGTTTAAAGCGGCTGGATCACGATATCGGCAAAGAGTCGGCAGTGGCGGCCTTGAACGGGGCGCTGCAAAGGATCACCGATGCGCCGTCGGCAGCAACTGCCTGGAAAGCCCTCTTTTCTGCCCGGGAGAGGGTGGGCATTAAAGTCAGTTGCCTGCCGGGAAAACCCCTCTCCTCCAGTTGGGGCCTGGTCATGGCCATCGTGGCCGGCCTGCTTGACGCCGGCTTAAGAGGGGAGAACATCTTCGTCTGGGAGCGCAGCCAACGGGAACTGGAACGGGCCGGTTTTCGGCCCGGCCGCAGCCCAGAGGGGGGGGTCAAAATAGTGGGTACCGACAGCCTCCCCGGCGGCGGCTATTCGGACTCTATCGAAATCTCCGGCAGTGTGGGCACCTGCTTCAGCCGCATCGTCGAAGGGGTGGATGCCCTGATCAATGTACCGGTGTTGAAGGATCACGACATCGCCGGGGTCTCCATCGGCATGAAGAATTTTTTCGGCGCCATCCACAATCCCAACAAGTTTCACGGCAACTGCTGCGACCCCTATGTGGCCGACCTCTTCAATCACCGCTTCATCAGGAACAAGTGCCGCCTGACGGTGTGCGATGCCTCCCGCATCCAGGTGCACAACGGCCCGGCCTTTTATCCCCGGTATGCCCGGGAGTACGGCGGCCTGTTGGTCAGCACTGATCCGGTGGCCCTGGATTTCGTGGGCTGGCAGATCATCGAGAAACAGAGAGGGGAGATCGGCCTGAAATCTTTAGAGGATTCCGGCCGCAAACCCACCTATATCCGGACCGCCGCCGGCTTGGGATTGGGTAAGGCGGATATGAAACAAATAAAATTAATCGAGATGTGACATGAAACAAGATAGTATAGATAAAATGAACCGCCGGCAATTTTTTAAGAGTGCGGCGGGCGTCGGCTCGGTCTGCCTGTACGGTTTGTGGGGCTCTCCAACTGGCCCGGCGGCCCCGAAGCTCGAGCCGGGAGTGGCGGAGGCCAGCTACTATGAGAAACTGGGGGAAAAGAAGATCCGCTGTAAATTGTGTCCCCACGAGTGCCGGGTGGCGGACCTGGAACGGGGTACCTGCGGGGTCAGGGAGAACCGGGGCGGTACCTACTACACCCTGGTGTACGGCAATCCCTGCTCCGCCCACGTGGACCCCATCGAGAAAAAGCCCCTGTTTCACTATTATCCCACCACCAAAGCCTTCTCCATCGCCACTGCCGGCTGCAACTTTGTCTGCCGCTTCTGCCAGAACTGGGAGATCTCCCAGAAGAGGCCGGAACAGATTAAATCCTTCGAGCTGCCGCCGGAACTGGTGATTCAAGCGGCCCGGCGGTACAACTGCAAGACCGTGGCCCATACCTACACCGAGCCGGTGGTATTTTACGAATACATGCTGGCTTGCGCCATAGAGGGCAAACAAAAGGGGATTCCCAACGTGATGATCTCCAACGGTTATATCCAGGAAAAACCGATGCGGGAGTTGTGCCGCTACTTAGGGGCAGTGAAGATCGATTTGAAGGCCTTTACGGATAAATTCTATAAAGAGATGTGCAGCGGCACCCTCAAGCCGGTACTGGATATCCTGGAGGTGTTGAAGGATGAAGGCATCTGGTTTGAGATTGTGGTATTGATTATCCCCACCCTCAACGACAGCCGGGCGGAGATCGAGAAGATGACAAAGTGGATTGTGAGCGAGCTGGGCCCCGATGTGCCCCTCCACTTTTCCCGCTATTACCCCACCTTCATGTTAAAAAATATTCCCCCCACGCCGCCGTCCACCCTCAATCGGGCCCGCAAGATTGCCCTGGAGAGCGGCCTGAAATTTGTCTATATCGGCAACATCCTCACCGAGGCGGCCAACACCTACTGTCCCCACTGCCGGAAATTGTTGATCGAACGGGTGGCCTATGCCACCGACCTGGTGGGCCTGAAGGGCAACCGCTGCAAGTACTGCGGCGAGACCATCCCCGGCGTATTTTGATTCACCTGGAGATCCCCCCTGCCGATTGGCGGCGAGCCCGGTCGATCAGGCTGGCGGCGTCGTCTTCTTTGTTGGCCGGCTCCGAGGCGACGGAGACCGAGAGGCGGATATCTTCACCGAGGCAGGTAAAGTCCGTCTTTTCCAGCAGGATGCGGTAGAGGTCGGCGGCTTCTCTCAACTTATCGGTATTTACGTTGTGGATGAGGGCGACAAAATCATCTTCTTGCCAGCGGCCCACCAGATCGAAGGGGGTGATATTGTTCATCAGGGTGCGGCCGATGATCTTCAAGGCGCCGTCGTAAACCGCCTCTTTGCCGCCGGTTTTCAAATGGCTTAACCCCTCCAGCCGGAGGTACACCAGGCCGAAGGGCCAATCGTAGGCCTGCAACTCCCCCAGGCTGGTCTGCAGCTTCATCTCGATATATCGGCGGTTGGGGATTTCGCTGACGGGGTCGAGCAATTGCCTCTCTTTGAGATTCCCTGTGCGCTGTAAGAATTGCTCCCCCGCCGAATAATCGCTGAATGTCTCCACTGCCCCGATGATTTTTCCCCCGGCGCCGCGGATGGGACTCACGCGGACATAGACCGGCACCCGGTGTCCCTTTTTGTGGTGCAGGTATACGGCAGCCTCACAGGATTTGCCCTCCGCCATGGCCCGGGACAGGGGACAGGGGCCGGTGCACAGGTTGTTGCCCCGATCGTCGATGTGAATCAATATATTGTCGCCGCAAAATTTCCCCAGCACCTCGGCACTGCGATAGCCGGTAATCTCTTCGGCTGCCTTGTTCCAGTAGGTGATTTTTCTCTGGGTATTGGCGAAGTAGACCCCGTCTTTGAGGGCGTCCAGTAACTTCCAATAAAACTCGTTATCTTCGATCATTTTGATTTCCCCTTTTTGCTCATTCCTTCAGCAGGCGTACCATGTCGCTGACCATCTTTTTGGCGTCGCCAAACAGCATCATGGTTCCAGCCTCGTAGAAGAGTTCGTTGTCCTCACCGGCAAAACCGGGGTTCAGGCTTCGCTTCACGATCATTACGGCCTTTGCCTGGTCCACGTTCAGGATCGGCATGCCGTAGAGGGGGCTCTCTTTCTTGTGCCGGGCCGCCGGGTTGATCACGTCGTTGGCGCCGATGACCAGGGCCACATCGGTGTGCTGGAAATCGTCGTTGATCTGTTCCATCTCGTACAACTGGTCGTAGGAGACGTTGGCTTCCGCCAGCAGCACGTTCATGTGGCCCGGCATGCGTCCGGCCACCGGGTGGATGGCGTAGCGCACATCAGCACCGTTCTTTTTCAGCAGTTCCTCCAGTTCGTGAAGCACATGCTGGGCCTGGGCCACCGCCAGGCCGTAGCCCGGCACAATAATCACCGATTGGGCGGTCTCCAGCAGGGCGACGGCATCTTCGGCCGAATAACCGGTGACCCGCCTTTTTTCACCCCTGTCTGGGGCAGCCCCGCCTTGGGCGCCCACGGCAGCGAATAACACGTTGCCCAATGGCCGGTTCATGGCCCGGCACATGATGTTGGTCAATATGATGCCCGAGGCCCCCACCAGCGAACCGGCAATGATCAGCATACTGCTGGACAGGGCAAAACCGGTGGCTGCCGCGGCCAGGCCGGAGAGGGAGTTGAGCAGGGATATCACCACCGGCATGTCGGCACCGCCGATGGGAATCACCCCCATGACACCCAGTAAACCGGCCAGGGCTAAAATGATCAACATGGGCAAAACTGCCGCCGGTTTGATCACCACCAACACCACCAATGCCGCGATGGCCAACAGGATCAGGAGATTGAAAAATCTCTGACCCTTAAATACCAGCGGTGCCCCCCTCATGATGCCCTGCAGTTTGGCAAAGGCCACCAGGCTGCCGAAGAAGGTCAGGTTGCCGATGAGGACACTCATGGCTACCGAAACCAAGAAGACCGCATCCGGGGCCGCGGGATTTAACAGGTACTGGCCCAGGGCCACCAGGGCCGAGGCACCGCCGCCAAAGGCGTTAAATAGAGCCACCATCTGGGGTATAGCCGTCATCTCTACTTTTCTGGCGGCAATGGCACCGATCAGGGAACCCACGATGATGCCGGCGATGATGAAGGTAAAATCCACGATCTGTCTATTCAGGAGTGTCACCACTATGGCAATCAGCATACCCATCATGGCCAGCCGGTTGCCCAGCCGGGCGGTTTTGGGGGAGCTTAATTTTTTGAGACCGAAGATGAACAGCGAGGCCGCCGCCAGGTAAGCGATATTGGTCACCATCTCCATCACCCTTTCTCCTCTCTCTTTTTCTTCTCTTTCTTAAACATCTCCAGCATCCGGTCGGTGACCAAAAAGCCCCCCACCACGTTGACGGTGGCAAAGACGAGGGCTGCCGTGCCTAAGATTTTGCTCAGCAGGGCGTTTTCGCCCTGGAGCCCGATCCCGGCCACCAGCAGGGCCCCCACGATCGTGATGCCGGATATGGCGTTGGCGCCGGACATCAGCGGCGTGTGCAGCAGGGGGGGCACCTTGGTGATGATTTCAAAGCCGATAAATATGGCCAGTACAAAGATATAAATATAAACCATCAGTGTCGCGCCCATTACTCACCTCCGTCGTTGAGTTTCAGTCTTTCCTTGAGAAAAGCATTGACCAGTTCCCCCCGGTGGGTGATGCACGTCCCCTTGACGATCTCATCGTCAAAGTCCGGTTGGCCGCCCTCGCCGCCGAAGAGGTGGCGGAACAGGTTGGTGACGTTTTTGGCGTACATCTGGCTGGCGTGAACCGGCAGTGCGGCCGGCAAGTTAACGGCCCCCACCACGGTGATGCCGTGCTTTTTAATCTCTTTCCCGGCTTCGGTCAGCTCGCAGTTGCCCCCCTGTTCGGCGGCGATATCGATAATCACCGAACCGCTTTTTAGTTGTTTGACCATCTCTTCGGTGATCAGGATGGGGGAGGCTTTGCCGAAAACCTGGGCGGTGGTAATCACCACGTCGGTTTTCGGCAGCCGGGCCCCGATGGTCTCCTGCTCGCGTCTCAGGAAGTCTTGCGACTGCTCCCGGGCATAACCGCCGCCGGTCTCGGCATCCGCGGCCTGGGCCATCTCGATGAACTGTGCCCCCAGGCTCTGGACCTGCTCCTTGACTGCGTCCCGGGGGTCGAAGGCCTCTACCTTTGCCCCCAGCCGTTTGGCAGTGGCAATGGCCTGCAAACCGGCCACCCCGGCGCCCAGTACCATCACCACAGCCGGTGGAATCGTACCGGCGGCGGTCATCATCATGGGGAAGAGCCTGGGCAAGAGGTTGGCGGCCATCAGTACCGCCTTGTAACCGGCAATGGTGGCCATGGAACTCAGGGCATCCATGCCCTGGGCCCGGGTAATGCGGGGGACGAACTCCATGGCAAACGAGGTGATGTGGTTTGCCTTGAATGTCTCCAGGTAATCTCTATCCTGAAACAGGGACAAAAAGCCGATGAAGGTGCCGTTCCGTTTGATCAGCTCCGCCTCGTGCCGGTTCAGGCCCGGATGGAGGCGGGGGGGCTGGACTTTCAGGACGACATCGCTGTCGTCATACAATTTTTCGGTCTCTTTTACGATCGCTGCCCCGGCCCGGCGGTACTCTTCATCGGCAAATGAGGCCTGCAGACCTGCCTCCTGCTCTACCAGGACCTCATGGTTTAATTTCAGGAAATCCTTAACATTGGCCGGGATCAGGGCAACCCTGGTCTCGCCGACCGCTATTTCCTTCGGAATCCCTATCTTCACCACAACCTCCTCTGTTATCTCGCAATATGTGACCCATTTGCCCCTATTTTACGTCAAAAATAACAACCGGTCAAGTGTCCAGGCGGTTGAGCGCAGAGAACGCTTTGTCTTGTTTATCTCCCAGAGTGGTCTCTACCGTTTTTCTGGCATCTTTCATTAGCAGCATCAGTTTGAAAGGGGAGACCGGCGAAGGTTCAAATCCGAATTGTTCGTAGAACCTGCGGGCAGATTTGTCTTTGGCATGGACAAAAATGGCTCGAATCCCGGCATATTCAGATGCCTGGAGGGTCCGTAAGATGGCATCTTTCAGCAAGCTTTTTCCGATTTTCATCCCCTGGTATCGTCGGTCTACCGCCAGTCGTGCCAGAATCATAACCGGTATGGGATGTCGCGCCAGCCCTTTTTTGATGCGTGAAGAAGCTGTCACATGATCCACTGCCCCCACAGTTAGGCTGTAATATCCCACCACTCGATTGTGGTAACAGACTACAAAGGTGCGGGCGGCATTGGCCTGCTGGTTCTGCCAGGCATATCGCTGCAGCCAGATATTTAACAGAGGATTTCCGCAGTCAAAATCTTTAATTTCATGGACTCTGGACAAACTGACAGGCGGTGAGAGAACTACTCCCAGGGGGCTTTCTCCTTCATTAGTTGTTGTAACTTTGGATTCACTTCGGCGGGCCGATCCAATACTTCCTGAAATTTCTTCCAGCTCTCATCGTCAAGCAAGAAAAAGCGTTGACCCATCAATGTATCTTCCGCGGCTTTGCAGGCGCTGTCCAGAATAAATTCGGTGACACTTTTATTCAGCGCCTTAGCCGCCCGTTGGATCAGCAACTGCTGCTGCGGTGTAGTCCGTAGCCCCAGTCGGCCTGTTCGCCCTGCCTGCGTCTCTTTTTTATCCTGAACCGATAAGGCCATAATCTAATCTCCTATTGTCTTTTTGTTTGTACATTATACACACAAATTACAACTGTGTCAATGCCAGGAGTTTAAGGTTACGCTGTATTTGTGAGGGCTGTCTGTTCACTCGATCGACTCGATCACTTTTGGTGGCGGGTTATTGTTGTTTTTTGATGAGGAAGTGGAGGGTGCCGGTTTGGTTGAGGTGGCCGGCGATGAGTTCGCTGTGGGGGCCGTTACCGGTGAAGAGGTCTACTCGGGCCGGTCCCCGGATCACGCCGCCGGTGTCCTGGTTGAGCACAAAGCCGCGGAAGGGCTGCCAGCCGGTTAACTGGTTGTCTTTGTCAAAGACCGGCAGTTGGGTGTCGATGGTGCAGAGTACGCCCCGGGGAAAGATGTAGGGGTCGACGGCGATGCTGCGCAGGGGGGTGAGGGGAACGCCGATGGCGCCGATGGGGCCTTCTGCCACCTGGCGGAAGAACACGTAACTGGGGTTATAGTTGAAGATCTCTGCCATCTCTTCGGAGTGCTGCTCCAGGTAGCGGCGAATGCTCTGCATGGAGACATCCTCCCGGCTCAGCACCCCCTGTTCGACCAACAGCCGGCCGATGGCCCGGTAGGGGTGACCATTGCTGTCGGCATAGTTGACCCGCAGGCTGCCGCCGCTCTCCAGTTGCACCAGGCCGGAACCCTGGATTTGCAGGAAAAAGAGATCGATGGGATCGTCGACCCACACCATCTCCAGGCCTCTGCCCGCCAGTGCCTGGTGGGAATCGATTTCCCGGCGGTCGTAATAGGGGACAATCCGGTTGTCGGTGTTGAGCCTGCCCCTGATCCTGCGGGGCAGCCCTTTGAATCGGTCGAAAAAGTAGAACTGCGACAGGTCGATTTGCACCAGGTCGTCAGGCTTTCGATACAATGGATAGGCGTAAGCCGCCGATGGTTTCAAGGAGCCCTTTAACCGGGCCTCAAAATAGCCGGTAAAGCGCACCTCTTTAACCGCGCTGCGGTAAAACCGGTAGTTGTCCCGGATGTACAAAAAAAAATCTTCCGTTAATCCCCATTGGGCCAATTTGTCTTTGACATCCAGCAAACTGTCCCGCACCTGTTGAGAAGAAAAACGCTTCCCCCCAAAGATGAACTCTTCGTCCGCCTCCAGCTGTTCCAAAAAGCGCAGGCTCAAATCAATGGCCTGGACCAACGGATCCACTGGCCGGTCATCCTGGATGGCCGGTGCCGCTACCGGGATTAAACTATTATCGGCGCTCCATTCCAGCGGCTTCCGGCTGACTTTGAGGATAATCAGTATGGTGATAAATAATATGAGGATAAGTGTGATGGGGATAAGGATTTTGTATTTAAGCTTCAGTTTTGGCATCCATGGTCTCGATCAACTCATCCCACAACTCGAGGCTCTCCTGGGCCGACTGCTCATCCAGTTTGTTGATCACAAACCCGGCATGGATGAGGACGTAATCCCCTATTTGACAGTCGTCGATCAGATCCAGCCGCACGTCGCGGCGCACGTTGTGAAACTCCACCACCGCGTCCTGACCGTTTATTTCAACAACCTTGGCCGGTATTGCCAGACACATCTTTATCTCCTTTTCAATATTCGCTGTTCTACTCTTACATTGGTGTTTTATTTTAGCACAATTCGCCACCGATTTCCATATATAGATCTACTGGGTTCTGAATTCTGATTTTTGAATTCTTAAAATTGGAGAGAATGTGGTATAATAGTACATGATAATAGGTAGGGTAAAAAAGACTCTCTAAGGTAATTGCGAAATTGACGAAATGGATTTATGATTGTTCGTACGAAGAGCTGGGAAGAGACTTTGGGGATCTGGGCTTCCACGCCTTTGTGAAGGGCCAGGTGTTTCAATGGCTCTACGGCAAGAACAACCAGGATATCGAGTCCTGGACCAACATCAGCAAGAGCAACCGGGAAGTCTTAGCCCGGCATTACGATGTGGCCTTGAATGAGGTCAAACGAATCGAAACCGACAGCGGGGGAACCCGCAAGCTGCTGGTTGAGTTGAAAGACAAAATGGCCATCGAGGCGGTGTTGATCCCGGAGAAGCATCATTATACGTTTTGTATCTCTTCCCAGGTGGGCTGCGGCCTGGGCTGTGCCTTTTGCGCCACCGGCACCATGGGATTCCGGCGGAACCTCGGCAGCGGCGAGATCCTCTCCCAGGTGCTGGCTCTAAAAAAACAGATCCCCGGCTACAGGGGCAAGATAAATTTGGTCTTCATGGGCATGGGCGAGCCGCTGTTAAATTACGAGAATTTAGGGGCGGCACTCAATATCATTACCGCCAATGGGGGCTTAGCCGTCTCCCCCCGCAACATTACGGTCTCCACCGCCGGGATCCTGGCGAAGATCAGGCAACTGGAGCGGGATTTCCCGAAGCTAAAACTCAGTTTCTCCCTGAATGCCTCCGGGCCGGAGCAGAGGGCGGCCCTGATGCCGATCTCCCGGAAGGAAGATCTTGCCGAAATCATGGATTATTTCAAGCACAACCGGCGGAAGCACCGGCTGACTTTTGAATATGTTTTAATCAAGGGGATCAACGATTCCATGGCGGATGCCCGGAAGTTGGCGGCCTTACTGGAGGGCAGCCGCGGCAAAATCAACCTGATTCCCTACAACGAAAACGAGTGTTTCGACTTCCGCACCCCGGCACCGGCACAGGTGGATGCGTTCGGCGAATACTTGAGTTCCCGGGGTTTTACGGTGATGGTGCGCTGGTCCAGGGGCCAGGAGATCAAATCTGCCTGCGGCCAGTTGGTGACCGGGCAGTAAATTATAAGGTAACAGGTGACATGATGACAGACAAATTGAACTATCCGTTTGAATTAGACGATTTTCAGAAGCAGGCTATCCGGGCGGTGGAGGATGACTCTTCCGTGCTGGTTTCGGCCCCCACCGGGGCGGGCAAGACCGTGATTGCCGAATATGTGATGGAGAAATGCCTTCAGGAGGGCAAACGGGTGATCTACACCGCACCCATCAAGGCCCTTTCCAACCAGAAGTTTCGTGAATTTCAGGTACTGTTTCCCGACCAGGTGGGCATCGTTACCGGCGATGTGAGTATCAATCCCTCGGCGCCGCTGGTGATTATGACCACCGAGATCTTCCGCAACCGGATATTGGAGTCCAAAGATGCCTTCATGCGCTACTCCTGGATCATCTTTGACGAGATTCACTACCTGGACGATATCGAACGGGGCACGGTGTGGGAGGAATCCTTGATTTTAATGCCCCCCCACATGCGTATCCTGGGCCTTTCCGCCACTATTCCCAACGTGGATGAATTTGCCGGTTGGCTTCGGCAGATCTACCCCCACCCTATAGAGGTGATCAAGGAGGTGGAGCGCCCGGTTCCGCTGCACTTTTTCTTCCAATGCCAGGGCCGGATTACCGACGATGTCCAGTTTATTCGCAAGATCGGTTACGGCCGCCGTAAAGTCCGCCATCCCCAGCAAGAGGAGAGGCCCCAATTCCAGAACCGGCCCATCGCTCTCATCAGCCATTTGATCAAAGCCAACCGCATCCCCTGCATCTATTTTTGCTTCAGCCGCAAACGCTGTGAATACCTGGCGGAGAAGGCCGGCCAGTTCGACTTCCTGACGCCGGCAGAACGGGCCCGGAACTTAACTCTCTTCGACCGGCTGTGTGAACGATTCAACGTCACCACCGGCCAGAGAACCGCCACCCTGCGCCGCCTGGTGGAGCAGGGCATCGCCTATCACCATGCCGGGCTGCATCCCATGTTAAAAGAGGTCATCGAACAACTCTTCTCCGGCCGCCACGTTAAGATCATTTTTACCACCGAGACCTTTGCCTTAGGCATCAACATGCCGGCCCGCACGGTTGTTATCGATGACCTGAAGAAAAAATACGGCCGGTTTCACCGGTCCATCAAGACCCGGGACTTTTACCAGATGGCCGGTCGTTCGGGCCGGCGGGGCATCGACCTGGAGGGGTTTGTCTACAGCCGTGTCAATCCCAGGGAGCTCTCTTTCCAGGAATTGGAGACCATCCTGGCCGGTAAAATGGAGCCCATCCGCAGCCACTTCAATGCCGCCTATGCCACTATTTTAAATCTCTATGAGGCCTACGGCGAAGAGTTTCAATGGGTGTACGAACGCTCCTTCTACCACTTCTTAGCCGAAGGCAAGAGCCGCCTGCTTCAAAAGGAGCAGATGAAGTCCCGGTTCAAGCTGTTAAAGCAACTGGGTTACATTCAAAACCAGCAGTTAACCGTCAAGGGCCACTTTGCCAAGAAAATGTACGGCTACGAATTGCCCTTAGCCGAGCTTTACGCCTCAGGCATAATGGAAGAGTTATCGCCGGTACAGTTGGGGGTGATCTGCCTGGCGGTGGTATACGAGCCGCGGCCCCGGGCCAGGAAACCGGCTTTGGACCGGGAGTTGAAGTTGCTGCGCAGGAACATTGGTCGGATTGTGCGCCATATTCACAGCTATGAGAAACAGAGGGCCATTACCCCCATCAGCAAGCGGTTTTATTACGACCGTTCCTATTCCCTGATGGGCTGGATGAAGGACCGGCCCTTTCACGAGATGATTGCCGAGATCGACGACGATGAGGGCGAGGTAATCCGCTACTACCGTATGAGCATCCAGGTGCTGCGGGAGATGCTGGACACCCCGGCCTCGGACAGCTTGAAGACCAGCATCCGGCAGGCCATCTCCCTGATCAACCGCGAAGTCATCGACGCCGAACACCAGCTCCGCCAGATGGCCGAACCCGACCTGGTAGAACCGGACCTCATCGACCCCGACCTCCCCGACCCGGACCTCCTCGAACCCACCCCCCCCGACCCCGATCTGGTCGGTGAGGATGAATAAAACGACGCCCACCTCATTGTCAATACATCCCTTTGGGGGTATAATAGCCTCATGAAAAAGCTGCCCATCGGCATACAGACTTTCAGCGATATGATTTTAGAAGACTACCTCTATGTGGACAAAACCGAATATATCTATCACCTGCTGGCCGACAGCGGCAAATACTATTTCATTTCCAGGCCCCGGCGATTCGGCAAGTCCCTGTTGGTGTCCACCTTAAAAGAGATCTTTTCCGGCAAACAAGATCTCTTCAAAGACCTGTGGATCTACGACAAAATCGAATGGCAGCCGTATCCGGTGATCCATATTGACTTCCTGGGCTTAAATTTCAGAACCCCCGAGCGGCTGGAAGAGACACTGGCGCGGCTGCTGGACGACATCGGTGCCGCCCACGGCCTTACCCTCGATCCCCACCGCTATGTCAACGAAAAGTTTAAGGAGTTGATCATCAAGCTGGCGCAGCAGGCAAAGGTGGTCATCCTCATCGATGAGTACGACAAGCCGATTATCGACAATATAGATCAACCGGACATCGCCGCCGCCAACCGGGACATCCTCAGGGAATTTTACGATACCATCAAGGGGGTGGATGCCCATATCAAGTTTACCTTTATCACCGGTGTTTCCAAATTTTCCCGGGTATCGGTGTTTTCGGGGTTGAACAACTTAAGAGATATTACGATTTCGGAATCATTTTCCACCATGATGGGCTACACCGGGACTGAGTTCAGCCGCTATTTCGGCTTCAGGATTTCGGCCCTGGCAGAAGAGTGGGGGGTGGAAGAGGGGCGGCTGCGAGAGAAGATCGGGGAGTGGTACAACGGCTACTCCTGGGATGGCCGGAATTTTGTCTTCAATCCCCACTCGATCTTAAACTTTTTCCAGGAGAAACGCTTCGATAATTACTGGTTTACCAGCGGAACCCCGGCCTTCCTGATCAAGCTGATCAAAAAATACCGGACCCCGGTGGACAGCCTGGACGACTATGAGACGGATCAGAGTGTGCTGGATGCCTACGATGTAGACCGGATGAACGTGGTTTCGCTGCTGTTTCAGACCGGCTATCTAACCATCAGGAAAATCAAAACCATCTCCCTGACCAGCCGGATGTATCACCTCTCTTTCCCCAACGCCGAAGTCAAAGAGTCCTTCCTCAAGCATATCCTGGCCGAATTCAGCGAGAAATTCTCCGGTGAGATCGGCAAGATCATCTACCAACTGGCGGAGAAGATCCGGGCCGATGACCTGGAGGGCTTTTTCGGCCTCATCAAATCGATATACGCCTCGATCCCCTACAATATATTCATCCAGGATAGGGAACGGTATTACCACACCATTATTTATTTGATTCTGACCCTGCTGGATGTGAATATTCAATCGGAAGTCCAGACCAATCAGGGGCGCATCGATGCCGTCATCGAGACGGAACATTATATTTACATCATGGAATTCAAACTGGGCACTGCAGCCGAGGCCCTGGAACAAATCAAACAAAAGAAATACCACGAGAAATATCTGCCCACCACCAAACACATCAAACTCGTCGGCGTCGGCTTCGACCTCACCCACCGCAACATCAACACCTACCAACTGGAAGACCTCAAGACGCCCTAAATGCCCGAATTTTGGTTGCTCCTTTTTCTGGTTGCGGGCTTGCATTTTTGGTAAAAAGACAGTATATTTTAATTATGATGGAGTTTGATGAGATTCGAAGCGTTATCGAGCAACATAAAGATTATCTCAGGGGGAAATTTTTTGTACAGGATATCGGGATTTTTGGTTCATTTGTTAAGGGTGAACAGGACGAAGGCAGCGATGTGGATATACTGGTGACCTTTCATAAACCCATTGGCTTTTTTAAATTCATGCAACTGGAATTCTACCTGTCGGAATTGCTAAACCGAAAGGTCGATCTGGTCAGCCGGGGTGCCCTCAAACCCCATATCGGTGCCCATATCCTAAAAGAAGTCCAATATGTCTAAAACCGATTCAAGCAAAAGAGAGATCAGGGATTACCTGAAAGCATCCCGAATTTTACCTGCCCCTTTTCCTGTACGCTCTTGGAATAAAGGTTTCAAACAGTTTGGCTAATTTATCTTTTAAACTTCCGCTTGAGCCTTTTTCGCTGTCCTTGTTATTGGGTTCTTTTTGGGATGTGTCTTCGAGATCGTGAAAGAGCTCCAGAAATTCTTCCCAATCGCCCTTCTCTTTATAATACTGCCCCTCAATTTCATAGTGCAATCGACGTATTCTAACGAAATAAAATAGAAGCTTACCCGATTTAAAGAGCCAGCACATAAACAGAAAAAGCAAAATTTTGAAGATGAAAGCGGCATTGATGATGAATATGGATAGTCGTTCTCCGGGCAGGAGAAAAAATAGGGCCTGAAGGACCGCGTAACCGTATAATGAAATCAAGAGTAATAGAGGGGCATTGATAAATTTACTGTCGAAACGACCTACGAACATAGCCATTACTACGCCCGCTCCCAATCCACCTATCATGTTTATGAAATTTATGTCTGGGGGACCTGGATAAATTAGCAGTCCAATTTTAAAAGGTGCATAGAAGAGAGGCCAACCTACTCCCAATATTCCCTGAAGAGAATCTATAATTCCATAATCAAAAGACGGCGGTTTGGCAGCGGAGCCAGTAACAGTCGAGACTATGTCTAAAAAGGTTATAACCAGAAAAATTGTTGCCCATGGTATCCAGTTGGGAGTCTCAGTAACTTTCGTTCGATCATCTGTGATTGTAACTTTAGCAAGAGTTAGATAACAAACAATAAACATCAGAGTAGATGCATTGTTAAAGAGATTTAAAAGAAGAGATAAGGCAGGTTTTGGTAGATCTATCCCACCTGGCCAATATTTTAGACAAAGTGTCAGGTAAAGTAGAAGCCAAAAAACCCATATGAGATACCATCTTGTTTTATACTGCCTTAAAGCAGAATTGGCAATACGCATTGCATCGCATCTTTTCTTCTCTTCAGCCTTTTCAGCCTCTTTATCCTTTTTCTCCCCATTATTATACCCACAAGCAGACATAATTTTTTTTTCTCTTTCTTTTTTTTCGATGTCCCCAATGAAAAACAGCTTTTCTTTTACAGGAATCAGGATTACGAGAAAAATAAACACGGCCTGTATGATACTGCTGATAAATCGAACCTCCGAGTCAGATAGAGATTTTTTTATCTTTACAATATCTATATCTGGAAGAATTCCCAAGATACTTGCCAAAATCAATACTACTATTAACGGAATGACAAAATACTTTACGATAACTCTAAATAACCATCTTCCAAAATTTTTGCACATTCTCCGTTTCTCATCCGGTGATTCACTAAAAAAACTAATTAAAAACCTTGAAATTTGTTCGCCAACGAGCATTTCCGTATTCCTCCTTTAAATAAAAGTAGATGAAAAGTCCTCATCTTTGCCTACATCACCTTCCCCTGAACCTTTACCTATTGCGTTAAAAAATTTAAGTTTTATTGAATCCTATCCTCGTCGTTACTGCCTCCTTTTAAAAAAGGTATTATAATGTATCGAAAATCATATTGTCAATAGCGGCAATCAAAAAATGTAAAAAAATGATCACTCTTGCGAAATGCCCCGAATTTTGTCTGGCCTTTTTCTGTTCGGTACATATATTGACATTTTTTGTCAATTGAGGCATAGTAATAAAGGAAAAATGAAGTATACCAGGTATTTTCTCTATACCCGGAAGCGCATAGATAGGCAAAAGATAAAGATGGATGAGTAATGGATATTAAATATTTTCAAGATACGGATACCGTTCTTGTCGATTTTACTGATAAAGAGATAGTGGAGACCCGGGACCTGTCCCGGGATATTTTGATTGAACTCGATAGAGACGGAAATCTGGTTAGTATGACAATCGAACATGCCAGAGAGAGAGCCGATATTTCCAATTTTTCTTATAAACAGTTCAAGGAATATCAACAAAGTATGGCCCCATAGCCAACCAATACCCGAATGCACCTACAACTCACCGTAATGTGGATCGGTCCGTAATTGGGTCGGTGGCTGGAAAGGGAATGGAGGGTGCCCGAAAACTGAGCATTTACGATTCTTTTCTTGACTATTTTTTTTAGTGGGGATAAAATACTTCCATGCGCAGCATTACAACAAGAGATAATGTTTGACCGCTGATTAAGAGTATTTACGAGACTTAGGAGAAATTTTTCAATGGCGTATCAAATCGTTCTGGTTCCTAATCACGATGTAAGGGCCTTTCTACTGCCAATCCCTGCTCTACTAAACGGAGTGCAGAGTGCTTTCAAATTCTCTGTTCGAGAAAAAACACCCACATCTCTGGAGCCGCCGATAATTGAAGAATCGGCAGATGTAGACCAGGCGCTTATTCATTCTCATAAAATAAAAACCGAGTTTCACCTCTCCGATGAAGATCTATTGATACACTTCATCGGCGCTCCTCTCGAATATAGATTAAAAGGTCTTTCCAACTTATTTCTCGCATGTTCAAGCCTTTCTGAAACGCCGCCGCGCGTGGCTACAGTTTCGTCTTCATTTATTCACAGACACATTCTTCCCGTTGATCCGACATACCTTATACAGCGGCACGCCTGCTATCACCTCATAGTGTGCTGCATAGCTGGATCATTTCTTGAAATGGGGCCACATGAAGATTGTGGCTGTCTGCTGGATTTCAATAATTATACTCCAAACATTAATCGTAAAATCAGTGCAGGCTATTTATTCTGTGAATCTTGCACCAGGATCGTGGAACGGAATCCCCTGGGCGATGCACTGTTCAAAATCTGTGACGCTTTTAAGCTGGGTGCGGCAACCATTACCTGGCCTGAAGTTCCAGAGTCGGGCAAGAAGCCCCGGGTCTTTTTATGTTACGCTGGACCTGATCGTGAAAGAGTGTATAAAATCTATGAGCGTCTTTCAAAGGATGGTTTTGATCCCTGGATGGACAAAAAGAAGCTGGTTGGAGGGCAAGATTGGCGGTTTGAGATTAATCGCGCCATCAAATCATCAGATTTTTTTGTCGCTTGCATTTCGTCCCATTTCCAGAATCCTACGTTTGGTCACACTGAAATAAAGCATGCACTTGAAGTTCTTGATACGATGCCGGAGGGTAAAATATACCTTATACCTGTTCGACTCGAAGAGTGTGTTATTGAAGAAAGACTTGCAGGCCGTCAATGGGTGGATTTATTTGAGCCTGATGGTTACGAAAAATTAATAGAGGCGTTGCGTGGAACGCAACTATTGCTCTCTAACAAATCGTTGGAACCGATTCACTTCGCCTGATACCTGAATTTTGTCCTTGGGAGGGGTTTGTTAGGGCGGGTTCGAATCGGTCGTGGGATACGATTTTGTGGGCGAAGGTCAGGCAGGCTTTGATGTCTTCGTCTTCTAAGAAGGGATAGCCTGCCAAGATTTCCTCCCTGGTAGAACCGGCAGCCATCATCCCCAGTATGTGTTCCACCGCAATGCGCTTCCCCCGGATGATGGGTTTACCGTTAAAGATGGCCGGGTTAAAGGTGATTCGCTCCAAAAGCCTGTCTTCGTTCATCTTTATTCTCCACCACAAATATAACCCTAATTTTCCCCGCTGTCAACATGCCCCGAATCTTGTCTGTCCCTTTCTCTGTCCCTATTTTTCTTCATCAAAATTTTACGCACCGAGCTGACTTTCCAGCGGCCAAACTTTTTTTATGAAAAGAAGCGGCTGGCGGAGATCCGGTAAAATAGACCGTCTTTTTTTTTCAGGATGTCGTTCTGGTGGGTGAGCTGAACCACCGGAATATTGCCCAGCGTCTGTGAATGTTTAAAGTGATGGGGCGCTATAGAACCGTCCCTGGTTTTAACTTCAAACAAACACCAGGGGATCTGGTTGGCAGTAATCAGAAAATCGCTCTCCTTGTTGTCCTTGGTGCGCACATAAAAGAGATCAAATTCCCCAATCCCTTTATCGTTCCACAGTTCCACCATGATTTTAAGTTCCACCGCCACATAGTTTTCAAACCGTCTGGCCAGATCGCTGCACCGGCTCCAGTCGTAAAAATAGCATTTTTTCTCTTTCTTGATTGCCCGGGAAATCCTCTGGCTGTAGGGGGGAACCAGGAAGATCGCATAGATCAGCCTCAGCGCAGACACGGAACTCTTGACAGCGTTGTAACTCACACCTAAATCTTCCTTCATGGAGTTCAGGGATAGGGGAGATCCCACCCTTTCGGGCAGCAGTTGAATCATGTTGGCAATCCTCTCCGTTTCGATGATCTGAGTTAGATCCCGGATGTCCTCTTTGACCAGCCGATCCACATAGTCTTGCTTCCAGCGTCGGTGAAACCGGGGATTGGCTCTGGTAAACGGCTCAGGAAAGCCGCTGTAGTTGATCAACTGCTCCATGGCCTCCTGGTGATACTGCGGCTGCCCTATCTTTCTTTCGATGTACGCTTCCGCCGCTTCGCCTTCGGTGGGGTCCGGGATATTTGTCCTGACAATTTCGGAAAGAGAGAGGGGGAAAAGCTTGAATATGAAATAGCGCCCCGCCAGAGAGTCACCGGATTTCTTGAACCAGTCCAGCCGGGCGCTGCCGGTGATGATAAAGCGGCAGTCATTCTCGAATTTATCGAAATAATCTTTCAGGATGTTTTTCCATTTGGGCATCTTATGAACTTCATCGTGGCAGGTCCAGGGGAGCTTTCCTTCTCTTCCCTTTGAGTCGTGCATGGCGGTTTCAAAGAAATAGGGATCTTCTCTATACCTATCACGCGTCTCCCGCAAATCCCAGTTAAAATAGAGTTTTCCCCACCCTTTACCTGCCAAAAAGTGTTTGGCCAGTGTTGTCTTGCCTACTTGCCTGGGGCCGGAAATAAAGCGCATCTGTCTGCCAAAAAGGTCGTCGAAACAAACGTCCTCAAGATGTCTCTTAATCATGCGACTATTTTACCAGCCATGGTAAAAAAGTCAAGACTATTTTACCACCCCAGGTAAAAAAGTCGGCTTTCCCCGAGTGGAAAATTTGCACGGTGCAAGACTACTGTGACTTTGTGCAACCTGAAGCCCTTGTCCAGGCTGTCCAGGACATAATATAAATGGACTTTTGCCGCGAATTTTGCCTGTCTCTTTTTCTTGTCGGGGCGCGATTGTGTCAAATTGGTGCGCAGATGCGTCATTTTGGTGCATAAATGCGTCAATTGTAGACGTGGATGCGTCTGCCGTAAACGTGGATGCGTCTTTTCCAAATACGGATGCGTCTGCCGTAAACCTGGATGCGTCTTTTCCAAATACGGATGCGTCTCCCGTAAACGTGGATGCGTCTCCCGCAAATACGGATGCGTCTTACTTAAACGTGGATGCGTCATTTGGGTGCGTGGATGCGTCGTTGGGGACGCATTTAGGGTATGGGGAGTGCGTTTTGTGGGTGTTTTTGGGGGAAAAGGGAGCAAAGGGTGAAACTCTGGGGGGGAGGGATGCGTATTATAGGTCATAGGAGTTGTTATGGCGACATACAGGCAGGAAATTGTAAAGGAGATCGGGCAGCGTATCAAGACGCTGCGCGGAGAGTTGAAGCTGTCGCAGGACGAGATGGCCCGCCTCTTCGGTATCGGGCGCACCACTTATAACCGCTACGAACGGGGCGAAGCCTACCCGGGGCCCCAGGTGCTGTCGATGCTGGCCGACCGCTTCAATGTCTCGGTGGACTGGCTGGTCTGCGGCAAGGGGCCGATGTTTTACCGGCAGAAGGCGGAGCCGGAGAAGGTGCCGGAACTGGAAGCCGTGATGGACGATGTCAAAGAACTGCTGGCCCTGATGGAGCGCATCCCCCTGCTGCGCTACAAGGTGCTGACGTTCTTACAGGAGTTCAAGCTGGAGAATCGGGACCTGGTAGAGACCGCGGCCAAAGATATTCCCGATGAAAAAGGCCCCGGCTCTTGACAAATGGGGCGATATGGATTATAAGATAGGCTGTGAGACCTGATGCCGAAGTGGTGGAATTGGTAGACACGCAAGTTTCAGGTACTTGTGGGAGCAATCCTGTGGGGGTTCGAGTCCCCCCTTCGGCAGGTTACCTTAATAAGTGATCATGAACCAGAAGGGAAGAGTCGCTGTATTTTTATCCGGCCGGGGGTCAAACTTCGAGGCCATTTACCGGGCCTCTCTGGCCCCGGATGCCAACTACCGGATCGTGGTGGTTATCAGCGACAAGGGCAAGGCCCCGGGACTGGCAAAGGCCGGGGATTTTGGTTTAAAGGCGCTGCACATCGCACCCAAATCGTTTCCCTCTAAGCGCGACTATGAGAAACGCCTGGTGGAAATATTGAGGGAAGAGGAAGTGGAGTTGATCTGCTTAGCCGGTTACATGCGCATCGTGGGACCCGATTTGCTGGCGGCTTTCCCCGGGCGGATCATGAATATCCATCCGGCCCTACTGCCCTCATTTCCCGGTCTCCATGCCCAGAAACAGGCGGTGGAGCACGGGGTGAAGGTGAGCGGCTGCACGGTGCACTTCGTGGATGCCGGGGTGGATACCGGTCCCATTATCCTGCAAACCTGCGTGGACGTCCGACACGACGACGATGAAGAGTCGCTTGGCCGGCGGATATTGGCCCACGAACACCGGCTCTATCCCCGGGCGGTGCGCCTGTTTTTCGAGAACCGGTTGAAAATAGCGGGCAGAAAAGTTATAATGAGGGAACCATGAACAAAAAAATCTGGATATGGGTGTTGATTTTATTCGCTTTCTCCTGCTTCGGCGCCGAGTTTTCGGCCCAGCAGGCCAAAAAGATCGATGACTTTTTAAGACGGGTCGCCAAAGAGCACAAGAAGTACCCATTCTTGAAGAAAGTGACCTTCAGCCAGGATGAACTGAATTCCTATTTGAACCTCATCTACCTGAAAAAGTACGCCCCGGAAGTCAAGACCATCAAGATGAAGCTGGACAAGAACAATTGGGTCTCCGGTTCCCTGACGGTCAAATTGACGGGCGAAAAGTACGAGAGGGTACCCGGTTTTTTGAAGGATTTCGAGCTGGAGTTCGGCGGCACGGTGGAGTGCGACAATTACCGGGTGCGCTACATGTTCGAGGATATTCGGATCAACGGCACCGGCTTCTCCCCGGAGATACTGGACGAGGCCTTTTCGGCCGGCCAATCGGGTTTCAAGATCCAGAAATCGATTTTCGATTGGTTCAACCTGATGCCGGGCTTAAAGAAAGTGTTGGTCGACTACAAGAAAATAACCCTGTTCTATTAATATTCATGTGCCGTTAAAACTGGACTCCCCGGTCGAACAAATCAAGGGTGTGGGCAAGCGAACCGCCCAGGTACTGGCCCGGCAGGGCATACGAACCGTGTTTGACCTCCTGCTCCACTTCCCCGTCTACTATATCGACTTCGGCAAAATCGACCACGCCATAGGGGAAGAAGAGAAGTTATACCGGGTGGACATCGTCAACTTTCGCCTGTCCCGGAACTATAAGAAGCGGCTGTCGATCCTGCGGGTTAAGACCGGATTGGCCGGTCAGGACGTGATGCTGGTCTTTTTCAACCGCCCCTATTTATACGATTTTTTTAAGGAGAACCGGCAGGTCTATTTTTTCGGCAAGATCGACAGCCGGGACGGTATCCTGCAGGCCGTCAATCCCCGGATATTTACGGATATAGAAGAGAGGAAGGTGATGCCCGTATACCCGGGAATCTCAACCCTTAAATCCGGCACCATACGTAAGCTGGTGGCCGCCATATTCGACGATTTCGCCGACCCTTATGAACCGCTGCCGGCGCCGATATTGGCCAGGCACGCCTTTCCCGGGATTGCCGCGGCCCTGCAAAACATCCATCTGCCCCCGGCCTGCGATGAGACCGCCATCGACCGGCTGAAGAAACGATTTATCTACAGTGAATTCCTCTTCTTTCAACTGGAACTGCAAACCCTGCGGCGGCATTTCAGGAGGGTCCACCGGCTCCACGCCTATCCCATCGACAGTCAAACCCTGGAGCGTGTCAGGGCACACCTCCCCTTTGGGCTGACCGACCACCAGGAGCAAGCCTTTACCGACATCGTGAATGATCTGAAGAGCGGCTATACCATGCAGCGGCTGCTGCAGGGGGACGTGGGCAGCGGCAAGACGGTCATTGCCCTGCTGGCGATGCTCCTGGCCCGGGAGAGCGGGTTTCAGGGCGCTTTCTTAGTGCCCACCGAAATACTGGCCAATCAACACGTCCACAGCGCCGGTGGTTTTTTTAAACCCGAAGAGATCGACCTGCTGACCGGTTCCACCCCCCCGAAGAGAAAGGCGGCCATCCGCCGGCGGTTGAAGAACGGCGATATCCAGGTCATCTTCGGCACCCATGCCCTACTGGAGGAAGATATCGAATTCAAACACCTGGCCATGATCGTGATCGACGAGCAGCACCGCTTCGGCGTCTCCCAGCGGGCGGCCCTGTACTACAAAGGCAGGGCGGTGGATCTGCTGGTCACCACCGCCACCCCCATTCCCCGCACCCTGCTGCTGTCTATCTACAACGACCTGTCGGTTTCCCTGATCCGGCAAAAGCCGGCCGGCCGCAAACCCATCAAGACCAAAATTATCCCCCTGGACCGGCGGGACACCTTCTACGACTGGCTGAAGGCCCGGGTCGCCGCTGGCCAGAAGGCCTACATCATCCTGCCCCTGATCGAGAGATCCGAGTTTTTCCCCCGGCTCCGTTCCATCGAGGCGGATGGGGAGTACTTTTTAGAACTGTTTGAACCGCTGCCGGTGGGCATCGTCTCCGGTAAAGCCACTGCCGCCGAAAAAGACCGGCTGCTGGCCCGTTTCGCCTCAGGGGAGATCCGGGTATTGATCGCCACCACCGTGGTGGAGGTGGGTATCGACGTCAAGGACGCCACCATCATGGTGATCGAGAACGGCGACCGCTACGGCCTCTCCCAGCTCCACCAACTGCGGGGCCGGGTCGGCCGGGGAGAAGCCCCCTCTTTCTGTTACCTGCTGCCCTCCCCCAAGGTCACCGACAGCGGCAAGCAGCGGTTAAAAACCATTGCCGCCACCGGTGATGGATTTAAGATCGCCGAGATGGATCTCAAGATGCGGGGGGGCGGTATTATACCGGGCTTTCGCCAATCCGGTTACCTGGATTTCAAGATCGGCGATGTCCGGCGGGACCACGAGGTCTTCGAATGGGCCCGCCAGGATGCCGCCGACATGTTGGATGATCCCGCCCTGCAAAACCGGCCCATAACGGATTTCCTGTCGTCCCTCCGGGACAAAATCGGCCGCATCAATTTTAGTTAAAAAAAGCCAACCCCGGGGCATACTGGGTGCCGCGTATGCCCCGGGGTTGGGTCAGGAATTAACTTGCCTCTCTTCCCCTTTCATATCCCGATCTGTAAACCACCTTGCTCGGTCCTCCGTTTAGCCCTTGAAACCTGGGAACCTTAAAACTTTGAAACCGTCGAAACATCAAACCACCAACCCATAACATGTTAAAAAACACTCATGAATGATCCAGCCTGATATGCAGCGGCTTCGGTTTTTCTATATTTTCCCCTGTCATCGCCACCGGATGGAGATAGCCCTTCTTGCGGATGTGGCTGCAGGTGACTGAAATGATTTTCCAGTAACCTGACGATGAATTTCCGTTGTTCATCATCCAGGTTTTCTATTTTGCCGCGGATGGAAAACAAGGCGCCGGCCGGGAAAATGTCACCATTGTCGGTGGTAAACTCGGTCAACTGGGCCTCCAATACCTGTACCTCGATTTCCTGGACACGCTGATTATCCTTTAAAAACAGTAAATACAATGCCCCGATGATGGGGGCAAAGTTGGAGACGATTTTTAAACCCTCGAAGTTGATATCTTTAACCACGAATTTGTCGTGGTTCCTGAACTCTCCGATCAACCTGTCTTCAAGGTAAAAACGTTGATTTTTTCGTCTCTGTTTCATGCTCAGTCGCTTCCTTCGTTCTTTCTGTTATCCTTATAAAATGCGATTATTGGGATGAACGCACTAAAATAACAGCAATAAACATGCCAGTTTTAGAAAGAATTGGATCTTCCCGGACCGAGAGCCGGGAATACCCGTTATAAAACGGTTTCCGTCGCCCAAAAAAATATTTTTTTTACAACGGCGCGGTTCCGGAGCAGGATAATCATTAACTTTCTTTATAAACCATAAACCGGGTGTTTATAAACCAACCGCCTTTATTCTTCTAATTGGGCAGGATGAGGAAGGGCGCCTTGTTTGAAATCGCCAGCCCATTGCGCTCGATGTACACATCCACGGTCCCGGGCGCTAAATTGGGCACCACCACCCGGATCAGGGACAGGCCCCAGGAGAGGACATTGGCATTGGTGCTGCCGAATCTTACCCGGCGATTTCCCTGGCTGGTGCTAAAGACCCCATCTAAGCCAATGGTGGCACCGGCCGGCGCCCGGGCATCGATGGTATGGCCCTGGGCGTCGGTAAACAGGCTGCCCTCCAGATCCATCTTGATTAGATGTCTCTTGATCCGGTTGGATATGATTTGACCGCCCTTCATCAGGTAGATGTCGTAATACTCGCCAAAGGGAAAACTGTTGGGCAGACAGATGATGGCATATTGGTCGGTCCAGTATTCCAGGTCATTGACATCAAAGGAGTGGGCCCCCACCCGGACAACCTTGCTGCCTATCGTCGCGCCGAAGCCCTGGCCCCGTAAATTCAATTCCACAGAGCCGGAGGCCCCCGGCCAGTACCCCGTCTGGCTCACCTTTTCAATCCGCACCACGATTTGTAACTTGAGAAAGGCGGTGTTGTTGTTTTCATTTTTTTCGGTCACTTTTTTGCCGGGGTCCACCACAACCCCCAGGTAATAGAGTCCCGGCGGCGTATTCGAAGGAATCGTATTGGTGCCGTTCAGCTTCAGGGAGATGAAGCCGCCGGCTGCCAGCGTGCTCACCGATTCCCGCCCCCCCTTGAGCAGTACATCTTCCTGGAAATTCGGGGAGTAGGCCGCCAATTTAACCGGGATATGGGTGTCCGATGACAGTACCAGGTCCACGAAAAAATTATTGGCTGCCATGTTACCGATATTTTTAATCCCCACTTTGATGCGGCGGCCCAGTTCCTGGCCCGGATAGGCGGTCATGGCGCCGGCAAATTTGTGGAAATCCGGCTTTCGCCTGCGCATCAGTTGGGGGCGAATGGAGACCTTCAGATCCGGCAATTTCAGTTTTAGGTCTTTGTGCACCTGCAGTTGGCCGACGGGTTTGACCTTAACCTGAGCCGTCAATCCCGTCGGGATTAGCAGCAAACCCGAAAGCAGCGTCAATATTAAGACTCTTGTAACGTTTACTTCTTTCATTCTTCACCTCTACCCCTAAAATATAAGAACCGGGCCGGTTATCTCAAAAAAAAGAAAATTTCCCCTTCAATTTTTCCCCCACTGCTGTTATAATCAAATCCCATGCAAGCTCAAGATTTATTCAACCTGTTGGCCAAGAACGGCTTTAACTTCTTTACCGGCGTGCCCTGCTCCTACCTCACCCCCTTTATCCGCATCCTGACGCCAAAGGAACCCGCCTTTCACCTGCCGGCCCTCCGGGAGGATATGGCCGTGGGCCTGGCTGCCGGTGCCTTTTTGGCAGGCAAGCTGCCGGTGATCTACATGCAGAATTCCGGGCTCGGCTACTCCCTGGAAGCCTTTGCCTCCATCCACCTGATCTACTATATCCCCGCCCTGGTGCTGGTCACCTACCGCGGCCCCGAAGATCCCGGCTGGGAGGAGCATCAGGTCATGGGCGAACACACCGAGGCGCTGCTGCAGACCTTCAAATTTAAATATTCCATCTTAAACGATAAAGTAGACGATGGGCAGGTCAAGGAGATCAAGCGGTATTTGATGGAGGCACAGCAGCCCTACTGCCTGTTGATACCCAAAGGGGGGCTGTCATGAACCGCCTGGAAGCCATCGGCGCAATAATCGGGCGGCTGCCGGAAGAAGCGGTGGTGTTTCACGCCAATGGCCGCATCAGCCGGGAGTCGCACTTCTGCCGGGACCGGGAGCGCAACCTCTACCTGGTAGGCTCCATGGGGCTGGCCTCGTCGGTAGCCGCCGGTTTTGCCGTGCAGAAGCCCGACATCCCGGTGGTGGTCCTGGATGGTGACGGCAACATCTTGATGGGCCTGGGCAACCTGGCCTTGATCGGCGCCCACAAGCCCGCCAACCTGATCCACATCGTCCTGGACAACGGCGTATACGGCACCACCGGCAACCAGCCCACCATCTCTTCCAGTACCTCCCTCAAGGAGATGGCCCAGGCCGCCGGTTACACCACCACTGTCCGCCTCAACACAGCCCCAGACATCACCCGCCTCCTCCCCCCCCTCTTCAACCAACAAGGCCCCCACTTCCTGCAAATCCTCATCTCCCCCGAAATCCCCCCCACAACCCCCCGCCTCCCCTTCACCGCCCACCAAAACAAAACCCGCCTCCTCCAATCCCTCCCCACCGGTTAACGCTTAGTAACAGCGCGGCCTGTGCCCCTACTATCTATAAAACACATTTTACCCAAACCCCAGGATAATTTACTCAGCGTCATGGGAACCGTTTTGCTTTTTTGATTTGAAAATTGTTCTGGAATGGTTTAAAATAGTTTCATAAAAAATGGAGAAAAGGATCGTTGAAGTAAAAAAGTGTACGAATGAGGTGGACGAATGGCTAAAAAAGTAATTAAGAGACTGCCGGAGGTGAAAAACCTGTACGACATACTCCCAGAGGGGAGCGAGGGGGGCAAGGAGTTTGCCCGCATTGTCGATCTGCTGCTATTTCACGAGGCCAGGAGCAAGGGGAAAAAAATAACTGTGTTCAGCGATGCCGCCGGTGACTACATGGGACTGGACAGCTTTGAAGGGGATATATTCAGGAAGTACGGCACCACCGGTTACCAGTACAAGTTATACCCTTCCCCCTTAAGTGATAAGCACAGGAAGAGTATTGAAAACTCAATTTTGAAAACCGCCGAGAATCAAAAAAAGCTAAAGCTCAAAAAATGGATACTGGTCACCCCCCAGGATTTTGTCGAATCTTCCACCCGTAAAGGCGGCGGCGACGTCACCTGGTTTGAATCTTTACGAAAAAAATTAAAATTAAAATTCGAGATCGAGCACTGGGGGCATACAAACATCCTCTCCCTCTTCCTGGAGACCCCCAGCCTCTGCCTGTTTTACTATCCAGAACTGGTATCCGAGGGGGTGAGCCGCAAAAAGACCATCCAGGATATCCGTCGGCGATACGACGAAAATTTGTTTGAGCTGTACCGAAAGATTGAATTTGTGGGCATGTCGGTCCTCAAAGAGGAGGCCAGCAGGGGAGTTCCCATGGAACACATCTACATCCCCTTGACTGCCGTACCGGAGGCAGCAGACGAACATGACTCTCAAGTCGCCCGCACCAATCCTCTCACCTTTCGCAAGCCCGGTGCCCGGCATGTGGTACTGGGGGACCCCGGTTCCGGTAAGTCTACCTTGCTGCGCTTCCTGGCCCTTTCCGGTCTCTCTAAGCCGCTGCAGGATCGCTACAAGGCAAAGCACGATGACCGCCTGCCGGTATTGATTTTCCTGCGGAGCTATGCTGACGAACTTAAATCCCGCCGAAATTTGTCCCTGGTCGATTATATCCAGGAAAATATTCAGGGAGAGTTTAATCTGAAGAGCGCCGCAACCGCCGCCGCATGGAGGCGATTGCCCACTGGATGCACGGCCGCATAAGCGGCACCGGCAAGTACCAACGGGCCGTGGTGCCGTATGAAGAGTTGAAAAATTTCCTCAGCCAGCACATTGAGAAAAACGAAAAGTACCGGGAACCGGACAGCGAACCGGAGGACCTGGCCGAAGAATTTCTGGAGTTTGTCAAAAAAAAGGCAGGACTGCTCATCGAAGTGGGTGACCGAAAATACAGTTTTGTCCATCTGACCTTCCAGGAGTATTTAACCGCCTCCCATATCGCCACCGTCAGCGAGAAGGACGGAATCAATAAAATGTGGCAGACGATATCGGAGCACTGCCACGAACCGGCCTGGCAGGAGGTGATTCGCCTGCTTATTGCCAACCTGAGAGCCGACGAGAGCCAGGAAATGATCATCGACAACATCCTCAGCGGCTGCAAACAGGAGCCGAAAAATCTGCTGCCCCAACTGCTGGGCGGACTCTTATTAGACGGCATCGAACCGGCCCGGCTGCGCAAGCAGGACATCTATTTTTATCTGCTCCAGGCAGCCATGTTGGCCGGTCATACGGAGCAGTTGCGTCCCCTCCTGTCGATACTGCGTACCTGTATGGGAAAGGACGAGGATGGCCAGAAGGAGATGGCGGCGACATTTCGCTTACTCTGGAAGGGAACCGGCAGGGAGAGCCACCATACGGCCTTAACCCTTATCGCCTATGCCCTGAATTGGAGTGAAACGTTAATAGCCGAATTGTGCGGGGATTTTTTTTCTGAAACAAAACCGGATATTGTCCTATTAAAATTACTGTTGGGTGACCAATTTAAACCGGGATGGATAAACACCATCAAAAAACAAGTTGATTTTTTCTGGGCCGCCCAGGAGTATTTGTCTACAAATTCTTATTTTGGAAATTTTTTTGCCGCTGCTGCTCAGGCGGTGACGGTAAACCTTGGAGAAACGGTAAGCAGCAGAAGGATCTTTGACGAACAAATATTTCTTGTTCTCTTTGGTTTTGGGCCCGGGCCTTATTTAGATTTTTGTTTAAGCAGGTCACAAGTTGCCGATCATGTGTATTGTTTAACGGGCGGTTGGGCGCGGGCCTATAAAGATGATACTGATATATGGCAGGTTATACTGGTTACACCGGATCTATATGGGCCGATCCTGGATTTGTGGTGTGTGATCTTCGATCTCAACCCCCAGGCACATTGGTGGGAGGCCCTGCGGATGCGGTTTTTGCCCAGGGTGCCGGAGCGGATCAACGATTTTGACGAGAAGGTCTGGGAACAGACGAAGGAGGCCTTTGAAAAGGAAAAATACGGGGAAGCGGAAATCTATCGGGCCGCCTTCCAGCTTCTTTTCGACGCCTGGCTTTACATCTATGGTTATTACGAAACCCATAAGGACCCCCTTTTCGACCGATTGGCCGACTTAACCCGCGCCATCGATGCGCCGCCTCTGCGCATTGCCCACTGCATCCGGGATCTGGCCTATGGTAACGAATCCCGGACAGAAGACCTGGTGGCCATGGTAAAGTCGGATGACCCCGGCTATCGAGAGATCTTCGAACGGTGCCACTGGATACTCACGGATAAAGAAAAGGCCCTACTAGAAAAGAAAAAGACAAAAAAACCCAAAAGGAGGAGATAGTCCTCCAGGGAGAGAATGTGTGATGAGTGGTAGAGTGGTGTTGGCTGGTGTGGATAGGCTGGGAACAAAACTTTACCTTTACTTTTCGCCGCACCAACCTGGCGCTAATGAATCGAAAATTCCGGGTAACGAAACCTTCTATATGATTATCAGTGCGCAAAAACCTGTGGCGCCAGGATAAGCCCAGGAGGAGGGGATGTGCCAGGCTGAAACTCCTCGACGAGACCCGGTGGGTAACCAATCCCATCCGGCAAAGGTTGACCACCGGCCGGGGTCTAAGAGCATGGCAGATGTATACAGGGGTTTCCTGGGAACATGGGAGAGCCGACATTTCCTTTCCTTATGAGTCTTCAAAGGGGGGCGATATCGGAGCTCGAAGGGGTGATTCAGGAGCTCGAGGCTGTGATTTCGGAAGTAGGGGGCGGGAGAATCTGCGCCCCCTATAGGCTGCAGCAGCCATCGGTGCCGGACTGCCTGTGGAGATCGACTGGGGACGGTGGGCAAAAACGTATGGCGCCATGCACCTTTGCACGCACCGAGCTGGATTTCCCGGATTTCCCAGTTTTTGTATATATGCATGGCATAGATTTTTTTGGAAAGTTGCGGGGAAAGATCATGGAGTTAAAATGGGTGCCGATATAGACAACATGG
>CBFDCR010000007.1:0-106234 GCA_965603365.1 uncultured bacterium
TTGTCTTGCTGCTGGCCGCGGCCTTTGGGCTGTCGTTCTTTTTGCTTAAGAGGGAGGGTGCCGATAAGGGGGGCATGGGTCTGGGGGAGTTTATTGTCTTCCGGCTGGCCCTGGGGTTGGGGATCATCGCCTATGTGACCTTTCTAGCGGCGGCGCTGGGGTTGTTACATCTTTATCTGTTTATCGCCGTGCTGATGGCGGGTATTCTCCTCTTCTTTAGAGAGATTGCCGCTTTCAGGGGGCTAAAAATCCGGGTTAAATGGTCTTTTTTCGGCTTCGTATTGCTGGCCTTTGGGGCCGTCAACTTCTTTTATGTCTGGTTTCCGCCTACCTTTTACGATTCCATGCTCTACCACCTGGCGGTGCCTGCCTACTATATCTCCTACGGCGGCCTTCTGCCCTGGCCGACCAATTTCTTTGCCAATCTGCCCCTCAATGTGGAGATGGTGTTTATGTTTAGCCTGCTGGGAAAGACCGTGCTGCTGCCAAAACTCATCTCTTTCGTTTCCGGCTTAGCCTTGCTGTGGCTGCTGTTCTCCTGGTACCGCCGGCAATTCAGCCGGGGTTTTTCACTGCTGCCGCTGCTGCTGTTTTATACCATCCCCCAGGTGGGATTTTTAACGGCCACTTCCAAGCCCGATATGCTGGGCCTCCTCTTTCTCTTTGCCGGGGTGCGCCTCTTTTTTTACTACCTGGATCACCAGCAGCGGCCGAAATGGCTTATCCTCAGCGCCCTGTTCTGGGGGCTGGCAATCGGCAGTAAATATATTTTCGGCTTCTATTTGTTGGGTTTCTTTCTGGCCCTGTTGTTTGTGAAGGAACTGAATCCGAAACAAAAAGTTTTTTCGATCGTGATCATCTCGCTGCTGGTTCTGGCCTGCCTGCTGCCGTGGCTGGTAAAAAACGTCGTCTTAACCGGAAACCCGGTATACCCCTATTTATCCGCTATCTTTCCCAATCCCTACTGGTCCGGCCAGCAGTCGGCAGACTTTGCCTTCATCCAGAAGCGGGGGGGGGACTACAGCCTCTGGCAGCTCCTGTGGTATCCCATCGACATCTTTATTCATCCCTACAGTTTCGGCATGACGGTGGTGCTGGGGGTGGCCTTCCTGGTTTTTATCCCCTTTGTCTTTTTCTCCGCTAAGGATTCCCGGCTCAGGTTTTTGATCATCTCCTCGGTATCGGCCTTTGTCCTGCTGCTCCTCTTCACCAGAGTCCCCCGCTACTTTTTGACCTCTTTTTTGCTGCTGGCCATGCCCATGGCCAACGGTGCCGAGAACCTGGGCCAGCGGTTCGTGCCCCTAAAGAGGCTGCTGCCTGTTTTGCTGGCGGTGCTGCTGGCCGTCAACCTGATCCAGCAGGCGGATCTGGAGGAGAAATATTCCCGGGGGTTCTCCTTCCTGGTCAAAAAAGTGACCGGCCAGTTCAAGGGCGGAGAGGTAAAATATCTGTATCACCTGCCCTATTACCGGGCCGCCGAATTTGTCAATCGCCGCCTGTCGGACGATGACCGCCTCATGCTGGTGGGGGAGGAACGAACCTTTTACCTGCGCAAGAAGTTTACGGCCAGTAGCTTTGTGGACCGCAATCTCTTGATCGACGATTTCAGGAGGAGTGAAGGTTTCGGCGATTTTCTCGCCCGGCTGCAAGAACGTGAAATCAGCCATGTGTTGTACTGCCCCCCGGGGCTGGAGCGCTTCGGCAAGAAATCGGCCACCCACCGCCTATCGGATACTGACAGGGAAAGATTACACCAATACCTGTCACACTTCCGGCTGGTCTACCGGGATAAGTATTATTTCATCTATGAACTCCCCTGACGGGAGGGCCTTCTTTCCGCTCTGGCCAAAACCATAATCCAGGGAGTGGGGGTCAGTACTTTGACGATTTTTAGGTGGGGCCGGAGAAAGTTTAGAAATCTTTTTTTGGACCAATGCCGGAGGTGGCCGGGGGTATTGCCCAGTTGGCAGAGGTAGCGGCCCCGGGCAGCATTGAGGATTCGCCACAGGGGTTCCCGGGGCACGCTGACAATCAGGTAGGGGTTGGCCAACTGTGCCAGCACCGATAGTGCCCGCTGGGGGTCTTTTAGGTGTTCCAACACCTCGCAGCAGACCACCAGCTCGGCGGCATCATCCGGGGGAGCTAAGTCGTAGATGCTGGCCGCCTTAAAGGCGATGTCCACTCCGCGGGCCCTGGCATTTTGCCTGGCTGCGGCAATGATCTTTTCAGAAAAATCACTGGCCCGCAGCCGCCGGCCCGGTGCCACCAGTCGGATGCTTAAATGGCCCTCGCCGCAGCCCACCTCGTGGATATCCCCGGCCCCGGTCAGGGCCACCAGTTCCGACAGGGAGCGCCGGAATCGTCCCATCAGGAAGCGGGCCAGGGGATTTCCGGTTCCGTATTTGTCATAGACATTCCCGGCGATGACCCCCTGTTCGACGATTGGCGATTTTTTCACGGCCGTTTCACGCCTGGGGCTGGGGGGGAGCGGGTTCTCCCTCTTGAGCCTTTTGGTGTTCGATTTTTTTCAACCGGTACTGGATATCCTCCATGAGTTTGCGGTTGGTGGCCAGCAGATCCGAGATGAAGGCAATGAGAATAGTCTGAAAGCCGAAACCCAGCAGGATGGAGGCTAAGATTAACGACTGGACATGCCCCTGGCCCTCACCGCCGAAGTAAAAGTAGAGGAAACGCAAGCCGATGAGGAGCCCCAGGGAGAACAGGCTGAGGCCGATGGTCAAAAAGAAACGGAAGGGTTTGTAGATGATGGAGATGCGGATGATGGTGGCCACCGACTTCTTGATATAGGAGAATATACTCTTGACCAGTCTCGAGGGCCTCAGGTCCGGATTGACCCGGATGGGCACCGGCTGGATGACCATGTTTTTCTGTCCCCCCTGGATGAGGGTCTCCAGGGTGTAGGTATAATCGTTGAACACGTTCAATTTCAGGGCCGCATCCCGGCTCACAGCCCGAAACCCGCTGGTGGTATCCTGGATGTCGGTCTTGCTGAAGCGGCGCACCACCCAACTGCCCATTTTTTGCAATTTTTTCTTGAGCCAGGAAAAGTGCCGGATCTCGGCAATGGCCCTCACCCCCACCGTCATGTCGGCCTGTCCCGATAAAATGGGCTGCACCAGTCTGGGGATATCCCGGGCATCGTACTGGTTGTCGGCATCGGTGTTGACGATGACGTCTGCGCCGGCCTTGATGCCGGCCTCCAAACCGGCGGTAAAGGCCCGGGCCAGCCCCTGGTTTTTCAGGAAACGGACGATGTGATCCGCCCCGTGGCTGCGGGCGGTCTCGGCGGTGTTATCACTGCTGCCGTCATCGATGACCAGCCACTCCACCCGGTCAAAGCCCTCCACCTGCCGGGGCAGACTCTTCAGGGTCACCCCTAAGGTGTCGGCCTCGTTGTAACAGGGAACCTGGATAATCAGTTTCATGCCCTCGCCTTACTCTATATTCTATACCACTATTCCCCCTTTTTTTCAAATTATTTCCTCCATAAATTTATTTGATCCGGCGATTAAAATCTGCCATAATAACGAATGGCCTCTAAATTCCGGATTTTTGCCTCCTTGCTGGTTCTGCTCATCCCCCGGCAGGATCTCTGGTGGCAGGTGGAGCTTCGGCTCGAAGTCAGCGGCCGTTACGAATACAGGGAGAACCCGGACAGCAGCGAAGGTATCAGTGGTCATTATACCATTATCCTGTCTGCTGTGGGCAGCCTGGAGCGGGACAACGGCGATTACATCCTCTATCCCGGGGAGAGCCGGGTTGTGAGGGCCAGGTGGGTCGAATCGATGGGCGGCGAGTCGAGCCGGCGGGTAATGGATCACTCCGAACAGATCAAGCCGGAATTGAAATTCTACTATGTGCTGCGGCGGGGGGGTAAGATACACCTGGACTTTGAGGTGGTATCCCCCTGGCTGGCCATGGAGCGGGCGGCCGCCTACCCGGATTTGCTGCTGCCCCGCAGTTGGGAAAACCGCCTGGTCCACCCGGGGGAGAGATACAATAAAGACATCAAAGAGGGCAGCAACCGGGTCTGTGTGCCGGAAAGACCGATCTATAAACGGGAGGCGGTGGACGACCGTTTTCACTGGCGGTGGCGGCGGCAAGATCTGTCGGCCAGTCACGACCACCGGGTGGATTGCCGGTTGAAGATCTCCCGCTTCAAGAAAGCCAAAATTCCCCGGCACCTACCCCTTCCTTACTCGTTTCATGTATGGATTTTACCACAACGTTTGCACCTTTACACGCACCGAGCTTATCCTGTTAATTGTCGCTGATCAACTTCCCGAAGTTACCGTTGACCTCCTTCCGACCACCTCGATCTGTCGTCACCAGATACCACAGTTTTTCGTAATCCATCCGTACATTTCGGTCGATCAAATCCTTTGGCACAGAGTCAGTTTTAAAGTACTCTTTTAAGAAGTAGGGCACCATGTCGGCATTGTATAGGCAGATTCCCGTATCCGGGGAAAACAAATAATGGTTGTACCACTCTTTCATGATGCCTTTTAGAAAATTCGGGTCTTCCTTGATCTGTCCGGCCTGCTGATAATATTCCAGCATCGCCTCTAAATCATCCTCGGTAAATCCCAGCATCCGGTTAAAAGGTGCATCGATGGAGATGTTTTCGCCGATATTGAATCCGCTGGTGACGTCATCCAAGGTAATCGGCGAGACGCCGGTGAGAAACAGCCGGGAGATCGGTGCTTCCATGCCGCTGGTGCCAGCCTTTAATACGTTGAAAAAGGCCCTGAAAAAACCCTCTCCATGCGTTAACCTTTCATATTCATGCTTTCCGGCGGTAGATAGGATGGTGTTGGCAAAATTGTCGTATTCGTCGATCATCACATACAACTTCTGATGGGAGTCGCGGCACAGGTTGACTACATTGAGTAAGATGTCGGAAGCCGCTGACCTTTTTTCCATATCCTTCTCAATTATTTTCTTGTCATCTATGAGATAACTATCATATTTGCGCAGGAACGAGCGTACTGCGCTGCGAATATTGTTTATAAAAGACTTTTCGATTTCATCGATATTGGGGGCGATCCCGGAGCAATCGAATTTTAACACCAGATATGCCCCTTGTTCCGGGGTGGGGTCTGGATGCACTGCTGTATGGGCGAACAACTCGTCAAACCGGTCTTTGTAATAAACATCGTAATACCCCTCCATCATGGAGAGGAACAACGATTTGCCGAAGCGGCGGGGGCGGATAAAAAATAGATAGCTCCCGGCCTCCTCGATCTCCCGTAAATACATGGTCTTATCCACATAGTAGTAATTCCCGGTGACAATCTTTTCATAATTCCCCCCCCACCCTTCAAACATCACATTTTTACGGCTTGAAAATACTTTTACATTGATTTCTCCGGGTATGGGGGTCATTTTTTCGCTTATGGGAACGGTTTTGCCGGGCATGGGGATGGCGTCGTCCTTTATGTGGATCGTTTTGCCCGTCATGGGAATGGTTTTTCCCTTTATGTGGACGATTTCTTCCGGTATGTGGATGATTTTTCCGGGCATGGTTTCAAGATAGAAGCCCGTTTTTGCCAAAAAACTCGAAACATCGGGATAAAAACCCCGGCGCTGCCAGAAATACCCCGACATTGCCAAAAAAGGGGCAGCATTAATGTTTATATATGGGAACCTGGGAACTTGAGGAATGGCACCTTTTCTTCCAATTCCAGAAACCTGAATTGGGACTGATACAGGCATATTCCCGGCCCTTCGCCACTCTTGCCGAATTTCCGGATTAGATGCAGATCTGCCAGTGAAAAGCGGGAGAATCTATAAATCCAGGACTTCTCTGATCTTTCGGGCCAGTTTCGCCGGGGTAAAGGGCTTCTGGATGAAGGCAATGTTTTTATCCACCACGCCGTAGTGGGAGATGACGTTTACCGTATATCCCGACATATAGAGTACCTTTAGTCCGGGATCTGAAGCCGCTAATTGCTCGGCGATATCGCGCCCGCTCATTCCGGGCAGGACCACATCGGTGAGGAGCAGATCGATTTTTTCGGTATGCTTATCCCAGAGGGAGAGTGCATCTGCTCCACATCCGGCGGTTATGACCGTGTATCCACATGCCGACAGGATCTCTATGGCTATCTCACGCACACTTTCCTCGTCTTCAACCACAAGGATTGTCTCCTTCCCGGTTACCATTTGAGTCGAGCCGATCTGTCCGGGGGGGGCTTCCGCCGGCTCATCGATCCGGGGGAGATAGATCTTTACGGTGGTGCCTTTTTCCAATTCACTGTAAACATTGATGTGGCCACCGCTCTGTTTGGTAATGCCATACACGGTGGAAAGCCCCAGGCCGGTGCCTACTCCCTTCTCCTTGGTGGTGAAAAAGGGTTCGAAAATGTGAGAGAGGGTCTCCTCATCCATGCCGCAGCCGGTATCGCTGACTGAAAGGAGAACATATCGGCCCGGTTTTACATAGGTGTACAGCCGGGCATATTTCTCATCCAGATCCATGTTGGCAGTCTCGATAATCAGGTTTCCCCCTTGGGGCAAGGCATCCCGGGAATTCACTGCCAGATTCATGATAATCTGTTCAATTTGCCCGGGGTCGGCCTTCACATTACCGAGTTTTTTATCCAGGAAAAATTTAAAGGCGATGTCTTCTCCCAGTATACGTTCCAGTATGTTTTTGAAATTATTGATTACCCGATTTAAATCGAGGACCCTTGGCTGCACCATGGCCTTGCGGCTAAAGGCCAGCAATTGTTGGATGAGGGAAGAGGCATGATTGGAGGTTTTTAATATGTGTTTGAGGTTTTTATGAATGGGGCTGTCGGGCGGCAATTTCCGTTGGCCCATTTCGGCGTAACCGATAATCGAGGTGAGTAGATTATTGAAGTCATGGGCGATACCTCCGGCCAATCTGCCGATACCTTCGATCTTTTGACTCTGGCGAAGTTGCTCTTCGAGACGCTTGCGGGCAGTGATATCCCGGATGATTCCTTGAGTGGCGATTTCATTCTTGTAATTAACGTATGAAACCGACGTTTCCACTTCTATCTCATTTCCGTCTTCCGAGAGGGCGGTGAATTCGTATTTGGGCTCCAATGTTTCCCCCTGGGCGACCCGTATGATACGCTCTTCAATGAGGGGTCTACTTTTAGGGGCCACCAATTGAATGAAATCGAATTTCGGTTGGTTGACCTCCTTGAGGGTGACACCGAACATCTCCTGGAATTTATCGTTAATAAACTCAAACTTTCGGTTAAAGAGCAGATAAATGGCATCGTTGGAATGTTGAATCAAATGACGGTATTTCTCTTCGCTTTCCTGAAGGGCCTCTTCGATGCTTTTCCGTTTGCTGATATCCAGGGTGACTTCGACGGCACCGACGATCTCTCCCTTTTTATTGCGAACAGGATTTCCCCGGATATACCAGTATTTCCCATCGGGAGTGGGTTTCTCTATCATCTGGGGGCGACCGGTTTTGATGGCTTTGATCACCGGGCAATCCGGGCATGGATCTATACGGTTTAGCCACACTTCGTAGCAATAGCGCCCAATCAGCTCTTCGCGGCTCATGCTCACCGATTGGCAGGCGGCCCGGTTGAGCCAGATGATCCTCATGTCTATGTCTTCATAGATGACATGTTCCACCAGGCTGTCCAGGATGTGGTGATTCCCCAATTCCTTCAATTGCTCTACCTGCCGACGCAGTCCGGCGACTTCGGCGGTCAGTTGCTCTTTGTCTTTATCGATGTCGTCCAATATTACAACCTCCTGGCTTTACGATAACAGAAAATATTATAAAATTCAGATATTCATAATACGGATCGATTCGGTTGTCTCAATCTCAAGGGAAGTACAGATCTGTATAGGGTGGAAGTGGGAAAATCAATTCGACTTTTTGAAGCGATACCATATAAAGAATTTTATATAAAACGGAACGTTTTTTCAATATGCAGCCGCATTTTTTTACAATTTTACTGATCTGCAATTTACTGGTAACGGGCCATTTTTTTTCTTTTGCCGGGATTTATGAACTTTAGCGACAGGTTTTACGTGTTTTTAAATTGGGACTAACCAGAGGATGTTTAAAGCTGCTTTTATCTTATTCATTTTAATAACGATGTGCGGCGGAGGGTACGGTATTGATTTAAGAGACCACTATGCGTTTATCGCCGCCGGTGAAGCCATGCGGTTGTACATCGGCAGCGGGTATATGTACCCAGCCGACAATTTTTTCTTTAATTATCCTCAAATAGGGTTTTTTTACCTGTGGATAGACCGATTCAATGAAGATGACGGGTACTGTCGGCAGGGGAGGATTCCGATTCTGCTTCGTCTATGCACTGCTCTTTGATAATGGCTAAAAGCAAATTTGTGTGGGTATTTTTTACATTTTGAAAGAAGCAGCCGCTGGAATACACCATCCCCGGCTTAATGATCGACCTTTTCTGGGGTTCCATATAGGCGACATTCGAATGCACCACCTTGATTTTAAATTCTTGTTTTCGGCCTCCATATTCTAAAAAAATCGAGTAATGGGCTCCTTTTTGGGGGGAAAAGTTGGAAATGATATTGATTCCCCTCAGGCTGATGTTTTTTACAATAAATTCCCCTTCATTTTTGAAGCTGCCGGTAATTTCTTCTTTCAGAAAAAACGAACCCACCAGTTCAAATAGGGGATCAAACCTCGGCTCCTTTCTCCGTTCAACCATGTCGTTTCCTATATTTAAAGATCAATTATATCAAATTTTTGTCCTTAATGGAAATGGCGATGCGTGCGATTTTTGCCTTTGGCCGATATTGGATTTGTCTGCTGCCGGTTCTGTGTTATAATCTGCCGTTATGAAACCGCAGCCAAGGAGTAGAAATGGGTCGTGCAAAGGTAGCGATGCTGAAGACCTCGCCGGAAACGGTGCTGGAAGATTATCACCGCCTGATGAACCTGGTCGATTATCAATCGTTGTTAGCTAAAGAGGTGGATACTGCCTTAAAGATCAACATCAGTTGGCATTTTTTTTACCCCGCCAGTTCCACCACCCCCTGGCAATTGGAGGGGGTAATCCGGGCCTTGAAACGGGATGGTTATAAGCCCGAGCTGATCCACGGCTGCCATAACCGAACCGTGGTGATCGATGCCCACCTGGGGGAGCGGGAAAACAAGCAGATTAATGTGATCGACAGCCACGGCCTGCGCAATATTCACCTGTACGAAGGGGAGGAGTGGATTCACATTCGCGATGCAGTAGGTGACCTAACCGACAGATTTCTCTGCCTCAATGACGTCTATCCCAGAGGATTCATGATCCCCAGGCGATTCGTCGGCGAAAATATCATTCATCTACCCACCGTCAAGACCCACGTGTTTACGACCACCACTGGTGCCATGAAGAATGCCTTTGGCGGTCTGTTAAACGAGAAACGGCACTGGAGCCACCCGCTGATTCACGAGACGTTGGTGGATCTATTGATGATTCAACGGAAGATCCACCCCGGTATGCTGGCGGTGATGGACGGCACCTTTGCCGGTGACGGGCCCGGTCCCCGCTGCATGGTGCCCCATGTTAAAAATGTCATCCTGGCCTCGGCTGACCAGGTGGCCGTCGATGCGGTGGCCGCCAAACTCATGGGCTTTGAGCCCATGCGGGATCTGAAGTATGTCAGGCTGGCCCATGAGGCCGGCCTGGGTACGGGCAAACCGCAGGAGATCGAGATCGTGGGGGATCGGGAACTGGCCAATGAAAACTGGCATTTTGTCGGTCCCTTTAAGAAGATGACCTTTGCCAGCCGCATGCAGCATAAAATCTACTGGGGGCCGCTGAAGAAACCCCTGGAGTGGTCCCTCAAGACCGTTCTGGCGCCCTGGTCTTACATCGCCAGTGTGGTGTACCACGACATATTCTGGTATCCCGGCCACCGGCGGCGGGTGAAGGCGATTCTCTCCAGCCCCTGGGGCAGATTGTTTAACAATTGGCAGGAGTTGGAGATCCCGCCGGATGATCTGGGTGCATTAGGCTGGAAAGATGTGGGCGAGCAGCCGGCCAGACTGAAAAAGAGTTCGCTCAAACTCATGGGTCAGGCCTTCAAGGTGCTGGCCACCACCCTCAAAGAGGCACCGGAGTTTGCCGCCCGAAGGCGGCGCCGCCAAAAAAAATAGATCTACATGTGCTGGTTTTAATAAAAATTGGGGAAAGGACTGCAATCGGGGAGATTTTTGTGGTATGATTGGTCAAGGAGTGATTGTCAATGTTTTTCTTGATCGGTGGTGTACAGCCCAGAACGGTCTGGCTGGAAAAGCAGGCCCGGCCGTGTCCGTCGTGCGGCCATCTTGACGTGTATGTCAAAAGGGTCGATCACTATCTCAGTCTTTTCTTCATTCCCCTCATTCGAGTCAAAAAAGGTGTCCCCTTTGCCGTCTGCCGGAATTGCCAGGCCATCCTTAGACCCGAAGGCGGCGAAATTCACGATGAACAGAGAGGGCATTACCGGCGGTGCCGCTGCTGTGGTAGATCGGTGGCGCATGATTTTTCTTTCTGCCCCTACTGCGGAAAACATTTATAACCTATAAATCGCACCCGGGGGATATTTATGAGAGTGAAATGTATTGGCAAAATGGGACACATTATGGCTTTTAAATCTGGCAATAAAAATGCTATAATTGGGCTGATGATACTTTTATCTCTATTAAAGAAGGTGTCCCAATGAAAAAAATTTTAATTGGCTTCGTTATCATACTGGTATGGGGTTTGTCGTTTCATACCGGTTGTAAGATTTTTGCCCAGTACGATCTGGAAGGCATGTGGGTCATTACCCGGGAGATCGGCGGTGTTGAAGATAACATAACCCTGAGCTTCTCCGGGGACAGGCAACTGGGAATCGTGACCTGGGATAGCTGGCAGGTGGGAGGATATGAATTTCGCTTCAACGATGAGTTGTACTGGAATGTAGCCTATCCCCCGAATACCTTCCCGGAAGGCAGCGTCTCGGAGTTTTACACCGGTGGTTTCGAGGATAGAGACACGATGGGGGGCACGGTTGACCGTTATGTAAACCAGGAGCGCGCCCAGGGGACCTGGACGGCCGTCCGGCTGGAGGAGAGTTTATATTGATTCCGGAAAAGAGGAGGTAAAATGAGTGCCGACGAGAATCGGCGGGAACCGGGTGCCACAGCGACAAGAGAGGAACAATTTAAGCAGGAGTTTATCGATCTGTATGCCGAGATTGACCTGCATTCCCTGCTCGACAAAATTGCCAAAAAAATAAATCATTATCTTCACTGCGAGGAGTCCGCCATTTTCCTCTACAGCCCCCACCGGGAGGAGCTCTATTTTGAAATTGTGACCGGGGCGAAGGAGGAAGAATTAAAGCGGATCGTATTGAAGAAAGGCGAAGGGGTGGTCGGCTGGGTGGCGATGCACAACCGGAGTGTGGTAATCAACGATACCGCAAAAGATTCGCGGTTCACCTCGGTGACCGATGTCAAAACCAACTTTAAGACCCGCTCTATTGCCGCGGTGCCGGTGCGGATGGAGGATAAATTATTGGGGGTTTTGGAGGCTGTCAACAGTGTGAGCAAAACATTCTCCGAAGAAGATCGGCAGTTGTTGGAATACATCTCTCATTTTATCGCCATCCCCCTGCAAAACGCCCTGTTGTTTAAAGATGCCACCCGCGAGAAGGATGAGAAGGGGCAGTTGATTGAACTGGGTAAAATCATTTCCTCCTCCATCGACCTGGATCAGGTGTTTCGCTCCTTAAAAAGCATTATTTCCAGAATTGTCGAGGTGGTCGAGATCCGGGTCACCGTGGCTTTTCAAAATAAGGTTTACGGCCTGGTCAACGACCAGACCCAGCCTATTGAGAAGCCCGTTATTCCTAAGACCAGTATTCATCGCAACCTGGCGGTCTTTCCCCTCAAGACGGGGAACCGGCAGGTGGGCTTCATGCAAATCGAAGCAGCCCGCAACATCCCCCCGGAATTGCGATCCCTGATGGAAGGTGTCGCCGTTTTTACCGCCATTGCCATCGAACGCATCGAGATGGTCGAGCGCATGGTGGAGAAGGAGAAAATCGACCGGGAATTGAAGATCGCCCGCAGCATCCAGCAGTCCTTTCTCTTCAGCGGTAAATGCCCGTCTGAGCAACTGGATGTCGCCTATGTGAATATTCCCTCTTCCCAGGTGGGAGGGGATTATTACGACATCGTGCTCCTAAACGACGATGAGACAATCTTTTCGATCAACGATACCTGCGGCCACGGGGTGTCGGCCTCGTTGTTGATGTCGGTATTCAGCGCCAGTTTTAAGTACCGCATCAAAAAAGACCGGGATATCGTCACCACCATCAGCCACCTCAACAACCTCATTGCCGAGACCACCGCCCCCAACCAGTATGTCACCTCCTTTACCTGTCTGGTCAATGCCCCCCGGCAAAGGCTGCACTACGTCAATTGCGGCCACTGTGCCCCTATTCTGGTGGGCAGCGGCGGGGTGAGGGAACTGGCTGAAGGCTCATTTCCGCTGGGTATGTTTCGGGATGTCCAGTACCAGTTGGTGGAGACGGCGTGGCACGCCGGTGACCTTATCGCTTTTTTTACCGACGGCATAATCGAAGCGGAGAATCCCGGGGGCACTGAGTACTCGAAACAGAGGTTGATCGATTTTCTCGAAGGCCACCGGCGGCGGCCGGCCGAAGAGATTAAAAGGAAATTGATCGCCGATTTAAGGAAACATATCCAAAAAGATGTTTTCGAGGACGATATCACCTTTATAATGGTTAAACATGTCGGTTGACAAAACCGGGGATCGATTGTATCGTATAATATAATGATGAATCAGACAACTGGTAGACCGGTTTTTTCGCTGCGGGGCGAGGAGAGCCTGTTCTGGCTGTTTTATCCGCTGGTTTTGACCTTTGCGCTGGTCATGCCGGTGGCCGTGCTGCTGGTTCCGGTCTTCATCTATTTTGTGCAGGATGCGGTCTTTAGAAGACCGGCGGTCTGGAACCAGCTTTTTATCTGGCGTTTTATCCCGATTGCTCCTTTCGGCCGCGCACCTCCTTCTTATCGGTAGTCCCCTCCTACTATTTTCGTTAATTCTTTAGCTTTTATTAATCCAGGAGTAATTCATTGGCAACAAGGAGGCGCCATGCTAAAACATCAAGCAGGTAAGGATCAATCTGCATTATTTATAAAATTGAACCATTTCTGGCAGCAGTTGCAGGGGGTGCCGATCGAGGTTGATTTAACCCCCTATCGAAAGATTCTGGCCAGAATCGATACTATTTCACTGCAATCGACAGGGGACCGGGAACTTCAAAACATGTCGGAAGAGCTTCACCGGCGGGCCCGACAGGATGTTCCGCTGGCTAAATTGATGGTGGAGGCCTATGCCCTGGTGCGGGAGGCCTGCGGTCGGGTGCTGGGGATGCGGCCCTTCGATGGTCAGGTAATGGCCGCCGCGGCCATGCACCAGGGAAAACTGGTGGAGATGCAAACCGGCGAAGGCAAGACCTTAGCCGCGGTGTTTCCCGCCTATTTGAATGCCCTGACCGCCCAGGGGGTACACATCATGACGGCCAACGATTATCTGGCCCGCCGGGATGCCAACTGGATGGGCCCGGTTTATCGCTTTCTGGGCCTTTCGGTGGGAGTCGTTCAGGAGAAGATGAGTGCTGCCGAGCGGCAGAGGGCCTACCAGGCAGACATAACGTATTTAACCGCCAAAGAGGCCGGGTTTGATTACCTGCGGGACCAGATTCGCCTCGATAAAAACGAGCTGGTGCACCGGCCCTTTCACTATGCCCTGGTGGACGAGGCCGATTTTATCCTCATCGACGAGGCCCGGGTACCGCTGGTAGTCGCCGGTGAAACGCCGGAACATGAGGTCGATCCCTACCGGATGGCGAAGATTGTTCGGCATTTAGAGCTGGGGATTCACTACGAGACGGATGAGAATCGGCGCAGCGTCCATCTGACAGAATTGGGTGTCCGGCAGGCAGAAGGACTGCTCAACTGCGACAACCTGTACGACCCGGAAAATCTGCTGCTGTTTTCGGCAGTGAATGTGGCCATCCATGCCCGGGTGCTGCTGCAAAGAGATGTGGATTACATTGTCCGGCAGGGCAAAATCGAGCTGGTGGACGAATTTACCGGCCGGGTGGCAGACAGGCGGCGCTGGCCCCACGGCATCCAGACGGCGGTGGAGGCTAAGGAGGGCCTAACACTACAGGCGGAGGGGCGGGTACTGGGCTCCATTACCCTGCAGCACTTCTTAAGGTTGTATCCCCGGGTGGCCGGCATGACGGCCACGGCCCAACCGGCAGCCAGGGAGTTTAAGGAGTTTTACGACCTGAGGGTGGTGGTGATTCCCCCCAACCGCCGCTGCATCCGGCTGGATGAGCCGGATGTGGTCTTTACCCACAGGGCGGCCAAAATGGAGGCGCTGGTTCAAGAGATCGGCCGGGTACATGCCGGCGGTCGGCCGGTCCTGGTGGGTACTGCCAGCGTGGCGGAGTCCGAATCCCTGGCGGCCGCCCTGAAGAGGGCGGGGATTTCCTGCCGGGTACTGAATGCCAGGAAAGACGAACAGGAGGCCCACATCGTGGCCCAGGCGGGCAAACTCGAGGCCGTGACCATCTCCACCAACATGGCTGGCCGGGGCACCGATATCCGCCTGGGGGGTGAAGATGAGAGTCAAAAAGAGCGGGTGAAGGCCCTGGGGGGTCTCTATGTGATCGGCACCAACCGCCATGAGAGCCGCCGGGTGGACCAGCAGTTGCGGGGCCGGGCCGGTCGCCAGGGAGACCCCGGCTCATCGCGGTTCTTCGTCAGCCTGGAGGATGACCTGATGGAACGCTACAATGTCCGCTCCCTGATCCCGGCGAAGCATCTGCCCCCACCGCAGGCTGAACCCATCAACGATCCGCTGGTCAGGCGGGAGATCGCCCGGGCCCAGCGGATCATCGAGGGCCAGAATTTCGAGATCCGTAAGACCTTGTGGGGCTATTCGGCCATCGTGGAAGAACAGCGGAAAACTATCCAAGCGCGGCGGCGGCAGGTGTTGGCCGATACGGATACCTCATCTTTCCTGAAGGCCACTGCCCCCCGGCATTATGCAAAGTTAAATGCCGCCGCAGGTGGGGAGGCGCTGCGGCAGGTGGAGAGGACGATCTTACTGTACCATATGGATCGGGAATGGTCCGACCACCTAGCCCACATCGCCGACATCCGCGAGGGGATTCATCTCTACCGCTTTGGCGGCCGGGTTCCTTCAGCCGAGTTCCAGCAGCGGGTAAGCGGCGCCTTTGTCGAGATGCGGCAAAAGGTGGACCACGACATTCTCCAAACCTTTCGTTCACTGCGGGTAACGGCGGGAAGTATCGACCTGGACAGGGCGGGGATACAGGGTCCCGCCTCTACCTGGACCTACCTGATTAACGACAATCCCTTCGGCGGCATGGGGCTGGCGCTCGTGGCCAGCCGCAATCTCGGCTTTGCCGCCGGTGCCGGGATCGTGGCCATCTTGTACTGGCCCGTCACCCTGGCATTGCTGATCGGGCGCTGGCTCTCCCGGCGAGCCAAAAGACGATAGGCGACCGCTCCTTTACTCTGCCGACAGGCGGAGGATCTCGACGAGCATGGCCAGGGCCTTTTTCATATCTTCGATGGTGATGTGCTCCTGGCAGGAATGCTCCAACCGGGCGCCGATTCCCACCACCGCCATTTCGATGTCTTTGTTGTTGTAAATGGAGGCATCGGTAAAGCCGGTAATAAAGATGGTCTGGGCCTCGATGCCCACTGTCTTGAGCGCTTTTTTAGCGATCTGAACGGTTTCGGCATCCGCCGGGATGTCCACTGCCCGGCACAGGTTGTCGACTTTGATCTCGGCTGCGGCCCCCACCGATTCGGCCTGCTCCTTGATGATTTGTACCATTTCATCGGCTAAGGCCTGGCCCCTATCGTGCTTGAGACTGCGGCATTCGGCCATGAAGGAGGCGGTTTCCGGCACCCCGTTGCGGATGAGGCCGCCCTTGATGACCCCCACGTTTGCGGTGGTCTCGTTGTCCAGCCGGCCCAGGCGCAAGGCGGTGATGGCTTTGGCCGCGGCCAGGATGGCACTGATCCCCTTTTCCGGCTCCATGCCGGCATGGGCGGCCTTTCCTTTGATATCCACATCGATGGCAAAGTAGGAGGGCCCGCCGATGACGATGGTCTCCAGGGAGTCGTTGTCCAGCAGGAAGCCTTTCCTGGCGGTGAGGCGGCCAAAGTCGAGGTTTTTCACCCCCAAAAGGCCCACCTCCTCCTGGCGGCTGATGGCCACTTCGATCGGGGGCCTGACCTCGGCGATCCGCAGCGCCTCCAGCATTTCGGCAATCCCGGCCTTATCATCGGCCCCTAAGATGGTATCCCCCTGCGAGCGAATCACCCCGTCTTCGACCACCGGCCGGATTCCCTTGCCCGGCTGCACCGTGTCGGCGTGGCAGGAGAGCAAGATCGGCTCTTTGCCTTCGCAGTTTTTGGCCGGCAGTTGGGCAATGAGATTTCCGTAACTGTCTTTGGCCGCTTCGGCCCCGAGTTTCTGGAACTCCCCTAACAGGTAATCGATCATTGGGGCTTCATTGCCCGATTCGCTGTCGATTTGCACCATTTCTAAAAATTGATCAATCATTCGTTCCGACATTATTACTCCTTAATGATCAAGTTAAATTAGATTTTATTAGAAATCCTTTTAGATTTCAATAGATAATTCTACGCCGATATCGAAGGTTTTAGGGGAGGGGCCATTTGCCTGATAATTTGGGTTGACAGTGTCGGGGGAATTGGTGTAATATAGATCTTCATCGTATGAAACCAGTTGTTCTTATCTTGTGGAAATGGTGAAGTTGACGAAAACATCGTGGCTCAGGGATTTTGTTTTTTTCATTATAGATCATTATCAGTAGGACGTGGAGAAAAATATGAAGTGTGAAAAATGCGGGTTTGAAAATCCCGAAGGTATTGAGCATTGCCTCAAATGCGAGGCCGACTTGATTGGCAAGACCAAATTGATTACCCCTGTACCGCCCACATCTGCGCCGCCACTGGTAGAGACCCCCAAAGATCAATTGGACTTCTCGCCGGGGGAAATCTTCGGCGGCCGCTACCAGATTATCGAAGAGATCGGCCGGGGTGGAATGGGGAAAGTATTTAAGGCCCGGGACAAAGAGCTCAACATTGTGGTGGCCCTCAAGATGATCCGGCCGGAACTCAGCCGCGACCCCGGTATTGTCGCCCGGTTCAAACAGGAACTCCTGATGGCCCGGGAGATCTTCCATGAAAATGTGATCCGCATTCACGACTTAGGAGAGGTAGATCACATCAAATACATCTCTATGAATTATGTGGAGGGTAACAGTTTAAAGGAGATCATGGGAGCCACCGGTAAGCTGACCGTCGAGAAATCGGTGGATATCATCAAACAGGTGTGCAGCGCCTTAGACGCGGCCCATCGTAAAGGCATCATTCACCGGGATCTAAAGCCCCAGAACATCATGATCGACCGCAAAGGCAGCGCCATCGTGCTGGATTTCGGCATTGCCAGGTCGGTCTGGGCTCCGGTGGAGGATACCGGCGTGACGGCAGACGGCACGGTTATCGGTACACCCGATTACATGTCCCCGGAACAGGTGAAAGGAGAGACGGTTGACGCCGCCTCGGACATCTACTCCCTGGGGGTCATCCTGTTTGAAATGGTCACCGGCAAACTTCCTTTTAGTGCCCCCAATCCCATGGAGACATTTCAGAAACATGTGCATGAAAAACCGCCGCTGCCTTCCACGCTGAGTCCCCAGTTGCCCAAAAGGTTGGAGTCCATCATCCTGAAGTGCCTGGAGAAAAAAAAGAAAAGCCGCTATCGGTCGGTAGAGGAGATATTGGAAGAGGTGACCCACAGTAAAACCCTGGAAATACGGCTGGAGAAGGAGAGACGGCGGACCAGGAAAGAAGCGTCTCCGGCAAAGAGTGTGGAGGAGCGAGCCAAACCCAAAGCCCGGCGAAGCGTTTTTAGAACGGTATTTAGACTCTTTCTCCTGCTGCTGCTCGTCTACATCGCGGTCTCGGCGGTGGGATTGGTGAACGATGCCACTTATGCGGTAAAGACCGATAAAGTCAAGGTGGAGTACCGGACCTATTACCGGAACCGTTTTCCCCTCAGCCGGGAGTGGCTGGCCAAAGATGAGGAGACCACCGACGTCGATACCTGGGCCGCTTACCTGAATCTGTTCCCCCCCCGCCTGGATGAGGCGGGCCGCCGGATTCCGGAAACGGAATACTTACAAAACGATAAGGTCAGACCTATACTCCGGAATCCCCAGGCAAAGAAATTACAATCCGTTTCCGAAGATTTGCAGTACAATAGTATCCAGGATTTGAAAGGGATTTCCGAAAGCCATGGCCGGCTCTTTGAATTTGACGAGTTGTTCGGGGCGATCAGGGGGGGGAGACAACTGATCCGCTTCTCCGATGCCGGAGACCGGTTAAATCCTCGCACCCCGGGCCCCGAAATGGTGCGCCAATACGTGCGCATGCTCATTATTAATGCCCGCATCGATCTTCTGGAGGAAAACGAAGAGGAGGGGCTGCACAAACTCTATAACGGCCTGATCTTTGCCCTGGATTTGTATGCCGCCGCCACCTCTCTTCAAGACTACGAGCTCTCTTTATACGCCCTTAAATGCCTTTTCCGGGAACTGATCCCCATATTTTTGAGTGTGGATATGCAGGGCAGTTCTGCGGTGACCGGCACGGTCGGTACATTAAAAATTCTCTCCCTGCTCCGGCCTGACCTGTTCCCCGCTGCCTGGGACTGGAATATTAAATCGGATTCACCGGTAACGGACCGTCTGGAGATATTGCTGTCCCTCAGCCTGAACACGCTGGAGCCGCGTGAGATTTTTTATAAGGCCTACCTCGACCAGGTCCGCCGCTATGAGGATATATTCGACGCGCTTCACCTCAAAAAATTAAATTATTACGCCTACGGCAAATTCCGTTTCTGGAAGTATGTTTTCTCCATTCAACGCTATTTCTATAAGCAGGGGATCGAATTCTTCCCGGAGCTTCTGGATGGGCTGAAATATATCCGCAGTGCCCGGGATAAAAATGCCTTTTTCAGGGAGTACTGTCAGAAACATCTGGGCAGCGATAATGTTTTTATCTCCCATCTCCCCCAGGTTCCCCTTAAGCTGAGCCATGCCCGAATGTCAGGAAAGCTGGCGCTGATTATTCTTAAAATAAAGAAGTACGGCTTTAAGACGGAGCAGATCGCCGATGACCTGCTGGTCAACGAATGGACAGGTAAAAAATGGGAAATCGTCGAAGCCGAAGATGCCTCCGCCATTGTGCTGGACAAAACTCTAAAAATCCCCCTCCAGACCACAAACGACCCCCAGGACCACAAAAAAATCCTTCAGGCATTATCCGGGCTAGCGAAATAATAAAGTAGTACAGGAAGAATTACGCTCCTTGCCATTCCGGGGGTATAAAAAAATAAAAAAATGGCAGGGGGGTAATAAAATAGCGGGCATAACGTCTGAAGGGTATGAGTGCGGAAATGAGAAAAAAGAGGCTTTCCGATTTTTTTAGCAGGGAGTACGGCCGCCTCCTCGGCTTTGTCCGCCGCTGGATCGACGATGCCGCCGACCGGGATGCCGAGGACATCGTCCAGGACGTGATGCTGAACATCTTCGACCGTGCCGACCCCTTCATCCCCATCGAGAACCTGACGGCCTATGTGTACCGGGCTTTAAAAAACCGGATCGTGGATCTATTCCGAAAGGGGAAAGCCCACGCCCCGGTGGAGAATGGTTCGCTGGAAAGCCTGTCCTTAGCGGAGGTCATGGCTGCGGCCCGGTGCGACGCTGCCGCGGAACTGGAGAGAGAAGAGCTTCGTCTCCTGTTGTACGGTGCACTGGAATCCCTGGATGAGAAGGATCGGGCTATCATTATCGCCACCGAGTTTGAGGGGCGCTCATTCCGCAACCTGTCCGAAGAGTGGGCAGTCCCCATGGGGACGCTGCTCACCCGCAAGTCACGGGCCTTACAGAAGATCAAAAAAAGGCTCAACGACTGGATACGACAATGAAAAGGAGGAACAAAATGGAAAATCATGTGACAGACAACTCTTCAGCCCCCCGCTGTTGCCATGGGGCCAGGGTGGCGCGAATCATCGGCATGACCATCGTGGGGGTGATTTTTGCCGTGCTGTTTGCCCTGGTGTTTGGCTTACTGGTAAAGGTACTCTGGAACTGGCTGATGCCCATGATATTCGGCCTACCGGAGATCGGCTACTGGCAGGCCTTCGGCCTGGTGGTGCTGGCCAAGCTGCTGTTCGGTGCCTTTGGCCACCACCGGCACGATGGCCCTCACGACCACTTTCACCGGCACATCGATGCCAGATGGCATCGCTGGATGGGTCTTGATGAGCCGGAAGACTGGAAACATTACCACCGGTTCTGGCGAGACGAGGGCCAGGCCGCCTTCGAGGCCTATCTCGAACGCACGAAGGCCCAAAAACAAGAAAAAGGCGACTAAGGCGAGGGGGCTACATCTTTGGGGGGATGGGGATGCCCATGATGTGCAACAGTTTTTCCAGCCGGTCTTTGACCAGCAGGATGACCGTCTTGCGCAGGTTCCGTTTTTGGGAATCGGCTTCGGCAATGACCGGAAACAGGTGGTAGTAGTGGTTAAATTTTTGACAGATGGAGAAGGTATAGTTGGCAATGGCGGAAATCTCGCTGCCGCCCAGGGCAAACTCCACCTGGATCTCCAGCAAGGAGAGCAGAAGCAGGAGGTCGTAGGTAACGTCATACTCCTTCGAGTCCAAAATCGACAGGTCCAGCTCCTCCGGTTTTGTTTCGATCGCTTGATCCTCCATCTTGCGCAGTATGCTGTTGATGCGCACCACGGCGTACTGCAAATAGGGGCCGGTATCCCCTTCAAAGGCCAGCGCCTCCTTGAAGTCAAAGGCAATCACCGTATTGGCGGTAAACTTGATCATAAAATAGCGCAGCGCGCCCACGGCAATATCGGCGGCGATCTCTTCGACTCTACCGTCATCCATCTGGGGATTTCTCAATTTGACCTCTTCGGAGGATTTTTCCTTCAGCCTGGCGATGAGTTCATCCGCCTTAACGGCAATCCCCTTCCTGCCGGAGACCTCCACATAGGCTTTGTCCTCATCCTCCCTGGCTATTTGCAGGCCCATCTCCTTAACGCAGCGGGGGGTTAAGGCCACCATCTCGTAGGAGAAGTGGGCAAATTTCTCGGCCTCGCCGGCCGCCGTTAGGGACGACAGCACCTGGGAGATGATGTTCTGGAGGTAGGACTGCCGCGTATCGATGACGTTGTAGACCCTGAGGCCGCGGCCGAAGGTCTCGATTTGTTTGCCGGATTCAAAATCCGTTATAAAGATTTCGTGGGCATCGTCATATGTATAGAAGGGCTGGTAATAAAAGTCATTTTGAAAGAGGCCCACTTTCCAGAACGTATAGGCGATATCCTTGCCGATATAGGTGACCGTCCCGTTGGAGCGGATAATGACCTTCTCGATATTTTCCCGGTCATATTGAATGACCCAGCAGCCCTGCTTTTGGGGATCCTTTGACCGATACATGATCCCTTCCCGTTTCAAAATACCCGCCGCCTCTTCAAAAAAATCCAGTTCGATTATATCCCGCTCCCGTACCAGCAGGTCGTAGCGCACCCCGATAGCGGCCATCACCCTGATATGGTCTCTCAATACCTGCCGGGAGATGTAATCCCCCATGCTGTATTCCGGCTCTTCCTTCTCTTCGATCTTTCGGTGCACCTCATTTCGCGCCTGGAGGAGTTGTTCATCCGCCTGAAACAACCGATTGACCTCAGAGTAGAGGTTCCACAGGTAGGCGGCCAGGTGGTCGATCTCTTTAACCCCGTCGATACTTTTCTTCCGGTGGTGCAGGAGTCCCCAGACCACATCGGCCATCTGGATACCGGTGTCGTCGATATAATTTTGCACTTCCACTTCGTAATCCAGAAACCGCAGGCTGCGCACCAGGGTATCGCCGAGGCAGGCGTTTCGCAAATGGCCGATGTGGGCCGCCTTGTTGGGATTGATGCTGGTGTGTTCCACCACCACCTTTTGTTTCAGGGGCTTTGTCTGCCGACCCATATTCTCGGCCAGATAGCGCAGCAAAAAGTGGGGTTTAAAGGAGAAGTTTAAAAACCCGCCGCCGGCCAGTTGGATATCCGCCACAAAATCGAATTGGCCCCGCAGCTTCTCCACCATCTGGGTGCCGATGATAAAGGGTTTCTGCCTCAACCGTTTGGCCAGAACAAAGGGAAGATTGATGGAGAGGTCTCCGAACTTCCGGTCCGGGGGGATGGAAAACTGGATGTCCTGGGGATTCAGATCATACTCCCCTGTAAGCAAGGAGAAGATGCGCTCCCGTAATTCCTGCTGGATAAACTTCATTCATGCCTCCCGACTATGACTGCGGCCACTCATCTCTTCTTGCGATCAAAGATGGTGGGCATCACTTTTTTCAACCCCTTTTGCAGCGAAGAGACCAGGGATTTGTCCCCCGACGGGGCGATTTCGTTGAGTTTCTTGCGGGCCAGGGCGTGGCCGGGCTCCAGTTGCAGGGCCTTGCGGAAATACGATTCTGCCCGGCGAGCCATTTTTTCTGCATAAAACAGCATGCCCAGGGCGGCGAAGTGTTCGGCATTCCACGGCTCTATCTCGGCCGCCTTCTGGAGATTCACCTCCGCCTTGTGCCTTAACCCCGGGGCCTTCATCTGGCACAGTCCCAGCAGGTGATGATAGGCTGCTTTGCCGGGATCTAAGCGGATAGCCTCTTCCAGCGCCGACACCGCCATGGGATAGTACCTCTGGGCATAGAGGGATCTGGCCAGTTGGTAATTGTTTTTGGCCTTTTCGGCCGCGTCCTCTTCTCTGGGTTCCTCAATGGGGACATCCTTATACCCCCGCTTTTCGTACTCCGCCCGTTTCTCATAATCACTGATGACCCTAAAAGCGTGCTCAACTTTTTCGACAATAAACAGGGCCTTCTTCTTTACTTCCGGCTGCCTGATGCGGGCGATTTTATCCGCCGTGAAACTCCCCTGGAATTTTTGATAGGCCTCTTCGATATCCCTCTGGATGGCGGTTTTGGCCACCCCCAGCAGTTCAAAGTGATTCAAACCGCCCTTAAATTTATCGTATAAAAAATTAACCTTGACCTCAAAATTTGAGATCTCTTCATCAATATTCATGGCCGTCGTCTCCTGCATTCATCATTTTTATCCATACAAATCTATATGTTCCCATCCCCCCCATTGTAGTGCAAATCCCCCCATTTTGCAAGGGGGTCACCCCAAAGAGTACTCCCCCCCAACAACTCCCCAGACAACCACATCCACAGAAATCAATGTGGGGAACGCCCCCAGATCTGCCGAGCGGTGGTGAATAATGTTGATCTGATTAAATGTTGAATTTAGCAGGCGGAGGGATTATAATAGTATCGTTATGGCGACCAAACAAGAACTTAAACTGGAAGGCATTGAGAACATACTAATAATCTATAAGAATAAATTGGCAAAGGAGTTCAAGGTCAAAACTATCGGGGTCTTCGGATCGTACGTCCGGGGCGAACAAAGCGACCGGAGTGATGTCGATATACTGGTTGAATTTAACGGCAGAATCGGCTTCTTCAAGTTTCTGGAGTTGGAGGAGTACCTGGAAAAATTATTAGGCGTCAAGGTGGACCTGGTCTCTAAAAAGGCCCTTAAACCCCGAATCGGCGCCCGCATCCTCAACGAAGTCGTAATGATACAATGATATGAAAAGAGAGATTTTCGACTACATTACGGACATTGTAGAGGCGATGAACGATGTAGAGTCGTTTTTGAAAGGATATAATTTTAAAAAATTTTTTCTAGATAGAAAGACCAGCAATGCAGTGATACGGAGCCTTGAAGTAATTGGCGAGGCCGCCAAATGTATCCCCGATGGTATCCGGGCCCAATATTCGAAGATACCCTGGAAAAGAATGGCTGGCATGAGAGATAAGTGATATCGGCTGCCCATGCTTTATTCGGCCTATCGATGTTTACATTCTTAAGAAGATATGGATATATCTTATGCGCTTTATCACGGATGCTAAGCTTACGCTTGGGGTATATCGCCTTAATTCCAAGCACTCTCATTAAACGGCGCACACGGCTCCGGCCGATCCCATGACCCCGCCGCTTCAACTCTTTACTAAGCCGACGGCTCCCATAATACGGCCGCTCAAGATAGAGACGATCCAATTCTTCCAGATATTCCTGGTCACCGGCTCTTAGAAGACTTCCCTTGTAGTAATAGCTCGATCTGCTCAAACTCAACAGCTTGCATTGACTACGCATACTCAATCCGAAATGACCTTTCTCTATCATCATTCGCTTTACATATTTTGGATTTGTTTGTACTTTTTTTTTAAAAACTCCAACTCGATATCCTGCCGACCTATCCTCTTATACAACTCTTCTGTCAGCTTCTCCTGCTCTTCAATTTGAGGGTCCTTCTTTCTGGAGAATAAACCGGATGCATTTTCCAGTAAGTGCTTCTTCCACTGACGGATCAGGTTGGGATGGACTTCATAGATACTGGACAACTCCGAGATTGTCTTTTCTCCCTTAATGGCCTCCAGGGCCACACGGGCTTTGAAACCATCATCAAAAGATCTTCTTTTCTTCACGCTGTGCCTCCTTGCATATTATAAGGAGTTGCACTTAAAATGTCATCCATTTGGGGTCTCATTTTCCCGGACCATTATAATTTTAGGCGGTCCCGGAGTTTTTTGATTTTTTCGCGCAGTTCGATGGCCCGTTCGAAGTCGAGCCGTTCGGCCGCCTCCCGCATCTCCGCTTCCAGGTTGATGATCATGTTGGGGATCTCCGGTTTGGGAATGTGTTTAACGTCCTTGATCTCGATCTCCTTCTCCTTGATGGGCTTGACAATGGTGGTGGGGATGATGTTGTGCTCTTTATTGTATTCGATCTGCATCTCCCGGCGCCGCTGGGTCTCCTTGACCGCCTGGCGAATGGAGTGGGTCAGTTTATCGGCATAAAGGGCCACGCGGGAGTTGACGTTACGGGCCGCCCGGCCGATGATCTGGATGAGGCTTCTCACATCCCGCAAAAATCCCTCTTTGTCGGCATCCAGGATGCCGATGAACCCCACTTCCGGGATGTCCAGCCCCTCCCGCAGCAGGTTGATACCCACCAGGACATCGAACTTACCCAGGCGCAGTTGACGGATGATCTCGGTCCGTTCTAAGGTATCGATCTCCGAATGGAGGTAGCGGGTCTTGATGCCTTCGTCCGCTAAGTATTCGCTCAGTTCTTCGGCCAGCTTCTTGGTCAGGGTGGTGACCAGGACCCGGTCGCCCCGCCGGATGGTGACGCCGATCTCTCTCTTCAGATCGTCGATCTGACCGTCGATGGGGCGAATGACGACTTCCGGGTCCACCAGGCCGGTGGGACGGATGATCTGTTCCACCACCTGGGCAGAGATCTGCTGTTCATAGTCGCCGGGGGTGGCGGAGACGAAGATGACCCGGGCTCTTTTCATATACTCTTCAAATTCGTGGAATTTGAGGGGGCGGTTGTCGAAGGCGCTAGGCAGACGGAAGCCGTAATCCACCAGATTTTTCTTCCGGGTATAATCGCCCCGGTACATGCCGTGCAGTTGGGGGATGGTCTGATGGCTCTCATCGATGACGAGGAGAAAATCTTCGGGGAAATAGTCCAGCAGACAGAAGGGCTGCGCCCCCTTCTTGCGGCCGTCAAAGAAACGGGAGTAATTCTCGATCCCCTTGCAGAAGCCGGTCTCTTCGATCATTTCGATGTCGTAAAGGATTTTTTGTTTCAGCCGGTGGGCTTCTAAGGGGGGCAGTTGGGGCAGGCGCTCCGCCAACTCCTCCTTGATCTGCCGGATGGCATCTTTGAGGGTGTGTTCGGGAATCACAAAGTGGCGGGCGGGGTAGACGTAGAGGTATTTAAATTCCTCCACCGGTTTGCCGCTCATCCTGTCCAGTTCGGTGATGCGGTCGATCTCGTCGCCGAACATTTCAACGCGGATGACATTGTTGATATAACCGGGAATAAAATCGACGGTGTCGCCCCGCACCCGGAATCGCCCCGGCTTGAGCTCGAAGTCGTTGCGCTCGTACTGGATGTCGATCAATTTTTTTAAGATGTCGTTTCGTTCACACCGGTCGCCTGCCTTCAACTCGAAACCCATTCCCGAAAAGTACTCCGGGCTGCCCACACTGTAAATGCAGGAGACCGAGGCCACCACGATCACATCCTGCCGGGATGAAAGCGAGGCGGTGGCGGCCAATCGCATCTGCTCGATTTTGGGATTGACCAGCGCATCTTTCTCGATGTAGAGGTCCCGTTGGGGAATGTAAGACTCCGGCTGGTAATAGTCGTAGTAGGAGACAAAATACTCCACCCGGTTGTGGGGGAAAAATTCCCTGTATTCATTGTACAATTGGGCTGCCAGGGTCTTGTTGTGGGCGATCACCAGGCTGGGCAGCTTAACTTTGTCGATGACGTGGGCGACGGTATAGGTCTTGCCCGAGCCGGTGACCCCCAGCAAAGTCTGGAAACGGTCGTGCCGTTCCAGCCCCCGGTGGAGTGATTTTATGGCCCGGGGTTGGGAGCCTCTGGGTTCAAAGGGCGATGCCAGTTGAAATTTCATTTTTACTCCTGAATTCAGCCGCGAAGAGCGCGAAGTTGTGCTGCCTTGGTGTCCCTTAGCGGCCTTGACGGCCTTTTTTAATTAACTCCTTTTTGCGCAGCAGCCGGTTATAGGCGATGGCAAAGCGGTGGGCCTCGTCCCGGATTCGCTGGATCAATTTTAACGCCTTTCGCCTTCGATTCAACCGCAGCGGCGGCGGGGGCGGATCGCCGGGCAGATAGATCTCTTCCAGCCGCTTGGCAATGGCGATGGTGGGAATGGTGAGCCCCAGCTTTTCCAGTTGCCCTAGGGCGGCAGCCAGTTGCCCGGCGCCGCCGTCGATGATGACCAGGTTGGGCATCTCCTGCTGTTCCCGCAGCAGCCGGGTATAGCGCCGCCGCACCACCTCGGCAATGGCGGCAAAATCGTCGATCCGGTCGACGGTTTTGATACGGAAGCGCCGGTAACGGCTCTTATCCGGCAGCCCGTTGCGGAACTGCACCATGGAGGCCACGGTGGCGGTACCGGCCAGGTGGGAGATGTCGAAACATTCGATGACCGCGGGATCCTCCTGGAGATTTAAGACCCGCCGGAGGTCCGCCAATGTTTCCGCGTCCCCAAAAAAGCTCACCCGGATGTTCTCCAGTACCAACTGCAGGAGCTGCCTCTTCTCACCCCGCTGCGGCACGGTTACCTGGACGGCGCCGTTCCGCCGGGTTTTCAAGAAATCGAGCAAGACTTCATCAATCCTTTGGGGCAGGATCAGTTCGGTGGGTACCCGGTTCTCCGAATAGTACTGCACCAGGAATTCTTCCGGCACATCTTCGCCCTCCGTATGGGCAAAGGTAAACTCCTGCTTGTTTTCCAGGATGCCTTTGTAGATATTGAAGAGGATCAGGTAAACGGTCTCCCCCTTGATCACGTAGTTGATGATGTCTTCGTTGTAGGTCTTCTGCCGCTGCATCTTTTGTTTTTCCTTGAGCCCCTCGACAGCGGCGATGCGGACCCGCAGCTCGATGGCATGTTCGAAAGCGAGTGCGTCGGCATATTGTTTCATGTCCGCCTCTAATTGCCGGATCAAGCGGTTGGCCTGACCTTTTAGGATCATCTTAGCCGCCTGGATTTTTTGGGCATAGGCGGCCTCGGTGATATCCCGGATGCAGGGGGCATCACAGAGGCGGATATGATAGCGGAGACAGGGTTTAGCGGGCATCTTCTTGCAGGTTCTGAGCTTGAAGGTCTTATTCAGTACCGTCAGTACATCGTCCCTGGCGGCGGCGGACACGAAGGGGCCGAAAAATTCGCCCGCCCCCTCCTTGCGCCGGGCGATTTCCAGCCGGGGAAACGGCTCGCCCGTCAAGCGGATATAGGCGTAATTTTTGGCATCCTTGAGGTTGATGTTGTAGCGGGGCTGGTGTTTCTTGATCAGGTTGTTTTCTAAGATCAATGCCTCCACCTCGTTGTCGGTCACGATACAATCGAGGCTGTGGATGTGTTCCACCATCCTGACGGTTTTGGTATCCTCCTCTTTGGGGGAGACATAACTCCTGACCCGCTTCTGCAGGTTGACGGCCTTACCGATGTAGAGAATACGGCCGGCGCGGTCTTTAAAGAGATAGCAGCCGGGCTCCTCCGGCAGGCTGACGATGGAGGCGGGATCGATCATTTTAAGACCTTTTGCAAAAAAAGGCCGGTGTGGCTGTGGGGATGTTGGGCCACCGCTTCCGGTGTGCCGGTGGCCACAATCCAGCCGCCCTCGTCGCCCCCCTCGGGGCCCAGGTCGATGATATGGTCGGCCGACTTGATCACGTCCAGGTTGTGCTCGATCACCACCACGGTATTTTTTTTGTCCACCAGGTCGTTTAGTACCTTGATCAATTTATTGACGTCGTGAAAATGGAGGCCGGTGGTGGGCTCGTCCAGCAGGTAGAGGGTTCTGCCGGTGGCCTTTTTGGAGAGTTCCCGGGTCAATTTGATGCGCTGGGCCTCGCCGCCGGACAGGGTGGTGGAGCTCTGGCCCAGCTTGATATAATCCAGTCCCACCCGCATCAGGGTGTCCAGCTTCTGCTTGATGGGGGGGATGTGTTTAAACAGTTCCATCGCCTCTTCTACACTCATGTCCAGCACCTGGGCGATGGATTTGCTCTTGAATTTAACCTCCAGCGTTTCGTTGTTGTAACGTCTGCCCTTGCACTCCTCACATTGGACGTACACATCGGGCAGGAAGTTCATCTCGATCTTGATAAGCCCGTCTCCCTGGCAGGCCTCGCAGCGGCCGCCCTTGACGTTAAAGGAGAAGCGGCCGGGCCGGTAACCCCGCAGTCTGGCCTCCCTGGTTTCGGCAAAGATCTTGCGGATCTCATCGAATACTTTGGTATAGGTGGCGGGGTTGCTGCGAGGGGTCTTGCCAATGGGACTCTGGTCGATGACGATGACCTTGTCGATCACCGTATCGCTGGACATGTCGCCGAATTCCCCCGGCCTGGTCCGGGAGTGGTAAATATTCTTCATCATCCCCCGGTAGAGGATGTCGTATACCAGCGTCGATTTACCGCTGCCGGAGACCCCGGTCACCAGGGTCAACACGCCGATGGGTATATGGACATCGATGCTCTTGAGGTTGTGCTGGCGGCAGTTGGTGATGTGAATAAACGTTTCGGACCGGCGCCGCTCTTGGGGGACCGGGATATGGCGCTTCCCGGCCAGATATTGGCCGGTAAGGGAATTCGCACTGTTCTCGATCTGCCGGGGCGTTCCCTGGGCCACCACCAAACCGCCGTGGAGACCGGCGCCGGGCCCCATGTCCACCACGTGATCGGCCTTGCGGATGGTATCCTCGTCGTGTTCTACCACGATCAGGGTGTTGCCCAGATCCCGCAGCCGGTGCAGGGTGTCGATTAACCGGCTGTTGTCCCGCTGGTGCAGGCCGATGGAGGGTTCATCCAGGATGTAGAGCACCCCCATCAGGTTGGAACCGATCTGGGTGGCCAGCCGGATGCGCTGGGCCTCGCCGCCGGAGATGGTAGAGACGCTGCGGGAGAGGGTGAGATACCCCAACCCCACTCGGTCTAAAAATTGCAGCCGCGCCTTGATCTCTTTGAGCACCTGGCGGGCGATCAACCGCTGTTTGGCGGTGAGCTTCACCTTGTCGAAAAAGGCGATGGCCCCCTTGATGGATAGATCGGTGACAGCGATGATGGATTTGGCGCCGATGGTGACTGCCAGCACCTTTTTCTTCAGCCGCTTACCCTCGCAGGCGGGGCAGGGAGAGATGCGCATGAATTTTTCCAGTTCCCGTCGCCGGTATTCCGATTCGGTCTGTTGATACAGCCGTTCCGATTGGGGCACCAGTCCCTCCCAGGCACCGGTATGGGACCAGTTGGCCTCCCCGTTTTTCATGCTCATCTTAAACCGGATCTTCTCATCGGAACCGTACATCAAGGCCCGGTATTGCTCCGGCGTCAGGTCTTTGATGGGGGTGAAGATATCGTAGCCGAAGTGTTTGGCCACCGTGGCCAGGTACTGGCCCCGCCAGCCGTCCACGGCGTTGCGGTACAATGTCACGGCCCCGTCGGCGATGCACTTATGCCTGTCCTCGATGATGAGATCTGGATCGAAATCCATGCGGATTCCCAGGCCGTGGCAGGTCTCGCAGGCACCGAAGGGGCTGTTAAATGAGAACATCCGGGGCTGCAGCTCCTCGAAGGCCAGGCCGCACACCGGGCAGGCCATCCGGGACGAATAGATCTGTTCCCGGTCGTCTTTGCCCAGGGCGATGAGCAGCCCGCCGGACTTTCTCAAGGCGTGCTCCACCGCCTCCACCAGCCTGGAGTGATCGTCCACCTTCAGGCGGTCGATGACGATCTCGATGTCGTGCTTCTTGTAGCGCTCCAATTGGAGGGTCTCATCGGTGCGGCGGATCTCCCTGTTCACCCTGACACGGCTGTAACCGTCGGCGTGGAGGTTGGCGATCAGCTTCTCATAGGTTCCCTTTTTTTGCCGCACAACGGGCGCTAAAATGGTCGCCCTGTCGTTAAAATCCCGGGAGATCTTTTTGGCAATTCTTTCGGGCGACTGGGCCTCGATTTTGAGGTTGTGGTCCGGGCAGTGGGGGATGCCGATGCGGGCATAGAGCAGCCGCAGGTAGTCGTAGACCTCGGTCACGGTTCCCACCGTACTGCGGGGATTGCGGCTGCCGGTCTTCTGCTCGATGGAGATGGCCGGCGACAGGCCCTCGATGCCGTCCACATCCGGCTTGTGCATCTGTCCCAGGAATTGGCGGGCATAGGCGGACAACGACTCCACATAGCGGCGCTGGCCTTCGGCGTAGAGGGTATCGAAGGCTAAGGTCGACTTGCCGCTGCCGGATACGCCGGTGATGACGATGAACCGGTCCCGGGGCAGTTTAATATCGATATTTTTCAGGTTGTGTTCTCGGGCACCTTTTATCAATATGTGTTTCATGTTTCGTAATTTCCTATTCGTTCTACAAAAAAATCAAAGGGGGGATGATCCTTCCTTTATCTGCACAAATATATCAGAAAACAGCGATGAAGTAAATGCTTTTTTTAGGGTAGAAACGACTGGAATTTAAGTGGTGACGGAGAATAAGAGGGGGGAGATGATGGTATTTCTGGAGAGCCTCAGGTTATCGATTTTCAGGGTCTGTTTCTTGAGTTCCCTTCTTTTTTTGATCAAAAAGGAGAAACGAACCGGCATAAATCTCTCCATGGTTTTTACATACGACCGGCTGAAATGGCGGCGATTTTGGGCAATGGCCTTCATGATCAGGAAGTCGCAATTTCGCCGGATCAAGCTCTCCATCGTCTGAGCGCCGGGTGTTTCCTGCTTTCGGTTGAGATCCAGGAAGTTTCGCATAAAGTGCAGCAGACGGTTGGCCAGACGTTCGCGGCCGCGGCGCGACTCCTGGCGGGAAAACAGGGTCAGGTGCCTGCTGACCCGGTCAGCCTCTATGTCCTGAAGATCGTCCGCCAGTTGTAAAAATGTACCCAGGCCGAAGCAGTACCCCTGCCGGTCTTCATCAATGGCAGGATCGATCAGCAGGCCGTCGGCCAACACCGATGTACCCCCCTTTTCAAAGACAATATCCATTGCGGCGGAGAGGGATACCTGATCTCCGCCGTTGTGCAGCTTTAGGCTCTTTACCTGGGCATTGTATATGGCCAGGAGACCCTGAAACACCTGGGGGTTGGTGGGGCGTGGGTATTGGGACTCGATTTTTTGCAGCAGGCGGTATATTTTTTGTTCACAATCGCTGCCATAGTCACATCTCTTTCCCTCCAGCCAGGATTTGAGCTTAACATTCAAGCCGATTTTTTCCGCGGCCGACAGCCTGGAATCGTCGTTGACATTGTCGGTGTAGGGGTAGAGCAGGCTGTAGGCAAATATCGACGGGGTAAGGGCGATCTCGAGGTTAAAAAAAATTTGCAGGGCATTCATCACCCAGACATTGCGCAAGGCCTGGTAGATATCGGCGATCGCCAGGCGGGGATCAAACCCCTCTACCTCCCGGATAAAGCGGCGGCTGGTGCGTAAAAAGTCTTCGGACAACACGGTATCCAGCGAGCTCCCCGTCAGTTTTTGTAAACCGGCAGACGAGGAGCGGATATCCTCAAGCATCTCCCTTGACCATCGCTCCTGGGCCTCTTCACCCCGGGGATAACGGTCGATACGGCTGGAGACCCTGTCTACCAGTTGGGAGACCTGCTTCTCGATCTCCCGCTGCTCACCCCTGGTGTACGTCCGGCTAAAAGGCGGTATCTCGTCTCCCGATTCTTCCCATAGGTGAATATATTTCTCTTTATACGCCCGGATTTTGGGTTCCAATGCGCCGACCTGCCGGGAAATCAACCGTTCCTGTTTCATTATATCAGTATACGAAAAATCCCGCCAATGTTTTACCTTTTGCGGCTGTCATCTTTCCCAATTTTTCATCCCGAACTGAAATATTCAGGGCGCGAGATCAATCGTTGATATTTGAATATGAATCATCCAGGTTTCAATATGAATGATTGTATTTTGAAATTGAACCATTGATATTTGAATATGAATTGTTGAATTTCGAAATTGAATGGTTGATATTTGAATATGAATGATTGAAATTCGAATATGAAACGTTGAGGTTTCAATATGAATGATTGAATTTCAAATATGAACCGTTGATATTCGAATATGAAATGTCGAGGTTTCAATATGAATCGTTCAGACTTGAAGGTGAATGGATGAGCGTTTAATATGAATGGTTGAGGTTTGGCGGTGAATTGGCGAAGGGTAAATGTGAATTATTCGGGGGCTGTCTCGTCTGTCTCTTTTCTTTTTCGGGGTTTATAGCGCCTGGAGAGTTCCTGGACGTAGTTGTCGGTGCCGGGGACTCCGGCTTTGGCCGCGCTTTTCAGGTAGAGGTAGAATTTTCGGGACCAGTCGAGGGCCTGGGCGCCGGCCACGTAGTGGGCGTCTTCGGCCTTTTCCCGCAGCCTGGTCAGTTTACTCAAGACGCTGAAGAGTTCGGTTGACAACTCGAAGTAGCGATTGAGCCGGTCCAGGTTGAGGTATTCGGGTACCAGGTCGGGATTTTTCGAGGCGATCTCCACGGTCCGTTCGACAAAGGGCAGGGAGCGGTCGCCCATGGTCTGGAGAGACCTTCGCTGCCGGGGGGTCAGATTGATGGGGAAGGCTAAGATGGCTTCCATGCCGGTTAAGGATTGCCCCAACTGCGTCATTTGTTCATCGGTTAGTTCTTCTGAAATTTCCGGTAAAATCATTTTTTTTCTCCTTATTGTTATTAATTTTATCTTTTAAGGCCCTAATTATACACATATGAGCGGTTATATGTTTTAAATGTGTCATATTTGTTACATATGATAGCATACCGGAGACCTTTTTTCAACTTTTTTTAAATTTTTTTTTCAGAATAGGCACCGAACTTTGCTATTTTCAAAAATGGCAAAGATTAAGGTTTATATATTCCATTCTCCCGTATCGGGATTGTATTTACAGTGGGGCGGCCTGACATGAAGCGAACCGGTGGCCTTTATTGCCGATACCCGGCAATCGGGGCAGGCGTAGCGGTACTCACAATATTGGCACGTTTCAATATTATCTTTGTTTAATTCCCAATACTCTTTAAACTTTTCCTGGAGGATCATTTTTTTGATATTGTCGACTGTGATATTCCCCAACACCTCATGGGACCAGAGACAGGGCTTAATATCGCCATTGGCATCTACGGCAATAGAATGGCCCCAGCAGGAATTATATTTCCTCGAATAAAAAAACATAAATTGGCTTACCTGCATCTTTTCTTCCCTGATTTCGGCATTGAGACCGGAGGATGTAAGGCTGTTGAATCCCAATTGATCACACGCACCGGCTGTATTGAGGTCGCCCGGCTTCTTGAAAACAATGGAGTGGCGATGGGCCGAAGATTCTTCCTTTATCTGTTCTAAAACACGTGGTCGCAGCAGGGGGTTCCCGCCGGTGATTAATATATGATCAATGGGGATATACTGGATTTGCTGCAACAGCTCGCTTAAAATTTCCCCTGTCATCTCGCCGCCGCCCTTAAAGCAGGTGCACAACTCTCCGCAATCATCGCACTCGAAATTGCAGTTGCCGGTTACCCGTATCTGCAGCCGCCTGAGTTTTATATTCTCTTCAAAACCGGAGAGATTCAGTTCAAATTCATGGGGCCTACTGCCTTCTGTCTCATAAGCAAGGTTGGCCTTTATCAAAGACTCTTTGAGATCTTCTACACTTCCATCAGGGGTGATGCGAAAGAGTTTTTTCCTGAATAGATCTTCCAGAACCCAGTTCTTTTTGCCTTTGACTTTTTTCACAAAAGTGTAGAGTCTGACTCTCTTGCGGCTCATTTCAATCATTTATTCTCCTGCTACCCGCCACTTTTCGAGTCCAAAGTCCTCCTCAAACTCTTTGATTAAATATACATACCCGTTGTCATACACGATACAGTAAGGGAATAATGATTGTTTTAACCTGAATATTTGCCGGAAGCAGGGCACCCGGATTTTACCGATCAGTCTTAAATCATAATCGAAGTAGTCCGCTTCATGAAGATCCGGACATTCGGTGCTGTAGGTGTCCCGCCTTACTACCGCAAAGCCTTTTTCCAGCGGTATCATCCAGGAAGCCGGCTGAACCCTGTCTGCCAGCAGGATTTGATCTTTACGGCTGAGTTGGGCAGTGTGATGAGAGAGCCACTCCGCTTTTTTTTCGGGCGGTACTTTGATCTCTTTTACGTCAACTTTTACCTTTTTCAATATATTGCCCTTCAAGTCATAGGTGGTGATCTCATAGGTGGCCATGTCCAGGAAGTAGAGTGTTTGATTCTTAAAAAAATAGTGGAATCCCGGGGCTTTACCTAAGATAAGTTTAGGGGGGTTGGGCGGTTTTAAAATGAGAGAGAAATAAGGCCCAATGGTATGGATCTTTTTACTCTTGAGATCCGGGATAGAAACAATATAGAAATCATCGATATATCCTTCCTCAATGGGATCAACAGGCCTTCCTTTTTTAAAGGCAAGGTGGCGACCGTCAGGTGAGATGGCGACATCTACAAAGGCTGCGTCTGTTTTGATTAATTCCATATAATTAAAGTCTTTTGAGAATATGCTGATTCGACGCTGCGTATGGTCGGCGCCCAATATAGAATCATGGGTAGAAAAGAACAGCAGGGCACCTCCCGCATCACCGGGGCCCTGTCCTTTTTTTAGACATTTCCGTCCCAACAATTCAAGGTTTTTGTTATATATGTTGATTCCAAGACTATTTTCATTTTCAAGATCATGGCCATAGGCACAAACCCGATCTCCATCGATAAAAAAACGGGGATAAGTCAGGTTTGAAAAGCGAATGCTCTTTTCATGTATAAATGTTATATCGACGGGCGTATTTATCTCTTTTAAGATCGTTGGCTTTGGACTTAAGTCTTCGGATTTTTTACACTGAGTCCAGAAAATCGTTAACATTACGATAATTACCGCTGTGACCGCCTGTCTCATCTTCCGCCTCCTTTAATTCAATGTACCTCTTTAAATCTGCTTCTAAGGGTAATCTGTTTGTTTAACAGTATCAGGCACCAATAAAACGACTTTTGTGATTACATAAAATTTCAATTTATTAATCTCTTTACCCATCCCGTTGGGTCTGAAAAAAATAATGGTCGCTTGACAACATTCTACTGCTGTCGGCGGGGGTTATAGGGCGATGTACCACTGGTCCTGGTGCTCGTCGTAGAAGAGCGTATAGGTGTGGTTGTCTTCGGCCAGCACCTTGAAGCGGCAGAGCCGCTCTCCCCCGGGAAGATGGGTCTCCAGGGAGCGGTCCAATACCTTCTTGATTTTCAGGGTGGTGTTTTTATGGGTAAACCGGCTGGGCCTTTCGTGAAGTTTATAGCCTGAATAGGAGTCTACTTCGATTCTTTCGGTCTTTATGGGACAATCCTTCACCGGCGTTAGAGTTCCTCCGCCTCCCTGGTGATTTCGATAAACTTGGACCAGGGCATGGCCGGCCAGGTCTCTACTGCCAGGGCGCCGTTGGCCCTGGTAATCATGGAAACCTTGGCGGCTGTCTCTTCGCTGTCGGCTTCGTAGATATCCATAAAATCATAGGGGCCCAGCAGGGCATAGTGGGCGATCCATTTGACATCGGGACAGAGCTTGTTTACCTTCTTCTTCCACTCCTTGCCGATGGCCTCACGTTTCTTAAGGTCTCCACAAATTTCGGGGGTTAGTTTGGTCATCAACACATACATTCCCATGGGTAATCCTCCTATATCTATATTAATGCAATTGTGAGAATATTCAATCAAAAAAATCGGAAAATATGCATTTTGACTTATCGTTCTATTTATGATAAAAATGAAAAACAATGGTTTTGAGCTTCAATCAACCGGCCTTCATCCCCTGGGGCGGCTTCTTTGCCCGTCTCATGGCCGCAGACCGGATGGTGCTGCTGGACGATACCCTTTTTGCCCGGGGCTTTACCTTTGTCAACCGCAACCGCATCAAAGGGCCCGACGGCCAGGTCTGGATCACCGTGCCCATTAAAAAGAAGGGGCGCGGCCGGCAGAAGATCCGGGACCTGGAGATCTATCAAAAACCCTATTGGGCCGGGAAGTTTGCCCAAACCTTGAGACACAGCTACGGCAAATCGGTCTATTTCGAGGGGCTGCATGAATTGTTGATGAGGATCATCCGCACAGATGGTCCCCGTTTTTTGCTCCTGGCCGGCGATATCCTGGAATGTTTACGCCGTCAACTGGCTATTGAGACCCCCTTCTTGCTGCAGTCGGAAATCGGGGTCGAAGCCCGGGGTATCGACCTGCTGATCGAGATCGCCCGTAAGTTGGGGGCCGACGAGGTCATTCTCCCCTTTCCGGCCAGTAGACTGCTGGACTGGCGACAAATCGCCGAGGCAGGAATCGGGGTGCGGTTCCTGAAGTTTGTCTCCCACGTCTATCCCCAGTTCTGGGGGGAATTTACCGCCAACCTTTCGGTACTGGATCTTCTCTTTTGTGTCGGCCCGGCGGGGAGACAACTGCTGGAGAAGAGTTTTACTCTGGTGGCGCTGTAACTAACCGTGGAATTTAAACATGGGTGATCGGGCAAAGATATACACTGCCGTGTTTTTCGCCGCCGCCGCCGGTCTAGCCTTCGAGGTCAGCCTGACCCGCATCTTCTCCATCTCCCTGTGGTATCACTTCGCCTTCATGGTGATCAGCATCGCCATGCTGGGCCTTTCGGCTAGCGGCACCGCCATCTCCCTGTTTCCGAGGCTCAAGAACATTTCCCGCCTGGGGTCTTACTGCTTCTTTTTGGGCCTCTCACTGTCCGCCGGTTACCTGCTGATCAACCGGTTCCCCTTTGACCCGGTCAAGCTTCAGTGGTCCAACTGGCAAATCCTCTACATCGGCGCCTACTATGTCGTCCTGATGTTTCCTTTCTTCTTCGTGGGTCTCATCATCGCCGGTGCCTTTGCCTCGGCCAGCCGGATGGCACCCAGGATCTACGCCGCCGACCTGTTGGGCGCGGGCTTTGGCTCGGTGGCCATCCTGTTTCTCATCTCCCTGAAGGGCCCGGAATACCCGGTCTTTTTGCTGAGTATCGTTCTGTGGGTTCTCTCCTTTTTAATGGGGGGAAGAGCGGTGAAGATCGCCGCCGCGCTGATGATCCCCCTGCTCCTCCTCACCCTGTTACTCTTGCCGGGTTATATCCGGATGCACATCTCCCCCTACAAGGAGATGCCCTTGGCCTTGCGCTACCCGGGTGCCCGGCACCTCCGCACCGATCACAGCGCTTTTTCCCGTATCGACACCTTCGAGAGCCCGGCGGTGCGCTTCGCCCCGGGTTTGAGTCTCAAGTACCGGGAGACGCTGCCCCACCAGGTGGGTTTCTCTATCGACGGCGATGCCATCAACGCCGTGACCTCCGCCAAAGACAAGAAAAAGCTTTTGTTTCTGTCGTACTTACCGGCCGCCCTGGTGTATGAGATGGCCGCCGACAACGAAGATGTGTTGGTATTGGACCCCAGGGGCGGGCTGGGGGTGCTGCTGGCCCGCCATTATCGCTCTTCCAACGTATACAAGGTGGAGTCGAACCCGCTGCTGGTAAAGGTCGTGCGGCGGCACCGCCGCCTGAGCGGCTCGATTTATCGACAGCACACCTGGACCGGCCTGGGACGGGCCTGGTTAAAGTCCCAGTCCTTAACATTCGATATCATCGAGCTGTCCCTGATGTCCGGCATCCCCGGCCGCGCTTCCGCCTTAGCCGAAGATTACCGTCTGACCAAAGAGGCATTCTGCGAATATATCCGCCATCTCAAGCCAGATGGCATGTTGAGCCTCAGTCTCTACATCACGCCGCCGCCGCGCCGCGAATACCGGCTGCTGACCACCCTGCTTTCGGCCATGGAGGAGGCGGGCATAGGCGACCCTTCCGGGCACCTGGCGGCCATTCGCAGTTGGGGCAGCCTCACGCTTTTGATGAAGCGGACGCCTCTCACCGCCGCCGAGAACGAAGGACTCAAAACATTTTCCCGGCAGCGGTTGTTTGACCTGGTTTACTACCCGGGGATGCGGCCCGAGGAGGCGGATTTCTTTATCCAGACCCAGGGGCAAAGCCTATTCCGGGCCTTCGTCAATCTAATCGATAAAGAGAGCCGGTCGAAGTTTATCGAAGAGTGCCTGTTCGATATTGCCCCGGTCTTCGATGACCGGCCTTTTTTCCACTACTTTATGAAATTTAAGAATATCCGGCAGATCTACCGGATGACCGGTGGGAAGTGGGAGTATTTTATCAGGGAGGGCTACATCCTGGCTCCCATCCTGGTCCAGGTGCTGGTATTCAGCCTCTTACTGATCTTCCTGCCGCTGATATTCAAGATAAGAGGGGCAAGGGTTAGCGGAAGAGAGGGCAAAAGGACGATGCTGTTTTATTTTGCTTTCCTGGGACTGGGATTCATGTTCTTAGAAGTCGGCCTGATTCAGCGGAGTATCCTGGTGCTGGAGAACAGCGCCTATGCGGTGGCGGTGGTGTTGGCCGCCCTCTTGATCGGTTCCGGCTGCGGCAGTCTGCTGAGTACCAAATTGAAAGCCCTGGCTACGCCCCGGTTGACCCTGGCGATTGCCCTGCTGATCCCCCTGTACTGCCTGGCGACCCCCCTGTACTTCGCCATCATCATGCCCCTTGTTCCGGGCCTGAAATTTTTCCTGCTCTTTGTGTTTGTCCTGCCCCTGGGACTCTTCCTGGGCATTCCCTTCCCGTCGGGCATCCGCTTCCTGGGTCGGGCCAATCCCGAATTGATCCCCTGGGCCTGGGCCATGAACGGCTTTTTTTCGGTCATGGCCCCAATTATCGCCATGCTCCTGGCCCTTTCCTTCGGCTTTACCCCCGTCTTCTGGCTGGCATCCTCAAGCTACCTCCTGGCCTTCCTGACGTTTTCTCTCCTCTCTCACTTTGCCGACCATGGGCACGAAGCGCACTGAGCCAAATTGCTTCATCCGGATCTCTTCGACCTTTTTTTTCACCAGGGTTAACATCTGATAGTACACGGTACTGCTCAGGGGCTGGATGAATCGCCCCCCTGTCCCTTGCCCCCTTCCGGCTCCTCCAAATTTAACCCAGCATTTCTACCCCTCAATGTAACGCAGGTTAAATAGGGTTTTTTGGATTTATGCAAGTGAGGGACCTGTTGTTTTTGAAAAATGGGGGAACTTTCATCTATAAATATTTTGTTTGTGCCAAACTCCAGATCTGTAAAAACGTGTGAAACCTAATCGTAACCTTACTCAGAGCATTTTGTGGAGGATCATCTGTTTGAGGTTCTCTTTGGGGATGCCTGGGAATGTGTCCCGCCACAGGCGGTCGCACTCTTTACAGGCGGGAGAGGAGGATATCGGGAAATAAAGAAAAAAGTGAGAGAGATTGATGGAGCGATGGGAAAAAGACCGTCCCATCACTCCATAATCTCTATATCTTCACCTCACACCCTTACAGGTCCCCTCCTCGGTTTAGATAACGCATGGGTAGCTAACCCCCTGTTTATGATATATTGTTGACATATTTTTTCCATCTTCATCGCCAATGGTGACAAGATCCCCGGCATGAGGGGATATAGCCGTCAAACCGGCTGGCCGTGTCAGTCTCAGCTCCCAGGCGGGAGAACCTGGGGGAATTTTCAGTAATGTCCGCCTATCGCGGTGGCTGATGGTGAGTTTTCCTTCCAGATAGATCTCGACTTCTATCCAGGCCGGTAGATCAATCACACAATTGTTTCTTAACCCACCGGCAACACCGGCCATAGAGATGCCGAGATAATCTTTCCCGTCGGTGGTGTGAAGAGGGAGAGTGATGGAGCTGTTGTAACTGATGATATGGGCGCTACGGCTGGCACAATGGTAGACATGAATATCCCTCCTCTGGATGGTCAATTTATTGTTGATAACGATATCGAATCCTGCCGTCATTCGTTTCCTCTCCGGTGTTCGTCATCCCTCTCCATCTTAACAGCCAATGTGCTCTCCCCTGTCACACTGTCACACCGTCAACCAGTGCCATTATCACCGTGACTACCGTTACTATTGTCGGTTTCGTTTTCCTTAACCGCCTTCACCCTGGCGGGGCAACCTTCTCTCTCTGGTTTTTCTTTTAACATTGTGGACCTCCTCGCTTTTAAAATTTTCCCCTCCCTTTAAACCCGAAGGGCCAGATCGCCGACCTCTTATCCTGGCCGACGATCTGCCGGTATTTTACTATGGTTATAAAGCGAATGATATAAAAATCGTACCAAAAGTTATAAAAATTGTACCAAAATGATTGGGGGTTTTGCCCGTTTTTTTTCTCGCCGTTTATCGAGAGATAGGCGGCATTCGTCGAAAAGAGGAGGAATTTTGTTGGCTGAGCCGTTATAATTTGAGTGTAAAAAAAATTTCAATCAGGAGGTTATTATGGAACAAGAGCGAAAACGGTACTTCGACGTAAGGATCGTGATTGGTTTGTTAATTGTGGCTGCCGGGGCGGTGCTGCTGCTGGACAGCCTGGGGATTGGCATTGCGATCGATGTCTGGGATTACTGGCCCGTTATTTTAATCGTGATTGGCCTAGGAAAGCTGCTCTCCCCCCGGGATTCCCGCGGCATTTTCTGGGGCATCGCCATTACGGCGGTTGGCGTTCTCTTCTTACTCAGTAATCTGGGGTATATCGATTTCTGGTTCGACGACCTGTGGCCCATTATCTTGATCCTGATCGGCTTTGAGGTCTTGAGGGGCGGTTTCTTCCGGCATCGAATCGCCGCCGGGCATCCAGATTCCCGGGACATCGACAACGAGTATATCGATGTCTCCGTCGTGTTGGGAGGCGTGGAGTATAACTTTGTCAACAAGAAGTTGAAAGGTGGACGGGCTTCTGCTATTATGGGGGGGTGCGAAATCGATTTGAGGAATGCCGAAATGGAATCGGATAGTATGGTACTGGAGACCTCTGCCGTGATGGGGGGCATCGAGATCCGGGTGCCCGACCACTGGCAGGTGGTGATGAAGGGCTCGCCCATCATGGGGGCCATGGAGGATAAGACCAGGCCGTCTGGTGAACCGGTAAAAAGATTGATCATCAAGGGTTCCGCCATCATGGGCGCAGTGGAGGTAAAGAGCTGACCATGCACCCATTGACGCGGTCTTTCAGGCATTTTTTCATTATGGGGCTCCTGTGGAGCCCCCTATGCCTGGGGGCCATCGTGATTCACAAAAACCTGACCGGTGTCAGTTGGGGGGAGTCGGCGTTACTGATCATCCCCCCGCTGGCGGTGCAGCTATTTATCTGCCTCTCCCTGTGGTATATCTGTAAGGTCATCCGCCTGGACCGCCGCTATCCATTTAAACGGCTGGCCATTCATGTCCTGACATTAGCGATTATCAACGGGGTCTGGTTGTTCTTTATCTTGGTTTACAGCCAGGTGCTGGACCTGGTCTTCAAGACCGTTAGGTGGGTCGATCTATTTGTCCAATCGATTCCTATCTTCCTGGGGATCGGTGTCTCCCTCTATTTTATCTGGGTTTTAGTCTATTACTTGATACTGGCCAATGAAGAGATCAGGGCCAACGAACAGGAAGTATTCAAACAGCGGCTCTTTGCCAGTCAGGCCGAACTAAGGGCCCTCAAGACCACCATCCACCCCCATTTCCTTTTTAATAGTTTAAACATGATCGGGCCCCTGATTCACCAGTCGCCCCGGCAGGCCCGGGTTTTTTTGTCGCAGTTGACGGATTTTTTAATCTATAGCTTGCAATATGGGAAGAAACAACAGGTGACGGTCCAGGATGAACTGGACCATATCACCAATTATCTGGCTGTCGAGGGGGAGCGGCTGGGGGAGCGGCTGAAATTGGCTTTACATACGGACCCCACCGTACTCCAATGTTCCATTCTCCCCTTGACCTTACTCCCGCTGGTGGAAAATGCCATCAAGCACGGCATCAGCCAGTGCCTGGAGGGGGGAACCCTATCGATCTCTATAAAACCCGATTCCGGTTATCTGTCGGTGGAGATTGAAAATCCATACGAGAAACCGGCTCGTCCCGTAAAGGGAGACGGGCTGGGCCTGGAGACGTTAAAAAAGAGGATCGAGGTGTACTACGGCCCCGCCGGCAGCGTAACGGTGGACAGGGGTGAGGAGACCTTCAACGTAAAGCTTCGTCTACCTCTCAACCGGGAGGCAGAGGATGAAAACTAAAATCAGGGCGATAATAGTGGATGACGAGGCGTTGGCACGCGCCTCACTCCGAGAGGCCCTCGGCCAATTTAAAGATATCGAAATTATTAAGGAGTGTGCCAACGGATTTGAGGTCATCCGGGAAGTCCTGCAGTCTAAGCCGGACATGATATTCCTGGATATCCAGATGCCGAGGCTGGCTGGATTTGATGTGGTTGAGCTTTTGGGCAAAGAGGCACCATTCATCGTATTCGTGACAGCCTATGATGAGTATGCCCTGCGGGCATTTGAGGCCGAAGCCCTGGACTATTTGTTAAAACCGGTGACTGTAGAGCGGTTGGAGAAATCCATCCGGCGGCTGAGAGAAAAACTTCAAACCAGGGTTCCCCCCCAAATGGAGCAATTCATCGAACACCACCTGGCGCGCTCAGCCCCCCTGACCCGGATATTGATCCGGGACGGCACCGATGTTCACATTATCCCGGTGGAAGATATGATTTACTGCGAGGCCCAGGAGGATTATGTCAGGATCTACACTAAGAATCGATCCTATCTTAAATTGGAGAGGATGTCGAACCTGGAGAAGACGCTCGATCCCCGGCATTTTTGCCGGATTCACCGTTCCTATTTACTGAATATCGATTGTCTGGCCAAAATCGAACCTTACAGTAAAGACAGCCGCATCGCCAAACTGAAAGACGGCAAGGCGCTGCCCATCAGCCGTTCCGGCTACAACCGCCTGATGGAATTACTCTGATTCTTTTTTCCGGTCGATTAATTCTTCAATCTTTAAGGCCGCCCGTTTAAGCATGTTGTAGAATCCCTGCCTGTCGTATTGAGACCTCAACTGGCGGCAGTGGAGAGGCCCATATGATTCCCACCATTTCCAGTATTCCTGTGTCAATTGGCGGGCATAGGCTTTGATTTTTTTGCGTTCTTGATAATGCCTTCCGGCCGATACCCCGATTGCCATGATGCCGCCGGTCAATAATCCGCAGAGGTCTTTGTGTCCCATTCCGCCGCCGAAGGCAGCCGCAGCATCGGCGATATATTCCGGTTTCTTCATATGTTTTAATGAAGCCGTCAAGATGGCCCCGGCGCAGCTAAAGCCCTTTTCCGGGAGTGTTACGATCTCCCTGACCATCGCGGACTCACTGGCGGCCTTTTCCTCTTCTTTGGTCAGGGGGTCGTAGAGGTTTTTTTTGCCTTCGCCGAGAAGGGGCGCGCCGGATGCCCCCATCAGCCCGGCTCCTGCCGCCAACCCCGAAACGTATCGAATAAAACTGCGTCGGCTGTATGGCCTTATACTGGTATCGTTATTCATTATACCTCCTGTGGATATATATGGTATCACTTCCCGGTTTTTTTCTCAATCCCTGGAGAGGATTAGGAGTTAAAGGGGTTTGACAAGTTGAACGTCGATGCAGGAAAGCAAAAAATCGGAGGCCGACTTTATGGATTGTGTCAGCTCTTGCATCTCCGAGTCTATGGGCGATTCCAGGCGGGCTGCGATTTCCGGCAGCGACGTCCTGGCAATCCCCAATTGAGACAGATCATCCAGTGGATTTTTATCTATAACGGGGGCAGCGCCAGGGGTGGTTAACACAACGATGCCGATGGCTACCACCAGCAACACCGAGGCCGCGGCCAGGATGGGTAGGGGCCAGGGTCGAAACCGGGGAACCAATCGAGGTGTCGATTTCGCCGTCAATGCGGACAGAATTTTTTCATTCAACCGATTGTCTCTCTTCCGGACAAATTCCGCAGCCTCCCGGCTCAGCCGCCGGGATATCGATTCGGATAGCCGGTAAAATTCCCGGCAGGAACGGCAGCGACCCAGATGGCGGCTGACGAGAGCGGGCAACCGCTTGCCCAGATCCAAAGATCGGGATATCAACCATTTATTTATGAAACAAAACATTCTACTTCCTCCTTGGTCACCTCTTCCATTTCGCCGGAGAGAGCCGATGGGTTGATCTGTTTCATCAGATTCAGGCGGGCCCGATGCAGGAGCACCCGGACATGAATCTGACTCTTGTTCATGACCTTAGCGATCTCCTTCACCGGCAGCTCCTCCACATAACGCAGCCACAATGCCTCGTACTGGCAGTGTTGAAGGCGTTGGGCCGCCTGCCATAAGCTGTGACGGCTCTCTTGCCGAATCATCTTTTCCGAGGGGTCCGCTGCAAAGGATGATGTACAGGCCGGTTCAAGAGCCGCTTCATCGGCTCTCTTTTTGCGGTAAAAACTGATTGCCAGTCTGGCGGCGGTAGTATAGAGCCAGGTGGAGAACTTGTATTGATGATCGAAACGGCCGATATTTCGATAAGTCTTAAAAAACGTCTCCTGAACCAGATCCTCGGCATCCTGGGGGGTGGGTATTTTGGCCCGGAGATAATAAAACAACCGCTGGCTGTAGCGATAGACCAACTCTTCAAAACAAGGATGAGAGCCGGCCTGCGCCCTGGCAGCCAGCTCTTCATCGCTTAATTGCTTCAGAGTTAAATGATTAGCCATTTAGAAGGAAAGATGCAGGGCCTCTTTGCCGTGGGAAAATACCTTGACCAACTCTTCTGACGGATAACTCAGCTCCATTTGTATGATGTTTCCCTTTAAGGTAATCTTCAGGCTCTCTATAAGCTTCATTTCGGCATCCGCCTCCTCCTGCTGTTTCAGTCTGGCCAGGGCAATGAGTCCCCGGACCATCTGCTCAATATTCTGGGCCGTATCTGCCGTATCGGTGGTCAATTTGAGTTTCAGTTTGAGATTCCCACTCTTTTCCAGGGCCATGAAGAGGGCCATACCGGTTTTTTTCAGTAGAACGGTCCTGGCATCACTTTTGATCAGCGAGGCGATATTATCGACCACCGCCTTCAGGAAGGCATCTTCGGGGATCTCCTTGATGGACGACATCATCGCTCCTTTGGCCAGACTCTTTTTCTTGCCGGCCATGACATCCAGTACATCTTTGATGGTGCTTTCATCCCGGCCGATCAACACCAGATGGTCGTTGGCAAAGGTGCCGCATTGGGAGTGACGCCACTGATGAATCGTGTGCTTGCCATACTGGATTTTCTGGTGGGTCTCGGCTTTATCGAGAAGAGACAGGAGATGGTCTTCGTTAAAATTCCCGCTAAAGGCCACCACCGCCTTGCTCTTGTCTTTTCCCGGCCCGAAGATGGTAATTCCGCCGATGTCTTTCAGAAGGTCGATCTTGTATGCTTCGGCGATTTTCCGGTTTGCCCGGTTGAGTTTACCGGTCTCATCATTTAGAAGCAACTCACCAAGCTGAGTAGAGAAAAATTTGCTTATATCGAAGTGGAGCAGCCACCGGGTATTCTCCGGGATCATGGAGGTTTGTAGACTGCTCGCTTTGACGGTTGCCGGTAAAACCAGGACCAGCATAAGGGTGAATAACCACACCATTGTTTTTTTCATGTTAATTCTCCTTTCATGATAGTTTTTTTGAAAGTGGTTGGCCAACCCATTCACCCACTTATACGCACCGGGAGAGAAAACGTTACAGACTCCGGGCTTTTACCTGCTGGTAGACCCGGAAGTATTTGTGGGTACTGGCCTGCCAATCAAAGGTGCGGGCCTTTTGAAACCCCTCAAGGATCATTTGATAATATTCTTCCGGGCGATTCCGGTATAGGTACGTCGCTTCTTGCAGTTTCCGGTTGAGGGCATCTGCCATATCCTTGACCCAGTTGTTATCCTGCCGGGCCTGAACCCCGTCAGCGGAGGCGGCGAACTCTTTGATGTGCTGCAACTGGTAATGCGTGGACGCTTCCCGGTACAAAAGCCCGCACCGGTCATCGATTTGATCCTTCAGGCCGCCGGTGGCCCGGCTGATGGTCACCGTGCCGTTGACCATGTACTCCACCGCGGCGCCGAAGGGCTCGTAGATGGAGGGCATGAGGCCGAAGGTGCTGCCCATCTGCAGCTCCTGGTATCCCTTCTCCAGGCGGATGGGAAAGACCGTAACGTTACCCCTGCACCCTTCGGCTGCCTCCCGGAAATAGTCCAGGTCCGAATCCCGCACCGGCATGGGGGTGAGGACGACCTTGATGTCGTCTTCGGCAAATCGCTGAATCGCCCGCAGCAGGATGTCGTAACCTTTCTGTACCGGGTCCAACCGACCGCTCATGACGACAATAGGAATATTTTCCGGTAAGTGGGTAATCGATTGTGAACGATAGGTGAGCTGACCGAATCGCCCGCTGGGTCGGTATTGGTCCAGGAGGTGTAAGAGGGCTTTTCTCTTTTCCTGTTTAATCGTTTTTATCTCCGCTATTGTGAGCTGTTCGTGTTGGGAAAATTCCGGCGGGAAGTCGACAAATAATCCGTTGTTGATGCCCACGATGCCGCACTGTTTTAATATTTCTTGCAGATGGGGGGCGAAGTGTTGGGTGTGGATAATATCGGTGGTCAATTCCCGGGCAAAGTTCTCACTCACCGTAGTAACGGGCCCATCGGTCAGTTGCAGCCCGATCTGGTAGGCGGTCAGGCCGTTATTTTGGGCAAAGAGGGGATTTTTCTCTATGTTGCCGATCCGTTTGGGGGAGACGATTTTTGCCAGTGAACTCGCGGAGACAAAACAATCGTAGGGATTGTGCATGGTCTGTACGCAGCCGCAGGAAGCCAGGGTGCCGTCGATCACGGCCTCTTTGGCGGTCAGGGCGATCAGGCTGGTCTGCCACTCTTGCAAATGAAACAGGATGTCTTCCCGGAGGTGGAGCGCCTCGAGAGCGAATGGTACGGCTTTGCAGAAGAATAGGGCGTTTTCTAAAAGAGTTATATTGTTTAACCAGGCATCCTGGTGGTAAATGTAGGGATCGTTGAGGCGATTTCTGGCTTCAAAAAAGCCCCTGGCTTTTATATAATACTCCTCCAGATGTCCTGGACCCGGCTGCTCATAATGGTGGATATAACGATAAATGTCCACTTTGATCGCCTTCTGGTCAAAGGCCACCTTAAATTGAATTCCGGTTTTTTCCAGTTTTTTCCGGTCGATGATATGGGGATAGAGGGGGGTGATGAGGATGGCCCGCTCAACGCCCTCCAGTTCATTAAGATAGGGCAAGATCCTGGTAGTAACCGCCGCCAGTCCCCCACTCTTAGCAAACCGACTCTCAAAAGAACAATACACCACCGTATTGACCTGTAGCTTTTTCAATTTCTCTTTAATCTCCCTGACCTCCACGGGACTAAACAAATCTCCCACCAGGCCCCACTTTTCCTGCCATTTCTTTAAATTTAAGTCCATACTTTCCTTTAAATTTCGATTTTATCCCGCAATTTGAAACTGGCTGCAAAGACAGTTTCTACTTCCTTAAGTCTTGTGAATCTATAGTTTTTCAATATACACAAAATAGCAACCAAATAGATGATTAAAATGGGGCAGAACTCCCACATTACTTTTCTTTTGAGAGAATAGGTAAAGATAGCCGTTGAAAGTAATGAGAGAGATGAAAACACCAGAGCATAAAAGGTACCAGAGATATATCGAGTTAGTACCTCGGCGGCATATATCTCTGCTGCTGACCGCTCGTCAACCGCATTAATCAATGTTTTGCAAAAATTGAAATACTGTTTATTTCCTCTCTTTTTTACTTTTTTTCTCTTTCTTGTTTCCTGTATCTTTCTTAATCCCCATGTCCTTTTGAAGAAAACAGAGGTTTCATTAGGCAGATATTTCTCGCATAATTCTTCAAGCCATTCAAAGTAAGGAAACTTTTCTGTGATGTATTTTTTGTTTCTATGCTTGGGAAATATCGAATTGACCTTTCCCGAAAAAGAATCCAACATTTCAGCCCGAAATAGACGAAGAATTAAGCCTAACAGATATCCTAATAATATCAGCACCAGGAAACAGGTCAATGGATTAAAGACAATGTCTTTAATGTATTTCCTCGTTTGAGTGTTGATTATTGGAAGAAAATATATGGCAATGCCCAGGTTTATTAAAAGAAAAACCCCAGGAATTAAGATTTCAAAAACTCCTCTTGCTCTGCCAATTGCTGGAATATCCATCTCTTATCCTTCCTTCATTAAAAAGTTGATTTTCCTGTCATCCATTTTTTTCTGGATCTTTCGTTTCACCATACTTCCGAAACCCCTAAAAATTCGGGGTTGGATCTCAGCCATTTTGCCATGGCTTTGATGTCCCTGTGTTCGGGGGTCCTGTTTTTTTTGTTATGGAGGTAGATAAAGATGTCGATGGGCAATTTCTTCAGATATTTTTCCATCAGGGGCTGAACCTGGTTTTCCCAGTCCAGTTCTCCATTGCCGCAGCCAGGTTTGGGAAAGGCGATGCTGGTGATTCCCCGCTCCGCATATCCCCTCACAAACGCTTTCAGCCCGGCTTCGATATATTCGAGTTTTGACGGCTGTCGCCAGGTTGTTTTTGTCGGAAAATTCAGTATCCATTTATTATCCGTTCTGTACAACCAGAGTTTTCCCACAGTTAATTCCTGGTTCTCGCATAACTGCTGGTATTGTTTAAACATTTCGGGATAAATAATCTTGAAGTCTTTGGCGATTCCCTTTCCCATGATACCGACTGTATTAACGGTATTCACCAGTACCTGGGCGGGAGATTCAAACAGGTTACCGACGATGTAAACCAACATAATATTACCTCGATAGCGTTACAGGGTTACTCAAACATTATTAAAATTGTCCAGGTTTTTGATGATGGTTTTTAATTCCAGGATTTCCAGGGGGCAGCCGTCCCAATCGTGATGCCAGCAGATGATCATATCGCAGTCGTCTTCGTTGTGGTCCTGATCTTTAAAATCGGAACTCTTGTATTCAAATTCAATCCTGATGCCTTCCCAGCGCTGGTTTTGAATGTCGATGCACCGCCTGGCATCGGCCTGGGGATACTCGTTGGCGATACCTTTGACAAGGAATCCCATTTCAATGGCGATCATTCCGAATAAATAGATTACCCCTTCTCGATTCATGGGGGCATATTTTAAACCCCTGAATAAGATCTTCTCTCCCATGATTCTGGTTTTTTGGGGTGCCTTTTGCGGTTTGATCGTTTTGGGAATAAATTTTATTCTTGGGCTTTCTGCCTGGGCTGCAGCCGGGGCCGGCTGGGGAGCCGGCGCGGAGGCTTGAATTTCAGGAACCTTTTGAACCTCCTCTACTTCCGGTTGTTCCATTTCCGAATTTAAAATGAATTCACCCGGCATGACCTCCTCCGACAGATCGGTTTCTACTTTTATTTCCTCCGGATATTTTTCTTTGGCCTTTTTAAACGCTTCGTCTAAGGTTTTCCATTTGGCCCGGTAGTAGATTTCACCCCATTTGCCCCTGGCATTCACCAGCTCGGCAGTGGGGGGGATACCGGAAATGTTATACAGGCGGACCAGTTCGGAAAGCAACTCATCGTCGGAGGCCAGTTCTTTATTGGCCGTCATCTCCGACGAATCGGATTTATCCAGGCCGGCCTCTTCTAAGGCCTGCTTCCATGTACCCATGGTATATTGTACCGTGTTGATGGGGATGGTGGAATTCTTGATAAATTCCTGCTGTTTCAAGGTTTTTACGTCCAATTTACCGGCAATTCTTTTAATTTCTTTAATGATTTCTTCTTTCGTAAACATGACTTAACTCCGCTCTATTCACCTTGTTCTTCCGTTCTATATGTTAGTGAAAGATAATTTCTACATTTATGTTATATATTCAAATCTTCCGATTGTCAACAGGTTGCCGATTTTTTCTATTTTAAAAGATACTCCTGGAAGAAGCGCACAATGGCGTAAAACATGAAATCCCGGTTATCCTTTTTCCGGAAGCCGTGCCCTTCATTGGTGCCTACCTGGTACCACACCGGGACATTGTTCTTCCGCACCGTTTTCACGATTTGTTCGGCTTCGCCGAGGGGTACCCGGGGATCGTTCTTACCCTGGATGACGAACAGGGGCTTTTTAATTTTTTGGGCATTTGTAGAGGGGGAAATCCGGTTTAAAAATTCGCCGATCTTTCGTTCGTCGCCATATTCCGCCCGGCGCAGGTCCCGGCGGTAGGGGGAGGTCTTTTTCAAGAAGGTGACAAAGTTGCTAATGCCCACAATATCCACGCCGCAGGCCAAACGGCTGCTGTCGTGCACCATCGAGGTCAGTACCATATAGCCGCCGTAAGAACCGCCCATCACCGCCACCCTTTTCTTATCCAGCTCCGGCTGCCGGGCAATCCAATCAAGCAGGGCACCGATGTCTTTGACCGAATCCTCCCGCTTTTCGGCATTGTCCAGCAAGAGATAACTCTTTCCATAGCCGCTGGAACCGCGTACGTTGGGGGCGATCACGGCAATTTCCAGTTCGTTGAGGAAAAAATTGAAAATTCCTTGAAAAAGCGGTCTATACTGACCTTCCGGTCCCCCGTGGATATCGATCAACACCGGGAAGGGCCTATCCGATTTCTGAGCGGGCCGGTAATAGAAAGCCGGGATCATCCGGGGTTTACCGTTCACACAGTCAAAGGTGGGATAATGGATCAATCGGGATTGGGGAAACTTCGACAGATCCAGGCCACCGGTATCACTCTTTGTCCAGCGCACCAATTTCTTGGCAGCCAATTCAAGATGAAAGGCATCGAAGCTCATGCGGGCATTGCTCAGGTTCAGGAAGAGGCGTTTCCCCTGGGTATCGAACTTCAATCCGGATATGAGCCCCTCCGGCAGCGATGGCACCGGGCTATACTTCAGGGTCTCCATGTCCATTACATACAACCGGTCGATCCCCCCCTCGTTGGCCAGAAAGGCAGCTTTTCGGTAATCTTTGCTGACAGCCGCTGAGCGGATGTCCCAGGGAATACCTTTTGTTATGATCTCCACCTTTAAGGTGGCCCGATCCAGCCGTACCAACTTTTTAAATTCGCTGCCTCTGTCACTGATGCCGTAGAGATACTTACCGTCTTTTGAAGCCATGCCCATGGCAAAGAATTGGGGCTCCTGGCTTTTGGGGGTCACATCGGTGACTTTTCCGGAAGTTGTGTCCACCACCAGAGTATTTGCCTGGTTGGCAGACAAAAGCTCGGTCACAATGAGGTGTCGGTCGTCCTTAAACCAGCCCCCGGGTATATAATAAGCCGATCGGGTTGCCTGATATACTATCCTGACGGTTTGGGGCTTTTCCGGGTCCATGACGTAGACATCAAACAGCATGCCGGTTCGGCTGTTGTTGACAAAGGCGATGCGATCTCCGCCATGGTTGAACTTTAATCCCATGTGTCGGGATTTTCCGTCCGTGATCATGACAGATTTCTCCGAATTCAGGTCGTAACTGAAGTATTGGTAATTCTCAGCCCCCCCTACATCTTTTGGAAAGACAAAATAGCTTTTAGCCATATCAGGACAAAATTCCGCGTCGGCTACCGGTTCTTCAAAATCGGTAAGAGGTTTCAACGTTCCCAACGGCTTGTCCAGCCAGTACAATTGGTGGGTATTACCTAAGCGGGTATTGACAACCATGCCCTGACCCCGGGGGTCCCAGTCCACAAACGAAGTAGACTTTATCTCGGTGTATGGTTTCAGCCGGTTCTGGATTTCCATCGGTATCGGTGGCACATTGTCGTTGACGATAGTGCCCGGAACTTTTACGTAATTTTGTTGTTGACTGTTTTGATTCTTTGGTTCTTTTGTCGCCAGGCTGACAGACTGGCAAAGAATCAAGCCAATTAGCAGCAGAAGACTTTTAAAAAAATAATTGTTCATCATTCCTCCTCTTTTTCTTCGACTGCCTCCCAGAGTGCTTCCCGGGTAATATCCCGGTGGGATGCATGCCAGATCAATTGCACTTCGTCGTCAAACAGCATAACCTGGGGAGATTTGTGCTGGATTCCGGTTTGTGAGGCAATCTCATCGGCTCGCGCCCGATTGTCGATCACATCCACCAGTTCAAATGCCAATCTATGTTTGCCCTCCTTTTCGTGTCTTTTCAAGAAGCGTTCCACTTCGCCTCTGGCCCGGGCACTGATGGGACATCTAAACGAATGTTTTAGAATCAATTTCATGAATTATTCTCCTTCATGATTCAATCTTTATTTATTGGCTTCGTAAACTTATACATTATACCGAGATAATTGTCAAACCGATGACTGTCCCGCAGTCCCTTTCCGCCCCTATTTGACAGGGCTGTTGTTTTGGGGTAAAAATGAAAGATGGAAATTGAGTTGAAGAGAATCGAGGTTGATGCTGGCTTTTTGAATATGAGAGAAGATCAAAAGATGGTGTTGGGATATACGGAGAGGGGATTCCGATTGGAGAGGCTTGGCGGTCTTTTTTCTCCCCGTCGCCCGGTGCAACTGAAACAGATCCATTCGGACATTATTCTTGATGCGGAGCGGATCAAGTCGGGCAGCGAAGGGGACGGCATCGTCCTGGGCAGCACAGGGGAAATAGCGATTATCAAGACTGCCGACTGCATTCCCCTCTTCTTCTGTCGTATTGGGGACGGAGGATGTAAACATGTAACTTTCCCCCGAGGCCTTCGGCCAGGCGCTAGCAGCTTAACCGCTGATCGCCTGGGAACAATTTCTTTGCGTTTGTGGACGATTTTTTAGCCTCCGGTAATCATTTCAAAGCCCTTGTGAGAGATTTTTTAGCCGTTGGGGGTCGTTTCTTAGCACCTGATGCAATGATTTTTTAGCCGCCACCAAACAGGTTAGCGTGGAAAGGGGGAGATTTTTGCTGAATTTTTGTTGGGGGGGTTGTGTGGAAGGGGGGATTGTGATAAATATAGCTGCATGGAGGACAGATAAAATGAGAAGAGTATTGATCGCCAGCCTGATCGTGATATGTTCAATCTATATGTGGGCCGAAAAAGCGGGCCCGGTGGAAGAGATCGAAAATCCGGTACGCATAGTCGTGGATGACAGTCAACTTTATGTAATCGACGGCACCGCCATAGCCATTTTTTCATTAAAGGATCTCAAAGTATTGAAGAAAATCGGTGAAAAAGATGAGGGTCCGGTGGAATTTACACCTCCCATAAACCTTCATGTCCAATCCGACGGTTTACTTGTTAACAGCCGGGGAAAAATTTACTGGTTCGCTAAAAATGGAGAATTCAAGAAAGAATTGATGACACCGCCGGGCAGCGGTTTTTTCCAACCGATCGGCGAGAATTTTTTAGGCCGAGCTGTGGGCAAAAGGGAAGAGCCGGGCCGGGTCGTTTACATCCACGCCTACAGCCTTTACGATGCCCATTTAAACAAGATTAAGGAACTCTACCGGGCGGAAATCAGCCGCAAACCACAGGAGTTTGATGCCTATCCGGCCACCTTGATGTTCCTGGCATACGACAATAGAGTTTTTATTTCCGGAAGACCGGAATTTGTCATCGACGCCTACGATCAAAAGGGCGAGTCCCTGTTTACCATCAAGCGGCCGTACGAGCGATTGAAGGTCACCGAGGGGGATCAGCGGAGATATTTCGATATCTTAAAACTGAGAGGGGTAAGTGAAAAATTGCTTGAGTATGCCAGGAAAAACGTCCGGTTTGCCGAATACTTCCCGGCCATCTACAAGTTTTCCGTTGCCGACGGTAAGGTCTACATCATGACATACAGGAAAAAAGATAACAAATCGGAATTTTTCATCTACGATACCGGGGGGAAATTGATCAAAGAGGCATTCATCCACCTGGTCGGCAGAAACACGGTCGAGCCCTTTCCCTATACCATCCGGAACAACAAGGTGTATCAGGTGGTAGAGAACCTAAAAAAAGAAGTATGGGAACTCCAGATCACCCCCCTCGAATAAATAAAAATTGATCTTATGAGGAACAGAGACAAAACGGGCAAAATATAATATAATATTAGAGAGCCGGTGCCTGAGATTTCAGGGTGATGCCCTGAAGTCTGGGTGCGGGCTTTAGAAGCAGGAGGATTGTTAAAATGGGACAATCGGCAAACAAGTTAACAAATTTGCAAATGGAGTTAATCAAACTTTTTAGATATAATTTAAATGATCAGCAATTGACCGAAGTAAAGGATTTACTGGCAAAATATTTTGCCGAGAGAGCCACCAATGAGATGGATAAAATCTGGGAAGAAAAAGGATTTACCAACAAAACCATGGAGGAATGGTTAAACGAACACAATAGAACCGCCACAGGTTAAACAGTAAGATGAGAATCGTCTTAGACACCAATGTCCTCCTGGTATCGATTCCCAAATCATCACAGTATCGACCTATTTTTGATGCCTTAATCGAGAAAAAGTACACATTGATAATTAGTAACGAGATCCTGACGGAATACGAAGAAATTATTGCCCGAAAGGCCAACGACACCGTTTCTCAAAATATTGTCAAAATGCTGGTCAGCCTCTCAAATGTCGATAAAAGGGAAATTTTTTACCGGTGGAATTTAATCGAGGTTGATGAGGCGGACAATAAATATGTAGATTATGCGGTTGCAGGAATGGCAGATTATCTGGTATCCAACGACACCCACTTTGATATTTTAAGATCAATAGATTTTCCCGGCGTCCAGGTCATTAAAGCCAAAAATTTTCTGGAAATTCTACAAGATATCCAGGTATAGCAATATCAAAATATATCTTATATTATGTTGATCAAAATATTTTTTAACATTTCTTGCTTGATAGTCTATAAAGAAGCCTTAAAAATATTATTAAATGATATTTAACTAAGGGTGATAACGGAGTGAAAGATGAAAAGTAAATCATTTGAACTAGAAAAGGTAATTAAAGAAATTGAAAAAATAGAGAAATTCCATAGAACCACAAGGCAGGTCTTCAAACATTTGAAAAAATGTGACCTGGGGAAATCTCAAACAAAGGGCACACTAAAATTTCTAACTAATAGACCCAACATAATTTTAGGGTTTACAAGGCCCATCGATGATACAACTCTTGATGAAATGAACAATATTGCCCATTTTTTAAATCAAAATATTGTAATAAGGTTATATGCATTAATGAACTATTACGGGTGTTTGGGCGAGGACAAAAAAATTGATAGAAAAATAAAAGGATGGGAAGAACTTGATATACTAAGAAGGTTGAGGAATCGTTTTGCACATAGCTCCGGTAGGTACAATCCCCAAGATACAGATGATAAAAAATTATTTGAAAGCGTAGTCAGTCATTTTAAATTAGAAAGAAATGAATATGACTCAAATGAATTCCCTTTACCTTCAACTAAAGTAATACTGGAAATATTTAAGGGATGCAAAGCCTATTTTAGAGAATTTAAAGAAAAGGAACAAAAATCTAATAATAAATAGCTAAAGCAACCGGTAATATTAGTCAATTTCCAAGATTACTATTTTAAGCGGTTGAGGTGGTGGGCGGTGCGGCGGGCGGATTGGATGTCGTCGCTCATGGAGGTGTAGTTCCAGGCACCGTAGCGGCCGATGGAGTAGATGCCGTAGCGCCGCAACTGTTCCAGCAGGGGAGGCACGATTTTTTGCCAGTTGTGATCGAAGATCACGTAGGAGATGGGGATCAGGCGGACATCGTAATAGACAATCTCCTCTTCGGTCTCGATAAGTTTCAACGCCTTCAAGGTAAAGACGATGTCGGCGCGGCACGCATCTTTAGATATGCTGTGCGGCCCCATCAGGCCCCGCTCCAGGTAACACACCGGCACCTTCTGGCCCGGGTAAAAACCGACCCGGTAAAAGGGAAATCGTTTTTCCGGCAGGTACAGCCAGTGAAAGCGCCGCCGCCTTCGTTTCAACACCACATTGCAAACCAGGGTAGAGGTGTGCCGCAAATGCCGGGGGGCGGGCAAGCGGTCAGCCGGTGTTACGACCTTCAGCAAGCTCTTTAAGGGCATGGTGTTGATCACATATTCATAGGGAATCGTCCGCCCGGATGTTCTTAATGTTTTCTTTAAAAGATCAATTTCCACTACCTCTTCGGAGAGCGATATCTTCGGCTGCACCGGCCGGGCAAAGGCGTGAAAAAATTTCCTCAGCCCCCCTTCAGGATAGTAGAAAACCGGGTTGTAACCGGCCTCAAAAAATCTCTTGCCCCCGACTCCGGCTAGAACCGTCTTTTTATCCGGCACCGGGATGCTGCCTTTGTCCATGTGGGCAGCCATCTGCCGCAAATCACAACTGTAGTACTTGTGTAAAAAGGGCTCGAAAAAGAGCCTGAAAAGGTGGGGGCCGAAGTTGCGCTCCAGGTACGCATACAGATTTTCCGCTTTCCCGGCCCTGGGCGGTAAGATTTCATCGAGTATCGTTTGCCGCAGTCTGGCCGGCAAAAAGGAGAGGTGAAACTGGATGGGAAAAGGGATGAAACGGTCGAGCACAAAGACCTTGCTGCTGCGCCGGTACTCTCGGAGAGGGTGAAGTGCTTGCAGGTAAGCCTTGATCTGCTCTTTATCCTTGAAATGGAAATAATGGCCGCCGTAATCGAACCGGTAGCCGCCGGAGGGGTACTGGGTGGAGAGACCGCCGATTACCCTCTCTTTCTCTAAGATGATAAACTCCTTTGTCAGATCCCTGGCCGCACCGATGCCGGAAATACCGGCTCCGATGATGACGATGGGGGGAGGGGACATCAGCCAATCACCCTTCACTCCATTTTTTCCCTGGCCAGCCACAGGCCGAAGGAGAGAAAGAAGAGGAAAATAACGACGGCCGAGACGATCGATACCAGGGGGGCGGCGAAGAAATTGAATATGACGATGGCGGACAGCGCCAACTGGATCATGAAGATGATGCAAACGGTCTTAGCGACGGACAAATTAAATTTTTTCTTTAATCTCAGGGCAAAATGATCGGGGCTGCCGAAGAAGGGGGATCTGCCGTGCAGCAGCCTTAAGATGATGACATAGGCGGTGTCAAAGATGGGAATGGCCAGAATAAACAGGCCGGAAAGGAAGGCAAGATCGTTATATTGGGTGTAATCGCCCATGATGGCAAAGGAGCCGAATACCAGGCCCAAAAACATGCTGCCCGAATCCCCCAGATAAATTTCCGCCTGCTCCCAGTTGAATTTCAAAAAACCCATCAGCGCGGCGGCCATGCTAAGGGTGAGGATGGAGATGAGAAAATTCTGGTTGTAGAGGGAGATGACGAAGATCGTCAGGGCAGCCAGCAGACCCACGGAAGCGGCAAAACCGTCCAGGATATCGATGATGTTAAAGGCATTGATAATGGAGACGATCCAGATGAAGGAGAGGACGATATCCAGCCAATCCGGAAAAAAAACGAGATCGATGTGGATGCCGCTTTTGATTAAGATGTAGGTGCTGATGATCTGAAACAAAAACTTGATGCCCGGTGTCATGGCCTTGAGATCGTCGAAGAGGCCGACGATCAACAGGATGGAACCGGCAAACAGGATCCCCAGTATTTGCCGGTCAAAATTCCACAACAGGCTGACCGGTGAAATGAAGGCAAAATAGATCACCACCCCCCCCATGTAGGGCACCGGTTTGCGGTGCCGCTTCAGGATGCCGTCCGGGTAGTCCAGGATGTTGTAGCGGTTGGCCGCTCGCTGGGCCAGGGGGGTTCCGTAGAGAGTCAACGCCAGGGAGAGGAGGAAGGTAAGAATCAGTATGACTTCACTCATTTGGCCTCTCTTTGTTTCAATTTCTCTTTGATCATCTTTCTTTTCCGGAAACCGTTTTTAAAATACCGACCGGAGCGAAACAGTCTTATTATATTTTTCGGGGCACTGATTGTCAACACCGACACCCAGATTATATCTTTCAGGAAAGCGAAGGGGACAGTCCACCAGAAGTCCCGGAATCTGAAGTTTTTGATCAAGGTCAGGTACCGGTTCTTGACCAGATGGTATTTGATGTCGGTACTCCTGCTCAACGACAGGGAAAACCGGGAAAAAAAGTTGCGTTTCAGGGTGGCACTTCGGTAATGATAGACGATGGCCCCGGGATAAAAGTAGGTCTTGAACCCGTAGAGTTGAGCCCTCCAGCCGATATCCAGATCCTCCCAGAAGGCAAAAAAGTCTTCATCGTAATATTCGCCGTCCAGTTCCAGTTCCTCTAAGGACCGGCGGCGAAACACGGTGGCAGCACCGCATACGGAAAATACCGGCCCCTCCCCGGGATTCACCCGGCTGAGGCTCCGGTTGTAGCCGATTTCCAGCGGATACAAGGACCGGGACAGGGCCTGGCCGGCGGAATCCACGGTTTGCCGGTCGAATCTTAAAATGAGGGGGGAGAGGAGGGTGATGTCCGGGTCTTCTGCGAATTTTTCGATGACCAGAGCGTTGAAATCTGGCGCCAGTATAATATCGGCATTGGCCACCAGTATTAGATCCGCCGTGCATTCTTTGATGCCCCGGTTGGCACCGCCGGCATAACCGCAGTTTTCATGTAGAGCGATGACCCGGACCTGGGGAAAACCGGCAATTATTCCCAGCGACCGGTCTTGGGAACGGTTATCCACCACCACGATCTCTTTAAATCTTTTCGTCTGCTTGACGACAGAATTTAAGTTTTCCCATAAAAACCCTTCGGAATTGTAACTCACAATAACGACCGATATATCCACCTCGGTTTTCCGTCCTTTACCTGGCCTATGCTTAAATTTTAAAATTTATTTTATTTCTAAATGACGCCGATGGCTTTGCCGCCCTGGCGAAATCCTTCCAGAATAAACTCCAGATCTTCATCGGTGTGGGTAGCGGTAAAGGAGGTTCGGATGAGTGAATCTTCCGGCGGCACCGCCGGGGCGATGACCGGGTTGGTAAAGATGCCGAACTCCCGCAGAAAATGCCACAGCCGGAAGGTATTGGCTTCGTCGTGGATAAATACGGGGATAATCGGGGTCTCGGTATTACCGGTATGGTAACCCATGGCCGTTAATTCTTTATTCATAATCCGGGTAATTTCCCACAGCCGCTCCCTTCGCCAGGGCTCGGCTTCGATGATTTCCAGAGCCTTGTGGGCTGCGCCCAGGGCTGCCGGGGTAATGGAGGCGGAAAAGATAAGGGACCGGGCCGTGTGTTTGATATATTGAATGACCTTACTCTCACCCACCACGAAGCCCCCCAGGGAGGCAAAAGCCTTGGAGAAGGTGGTCATGACCAGGTCGACGTCTTCTTCCACCCCGAAGTGTTCGGCCGTGCCCCGGCCATTTTTACCCAGAATGCCGACACTGTGGGCATCGTCGACCATCAAGCGGGTTTTGTACTGTTTGGCCAATTTCGCTATCTCCGGCAGGTTGGACAGGTCGCCCTCCATGCTGAAGACACCATCCACCACGATCATCTTACCTTTATCCTCCGGTGTTCGCTCCAGTTTGGCCTTCAAATCATCCATATCGTTGTGTTTGAACTTGACCACGCCGGCATAGGATAAACGAATGGCATCCATGATGGAAGCATGGACCAGGCGGTCCACAAATATGACATCATTTCTACCGGCAATGGCACTGATTACCCCCAGATTGGTTTGAAAACCGGTGGAGAATGTCAGGGCCTCTTCTCTGCCCATAAATTCAGCCAGCCTCTTTTCCAGGTCCACGTGCAAAGAGTAAGTCCCGTTTAAAAATCGCGAGCCGCAGGTCGATGACCCGTATTTGTTGACCTCTTCGATAACAGCCTCTTTGATCACGCCATTGTCGAATAGGCCGAGATAGTTGTTGGAACCCACCATTAAAATCTTCTTACCATTCACCCATACCCAGTTCCCCTCTACTTTCTGGATTTCAGTAAAATATGGATAGAGGCCAGCCTCTTTGGCCTCTTCGACCCTTGAATAATCGTAACACTTTTTAAAAACATCCATTATTCACTCTCCATTGATGCATGCCCTCGCATGCCTTCGTTATTGATGTCGGTTCGAGATATGATACGATAGGCTTTGTATATGAATGCGGGGCATTTCTTCATTGTATTTTTTATTAGCTTAATAATAGCGACAGCAATATTGCTCATGAGTAAAAAAAATTTCCGGTGAAGCGGCAGACATTATTTTTTCTTAATGTTGGAATTCCGACTGGCTCTAAACTGCGCAATGAATTTCTGATAGGTTTTGAGTGACCAGTTGTCTTTGAAAACGGCAGTAAATATAACTTCACCACTGATTTTGTGTTTGCCGATTAGAGAATTTTCTTTGAGTTTAAAGGGAATTTCAATCTCCTTTTCCAGGTCGAGAAGAATGACTTCCCTTTCCTGTATGGTTTGAAAATCCATTTCCGAGGCCGTGAAGAAAATTTTGGAAAAGGTCAGGCTATTGTTATCATCCAACTTGATGATGAATTCAGGATGAGAAGATATTTTGATGCCGTCTTTGGGGGTGATCTTGATCTTCAGCGTTCCCTCTTCTCCCTGGCGGACTCTTTCGGGAACCACATTGGCGGCGATTTTTAGATAATCCTCCTGGGAAGGATCCGACGTAAAGAAAAATATCGGGAGTAGGATTAGGAAAAAAATTATTTTTTTCATTTGCCTCTTTATACTATATTTAAACCCTAAAGTCAAGATCCTTTTATAAACCATCTATAAAACAAAATCCTCCCCAAAATAATCCCCACCGTTTGCTTTTCTTTGGTCTTTGTGATAAGAATAAGGGGAGAGGAGACGACATGAGTGCAGATAAAGCAAGGTTTGTATGCCCCAGGTGCCAGAAAGAGACATTGAGCCAATTTAATACCTCCGAGGGTGTGGTGGTGGATTTTTGTGAAGAGTGTCACGGTATTTGGTTTGATAAAGATGAATTGGCCCGCTATATTGAACTATCCACCGATATTCCCGAACTGGAGGAGATGCAAAAAGGTGCCCGAAAAACCGATCTCTATTGTCCCAAATGTGATGGGTTTTTAGAGGAACTTCCATTTTCATCCAAAACCGCCATATTGATCGACCGCTGCCAGCAGTGTGAAGGCATCTTTTTTGATGCCGGGGAACTAATGAAGGCGGAAAAGGCGTCGGCAGATCTGGAAGAATGGGAAGACCGTCTGAAGACCGTGGTTAAGACATTTACCGAGGAGGGGTACAAGATCATTAAATAGTACCCTGTCCCATAAGTTTTGCCCTCCATGGCGGTAAAGGTTAATGCCAGGAGCCGAAAATGTAAAAAACAGATGTTTATCTATGAAAAGCTTGACAAATGAAAATATAATATGTTATATTTACATCGATGATGAAAATAACAGGTTATTTGCAAGGAGTGTCAGGTATAATGGATGGCTGGAATATCAATTTTTCGCAAGTTAAATCTGAAAAAAGAATCAACAAGGCCGCGGGACTATTAGGTGCGAAGGTGGTTGCTCGGATTATCGGCTTTGCCCTGTTTCTTCTTGGAGCAGCACACAAAGATATAAACCGATTACTTAATACACCTTATGAGACTTTCAATTCATTTACAAAAAGAATATGGAAGGATGGAATCGCCGCTTTGGAAGATCGCCGGTTTTCCACTGACCCGGAGCCGATGATACCGGAGCCTATCATTGACAGGCCCACAGCCAAAATTCAGCAAGATGAGGTCATTATCCATTTACCTACCCCCTATGAAACCAGTGAAGATATTCGAATACCCACTGAGAATAAGGTGGTGGTAAAAGCTGTTTTATTCACCCTGTTGCAAAATCAAATGCTGAATTCTCAGACTGTTGCAGACATATTGGGTTACACCCAATCACAAACACTTTATCTTAATCGCCAAATACTGTCCGGCTCCACGGAGGCACTGCTTGATGGTCGCCACTATGGTTTTGTACATTCAAGTAACATATGAATAAGGGATTCTCTTTAGTTTTTTCTATTACATCTTTACTAATAGAATCTAAATCCTCATGAAGTCTTTTGAAAATGGGGTGTTTGGGGTTCTTTGCTATCTCCCTTACAGAAAATAATGGATCATTTGGTTCACTCAGAAAAAACTTTAAGACTTCTTCATTAATCATAGCTCTTTGTCTTAATTCAATTATAGCAGAAGTGTCAATATAGAGGTAATGAGATGTTATTCGCATGTCCACTTTTTCCCTTTCAAAGAATTAAAAGAGTCAGCGGAAAACAGGACAGAAGATGTGGGGGTGAAGGATGCCTCCATCACCCTCAAGTCGGCCTTCAGGTTAAAAGGCAGGAAAACCGGGGACGGAGACGGCAGTGCGGAAAATTAATGAGATATTTAATCCTATTTACAATTTCGGGGTAACTCCTGGCATTTTTGGGGTTGAAAAAGTTTGTTGGTTGTTCTACAATGCTTTAGAGATCAGCATGAAATGTAAAAAAGTCTTTCCAAAAGGGGTTAATGAAATGAAGAAACGTTTTGTTTTTCTATTTGGTATTTTTATTTTTGTCGCCTTACTGGTTATTCCTGGTTCCGTATCAGTCGGAAGTGAAAGGATGCAGGAAATTAAGAAACAGGAAGCCCGATCCGGGCTGACCGGTACTGGTAAATTGCAAGTGGACCTGAATTTCGGGAAACTCCCGCTTTATTTTATCACCAACAAAGGTCAGGTCAATAAAAAGGCGAAATTCTATGCCAGGGCATCCCGGTATACCTTGTGGTTGACCGGGGAGGGCCTGGTATTTGACAGTACCTGTAAAGTTAAGGTCGAGGCTGAGGGAACACGCTCCGCCCCTGGGGGACACCCCTACTCACCTGGATTCCATCGTGATGTTTCACGGCTTATTTTTTTGGATGCCAACGAGAATCCGGAGATGGTCCCGCTGGAAGAGACAAAACTCCGGGTAAACTATTTTAAGGGAAACGATAAAGCCGGATGGCACGGCAATATACCTACCTCACAGGCGGTGTTGTATAAAAATCTCTATAAAAATATTGATCTGAAAGTGTACGGCATCGAGAAACAAATCGAATACGACTGGATGGTAAAACCAGGTGGAAACCCCGGAGACATACGATTTGAATATAGGAGCGTCAACGGCAGCCGGCTGGATGAAGAGGGTAACCTGTTAATCCAGACCGAATCCGGTGAACTGGTCCATAAAAAACCGCTGAGCTACCAGGACAGCGAGAAACGAGTCGAAGTAGCCGTTAAATTCAAAAAGATCGGTGAAAACACCTATAGATTTGAAGTGGGTGAGTACGACAAAGGCCGGGAATTGATTATCGACCCCATGGTCCTGGCTTACTCCACCTACCTGGGGGGCGAGGGTTATGATGTGAGTTGGGGCACGGCAATTGACGCCGGCGGGTATGTATATGTGGCCGGAGAGACCCTGGCGTCCGATTTCCCCCTCCTGGACCAGTACCAGGCGTATGGGGGCAATTTTGATGTCTTTATTACCAAACTTGATACCACTCAGACCCGTACTTCCAGTCTCATCTACTCCACCTACCTGGGGGGCGAAAGTGATGATTCTGCCTATGGAATAGCCGTTGACGCCGGCGGCATTGCTTATGTGGCCGGACGAACATACGGCACGGACTTCCCTTGCCTGAACCAATACATGACAGATCCGGGAGACAGCGATTATGACGGCTTTGTGGCCAAGCTGGATACGACTCAGCCGGGACCATCCGGTCTGATCTACTCCACCTACCTGGGGGGAGATGGAGAAGACTGGGCTCATGCAATAGCCGTTGACACCAATGGCTATACCTATGTCACAGGACGAACCTCCAGCACGGATTACCCCTGCCTGAACCAGTACCAGACAGATATGCCCGGCTATGATGTTTTTGTGACCAGGCTGGATACCACCCGGGCCGGTAGTTCGGGCCTTCTCTACTCCACCTACCTGGGGGGCGAGGGGTGGGATGTGGGCTATGGAATCGCAGCGGATGCCGGTGGAAATGCCTATGTGACCGGGGATACGGAAAGCACGGATTTCCCAACCCTGAACCAGTACATGTCCGACCCGGGGAACGGCAGCATCCGTGATGTATTTGTGACCAAAATAGATACCACCCGGGAAGGTGCCTCCAGCCTCCTCTACTCCACCTACCTGGGTACGGGTAGTGCCAGCAGGGGCTATGGAATAGCGGCTGACGACAGCGGGACGGCCTATGTCACCGGCTATACGAGCGAGCCCGATTTTCCCCTCAAGGACCAATACCAGACATTTCAAGGGCTGTGGGATGCCTTTGTGACAAAATTAGATACAACTCTGCGCGGTACAGCCAGTCTCGTTTACTCCACCTGCCTGGGGGGCGAAGGTAGGGATGAGGGCATGGCAATATCGATTGACGCCGGCGGAAATGTCTATGTGACCGGCTATACAAAGAGCACAGATTTCCCCATCCTGGAGCAGTACATGTCCGATCCGGGGGACGTTAATGCAGATGTCTTTGTATCAAAGATAGATACCGCCCAGGCCGGTGCCGCCGGTCTCATCTACTCCACCTACCTGGGAGGAAACGATGAAGACATTGGTTACGGAATAGCCGGGGACAGCAGCGGAAATGTATATGTGACCGGGTATACAAACAGTACGGATTTCCCGGTCCAAAATCAATACATGACTGAACCGGGGGACGGCGATTGGGATGCCTTCGTTACAAAGTTAACCTTCGTTGAGCTGCCTACGGTTACTACCGCGGCCGTATCCTCCAGTACCGCCACCTCTGCTTCCGGCGGCGGGGAGGTGACCTCTGACGGAGGCGCAGAGGTGACCGTTAGGGGGGTATGCTGGAGTACTTCCGAAAATCCCACCACCGACGACAGTTATACAACCGATGGGAGTGGAACCGGTGTTTTTACCAGCTCAATGACAGGGTTAATCCCCAATACCTACTATTATGTAAGGGCCTATGCCACCAATTCGGCAGGAACCGCTTACGGCAATGAAGAGACCTTTGAAACCCTCGACCCTTCCATCACCGTCACCTCCCCCAACGGCGGCGAAAATTGGGAAGTTGCTTCCTTGCATAATATTACCTGGACCAGCGACGGCGTTGAAGGTAATGTCAAAATCGAATATTCCACCAATAATGGCGGCAATTGGACAGAGATTATCGCCTCTACGGAAAATGACGGCACCCATCCCTGGACCGTACCGGAGGCGGTATCCGACCAGTGTTTGATTCATATCAGTAAGACGGATGGTTACCCTTCGGATACCAGTGATAATGTATTTACTATTATTCTTCCTGACCTTACGGTTACCTCCCCCAACGGCGGCGAGAATTGGAATGTGGGTTCCTTTCATGCCATTACCTGGACCAGTCAAGGAACCGTGAGTAATGTCACGATTGAATATTCAATTAATAACGGCGGGTCATGGAGAACCATCGTGCCGTCCACGGAAAATGACGGCAGTTATAATTGGCATGTCCCCAATCGGCCATCGGGCAATTGCCTGGTTCGGGTCATTGAACAGGATGAAGACGGCGGCCTCTCAGATGTGAGTGACGCCGTATTTTCAATTGTTTCCCCTGTTTCGGGGTCCGTTACCGTTAGATCTCCCAACGGCGGCGAAACCTGGGCTGCCGGTTCGTCCCAGGAAATCAAGTGGAATAGTACCGGCGATATTAATCAAGTAACCATCAAATACTCCACGGATAACGGCACCACCTGGAAAGCGATTGCCCAAACCACCGGCAATGACGGCAGTTACAATTGGGTCGTACCGGAGACGGCTTCGGATAAATGCCTGGTTCGAGTTACGGCCAACGACAGCGACTTAGACCCCAAACCGTCGGATGCCAGCGATGCGGTATTCAGCATAGTCCTGCCCTCAACCCCGGGCATAAGGGTTATTGCCCCCAACGGCGGCGAACAATTGACGGCGGGAACCGGGTTTACGATTACCTGGTCTGCCGCTAACTCCAGGAGGGAAGCAAGAATCGAATATTCCGTCAACAACGGCCAGACCTGGACGGAAATCACCGGCTCCAGCGAAAATAACGGCAAATATGATTGGACCGTACCGGATGAACCGTCTGACAATTGCCTGGTCCGCATCAGTGAAGCCGGCGGCCAGCCGTCGGATACCAGCGATGGGCCATTTTCCATTGTTCAACCGTCAGTTGGTGACATCACGGTCACCTCCCCCAACGGCGGCGAAAGCTGGAGCGCCGGTTCGCCGCAGGAAATCAAATGGACCGGCAGCGGCATCGACAGCGTTAAAATTGAATATTCCCGGGACAACGGCACCACCTGGAAAACCATCGTTCAAACCACGGAAAATGACGGCAGCTTTAATTGGACTGTCCCGGATATTGCCTCGGCTGGGTGCCTGGTGCGCATTACTTCAAATGATGAGTTTAGCGATCCCAAACCCTCGGATGTCAGCGATGCGGTATTCTCAATTGTGCCTGCCCCTTCGCCCACCATAAGGGTAATCGCTCCCAACGGCGGCGAACAATTGGTCATAGGCTCCAGCATTAATATTAGCTGGGATGCCATCGACTCCAGGGAGGATGTAAAAATTGAATATTCCACAAACGGCGGCACCACCTGGGCAATAATCGCCGGGACCGCAGAGAATAACGGCGATTATGAGTGGATCGTACCGGATGACCCGTCAGAGACCTGCCTGGTCCGGGTCATTGAGACCGACGGCGATCCCCTGGATATCAGCGATGCGGTTTTTGCCATTGTCCAACCGTTCTCTGACGGGATTACAGTTACCGCTCCCAACGGCGGCGAAAGCTGGGCCGTGGACTCTCTGCAGGAGATTAAGTGGACCGGTAACGGTGAGATTAATAATGTCACCATTGAATACTCAACCGATACCGGCACCACCTGGAAAACCGTTGTTCAAACAACCGAAAATGACGGCAGCTTTGATTGGACTGTACCAGATGCGGTGTCGGATGAATGCCTGGTGCGGGTTACCGCCTATGATAATGACCTGGACCCCAAACCCACTGATATGAGTGACCAGCTATTTTCAATCGTCCCCGATTCAGCCGGTGAGTTCAGGGTCACCTCGCCCAACGGTGGAGAAGAGTGGGAAGTGGGCTCGACCCAGGCGATTACCTGGAGCGGCAGCGGGGATATTAACAGCCTGATGATTGAATATTCCCCGGATAACGGGAACACCTGGTCAACCATCATTGCCTCCGTCGGTAACAGGGGAACCTATGATTGGCTCATACCGGCTACGGTATCGAATGAATGCCTGGTTCGAGTCAGCGCCAATGATGGCGGTGGTGACCCCAAGCCCACGGATATCAGCGATGCGGTATTCTCGATTGTTCCTCCCCCATCGCCCATCATAAGGGTTATTGCTCCCAATGGCGGCGAACAATTGGTCATCGGTTCCAGGTTTAATATTACCTGGTATGCCACCAACTCCAGGGAAGAGGTAAAAATTGAATATTCCCCAAACGGCGGTGAAACCTGGACAACAATCACAGAGGCCGCCGAGAATGACGGCGATTACGAGTGGATCGTACTGGCTGAACCCTCGGAGACCTTCCTGGTGCGGATCAGTGAACCCGATGGCCAGCCGGTTGATATCAGCGATGCGGTATTTTCCATTGTTCAGCCATCACCCAGCACCATCACTGTCACCGCTCCCAACGGCGGAGAAAACCTGGAAGCCGGTTCGCAGTTTGATATCACCTGGACCTGTGGTGATCTCAATAACGTTATTATTGAATACTCGGTGGACGACGGCACTGCCTGGCTGTATATCGATAGGGTGCCGGCCGATAATGGCAGTTATACCTGGACCGTACCGGGAACGCCCTCGGAGATGTGTCTGGTTCGTGTCAGTGGGGCAGATGCGGATGAAAATCCGTGGGATGTCAGTGACAGTGTATTTACCATTTTTGATCCCTCACAAGCCTTTATTGAAGTTTTTACACCCAATGGCGGAGAGAGCCTGGGAGTGGGTGAAGAGTATTATATCACCTGGGCCAGTTCCGGGATTAACAGTGTTAAAATCGAATATTCCACGGACAGTGGAGACCAATGGCTAGCGATCGATACCGTTCCAGCCTTAGGCGGCCGTTACGCCTGGACCGTACCGGATACCCCGTCGAATACCTGCCTGATCCGAATAACCGGCAATGATTCGGCCGAAGATCCTTCAGATGTCAGTGACGCGCTCTTTTCGATCGCCGCCCAATAATTTGTCTGAGGTTCCCGGCAAATTTTCATCTCTGACGAGACCGAATAGGTGGAGACCGGATCAGCCCTTTTCCGCTTTCCCTGAAGGGTGTTGGGGCATCAGCAACAAATGCCGCAGTTTAACCGAGGGGAGTTCATTCACCACCGAGAGGTGTCGGGGCGCCATCGAGGGATGCTGAGAGCCAACCGAAGGATGTTAAGGCCCGGCTGGGTGATGCCAGGCAAATTAACAGGACTCCTTTGGGGAAATATCGGGTTTTTGATGGAAAAAATAGGCAAAGGATGCTATAATTATATCAACATGTATTACGAGAGACACTTGAACCAGCATGTTTCGGCAGGCCTTCCGGAAGAAGTGAAGGATAAATATTTAATCGGCGACTGCCGGGAGATTTTGAAACGGGTACCGGCCGACACCTTTCACCTGATTGTCACCTCGCCCCCATATGCCGACCGTAGAAAAACGACCTACGGCGGCATTCATCCCGATGAGTATGCGGATTGGTTTTGTGAGAGAGCCCGGGAATTCTTGAGGGTCCTGCATCCGAAGGGAACCTTTATTTTAAATATCAAAGAAAAAGCCGTCAACTGCGAAAGGCACACCTATGTCATCGATTTAATCCGGCAGATGCGCGACCAGGGATGGCTGTGGACCGAAGAGTTTATCTGGCACAAGAGGAACTGCTATCCCGGTAAGTGGCCCAATCGCTTCCGGGATTCCTGGGAGAGATGTTTGCAATTTAATAAAACGAAGAAATTTAATATGTACCAGGAAGCGGTCATGGTGCCGGTGGGAGAGTGGGCCCGGTCGAGGCTGAAAAATTTGAGTGAGACCGACAGGAGGCGGGATAATTCCAGGGTGGGCAGCGGATTTGGCAAAAATGTATCCAACTGGCTGGGCCGGGATAAGGTCTACCCCACCAACGTACTGCAATTTCCCACCGAGTGTTACAACCGCAACCACAGTGCCGTGTTTCCGGTGGCCCTGCCGTCCTGGTTCATCAATTTATTTACCCGGGAGGGCGACTTTGTCCTGGCCCCTTTTGCCGGTTCCGGCACCACCGCGGTCGCCGCCCAAAAGCTGAAACGCCACTACCTGATGATCGATACCGTCAAAGACTTCAAAGCTGTGGCCCAAAAAAGACTCCACTAACCCACTTTTCGCATATCCCCTTTTTTATCCCTTAAAATTTCTTGAGTTGACATTATTAGTAAGTAATTTCATAATATGTGAGAAGTAGGGCAGGGCAACAAATCTGTCGATCGATGTCACAGTACAGCCAGTGTCGTCTTTCTCCTGTGTACTATATTGGTTTTTTATTTTTGATTCTACTGACATTAGCTTTCATTATCAAGTTTGTAGTGAAATACCACGAATATATCTGCCACCTCATCGGGAGTAAGGCTTGTGTAATCAAGAGCTGTGCTGTACTTCATTTTCAGGCTCATCTCCCCTGTGATATCCAGTTCTTCAAGGTTAAGTCCGGCCTCGTTCACATTTATTGTGGCCTTATTCAGCCCGCCGTAGGTGTCGTTTTGGGGCATGGTGATCTGTGAAGAGGTGACGGTATCCTCATCGTGGTTAATATAAGATAAAACCAGGTGATAGTCACCGGCCTGTTTACATCTGGCAAACAGTTCAATCTTCATCACAACAATAGCCCTGTCCTGGGCGAAGAAGGGGAATCGCTCCTTGCCAATCGTAAAAGCCAGGAGGTGCTCCGCACCTTCAGATGCAGGCTGTAAGAAGTTGTGCCACTCGGTGGGAAATTCATGCTTCATGCTGAACATGCGCATCAGCGGCTGGTCTGCCAATTCGGCGGTGTTCATGATAAAGTCTTTGATGTAGGCGGCGGCATTTTCCTTAAACAAACCGCCGCTCTCCCTGGCCGTAAATTTGAGATGAAGGATGACATCGGAAATCGTTGAATAGTCGAACTGTCTGAGCTCTTTTTCCGTGGACAGTTCTATCTGCCAATCGCCGATAACGCCGGCTCCCTCAAAGGGCAGGTAGCGCTCATCCCTGAAATTGAATTCAAACATACCGGCATCGTTTTGGCCGCTGCTGGTGGCAATGGATGTTACCGGCACATTGCTGCTGCGGAAGCGGTCGTCATCGATCCACAGCCCCTCATCATTTTCGTGCTCGTAATTGCCTTCGCTGTTCATGGTGGTGTTGAGGCGGATGGTATTTTTCAACAGCCGCAGCGAACAATTCACCGTGGTGTATGGCCCGGCAATACATGGAATCGACAGGCTTACCGACTTGATTCTCCTGAAATAGTGGCCCCGGAAGTCGAGGTCAAACAGTTCTTCGGGCAGCGACACGTAACATCTGCCGGTCTCCCTCAGCTCGATGAGCGCTAAGGGATTGAGCAGGCATAGGGAGATGCTCTTACCCAGTTCGAGTTCCCGCCGGTTCTCTTCGAGGTATGATTTTTCCAACTGCCTCAGTGCCAGTTGCAGTTTTTCACCGGCAGCCAACCCCTGCCTTGAATTGTCCCAGTAGCCGTACTGGATGAAGCTTGCCGTTTCTATTCCCATCTCGTATTTGTACGCCTTTTCGGCTTTCCTGGCCATGTCGTAGGCCAGGTTGTAGCTCTGCTTGTATACGGCAAAAAGCTGCTCCTTCATCCACTGGTACAACTCCTGGTTGGTGAATTTATCTTCCAGGAACAGCTCGACTTCCTGGGCATTCTCAATCTGCCTTTGATGATTTTCCAGCTCTTTTTCCGCCACCTGCACCCGAATATCGGCCGAAGTGATCTGCTTGTCCAGTTGAATGATCTCCTTTGCCGCCAGGTTGGCCTGCAAGTTCCACTCCTGCTCCCTGCGGATATAAGTGGCCATCCTGGCTGCCTTAGCCGCGGCCAGCGAACTCATCTGGCTGGAAGTGGCAAACATTTTAGCCACCGATCCGGCATACCAACCCAGCTCTCGCCCGCCGAAACCGACTCCGGCGCCAACACCCAACGGTGTGCCTTCGCCGTCAAATTGGGGTATAAGTCCCATGAACCCGGCCACAATCTCTGCCGCTAAGTTCGCAACTAAATTATCCGAAGCACTCTGGGACAGATCAAGCTCACTTTGCTCCCTGGCTATCAGCTTCACGCCGCTCTCGTCACTCTCCACCAGGGATTCATCTACATCGGTCTCGATTGTGGGGATGCTTGTATCCACCGGCAGTTGGCTGTCTGCCGTCAGCGTCGCCTCGATGGTGGGCTCTGCCGGAACGGTCACCGATTCATTTCCCAGCAGGCCGATATAATGCTGCAAACGGAATTTGGCGGTTTGGCGGGCCTTCAGCAGACTCTCTTTGTAGGCTTTTGCATCCAGTATCTGCCTCTCTTTGATGGCGGTTACCAGTTCCAGCATCTGGGTTTCATGAGAGGCGCGCAGGCGGCTCAGTTCCTCGGCGTCTCTCTTCTCCAGGGCGGCAAGCAGCGCCGAACCAAGGGCTTTGACATCGGCACAGAACTCATTGGCCTTTTGAATAAGATAGGGGAACCGATAGATGGGCGGCGGGCTGCTTAGATCTGCCAGGATACTGCCCAGGCTCAAGCCCTGTGATACGGCCTGGATGAGCGCTTCGGGGCTTATGGGCGGCGCAAACAGCGCCAGCTTGCGTTCGACACCGTCGATGTCCTGGCAGTGGCGAATTTTATACAACCTGTCGGTCACCGTATCCCAGTATTCGAGGAGATTTTCGTTTACCGGGATACAGAAGTACAACGCCGAGCCGATGCCCAGCAGATTGGTGCCGGTGGAAGTAGCGCTTACACTGACTTCGCTGCTGTAGGGGAAGACGTTCTCCAGCTCAATCAGGGCATTGGAAAAATCGTCCCACTTATCTTGCAGGCTGGTGTATGACTCGGCTTTGATCTCCCCGCGGCGGGGCACAAATTCGGGATAAGGCCCCAGGATGTGGTTGGCGAGTACGTAAATCTGCAGGGCCTCATACAAACTCTCCCTGGTAAACTGGCGGAAGAGTGAATCGCCCCAGGCAATGAGATTTTCCACATACTTGATGACCACATGCTTCATGTAGGCCAGCGGCCGGTTGCTGGCCACCAGGTGGGGCTCAAAGGGATTGTCGCGCCACTCACCGATGATGGCATTTTCGCTAGTGGAGTCGGTGTTGGGCGCGAGACTCCTGAACCACTCTTCCAGGCTCTCGATGGGCATGGTCTTGAAGGGCAGGACTTTCCAATAGCGCGAAATTTCGCTCTCCCCGGCCCCGGGCATCTCGTCTGTGGTGGGGTCGAAAATATAGTGAAACCACTTCATGGCCTCTTCGTACTTGCCGTTTTTACTCAGCCTGGTGGCGATATAGAGGGGGGCGTGGAAAAAGAGCTCCCAGTTGTACAGGCTGTTGGCCCCGTACACATCGAAACACACGTTCTCTTTGTAATACGTCCGGGTATCGAAGTCGGAAGGTTTTTGAACCAATCCATGGCTGAAATTGGGATCGTACGTATCCTCAAAAATAGCGCCTTCGTCCGAAGAAATTTCCGTGTCGCTTGCCAACAGACCCGGCAAGCCTCGCTGGTTAAGGTTTTTGACATATTCACTGGAAAAGGGATGGTAGAAGGTATGGAATTCCAGGCCCTTATCAAATCCGATCAGCCGTCTCCAATCCACATAAGCTAAATCTTTGACAGCACCGAATGCTTCACTAACGTGCGTCATTTCCAGCCCATAACTCTCAGAAACATCTATTTTCGCACCGGTTGCAGCCGGGCGCACAGGCTGATTCATGCTGCGGCTCCTCAGGTAGTAATGGGGGGTTCCACCGGCATAGGGCGTGATTATCCTTTCTACGGGTACATAATCATCGGGCCCGTATCCAGGGATATCGATGGGTATCATGTGCCCACTGTCGTCAACCGTTTCGGGGATGCAGGGTATGACGTACTCAGGGGCTCTCAGCCACCCGATTAGACTGATATTCACGGGACGGACAAAATAGGTTCGGTAGACATCGCTGAAGAAGAAAGGTTCATCCAGAGTTGGGATATAATTCTTTGTGTTTGGAGTAAGAAGGAGCTTATGAGGAACAATAGACTCTAAGTAAACGTCATCAATCAACTGGAGGGTGGAATTTCGCGAAAAACTACTAAAAAACAACGCATACCCATACCATTTATCTTCTCGAACTGCCTCATAAGAACTATCCGCTTCAATTTTTGAAGCTATATCTGAGAGATTAAAAGCACCTAACTCGACCCAGGCTCCATCGAATTCGCAGTGCGTTATTATAGTAAGCCTGTTTTCAGAATCTATATCCGTAATAAATCTGATCCTTGATGGATTGGGAATGACAAAGCCTTTGTCCTGTTCGATGAATTCTTTGCTCACTTGCTTCGGACTCCACTTGCCGTCCACATATTCACTCCAGGCCAGCCTTATTTCCCAGTGTTTGATCGGCTCCAGTTCAGATATTTTGCTATCCCCTGTGCCAACATCTTCCACAGATTTGGTGCTGTTATCCTGAGCTTCCTGCACCTCTATGAATTCGGGCCAGAAGAGGAAGAGTCTTTTCTTCCAGACCACCGGGATGAGGTGTACCCCGCTGTTATCGCCCTCCTCTATGCTGCGGATATCCACCTGCACCTTTTCCCAGGCGCTCCACTTCCGGTACTCATTCCAGCGGCGATAAAAGAATTTATAAGGCGCATTGTGGGTGCGGGCAAAGACATGCAGATACTTCAAGCTGCCGCCATCCTCATTTTCCCGGTACATGCCGCACACTTCCAGGTTGGCCACCTCATTGAGACTGGTCAGATAATTGCGGAAAGCCTGCTCTACGCTGCGCTCGGTGATGTCGTTCTGCACCAGGTATGATTCCAGCTCCTTGAAAAATTCGCTGCGGTCGTTGCGCCATTCCGGTTCGAGCCAGTTTTCGGGATACAGGAACACCTTACGGTTGGCCTCCCACACCCGGTAGTTTTTCATCCACTCCCAGCGCTCTTTGTCTATGGCGCCGGGTGAGACACCCTTTTCCACACCACCGAACATATTGCTCTCCAGGTTGAGCAGGCAGCGGTTGACAAACATCTGGATGGCGGCATTGGCCTGCACGATCCGGGAAGTGTCCATGCAGGCGCCCATCTGCACATCGATGAGGAAGTATTCAAACAGCCCGTCTGCATCCTCTACCCCCCAGGCCTGGATGGCCGGCTGCACCAGCAAATAGCCGACAAGGGCCTGCTTCTGGTTCTCCCTGATTTTATCGCTCAGATTTCCGGCCAGGTCCAGCCAGTCCTCTTCTTCGTATTTTGCCTTCACCGTATTCTTCAGCAATTGGGCGCTACTGTGGAGGGTATCAAAGTGGGTTTCCGCAGTCCCCCACTGGGCTGTGGTTTCCGCCGAGATGCCGGTTTTTGAGACGATTTGTTTTATTTCATAGAGACGGTTAAGGGCTATTTCATTCTTGAAATCATCGACACCCAGGGTGAAATGCGTATGGACCAAGAACTCCAGGCTGGCTTCATCCCAGGCAGTGGCCAACTGTAAGATCTCTGTCAGCTCATCCAGCGCGGGCAGCGGGTTGGACCTATTGGCCAGCGCAAACACATCGGTGAGCAGCGCCTGGGCCTGGGGCACGGCATAACGCAGGGTCATGTAGTCGTTGATGCGCTTCCAGTGCCCTGCTTCAAGTGCCGTGAAATCGATGCCGGCGAAATCCCCCTTAAAGGTGATGAAATGGTCCAGTTCGGTTTCACTGATTTCAAAACCGGAAATAAACTTTGCCGCCCGGTGAAAGACCGTGGCCTTTCCTGTAAAACCGTCGAGCACGGCTGCGGGATAAGCGACAGCGGCCGGGATGATTTCGGGAGCCGTAGTCGCCGTTTTCCAGTGCAGCCTGACTCCCGCATTCTGGGCAGCCTCGGCATATTCCAGCGTCAAGAGGTGCATTTGTGCCCCGTTGAGGTCAGTGACTACCTCCAACGATGTACCGGTGTCGGCAGTTGTTTTTTCAAGAATCAAGGCGTCATCGAGGTAGAGATTGAAGGCTTCGTCTGCCTCTTCCACCTCGACGACCAACGTGTATTCCCCGCTTGCCGGCGCGGCAATATAGGCCTTCCACCTCACGCTGAAATTATCGGCCGGCACCAGGGTATGGGGGGCGGTGCTGCCCCATGAAAAATCGATCGTACTGTCTACCCTTTCCAGGACAGGGGTGCTCCAGTTGGCGTCGCTGAAATAGGTGGCGGAAAATCCCTGGGCGGAAAGGTCGGCAATCAGTGCCTCAATATCGTCGGCAATCAGCAAGACAGCCGCCGCCTCGCTGATACCGATGAGCGCGGCGATGTGCTGGGTGATGGCGTCTTGCCGCAATTTGCCTTTGAGCAAGGGGAGAAAGTGCTCATAAACGTAAGCGAGCTTCTCGTCAAGGCTGGCGGCCTTGGCCTGGGCCGGGTGGTCCAGTAGTATGGCGTTGGCTTCGCCGGGGTCACCGAAAACACCATTGAAGTTATCGCTGATGAAGGTTTCAGGCGCGGCGTACAATTCGTCAACAGCCGCCTGGAAATTGGCGGTGGCATTGTCCAGCCCCTTCAACGTGCTTTGCTCGGTGTCGGTCATGATGCCTACACACGTTAGCCGGCCGCTGCCTTTGATATAGGTGTATTTTCCGGCCAGTTCCTCGGGGATGGCGATATCGAGGTTGTCATCGGTGATGGTTTCAAAAGAGGCCGTGCCGTCTACTATGGCCATGAACCGGCTGACTATTTCAGGCTGAAAGGTGAGGGACAATTTGGCGGTAAGGGTTTCGGAGGTTAACGGCGATTCGGGCGTTTCCGGGAGGCCCTGTTCAATGGCGGCAAAGGCATCACCGATGGCTTTGGCCGTTTGCCGGGTTTTATCCTTATCAAGCCCGATATAGGACTCTGCCGGAAGGGTGCCCCGGAGAATATACTCCAGCACCGAAGATTTAAAGCCTGCTTCTTTGGTTGAAGCAGCCAGTTTGTAAAATTCGTAGGTAGCCGGCGGGGAAATACCGCTAAATTCCTGCTGCTGCACATCCCAGGTGCTGAAAGGCGAAGCACTGAAGAGGCCGATGAGGGTGCACAGGTCGGTAACCCGCATCTTCAGTGCCTTCGCCAACACCACATATCTGTAAATCGTGCTGAGGTTCTGGATGTTGAGTTTGTCTGAACCGATGTCGAGATATCGGGGATTGCCGCCGTCAATCACCTCGGCCACTTCAAGAATGGCGTCCAGGTCTTCTTCGGTTATCCTGAAGGCAGCCAGAATCGCCGATTGATGGTCGGCCAGAATTTCGCTTTCGTCCTGGAGATAGCTGCCCCAGGCATCGGCCTTAAAGGCTTCGTCAATCTGCTGAACCGCCTTGTTGAGGAAGAGTTTTTTATACAGCGATTTGTCCCCGTAGCCATCGATGTTTCCCCACAGTACGGCCAATTGGTTGAGCGGCCGCCTGGTATCTGTCTTCAACAAAAAAACCGACGTTAGCTTGCCGATTGTCTCCGTGGTGATATCGCCTTCCCCCAGGGCGGCAAGAACCAGGTCCGTCTCGTGAATGGTCCAGCCGGATTTTCTCCACAATCGGATGAAGCGGTGTGTTTTCGACCAGGTGTCACTGGTTACCCCCGAAGCAGTTGAACCCTCATAAATACTCTCGATGGTTCTGAGCCGGGTGGTGTCCAGATCGCATCTGGAATCGGGTTCGTAGAGGGTGATAACCTGGCGAAATTCGCCCAGATGGTCGCCTACCCACTGGGCAAATTCATCGGCGGTGACGCCGGTCTCGTTGTCGCTGTTATAGCCGTTTAATGCCGCCACGATATCCGCATCGTCGGCAGGGTCGAGGGTGCCGGCCTCAATTTGTTTGAGCCTGGTATAAATGGTACTGGCGTCAATAGAGGCGTATGAAAAGATCTTTTCAAGAAAATCGAGGGTGTTTTGATAGGGATTGATGAATTGGCTCTTTACCAATTCCACCAAATCGGTGTAGGCGATCCCCGATCGCTGCAGGAATTCCCGCACCCCGCTCATGTCTTCCAGGTCTGCCGCCGCGGTGTAGCCGAAATACCCGTGAAGCGGGGTGGCGTCGGCAGTGCCGTCAAAGGATTCGCCGGTGAGTATGAGGTACTCTTCCTGGGAAAGGCCCAGCGCTTCCGCTTCGATTGCCCTGGTGGTGGTAAAATCCGGTTGGGGATTGATGGCCTTCATGGCTTCCCGGCGGCTCACCTTGAGATGGTCGCTGTAGGTTCTCATAACATCCAGCGGTTGGTGGTAAGGCAGGGTGAAAGGATATTTTGCATCCTTCAAGCTGCGGTAGGCTTCCAGGTTGAAATTCTGCGGATTGGCCCGCAGCTCTTCGGCAGTGGCTTCGCCGGTGTCGCAGCCCTCAAAACTTGTTAGAGAGCCGTTGGCCACGTAGTATTCCATCACCTCATTGGCCAGGTCGATGTAAGGAATGAGGGTGTTGGTATTTTCGCAGGTGAGGGGCAGGTGAAGCAGGTCGGGCCGGCGCGCGGTCAGCATGTCCAGGGGTGTTTGGCCGTTGCTGTTGGGCTGCCCGCGCCACAGGAAACGCAGCAGATCGACAAAATAGGCGGCGGCGCTGTAGACCGAGCGGCAGTGCTCACACTCGCAGATATCGGGGCTGCCAAAGAGTTCCGAGTAGTTGGGGAGCTTATTTTGAAGGGCGTTTTGGACATTGATATATTCACCTTTACCCAGAACAAACGCCGGCAAAAGACCATGCGAATACTCCATGAGGTGCATGGTGGCTATTTCGGCCCTGGTGCTGATGTGCGATGCCCGCTGGTGAATCGCAAATGCCGTGCTCTCCCCCCCAAGGGCCTTACCATAGGTTTTTATAAAACTCTGGCGGGGAATGTTGGCTATGGTGTAGGCAGAATGCAGGTTATTTTCCATCAGCACCTTCATCGCCTCCGGGGTGGCGCTTACCTGGAATACCCGCTGAATTTTCATCAACTCGCTTCTTACCTCATCAAAGCCATCTCCGGCAGCCGCCTTTATTTCATTATCAAAATCGTGAATGCGGGAGCCGGCCATATCGAACCGTTCATTCCCGGCAAAAAAAGTGTTGATGCTTTTTAAAATCCTGGTCTTTTCGATAGGCAGTTCATTTCTTTCAACCATCCTGGCGATACGCCGGGTGGGGAAGGCTGCGTTGAGCAGGCCCTGCATCAGCTCGGCATACCGATCCCTCTTCTCTTTCTCATCCTTTCCGCCAATGAAATCGGGCACACCGGTTTTTTCGATCATTCCCAGCCAGTCGGCCTTTTCCAATTCCATCAACTGGTGCACCGAGGTCAGTTGTCTGTTTACCTGCAGCTCATTTACCAGGGCCTGGTGATTTCCCGTGAGCAGCGTGAATTGCTGCGTTAACAGCAGACCCGAAATAAGCTCCGGCTTGTCTTTAAATTCCGGCTGGGCCGGGAGGTATTGATTCCAGAATTCGCGGAAGTCACTGCCCTTGAAATTACCGAGGGCGTTGACAAAAGAGAGCCGCTGTTTCTCTTCCGGCAGGGCATTTTTAAGCATGACGTTTAAGGTATCCTGGTTGTCTGTATCCGTGTCATCGAGCCGGTGTTTTGTACTGCACTGCTGCAGCGCCTGAAGAAATGCCGTGATCTCTTTTTTTTGAAATGTGCGGATAATCCGTTCGTCTACAGATTTGACAATAGCCTGGCGCAGCTCGTCTTCCTGCTTTTTATACAGCACCGGCCAGGAGAGCCTGATGTTTTGCCGCCCGATTCCGTAAAGCAGTTCGTGGGACAGTTGTTTTTCTTCCCCTTTTGCCAGCAATTCGGCATTGGCGGCAATGTTGAGGCGGGACAGGTCCACATCCAGTTCACCGGCAGTAAAGACCAACTGGTCCCGTGATTTTGCAATCTCACTTAAGGTGGTTTTGCTCTCTTTCAAGAACGCAGTCAGTACTTGCATCAATGCCCGGTATTCCGTTCGTTTATCCTCCTGGCCGATAATAACGTCCAGGTCCCGCACCAGGCCCTTTTCGGAATAATCCTCCGAATTGACCATACGGGAACGGCCGATTATCTCTTCTCCCCGAACGGCATACACCACCACATCGGCTTTTTTTCGTTCGGCCCGCCTATATTGCCAGTCGTAAAAGGTGATGCGGTAATTCCCCAGGTTGTCGGAGACGGCTCTACCCAGGAACTCAAAGCCCCCGTTTTTTTGGATTTCCGCTAAGTTTTTTAGGGAGCGATAAACGGCAGCACCCCGCAGGTCGAGGTCAAAGGCAAGCACCGGCTGGCGCTTCTTCACCGAGCCGTTGGCAAGTCTGACCGTGCCGGTCACGGTAAACGAGCGGCTGGCTGCGGTAAGGCCTCTCTCCTTCAGGGCTGCGGCCACAGCCACCGAGGTGGCTTCATCAACCAGGCTGGACTCATCAACCGGCACATTTAGTCGTGCCTGCAAGATGCGCACCTTCTTAAGCGTATCCTCCCCGGCCCTGCCCTGGTCAACCTCTTTTTTAGTTACGGTTAAACCCAATACAGCTAAAACCGCGTGCAGCAGGCTTACATTGTATGATCTCTCATTAAGAGCAATTGGTCTCAATATTACCTTCATTTTTATAACTCCTCCTTAATAGATTTGACCACTTAGGCCGTTGACTTTTCTCCCTATCCATTTTATCTATTACTATTCAGTTGCTCCTTCAGTTTCGTCAGCCATATCTTCTCACGCCTCAATTTAGCTCTACTCTCCAGCGCCATTTCTAGCAGAACTTTCCTACTAAATACACTCCGCTGATCTGGGGATGATTTTTTTCTTTCCTCCTCTAAGAGTTTAACACACTCTTTCTTAATGTCTCCCCACCTTTTATATTCCTTTTCTGTCCATTCCAACCGATAATCGATCCAGTTACGAAGTTCACGTATAACCTGATAAAATATTTTATCACGTAAATCTTCGGCGTATTTCTCGTGTGTACCATATTTTTTCAATTGGAGCATTTTGGCGTATATAAAAAGGGCATTTCTAATCTTATTAATACCCCGCAATTGTTCCTGATCAATCAACCTTTTAAAGCCTTCACTATAGCGATTTTCTAGAACTTCGAGAGTATGACTCACAGATCGTCGACCTGACCAATAGACGAAGGTTGGGCTATCCTTCTTTACCCTTTCGGCATTGGTCGGGCCTTCGCCCTGCCCGATAATATCGATTGCAACACCCTCAGCCTCCTGTCCGGGTTGCACAAGCATTTCACCGCTCGGCCCTCTCTTAATTTTAGATTTGCCTGTACCTGGGTCCGTTTCCCATTGCATAAGCGGATGTATATTAAACATTCGGTAGTGTCGCAAGGATGGACGACCTTTTGAAGGAGCTTGCTCGCCGTAAGCCTGGATGATCAAAAAAATCGCTTTGTCCAGCGTGACCTTCCTGGAAGCCGCTCTACCCTTGTTAAAGTCTTCTAAACCCTCGAATACAAAAAACACCACCTCTTCGAACCAATCGGAGTAGAGCGGTTTCTTTGAGTTTCTACCCTCAGGATCTATTTTGTTAACTGGATTATTTCTTACGAAGGCGAAAAGATTCACCCCATCTACCAATCCCGCAGGGTCCGCTGATGACCATCGCCCCAGCCAGGGGGCGTAGCAGCGGGCGCCGTGGTAGTAGAATCCTGTTTCCTCATCGCGCTCTTTGCCGGTGTAGCGGTAGCGTTTAGGGGTCTCGGTCTGGTTTCGGACGGCCTGGTAGGCGGTGCTGCCGTAGGGGGTGTACTCTTCGTAGGAGATGATCTGGGCCTGGTGGTCCAGTTCCAGGCTGGCGGAGCCCAGATGGTTGCCCAACTGGTAGCGGATAAGCTGTGCCGGTGCAGGGTCGCCGCCGGTGGTGTCGAGGGTGCGGGTCTCCACCAGGCCGATGCGCTGCCGGTCGTCCATGATGTGCAGCGTCTCGCGCTCCAGCGTGATTGTACCCGCGCCATTGCGCCGTCGGAAGATCTCGAAACCGCCGAGGTAGAGGCGCTCTTCAGTAAGGCCCGGGGCTTTCTCCCACACCTTGCGCACCCGCTGGCCGTCCGCGTTGTAGACATAGTAGGCCGTGCCGCCGCCTCCCAGGTCGGTCCGGCGCAGTTGATCGCGGTAGTCCCACTCCATGACCGGGAGATGGGGCATCTTCAACATGCTGCCGTGGGGATCGTAGCCATCCCCGTCATGACTATACGTCTCTTGCACCGCACCAACGGTTGTGCTGGTCAGGCGGTTGCTCTGTTTGGCGGTTTCCAGTTGGCTGGCCTCGTTGTAGGCATAGCTGCGCGTCCAGCCGGGGTGGGCCGGGTCGCTGCCGCGATGCTGCATCTCCAGGAAGTTACCCACGGCGTCGTAGATGTAGCGCTCGAGGTAGGTGCCCATGGCACTGCCGTCACCCCGATGTAATAGGCCAACACGAGGCGCATCGTTATGCGAATGTGGTGTCGGCGGATTATAGGCACCGTTATTTTGCCCCAGGTGCTCGCGGCCCGTCGCTTCGATCAACCGGTATAGGGCGTCATAGGTGTACTCGGCATTCGGCTCGACGCTCTTGTTGCGAAAATAGATGGTCTGCTGGGCGTCGTCGCGGATGTGGGTGATGTTGCCCACCGGGTCGTAGGTGTAGCTTAAGCCCTGCAAAGGCTCTGAACCACGCCTGGTCTGAAGATGAATGAGACGGAAGGTGAGGGGATCGTATTCGTATGTGGTCCTGACGCCGCTGCCGTAGTCGATCAATGTTCGCTGTCCTTTGGCGTCGTAGTCGATGTCGGTGACAGCGTTCAGGTTTGCGGTGGCCGGATCAAGCAAGTCTGTAGGCTCTGCGCTCCGATTCAGCCAGGCGGATACCTGCTCCAATAAATTGGCTTCATTATAGCCGGGTTGAATGACATTGATGTTTGTTCCGGGCTGATCGCTGTGCGGGGCAATCAACTGAATCGGACGATTGAGGGCATCATAGCGGGTGCAACTGGTGTAGGTCACCGCTTCCAGCGTCACCTCGGCTGACCAGTCCAGGGTTGTTTTATACGCCTCTGCAAGTTGACGCCGGCTGCTGAGCAGGTTGCCCTTGAAGTCGTAGTCATCGCTGGTGACCAGGCCGGCCTGATCGAACAGTTCAAGCACCTGCCCCCGCAGGTTATTGGCCTCCGGGTCGGGCCTGGTTTCGCCATAAACGGTTTGCTCGACCAGCAGCTCAGCCCCGGTGCCCTCACCCATGTAGGATGCGATAGGCCGCCGCAGTGGATCGTAGGCAGTGCGGAAGCGGTGATCCCGGCTGTCCCAGGCGTAGAGCGGCTGGCCGGTCACGTCGTTTAGCATCCAGCGCTCGCCCGCCTCCATACTGGCCTGGTGAATTCTATTCGGCGCAGCACCGTTTTCACTTTTTTCCGGCCCCGCCATATAGTAGTCGTAGCGCATGACGACGCGCCCCTCGGCGTCGATGACCCCCCGCTGGTTGCCCTCGATATCGAGTTCCACGCGGGTCTGGGACTTGCCTTCCGTGCCGTCCTGCCCATGTCCGGGACATACCACCTTGTTGTGAACGACGGTGAGGAAGGTGCGGCCAAGGGTGTCGAAATGGGCCGTGGCGGGCGTATCGCTGTGGGCAGCCGCCTTATCGGCGGCGGCCTGCTCCTGCGCCCCCAGCGCGCCGCTTCGGCGCTGTGCGTGCCAGGTTTCCCAGGCGGCGGGTTGGGTCTTGAAGTACTCGTGCACGTAACCGGCAATGTCCGGGTCTGTACGTGGGTCTCCGGTCTGTGCGCCGCTGGCGGCGACCGTATCGTTCATGTCATAGGTTGTCTGCTGCCATGGACCGAACAGTACCTTCTCGTAGGTGTGGTTGGGATACAGGGTGGCTACGGCGCGCTCCACCGGGTCGTAGAAGAGGATGGGGCTGACGCCGACCTCTACGCCGAACTCGAAGCAGTGGCGCCTCTCTTCCAGTTGACTGAAGAACGGTTCGTACTGGCGGACCGGCTTGCCCTTGTTGTTGAAGATGGTCCAGCCGCTGCCGACCCAGCGCAGGCTTACGATTGGTCCGCCGTCGACGAGGGGGCCATCCTCGGCCTGGCTCTTCTTCTGGATTTCCCGTCCAAAGCCATCGGAATAAGAAAAGTTGATCTGTATCTTCGTTGTTTCGCCCGTTTTTAGATCGCCGACATGGGTCTCCCGTACCAGGGTGGCCGCAAATACCGGCTCCCATTTCCCCGCTTCCTGGGGGAAGGCCAGGCGTGTTTTATGAAAGCGTTCCATGTCGTAGACGATGCGGGTGGTGGCATCTTTAACCAGATCCCTGGCCGGGATATGGGGGTCTGCTGCACTGTAAAATCCATCGATGAGCGATGGGGGCAGATCGGGCTCGAAACCGTCGAGGTTATCGCCGCTCTCTGCCTGACCGTCCCCATCGATCTTTCCCTGGACCGCTGTACCGGCCACCATTCCCAGGGCATCATAAGCAACAATGGTGTGATTGTGATTGGGATCGATCATCCTGTCCGGCTGCAGGACCCGGTAGTCATACCCTGCCTGCACCGTGTTGTTAAGGGCATCCCTGGTGGTTATAACCACCAGGTCATACTCATAATCGACAATGCTGCTGTGCTTGAACGGATCGGTGTACTTCCGGGGCAAGAAAAAGTGCTGCCGTGCTTCGGTTAATTCCTCCGCTGCGGTGTTTGCCGGGTCGTTAACATCTGCATCGGTGTGAAAAAAGACCTGTCCCGAAGGGATCCACCAATGACCGTCGGCATTCAGGTCAACATAGCCGCCTTTGTTGCCGCCGGGACCTTCCAGGATATCGGCGGGATCGGAGGGGAGCAGATTCCGGCTGTCCCGGGCATAGACCTGGTCCAGGAGCCCGGGGGTAAACGCAAGTTTGTAGGTCTCCCCCGGCAGGGCCAGGGGCTCGAGTACGCCCTCTGCCAGCAATCCGGTCAGGTCATCCTTGCGATAGCGGGTCTGGAGGGATTCGATCAAACGTTTTCGCTGTTTCGTATAATCGGCAGGTGTTTCGTAAGGCACGTTTTGCAGGGTGTGCAGCTTCTCAAAGTCATTCTTCTCTAATTCATCAAAGGTGAATCGTGAGGCGTTACCGGGGGGTGCCAGGCCGGTCACTTCATAGGTACGAACCGCACAGGGTAGCGGGATACGGTAGTTGTCGGGATCATAATCCGGATCATCAAGAGGCAGATCGATCGCATTGGTAACCCCATTCTCCGCATAGGTCATGAGGATCTGTTCCTGCTTGTTTTTGTCCTCACCCTGCAAAGGACTCATGCCGGGTCGTCGTCCGTAACCAATCGCCGCCGATTTCCGCACATTTCCGTATTCATCCACCTGCAGCGTCAGTGCATGAGTGACACGCGGATCTTCCGGGTTGCGCTCATAGTGATAATGAATGGTCTCGCGGGCATGGGTGAAAAACACACCGTGGCGGTTGTCTTGCCTGGGCTGTAAACAACGGATGGTGAAATTTTGCTCGGTGACGGTGTAGGGATGGGGTTCTTTGTCCGTGCCGTCCAGGGCGTAGACCTCCTGGCGCAGCATGGAGCCTTTTAGGGCGCGGCAAGCTTCCCGTTCTTCGTCAACGGTTAAATCACCGGGAAGCACGGTGTCTTCCAGGAGGAGTTCCCGTGCCTGCGTATCGGTCAGACCCGGCTCGCGGTAGTACTCGCCGGTGTCGTTGGCATCCAGCAGGCCGGCGAAAAAATCGGAAATATGGCTGCGGCCCAGATAAGTGCCGGTATGAAACCAGGTTTTGGTCAGAACCGGCGGTACATGGGAAGATGCTTCGATGTTGTCGCCGGTGGGGAAGTCCCGGCTTTCCGTTAGGGCGGCGTAGGCCTCGGTGTCCCACTGCTCCACCAGGCCGAAACCGCGGAACTCCCGCTCTGCAGCGTCGAAATAGCCGTGGTGGTAGGCGTAGCGGGTGACGAAGCGGTTGCGACTGATGCGGTCAAAGGTCTCGACACGCTCCACCACGTGCACCGGGAAGGGCAGCCTGGTGATCCACGGTTTTCCCGCCTCTTTGTCGGCGAGGTAGAACTTCGTCGAGGGCGCATAGTGAATGTGGGTCTCGGCTCCCAGGTTGTTCACCGTTTTTATCAATAGGTGGGGCTTCTGCCCGCCCATGAGGTCGATGTAGCGCATGGGTTTGTGCGCATGTCCCGGCAGCGGCGAAGACCAGACCAGGCAGGCGGTGCCGCTGCCCAGCAGGTCCACTGCCAGGACCGATGACAGGTTGTCGATTTTGGGAAATGATTTCAGTTTTTCGGCCTCAGCCCAGCGATTGCCGGACTCATTAAGATATATATAGATGCCGTCGCCTTTCAAATAGATGATGTCGGTGACACCGGAACCGTCGATATCGGCCAGGCGAAGGCGGCGCTGGTCAAACTGATCGGCTGCATCGAAAAGAGGGGCATTATCCATGGTTACCCTGGCGCCGAATCGACCGTAACCGAGATTTGGCCAGTAGCAAACTTCGCCGCTGCGAATCCGAACCAGGTCCGTCAGCCCGTCACCGGAAATATCCGCCAGGTAAATGGACTGCGTGCCGTCGGCAAATACGAGTTTGGGCCCCTTCTCTTCATCCAGGGCTTGACGCACTGTTTCGCCGGCAGCAAAACCGATCTCTGCCAACGACGGATACCAGGTAAAAGCCTCATCCTCTGTAATGAAGAGATCCGCATGGCCGTCGCCGGTGAGGTCGACAAATTTCAAGTTGGGGTCCTGCCAGGAAACAGTGGGCAGCGACACAAATGGTTTAAACGGCTGCCATGCCTCGTCTTTGCTTCGTTCATAAAAGCCCGGTGTCGGACTATCCAATTCCACCACATCCAGTTGGCCGTCGCCGGCTAAATCCATTAACTGCTGACTGCCTTCGGAGAGATTGGTCGAGGCGGGTATGGTGGCCAGACGTTCTAGCGGGGCAAAACGGGCGACCACTTGAGGTTTGCCATCCCCCCCAACCACGGGAAGTGCGCTTACATTCCGCTTATAAAACCAGGCACCGCCCTGCTGGGTTAAGATGCCGGACAATCCTTCGCCATCGATATCCACCCAGCGGTACTGCGCGCCGTCCAGACCTTGAGGCAGATTCTCGAGGCTCTCTTCGTCTACATCCTCTACTTTATCCCGGATAATGGCTTCGCTGTACTGGAATTCAAGGGGAGGCAGCGATTTTTTCAGGTAGGTGCCGTCTGGCTGGCGTTTGTATCCGGATTGGATGACGCCGGTGATAAACGAGGCGATGGGACCTTCCTTGTATTTGAACCCGGTTGAGCGAACGAGATAATCGTCTACCCCAAGCTCGTCCGGGAAATGATGAAACACCAATACCCGGTTACAGAGCCGGTAGGTGCGCACCTCAAAGCCGGAGCGGCAACTGGAGAACGGGTCTTGACGTTTTGGCCACTCCTGGGCCGGATCTAACCGTGCCTGGACAAACCGGCGTCCCTCCGGGTCTGCCGGAAGCTCTTCGTAATGCCCTTCCCCATAGTCGAAGACCACCTCAAAGAGCCAGTCGGTGCGTTTTGATAAATCCTCCCCCAACTCCCGCGGTAAACCGGGATCGTGGGCCACCGGTGTCCTGTTGCCGTACTTGATCCGTTTCAGGCAGCGGTTTGCAGACCGGCTCTTATCCGTTCGATTCCGCTCATTTGCCTGGGATCGGTCGATCCCCGCCGAATCTTCACGTTTGTATTCATAGTAGATGGCATTGCCTTTGTCGTCATAGCTCTCGCATATGAGCCAGCTAAAGACACGGGGCGAGCCTTCAGGTGCATGGGGGTCCTCGATCCTGCTGTCGCCTGTCCGGCCATAGACCGTGACAACGTTGTCCCTGGATATGGATCGCCAGTGGGTTTCATTTGTCCGGGTGTTGGTCCAGCGTTCGAGGCGGGCAAACAAACCTTCGCTGCGGGGGCGGTAGCGTTTGAGGCGGTAGGTATCGGTACCGATTGTCCTATCCGGTACGTCTTCCGCTACCCAGTCACTGCCCTGTTTTTTGAGAACCGGCACCAGGTCTTCGGCGCCGGACAGGATGAAGGTGTCCGACTCATCTCCGTCCTGGTATTGAGGCAATCCTTTGTCCGTTTTACGGGTAATTGAGGGTAATGACAGGCTCCAGCCAAAGCCAAACAGGCCATTGCCTGAACCGGAGTCATAGGCGAGCGAAAGCTGCGGGCCAAAGCCGGAGCGTCCCGGGCTGGCCGCGATGGGCACGGTGATAGAGCCGGTGCCGGTCACCGGGTTGGCGGCGAACTTCTCACCAATGCCCCGGATGGCACCGCCGCCTTTAGGAAGAGAAATCGACGGGGCAGAGAATGTCTCTTGCCCGTCGGCATCTCCATTTGACTTCTTGTCTTCCGCCATGAATTACCCTTAGACCAGCTTCCTTCCGATTCTTTTCGACCTTGCATGAGTTGCCATAGTAATATAGTATAGAAACAAAAATATGTCAAAAAAAATGTCAAAAAAATATTCTAAAACCAAACCCTATAATTGTGCCAACAATTTTGTTGGCAACAGTTTTGTTGGCAGCGGCAAAGAGTACAATGCCCCCCTGGAAGTGGCAAAAGATGTTTTAAAGAAAATCGAAAATTCCGCCCCATAGATGAAAAATAATACTTTTGGCTATACGATATAATATATATTTCATCTTTATGGAGGTTTGACTTGCAAAAGGTCCTCATTTCATTGCCGGATAATTTAGCTAGAAGTAAAATAATATCTGAGCTTATTGAAAAGGAGATTAAGCGTAGAGAAAAATCGTTGTATCAATGCGCCTGTGAAGTCGAAAAAGACGATGCTCTTAATCGGGAAATGGAGGATTGGAACATAACTGTTGGAGATGGAATCAGTGATCCAATGTTCAAGGGCGAACCGCCGCTCGCCCCTACAGCGCCCCGGCCTTTACTATTTGCCCACATCAGCCCGACTTTAAATGTTTCCTGATCCGGGCAACCAATTCTCGGTTGTCAAAAGGTTTAGTGATATAATCTTGCGCCCCCAATTCCAGTCCCTTCACCACATTGTCCTTATTGGAAAAAACCGTCAAGAAAATAAAAGGTATCTGCCTTGTTGCCGGGTCCTTTCCCAGTTCATCCAGAACCTCATATCCATTCATTCCCGGCATCCGAATATCGCACAATATCAAATCCGGCAATTCCGCTTTAGCCTTTTCTACTCCCATTTCCCCATTTCCTGCTGCAATTGGGTTAAATCCTTCAAGTTCAAGAATCTTACAAATATCCTCCCGTGAACCCATATCGTGGGGTGTCGGGGACGGAGGCTGTAAAGATGTAAACTCTTTCCTTAAATCTCCCCCATCTCAAAGCAACATAATAAGATAAAAAAGGCAAAGGCGCGAAAAATGTGTTTAGCTGCCCCAGCTTATTCCAGGCTATCCAGGAAAATTTAGCCGGAAAATTGGTTGACTTTAAAGGTGAAGGAGTTGGAGTCCCTTAATGGATTCAAAGTGTTGGTCCAGCGCGAAAAGAGGTGCCTGGTGGCGTAGGCAGACCTGGGCGATCAATATGTCCATAGGGGGGATGGTAAGTCCTTCGGACCGCAGGGAGGCATCCAGGTCACCGGCTAGATCCCAATCCCGCTCGTCAACAGGAAGGCGAATCACCGCCTCCATGAGGGGCAAGATTTTTTTACGTTCAGAAGCACGAAGTCCCCGACGAATCTCAAACAGTACCGGTCCGCAAATCAATGCCTGGTCATCGTGAAGCAGTTGCCTGGTTTTCTCTGCAATATTTCCCGGTTTTCCCCTGAAAGCCGCAATCCAGACCGAGGTATCCACCATTACCGCCTCACTAGCTGTTCCCACTCTTTACTCCTCTAGGGAGATTTGTTCCAACCATCGGCCCCGCTCAAGATCGGCCTTATCGCCGTTTCGGATGGCCTGTTCGTCTACCTCGATGTTACCCAATTGTCCTGCCAATAGCTTTAGTTTGGCCCGGCGGATCTGCTCTTGCACGGCACGGGCCACGGCTGCGGTCTTCGTATTGGCTTTGGAGTAACGCATCAGTTCGCTTACCAATTTTTCATCCAGGGTAACGGTTGTTCTCATGAATAGCTCCAACACAAATAATACAATAAAATTGTGATATTTTCAACCACAAATCCAGGGAACAGACGAAAATTCCGTCCCCTACTGTGGAGTAGGAAATCCTTGTTTGAGACAAGGAAATCCTCTTTTAAGGTGGGAAAGCGGAATTTAATTCTGCAAATCGGAATATAATGCGGTCAATCCTACTTAGAAGTGGGAAAACCTACTAAAAAATAGGAAAATCCTCTTTTAGTGCGGCAAATCCTCTTTTAAAGCGGGAAATCCTACCGGGAGGTAGGAAATCTTTGGGTGAAATAGACCAGCCTTGTTCGGAACAAGGATTTCCTTCCGGTTGAAAGAAAATCCCTGTCCGAAACAAAGAATCCTGCTTTCTCCCCTTCTAGGCAGCTTCCCCGGTTTCCTCAGTCTCCGGGGCATTGGCTGTCTCATCTTCGGAAGATGAAGCGACGACTCTCACCACCCTAAACCGTTTCCCCAATTCTTTGGCTATGGAACTGGCTCCGGGTATATTCGCCCGGGCGGCATTCTTGGTGTGATGGTAAAAAATCCTGGCCGAGCTGTAAGCCTCCGATCCTACCAACGCATACGTGTCGCCGAGTTTGTCCACCAACGGCACCAGGTGATGCATTATGCTTTGAAGCTGCCTTGCCAGGTCCGCATCTTTTTCAAATTCTGCCATATCGAGAAATTGAGGGACTAAGCCGGGATTCTTCGAGGCGTATTCATACGATTTGTCGATGAATTCAACTGTCTTTACTCCAATACCCGGCATTGCCAGCTTTTCCTCGGCGGGCAGGGTGACGGCAAACGGAATCATGGATTCGATTGCCTTGATGCTGTTGATAACGGACTCACGATCTTCGTCACTCGGTGACGCTGAAATTAAATTAAAATTTACACTCATTTATGGCTCCTTATTATTTTTAAATTCTTTTTTAGTGACACATAGGGTGGAAAATAGGTATTTTAAAAAACAAAATATATTATTTAAAAAAATATGTTTTAAAATATTCGGCATAGGATACATTATGCATGTATAGAGTAAAATGTCAAGAAAAAAAATGAAAAAAATAGCCGGGAGGTTGAAAATCCGGTAAAATCAAGTTATATTGTATTTTATAAAAAAGGAGGATTGCTATAATGATCACAAAGGAAGCTAAGTACCGGGACATCGGCTGGCAGCTAAAGGCCATCCGGAAAGACCTGGAAATGACCCTGGATGCCGTCAGCAAGGAGACCGTGATGTCCCGCAGTTACCTGTCCGATTTTGAGCGGGGGTTCAGGCTGCCTACAGCCAAGTATCTAAAGTATTTACACGACCGGCATAACGTGAATTTAAACTACGTATTTGGCAGCGACGGCCGGAAGTTCCGTCCGACACGGGATGAAGCCGCACCGGAATTCGGTCGGTTCCGGGAGGAGGTGGATGACCTGCTTCGTTTCATGGCCGAGATCCCCCACACCCTCTACTCGGTGCTGGGGTTTTTTAGCGAATACAAACTGGTGAACAAAAAATTGATCGAACAACACCGGGCTGAAAAACAGGACCAGGATATAAAGGAGAGAAAGGTGGCAACCCTAAAACATTGAATGAATAGAAAGTTTCCTGACTCTGATGTTTCGATTTTTAGACAATGAGGTTTGGCCGGGTACATTACGGCCACTTTACGACTTTTTCCACAATTGTTTATTGTTTTGTGAAAATGCGTTTTTCGCCACTTTCCCACAATTTGATTTAGTGGATTGTGGCGTTTAATCGTCACCGTTGGTATCGGAGCGGACTTTGTCGAGGGAGACGAGGCGGTCTTCGGAGCGGAGGTTGATAATTTTTACCCCCTGGGTGGCCCGGCCCTGGGACCGAATTTTGGATGATTCCTGTTTATTGAGGATGCCCTTTTCAGAGGAGAGGACAATGTCGTCGTTTTCGCACAGGGTCACCAGGCCGATAACCTTACCCAGCCTTTCGGTGATTCTTATATTGATGAGGCCCTTGCCACCCCGGCTCTGCAGCCGGTAGAGGGAGAGATCCGACTTTTTGCCGATCCCCTTTTCGGTCGCCGTTAGTATATATTTACTATAGGAACCGATAATGTCGGCGCCTACCAGGAAGTCATCTTTGTCCAGCTTGATGCCGATCACCCCCCGGGCGCCGCGGCCCATTTCCCGGACATCCTGCTCGTGAAACCTCAGGGCTTTGCCCAGGTGGGAGCCTAAAATAATTTCATTGCTGCCGTCGGTGATCTGGGCTTCGAATAAGGAATCGTCTTTGGGTACATCGGCGGCGATGATACCGGACACACGGGGATTGGAAAAGGCTGCCAACGATGTTTTCTTAACATAGCCCTGGCGGGAAAACAGCATGACATAGCGATCGGGGGAGAATTCTTTTACATTGATGACAGAACAAACCTTTTCATCGCCGCCGATACCGAAAAGCCGGTTGATGGGTTTACCCCGGCCGGTGCTGTCTCCTTCGGGGATATCGTAAACCTTGATCCAGAACATTCTACCCTTCTGGGTAAAGGTCAGGATGTAGTCGTGGGCGGAGGCCACAAAGACCCGGGAAATCACATCTTCCTCCCTGAGCCCGAAGCCCCGTTTGCCCATGCCTCCCCGCCGTTGGTTTCGGTAGGAGCTCAAGGTGGTGCGTTTAATATAGCCTCTCTTGGTATAGATAATCACGAAATCTTCATCTTTGATCAGGTCTTCGATATTAATTTCCCCCAGCTCTTGCTCGATGATGGTGGTTCTCCGTTCATCCTGGTACTGCTGGCTGATCCTGGTCAGTTCCTCCTTGATCACGCTGATCATCATGCGCTCGCTGGACAGCAATTCCTTTAAATAGTTTATTAGTTTCAACAATTCGATATATTCGGCCTCCAGTTTCTCGATCTCCAGGCCGGTCAAGCGGTAGAGCTGCATATCCAGGATGGCATCGGTCTGAATAGATGTCAAAGACAGTTGCTCCATGAGACTCTTCTTGGCGACTTCGCGGTTTTTGGAACCCCGGATAATCTTGATGACCAGATCCAGTTGATCGAGGGCGATCTTAAGGCCTTCGATGATGTGGGCCCGCCGTTCGGCCTTTTTCAGTTCATATAGGGAGCGGCGGCGGACGATCTCTTTTCGATGCCCCAGAAAATAATTAAAATACTCTTTTAAATTAAACTGCTGGGGCTGGTTGTTGGCGATGGCCAGCAGGTTAATGGAAAAACTGGCCTGCAATTGGGTATATTTGTAAAGAGAATTGAGAATCACCTCGGGGATTTCGTCCCGCTTGATCTCAATCACAATGCGCATACCCTCACGGTCGGATTCGTCGCGCATATCGTGAATACCGGAGACCTTTTTGTCTTTAACCAGGTTGGCGATGGCCTCCAGGATCCTGGCTTTATTCGTCTGGTAGGGAATCTCGGTAACCACGATCTTCTGCCGGCCCCGTTGGTCGGTTTCGATGACCGCCTTGGCCCGGACGATGATGGTTCCCCGGCCGGTTTCATAGGCATGAAGAAGCGAATTCCGGCCGAAGATGAAACCGCCGGTGGGAAAATCGGGTCCCGGTAATATTTCCATCAACTCTTCGATGGTGGCGTCCCGGTTGTTCACATAAAAAATAAAGGAATCGATCAATTCCTTGATGTTGTGGGGGGGGATCGACGTGGCCATACCCACGGCGATGCCGGAACTGCCGTTAAGCAAAAGCTCGGGCAGGGAGGCGGGAAAAATGCAGGGTTCGGTCAGGGAGCCGTCGTAGTTGGGGATAAAATCGACGGTATTTTTATCGAGATCGTTTAACAACTCGCCGGCAATCCTGTGGAGTCTGACTTCGGTGTACCTCATGGCCGCCGGAGGGTCCCCATCGATGGAGCCAAAATTCCCCTGGCCGTCGACCAGGGGATATCTCAGGGAAAAATCCTGGGCCATGCGCACGATGGTATCGTACACGGCAGCGTCGCCATGGGGATGGTACTTGCCGATCACATCACCGACGATGCGGGCAGACTTTTTATAAGATTGATTGTAATGGGTACCCGTCTGATGCATGGAAAAGAGTGCCCGACGATGAACCGGTTTTAAACCGTCCCGGATATCGGGGATGGCCCGGCCGATGATAACGCTCATAGAGTAATCCAGATACGAGGTTTGCATCTCGCTTTCCAGGGTAACCTGTTCGATTTTTTCTTTTATTTCATTCTCATTGGCCATCTGATTTTCCTTAATAGTGACATAGCAGCATGTTAAATATCGAGGTTTTTAACACTGAGGGCATTTTCAATGATGAATTCTCTCCGCCTGGTGGAATCGCTGCCCATCAGGGTTTCAAATAGAGTTTCGCTCTGCAGAAAATCGTTGATGTGAACCTGCAGTAGGGTTCTATTATCCGGGTCCATGGTGGTCTCCCATAACTGTCCGGGATTCATCTCCCCCAGACCTTTGTAGCGCTGGATAGAGAGTCCCTTCTTTACCTTATCAAGGAGAAAGGCAATTAAGGCGTGTCGATCCTCAAACCGGATCTCTTCGGTGGCGTTTTTCACGATGTAGGGAGGATGGGGATAATCTTTTAGTTTTTCGTGGGCCTCGTTGACTTCGGCAAACTCAGGACCAGTCAGGTATTCCCAATTAATAGACTTTTGAAAACGGATACCGTTGAATTCGTATTCTAACTCCAGGACATAGGTGGAATACTCTTCATCAAAGGTTGGTACACAGGAAGTACAAAACCGTTTACCCCTGATCTGGACGGCAATCTCTTCGGCTTTTTCCTTATCCTTCAAAGATTCCTCATCCCGGATCAATTCGACCAGGGTTAGGGTGAGATCCCTGGGTATGCCTCTTTTCTCCAGGTTTTCGATAATCTTGTTCTTTTTATTAATCAATTTAATAAACCGAATCAGCCTGGCACCTTTGAGGGCTTCTTCGCCGGCATAGTCCAGTAAGACCGTGACATCATCGCCGATTTTCCTCATTAAGTAACTTTCCAGCTCCCTCTCGTTTTTCAGATATGTACTGCTTTTTCCTTTTTTAACCTGGAATAAGGGGGGCTGCGCCAGGTAGAGAAATCCCCGCTCGATCAAAGGACGCATATGCCGGAAGAAGAAGGTCATAATCAGAGTACGGATGTGGGAGCCGTCTACATCGGCATCGGTCATGATTATAACCTTGTGATATCGAAGTTTTTCCACATCAAAGTTCTCTTTACCGATCCCCACCCCCAACGCCGTGATTATCGTCTTGATTTCGGTATTTTCCAGCATTCTGGAGGTACTGGCCTTCTCAACGTTTAAAATCTTACCTCTCAGTGGCAGAATGGCCTGGAACCGACGGTCCCTTCCCTGTTTGGCAGAACCACCGGCGGAATCGCCCTCGACAACAAAAAGCTCACTGGCGGCAGGATCTTTCTCCTGACAATCCGCCAGTTTACCAGGCAGGGTATGACTTTCCAGTAAATTGGTTTTACGGACCAGGTCTTTGGCCTTTCGGGAAGCCAACCTCGCCTGGGCCGCCAGTATGGCCTTATTAATAATTGCCCTGGCTATCGCAAGATTCTCATCGAAATACTCCTGTAATTTTTCGTTCACAACAGATTCTACTATTCCCTTGACATCGGAGTTCCCCAATTTCGCCTTGGTTTGACCCTCAAACTGGGGATTCCTCAAGCGGATGGAAATGACGGCAATTAAGCCCTCCCGTACATCGTCCCCGGAGAAACTATCTTTTATATCTTTTTTAAGGTTGTTAACCTGGGCGAAATAGTTGATTGTTCTGGTCAGGGCGCCTTTAAAGCCTGTTAGATGTGTACCCCCTTCGACGGTATTGATATTGTTCACAAAGGAGAGCAGAGTCTCGGTGTAGCCGTTCACATACTGGAAAGAAATTTCAATTTCGACGTCATCTTTTTTGGCGGTCAGGTAAATGGGTTTGGGATGGATCTTCTGTTTTGGGCCGGTAAGATACCTGGCATATTCAACAATGCCGCCTTTGTAACAGAAGGTTTCCTTTTTATTTTCCCTCTCATCGATCAGGATAATGGTGAGTCCTTGATTGAGAAAGGCCAGCTCTTTCAGCCGTTTAGCCAATATACTATACTCAAATACGACGGCCTCAAAAATTTCGTCGTCGGGCCAGAAGGTCACCTTGGTGCCTGTCTTTTTGGTTTTTCCGACATTTTTAAAAGGGGTAACCGGTTCGCCGTATTCATATTTCTGGAAGTAGACGGCCTCTTTTTTCTTAATTTCCAGTTCCAGCCTGGAAGAGAGGGCATTCACCACCGAGACACCGACACCGTGAAGACCACCGGAAACCTTATAACTTCTATCGTCAAATTTACCACCGGCGTGAAGGGTAGTCATGACCACTTCGGCGGCGGGTCTTCCCTCCTCGGGATGGATATCCACCGGTATGCCCCGGCCGTTATCACTAACGGTAACGGAATTATCGAAGTTTATGACGACTTCAATTTTATCGCAATATCCGGCCATGGCCTCATCGATGGAATTGTCCACCACTTCGTATACCAGGTGATGGAGACCGGTGGGACCGGTGCTGCCGATATACATGGCCGGTCTAAACCGTACGGCTTCCAATCCCTCCAGCACCTTGATACTTTCTGCCGTATAGGTCTCATCTATGATTTTTACTTCTTTATCACCCACTTTTTAATTCTCCTTAGGTTTTCCCGATAAAGCAATTAAATGATCAAACCGATCATTCTTTTGAACAGAGGTGGCGATTACCTGCATCTGCGGATAATGGGTCAACAAAAAATCGACATTTAAGCGGTCGATGGCGGTATCGTAATCATCGATTAGAAAAACCGGATACTCCGCTCTCACTTTTCGGAAGAATTCAATAAAAGCTATGTATATCATTAATAAATTGATCTTCTTTTCACCGGAGGAATAGAGTTTCAGGTTCTTCCCATCTAAAATAATTTCATATTGGTCTAGATGGGGGCCTATCAAGGACTTTCTAACCCTTATTTCCCGTTCTTTCATCCTATTTATATCCTGCCAAAAGACTGCCGGAGTTATCTCCCCTTCAGCCATGGTGGAAGGATGATAATTAATGCGTAATTGCTCTTTAAAAAGGCTCTCCATCTGATCATTCAGTTTACCTACAAACGTGTTCCTGTTTCTCACAATCTTTGCACCCATTTCGCACATCACTTTATTCCAACCTGTTAATTCAGATAGATCTTTTCCCTTCTTTAACAGATAGTTTTTCTGCTTTAGAGCCTTATTATAACTCAAAATGTAGTGTATGTAAAGTGGATTAACACCAAATATGAATCTATCCAGCATTTTTCGGATGTAAGGTCGGCTCTCAATATAGAGATTATAATTGGAGGAGGAAAAAAATACCGGATAGAAAATTTGATTCACTTCCTGTATGTTGCTCTTTTTGTCGTTCAGCAGGAGAATAAATTTTTTTTGACCGAAAAAAGCCGTGATTTCACTTTTTCCCGAAGACCTTTCCAACTCCATTTTTAATTTAAACTCTTTGGAATTATAGTTTAAAATTTCCGACTTCTTAACATTTAAAAAAGATCGGCCAAATCCAGGTAGAAAAATCGCCTCTAAAACCGATGTCTTTCCGGCTCCATTCAAGCCGTAGATTAAATTCTTAGTGGAGCAAAATTGTAGCTGGCAATCCAGCAAGTTCCTGAAACCATCGATATCAATACGTTTAACAATCAAAGTGGCTTAATTTTTATATATTAAGGGGCATGACCACATAGATATAGTTTAATTCGGATTCTTGCAGTGGTTTAAATATAAACGAGCTCTCGCCGTCATTAATCCCCACTTCAATTTTCTCCGATTCAATATGGGTCAAAAAGTCGATGATAAAGTTTCCGTTGAAGGCCACCTCGAAAGACTGGCCGACATATTCAATAGCCAATTCATCGTGGGCCTCGCCCTTCTCAGGGGTAGTCCGCTCCAGGGTTAAATTATCGGGAGAGAATTTAAACACCACCCCATTGTTACAGGTCTTGAATACCAGCACTCGACGGAGGGTAGAGAGCAACTCTTCAGAATCAATAAGGGCAGCAAATTCGGTTTTTTCAGGGATCACTGCTTTATAATTGGGAAATTTCTGATCGATAATTCTGGAGGACAATATCTTATTTTTATACTTAAAAAAAAGATTGTTCTTGTCGTAACTGAATTCAATCTCCCCTTCATCACCTATCTTAATCAGCTCCAACAATGTCTTTCGGGAGACGATAAATTCTAAGGGCTCGGGAACGGATAACTTATCATCATATATGGAGTAAGAGAGGCGGTGTCCGTCGGTGGCGGCCATTTCAAAGCCGTTCTCCAGAATACTTAATAAGGCTCCACCCAGATTAAATTTCATTTCCGGTGAAATGATATAGTAGTTTTTATTGATCATTGATTTAAGCGGCTTTAGTGAGAGTTTAATGGAGGTGGAGAAATCGGAAACCGGTAATTGTGGATAATCCGATGACTGAAGTCCCAGTAATTTATATTTACTGGTCCTGGTTTCATTGGTAATTAAAATTTGCAGGTCATTACTTTCAGAGATTTCCACAATTCCCTCGGGCATTCTGGAAATTAAATCGTAAAAATCTTTGCCATCGACGGTAAAGGAACCCGGCTCCTCCACATCTACTTTAATGGTAGAGGTGAGACCAATTTCCAGATCGGTGGCCAACAGTTCCAGTATTCCGTTTTCAGCCGCGGTTATTTTGATGTTTTGCAGGATATCCATTAGTGTCTTCTTTTCAAATATTCCTTGAAATAACTTTAGCTCGTTTGAAAAATAGGACTTTTCCACAGATATTTTCATTTTTTACCTACCTATTTAATATTAAACAATATATATATTATCATAATATAAAAGTAAATAAAAGAACCAGTGTGAAAAAGTGAAAAAATGAGGAAGTACCGATAGCGACTGAACTTTCGCATGAAAGATTGATGTGGAAAAATTGTTAATCATTGTGGAAATAATTTTTAGAAAAATAATTTAACTAATATATTCACATTACTGTAAAAATCGGGGGTCACTGCAGGTGAAGGGTGTGGAAAAAGCTATTCCTCGAAGAACGTAATCAAAGAATTTACATCCCTGAAGAAATCGGGGTCAGATTCCATCTCTTCTTCCACCTTCTTGATGGAATGAAGCACAGTGGTATGGTGTTTTCCCCCAAATTTACTGCCAATATCCGCCAGGGATTTTTTGGTGGTTTTTTTGCAGATATACATGGCGATCTGGCGGGGTCGGGCGATTCGGGGAGAGTTATTTTTGGATTTTAAATCCTCTTTGGAAATGTTGAATTTTTTGGCCACGAATTCCTGAATGGCGTCGATATTCACCACTTTTTTGCGGAGTGATATATAAGGTTTTAATGCCTCTTTGGCAAAGGTCAGGGTAATCCTATCGCCACTGGTATCGGAATGCTTTAAATTGGCATAGCCGATCAATCGATTCAGCGCTCCCTCTAAGGTTCGAATGTTGTCTTTTATAGACGAGGCCAGGAAATAGATAACCTCATCGGGTATTTCAAAATTATTCTGGCTCAGTTTTTTCCTTTCTAAGATTTTCTTTTTTAAGATAGCGATTCGGCCTTCCAGGTCGTAAGGAAGAATATCGACAATAGCTCCCCATTCAAAGCGGGACTTGATGCGTTTCTCCAGGTCCGGGATGTTGTCGGGATGTTTATCGGAACAGATGACGATCTGTTTCTCCATCTGGATTAATTTATTAAAAATATAGTAAAATTGTTCACTGGTACCGCCCCATTTTGTTATATATTGTATATCATCGATTAACAATACATCCACGGACGTGTATTTATTGATAAATTCAGAACGTTTATTGAGACGGGTGTATTCGACGTATTCGTTCATAAAATCACTGGTGGTAAGGTAAACCACCCGCATGTTGGTAAGATTGTCAACCATCCGGTTGCCGATGGCATATAAGAGATGGGTCTTGCCCAGACCCACATCGCTGTAAATATAGAGGGGATTGTAAGATTTTCCGGGGTATTCGGATACGCTGTAGGCGAAAGAATAGGCCATACGGTTGGAATCCAACTGAACAAAGGAGTCAAAGGAGTATTTGGGATTAAGATTGGATTTAATAAGGGGTGAATTTTTAAAATGACTATTCTCTTTTGTTTTAGGTGTTTCTTCATCCTCTTCGTAGAGGGGGACCAATTTTAGGCTAAAATTAAACTTTTTTTTTGTATGGGAATTGATCTTATTTAGTAGGTTATGTTTAATCCACAGGGTTTTTTTTTCGTCGGGGGAACCAATAAATAGGATATCATTCTTGGTGCCTATATATGAGAGGGGTTCGATCCATTTATCGAAGGTCGGCTTATCTAATAGATTTCTTAAGTAATTTTTAGTAATACCAAAATAATCCATTTTGTTTTTCCACAAAATTATCCACAACTGTGAAAAATTAAGTCACTCCATCTATCTGTTAAAAAAAAAGATGGTCTGACTAATATATAACTGCCAAAAATCTGGTTCAATGTTAAGAAAAATATAGGGTGATGTCAACCCTAAAAAAAAAGTTTTTTTTTAATTATTTTTTAGCAGAATTCTGATTCTTAGGCACACTTCCAAAGGAGATGTGTGTCTGATAATCAGGGGATTTTGGTATTGATAAATTGGGATTTTCATGATAGAAATAACAAAAGAAATAGGAGTCAATAGATTGTGAAAAATTTTTTTTTAAAGGGCTTTGTGATTATTTTGATTTTAGTTATACTCATATCTCCATATTTCTTGATTATAGATTTTGCCCGATATTCGCCGGTTATTTTATCAGTGTGGTTAATGTCGGCGGCCTATTATGTATTTGTGAAAAGTAGACGGGATAGGGAAGAGGAAATGAAGAGAGAATTTGAAAAAAAAAAGGAAAAACAAGATAGAAAAGAAGATAGGGAAGAATAAAGAGTTTGTTTCACGTGAAACATAGAGGATTGGTTTGACGCATTTGCTTTATACTTTTTGAAATAATATAATATACACCGAGTAAGGATGATAGAGTTAAATGGGATATGAAATCAAAGAAGGCGGATGTATTTTTGATTTGTACCACCGGTTGCCTTATGAAAGAAAACAGAAAATCGATCGTTACGTAGATCTTCTGCTGGAGGTAAATCGTCATATTAATCTGGTGTCAAGGAAAATATCACCGGAGAGCTTACTTCAATTAATAGAAGAGACACTTTTCTTAAATCGATTGATTAAGGGTGATACCATCGTGGATGCCGGCAGCGGGAATGGTCTTTTGGGTGTGCCTTTGGCTATATTAAATACAAACAAGAGAATTTTTTTGGTTGAATCAAAGCCAAAAAAGGCGGGTTTCTTAAAACAGATTGCCAATACTATCGATTTGGTCAACCTGGAAGTCTGGAATATGAGTATACAAGAATTTTTTCATAAGAAAAAGAGGATTTATGGCAAGACTATTGTTGCCAGGGGATTTTCAAGTAATAAAGAGTTATTGGATCTTTACATGAAGGGTATGGTTGATGAAGTTTTGCTCATTTCCTCATTAAATAAAATAAAAAAAATCAGCAAAGAGGTGGAAAATCGCTGCCAAAAAATCTATAATATACCTTACCGAGAAACATTAAAAGTTTTAAAAATCTTAAAAAATGGAGATTGTTTCACGTGAAACATGAAGGAAAAGAGTGTGAAGTGATTGCTATTGCCAATCAGAAGGGCGGTGTAGGCAAGACCACGACAGCCGTGAATCTTGGCGCCGCCCTTGCAATAGCAGAGAAGAGAGTATTGGTATTGGATATTGATCCCCAGGCCAATTCTACCACCGGTTTCGGGGTGGACAAGACCACCGTTAAAAAAGATATTTATGCGGTACTGTCAGGGGAATGTTTGCTCCCTGAGGCGATGTTGGATTATGAACTGAAATTCTTAAAACTGGTACCATCCTCCAGATCATTGGCCCGGTTTGAGTTGGAGACCGTTTCCGAAGATGATAATCATTTGTATTTAAAACGGGCTCTCCAGGAGGAACGGGGCCAATTTGATTTTATTATCATCGATTCTCCTCCCTCCCTGGGACTGCTCACCATCAATGCCCTGACCGCAGCCGATAGTGTATTGATTCCCATTCAGGCCGAGTATTATGCCCTGGAGGGGTTGTCGGATTTAATGAATACCATCCAGCGGATTCAAGAAAACTTTAATCCCCGGTTGGAAATAAAAGGTATCCTGCTAACCATGTACGATGAGCGCACCAATTTATCGAAACAGGTAGAAGATGAGGTCCGGCGATACTTTGAATCAAAGGTATACGGCTCCATCGTACCCCGTAATGTGAGATTGTCGGAAGCCCCCAGTTTTGGTAGACCCATCCAGCTTTATGATATCAAATCCGCCGGATCTAAGGCCTATATGTCGTTGGCCAGGGAGATGATGTCTAAATGAAAAGGAATGTTTTAGGTAAGGGAATCGAGGCTATTATCTCCAACAAACCCTATCCGGAAAAGGAAAGCAATTTTTTTGAGGTAGATATTGAGGATATATATCCCAACCCCGATCAGCCTCGTAAAAAGTTTAGTGCCGAAAAAATCAAAGAGCTGGCCGCCTCTATACAGGAAACTGGATTGATTCAACCGGTGGTGGTGAATAAAAGAGAAGGAAAATATTATTTGATTGTTGGGGAACGGCGTTGGCGGGCCGCTCAATACCTCAGGTGGAAGAAGATTCCGGTGATTATTAAAGATATCTCCCCCAACGAAGTGGTTATTGATGCCCTGATTGAAAATATTCAGCGGGAGGATCTCAATGCCATTGAGATTGCCGAAGGCATTGAATTGATGATGAAAAAAACTGGCCTGAATCAGGAGCAAACGGCAGAAAAATTGGGCATGAACCGCACCACCGTGACCAATTATTTGCGATTACTGAAATTGCCGGAGGCGATTCAACAGGGCATTATTTCCGCTGACGTTTCCCAGGGACATGCTCGGTCCCTGTTGGGTTTGAACGATATCGCCGATATGCTGGATGTCTATTCTAAAATTATCAAAGGGAAACTCTCCGTCCGGCAGGCCGAAAATTTGGTCAAAAATTTTTACATAGAACCATCAAAGGTAGAAAAAAAAGTAGATCCCGATATTCAGAAAGCAGAGGAAAAGTTAACCCGGTTCTTTGCCACCAAAGTCAAACTGAACTATTCCAGTACCGGAAAGGGAAAAGTCGAAATATTCTTCAACAACCTGGATGATTTCGATCGCATTTGTAAACTATTTCTTAAGGAGTAACATATGGCCAAACATGAATCTGTGGCACGAGTAAGCGGCTTTATCGATCAGGATACCAGTATAACCGGGGATATCAATTTTAAAGAATCTTTTCGCATTGATGGGAAATTCAAAGGCAGAATTCTTTGTGGCCAAAACCTGATTATTGGCGAAACCGGTGAGGTGGAAGCCGATATCAATGTGGGGACCATCTCGATCAACGGTGCGGTGAAGGGATCGATTCGGGCCAACGAGCGGGCCGAGGTCTTTTCCCGGGGCCGGGTGATGGGTCAGATTATGTCTCCTAAGTTGATCATTGAAGAGGGGGCATTTTTTCAGGGCACCTGCCAGATGGAGCTCAAGGCCCTGCATCGAGGCAGCGGTACCCCGGCAACGGCTGCAGAAAGGGCCGAAAAGAAATAGATGAAGATTGCCGCCATCATTCCGGCAAGGTACGATTCCGGCAGGTTTCCGGGCAAGCCTTTGGCCAAAATTGCCGGCATAACCATGATTCAGCGGGTCTATCGGCAGGTGGAAAAAACAGGGTTTTTTTCCCACATTATTGTAGCCACCGACCATCAGAAAATTGCTCAGGCGGTGAAACAGTTCGGCGGCACCTTCAGGATAACCGACAATTCGCATCCCTCCGGGACCGATCGCATATGGGAGGTGGTGGAGAGCAGCGATTTTGACGCGGCCATCAATATCCAGGGCGATGAGCCCCTCATTTCGGAACATCTGATTCGACGTATTCATAATAAGCTCCAGACCGGTCAATGGCCAGTGGTCACCGCCGCCTATTGGAACCGTTTCTTCGGGGATTTTAATTCTCCCCATGTTGTTAAAGTGGTGGTGGATGAAGATTTTCGGGCTCTCTATTTTTCCCGCTCCCCCGTCCCCTTTTGCCGGGAGGCCGATTTCAACGGCTTCTATCAACACATCGGTATCTATGGATACAGTAGGTCTGCCCTGGAAAAATTTGTGAAGCTTCGGCAATCCAAACTGGAAAAGCAAGAAAGGCTGGAGCAGTTAAGGTTTCTGGAACATGGTGTTCCCATCGCCGTGGTACAGAGCGACCAGCCCTCTTATGGGGTCGATACCCCCGGCGATATCCAGAAAATCGAAGATTTACTCCAGGATAGGACAGAGCCATGAAAAAAACAAAATACATCTTTATAACCGGTGGGGTGCTGTCTTCTCTGGGAAAAGGCGTTGCCGCCGCCTCTATCGGTAACATCCTGGAATCTTATGGATTTAATATCTCCATCATTAAGATGGACCCCTATTTAAATGTGGACCCGGGCACCATGAGTCCCTTTCAGCACGGCGAAGTATTTGTCACCGACGACGGCGCCGAAACCGATCTGGACCTGGGACACTACGAACGATTTACCCACGCCGATATGTCGCAGCGCAACAACTGGACGGCAGGCAGAATCTACTATAACGTGATTGAAAAGGAGAGGCGGGGAGATTATCTGGGTAAAACCGTTCAGGTCATCCCCCACGTCACCGATGAGATCAAGGCCGCCGTCCTGCAAATGCACGGTGAATTTGACGTGATTCTGGTGGAAATCGGCGGCACCGTGGGTGATATCGAAGGCCTCCCCTTTCTGGAGGCCATCCGTCAGGTGGGCCTCGACCTGGACGAGGGAGATGTACTCTTCATCCACCTCACTTTAGTGCCCTTTGTTAAAACCGCCGGTGAATTAAAGACCAAACCCACCCAGCACAGCGTTAAGGCGCTGCGGGAGATCGGCATTCAGCCAGATATTTTACTCTGCCGGGCCGAGATCCCCCTACCTGTAGAGATCAAGAAAAAGATTGCCCTCTTTACCAACCTCAGGGAGGTCGATATCGTGAGTGCCACCGACGTGCAGACGATCTATGAGATTCCCCTGATCTTTAAGGCCGAAGGTCTGGGACATTTAATATTAAAGAAGTTACATCTGCAAAAGGAGACCGATGATTCCCGGGAGTGGCAGACCTGGGTGGAAAAGACCAGGGGATTGACCGACAGAGTCACCATCAGCGTGGTGGGCAAATACATGAAGCTGGGAGATTCCTACAAGAGTCTTTTCGAGGCCCTATACCACGGCGGTGTGGAAAACAACGTAGAAGTTAACATCGATATGGTGGAATCCGATGATCTGCTGGAGTGGAACTTAGAAGAGAAGTTTAAGGATTCCCACGGCATCCTGGTTCCCGGCGGCTTCGGCCTGCGGGGGGTGGAGGGCATGATCAAGGCGGTGGAATTTGCCCGCACCCACAGGGTCCCCTACTTCGGTATATGCCTGGGCATGCAGACCGCCTGCATCGAGTTTATCCGCCGCGCGGCCGGTATTAAAGATGCCCACTCTACCGAATTCAGTAAATCTGCCACCCGTAAGGTGTTCGTGAAATTAAGGGAACTCGTCAACATTGAAGAGATGGGCCATAATATGCGGCTGGGGCAATTTTCATGTATCCTGAAAAAGAGTACCCTGGCTTACGATGTCTATCGCCAGGAAAAGATATACGAACGCCACCGCCACCGCTACGAATTCAACCCGGAATTTGAACCGGTACTGGAGGAGCACGGTATGGTGATTAGCGGCAAGAACCCGGAGCGTAACCTGGTGGAGACAGTGGAACTTACCGATCACCCCTGGTTCGTCGGCTGCCAGTTCCACCCGGAGTTCAAGTCCCGCCCCCTGCGGCCCCACCCCCTATTCGTCTCCTTCATCAAAGCCGCCAAAGAGAACCGCAGTCCTAACCCCCAGACCTAAAATACATAATGTCGCTAATTTCAACAATATTAATGGCTCCCTCTCTGCCGCCAGATATTTTTAGGTGACACTCAACCCCGCTACCCCCTCACTCATACTTTTAAACCCCAAACCACCTAGATTTCCCATCAAAGAAATAAAAAAGCCCCGTTTGTGGCTATAATAGTGTATAATTAGTTTTCCCAAACA
>CBFDCR010000008.1:0-104866 GCA_965603365.1 uncultured bacterium
AAAGAAAGAGGGATGGGATTGGGTTTATCCATTACCAAAAAAATCGTTGAAAGACATAAAGGCTCAATCGATGTGAGAAGTGAAGTTGGTAAGGGCACTGTTTTTTCCATTACACTGCCTATAACCCAAAACAGAAAAGGAAAGGAAAGTGAAGGAAAATATAAAGAAGGAGATTCAAAATGACAAACCCCAAACATAGGTACAGGATCTTATTTGTGGATGATGATGCCGGGAATCTGAATTTCTTGAAACTGGCATTTCGTGGCGATTATCTTGTAAAATGCGCCAGTGATGGCGAGGAGGCGTGGGAGATATTGAGAAAGGATGAAAACAAAGATATTGCCTTGATTCTTTCTGATGAGAGGATGCCGGGAATATCCGGGACCGACCTTTTAAAAAAATCTGTTGAAACCCATCCCGACACCATCCGCATGCTCATCACGGCTTTCCCGGACGTAAATGATTCTATTTATGATAGAAAAGAAATAGAAGTTGACATGTATATCCGAAAACCGATTAGAGAGAAAATCCAGGAGCTTAGAGATATAATCAGAAATGCCGTGTGGATTTATGAATTAAGACGGGAAAATCAATTTTTAAATGAAGAAGTTATAGATATTATTGAGAACAATGTCCGCATCCGCAACCTTTTTTCAAAGTACCTTCCTCCTGATGCGATTAAAAAATTCGAAACAAAAGATCCCAAATCATTAAAACAGAGTGAAGAAAGAGTGGTGACCATTTTGCATTCAGATATTCGCGGGTTTACAGCTCTATCGGAAAGGTTAAGGTCCAGCCCGAAAGAATTGGTAAATTTTTTGAATGACTACTTTGGAGTGATGTCAGAAGTAATTAATGGACACCATGGCTGTATTGACAAATATATTGGTGATGCAATCATGGCCACTTTTGGTGTTAAGGATTCAGAAATAATGGATCCTAAAAAAGATGCCCAAAACGCAGTAAAGTGCGCCCTGAAAATGCGAGAACTCCTCAAAGAGTTTAATAGGGCCGAAAGAAAGTCCAGCATACCTGATATCCATTTTGGCATAGGCATTAATACCGGAACAGTGGTATTGGGTAATATTGGTTCTGATTATCTACTGGATTACACTGTTATCGGTGATGCAGTAAACATGGCATCCAGGATCGAGAATTTAACTTGCAAAACTCCAGATGCCATTCTAATCGGTAAGACAACCTTCGAGTACACCAAAGATATTATTGGAAGTTATAAGGAAAAGAAACCCCGAATAAGGATAGGGGACCAAATGGTTCCCATCCAGGTATATGACATTTTCGACTTAAAGACAGAAAAATGATGTCGCCAATAACTTTTTTTCAATCTTCAGTTAGGAATGACAGTCAACCAAGAGAACTTATAACAAAAAAATATGGTTAGAATCGAGGTGTTAAATGAAACAAATAAATACATTTAAATTTTTATCTGTAGCGATCCTGGTCTTCATCTTTTCATTTCTGGATTTAAACGCAAGTCATTATATCCGAAATTATACAGACAAAGATGGTTTATCGATGAATATAGGTCTATCAATCGTTCAAGATAAACAGGGTTATATCTGGATTGCCACCCAGGATGGATTAAACCGCTTTGATGGAGCTAATTTTGAAATTTTTAGAGAAAGCGAAGGCCTGCCTAATAACTTTATTAACTATCTCTATAATGACAAAAAAGGCCGACTATGGGTTGCTACTCGGGAAGGTCTGGCGCTTCACGAAAACGAAAAATTCTTTTCGTATACTACCCAAACCGGTGATTTTTTCAAAAACAACATCAGTTGTATTGGAGAAAGCATGAAATATGGTTTACTGGCTGGAACCATAGGAGGACTGTGCATCATCAAGGGCCGGAAGTTGGCCGAATTCCCGTTGGAAAATTTACTTATCAAAGATAAGATTCAAGCTATTACCGTAGATCAGCATGATAGAATTTATCTTGGAACGCCGGGAAATGGGATTATTATCATTGACGATAATGAGGTAAGTCAAATCAGCAAAAAAGATAGCCTGGCAAGTAATTTTGTCAAATCTCTCCTGGTAGATGACGAAGAACTCTGGGTCGGGACCGATTCAGGTCTAACTTTATTAAAAGATAATAAATTCGTCAGAACTTATACGAAAGAGAATTCAAAATTGTCCAGCAATGGGATCAACGCATTATTCAATGATGGGGAAAAAAGCTTGTGGATTGCAACGTCGGACGGCCTATATCAATATCAAAAGCAAGATGAGATACTCTCAAAACATCCGAAATCGGATCTGCTGGCGGGGAACAGGATTCTCTCTGTTTTCAAAGATAAAGCCGGGGATTTGTGGATTGGGGCCTACGGCGGGGTCAGCCATTTAGGGAAAAGTAAATTTATAACCTGCTCCAAAGAAGACGGGTTGCCTTCAAATTCTGTTTTTGGAATTTATTCTGCTGATGATGGCAAGCTATGGGTGGCCACTTATGGAGGTGTTGTCGTTATTGACGAATCAGACAATATAACTCAAACTTTTACTACACGTGATGAATTACCCAGTAACTCGGTCATTACAATAGCTGGCGATAGAGAAGGAAACATCTGGATAGGCACATACGAAGGGGGATTGGTACGATATTCTGATGGTAAATTTAAAGTATTCGACCAGAAAGATGGCCTACCTAATAATAATGTCAGGATTGTATATGTGGATCCAAAAGATAATTTGTGGCTGGCCGTGGACAAAGAGGGTTTGATACTTTTCGATAAAAATAAAAAAAATGACTATATAACGCTGCACTATAATACCGAATCTAATCCAAGACTCATAAGCGATGATGTGCGGACTATTTATGATGATGAATTAGGGAATCTCTGGGTTGGGCTGGATGAAGGTCTGTGTAAATTTACCGATATAAAGTCAAACAAAGAGAAGCCAAAAGAGTACCTAAAAGGACATTATATAAGTGGAATATTAAAAGATAAAGATAGAGATGGCTACTGGATTACGACTTTCGATGATGGCATTTACTTTCTTAACGAAAATCTTTCGGGAAGTAAAATGTTAACAAGATACTCAGATCGCGTAAACTTCCCCAATAATAATCTATATGGAATAGTTAAAGATAAGAATGGATGGCTGTGGTTGCCCACTAATTCTGGAATCTTGAGATTTAATCCTCAAACAGAAAAGTTTGACCACTATACTATAAATGATGGTTTACCTGCAAATGAAAATAATGCTTACGGCGGTATTATGGACAAAAAAGAAAGAATCTGGTTCAGTACCCATAAAGGCATAGCTCGTATTAAGCCTTATGATATTCTTATCAATGAAACGCCTCCTTCTGTATATATTGAGCAATTAGAGGTTGATAAAAAGCCAATCGATTTACATGGAGGCATCCAAATTTCTCTTGATCCCAACCCCCAAAATGTTTACATTAAATTCACAGCCTTGAGTTATCAGTTTCCCGAAGGCGTAAAATTCAAGATTCGGTTGGATGGTTTTCATAAACCTGATGAATGGTTTGAACCTCTAGGTAACATCCGGTTTGCGGAGTATACCAATCTTTCACCTGGAGATTATACTTTTAAAGTCAAAGCCGCCAACAGTGACGGCATCTGGAATGAAGAGGGTGCTAGTCTTGCATTCACCATTAATCCGTCATTTTTCCAGACTGTCTGGTTCTATGTGACATTATTGATAGTTATACTTGCATTTATCGCCGGTTGTATTCAATACCGGACGGACCAACAAAGAAGGCGGCAAAAGGAACTCAAGCAAAGAGTCGAGGAACGAACCAGAGAATTGAAAGAAACACAGGTGCAGTTGATCCAGCAGGGGAAAATGGCGTCGTTGGGGGAGATGGCTGCGGGTCTAGCCCATGAGATGAACAACCCGGCCAATTATATCTATGGGAATATCGATTTTTTACAGAAGTTTATTAAGGACATTGAATCGGTTTTAGCCGAATATATGAAATTGGACCTGCCGGAGGACCATAAAATCAAAAAAATACGAGAAGAACTGGACATTGATAAAAAGCTTGAGGAACTGGGTGGGTTGGTGAAATATGTCAAAGAGGGGGCCACCAGGATTTCGGATATCGTTAGAGATTTGAGATTTTTCGTGGGTAAGGATGAGCCTGAATTGCAGAAAATTGACATCCACAAAAACATCGAAACAACCTTAAACTTGCTGCACAACAAAACCAAAGACAGGATAAAGATCAGGAAAGAGTTTGGAAATATCCCTGAAATTAAGGGATCATCCAGTCAATTAAACCAGGTTTTTATGAATATTTTATCCAATGCCGCCGATGCCATTCCTGAAGAGGGGATTATAACTATCGAAACCAAGATGAAGGACAACAATAATTTGATTATAAAAATTTCAGATACCGGTGAAGGCATATCACTCGAAAATCAAACCAGGATCTTCGATCCCTTTTTTACCACCAGAACTAAAGAGCAAGGGATGGGCTTGGGATTGAGCATCTCCAAAAAGGTGATTGAAAAACACAACGGTACAATTGAAGTAGATAGTCATGTGGGGGAAGGTACAACCTTTACGGTGACCTTGCCTATTAAGTCTAAGCGACCCAGGAAGAAAATGAAAAAAATAATACGAAAAGGAGGTTAAAGCAATGACGAATAATGGGCATATGTACAAAATCTTGATTGTGGATGACGATCCGGGAAATATTAACTTTTTGAGGTTGGCACTACGGGATGATTACCTGGTTTTAATTGCCGAGGATGGGCTGGCGGGGATGGATATATTGAAAAGGCCGGAAAATATCGACATTGCCTTAATTTTAACGGATGAACGGATGCCCAAAATATCCGGGACTGAATTATTAAAAGAATCCCTGGACACACACCCCAACACCATCCGCTGGCTCATCACCGCCTATCCTGAAAAAAAGGATTCCATTTACGACAAAAAGGCTATCCAGGTAGACCGGTACATCCGCAAACCCATCCAGGATAGGATCGATGAACTCAAAGATGATGTCAGGGCTGCCATTAAATTGTTTGAGTTAAGGAGACAGAACCGGTATCTACTGAAAGAAATTGCCCAGATCAATGAGAATTACGACCGTCTTAGAAGTGAACTCAAGAAGTTTCTTCCTGAATTTCGAAGCCGAAAACTCAGGAAAAATGATCTGGAATTGCTGGAAAAGATAGAAGAAAAGGATGTGACTGTATTGTATGCCAATATGCGCAATTTCGTGGATTTATGCAGCAGGCTGAACTATAAAGATTTGTTCATCCGGTTAAACCAGTATTTGAATGAAATGTCGGGAGTGATTGTCAAACACAACGGTGCCATTATTCAGTATACAAGAGAGGCTATCCTGGCTGCATTTGGCCTCAATGAACCTTCAAAAAGCAGCCCGGAGGAAGACGCCAGGGACGCGCTGCGCTGTGCCTTAGAGATGAAGGAAGCGTTGGAAGGGTTTAACAAAAATCTCAAAAGCGACAACATACCCGATATCCATTTCGGCGTTGGCATAAGTAGCGGCCAGGTTGGTGTCGGTAGCGTGGGTTCCGATTACCTCATAAATCTCACTGTTATAGGAAAAGTGGTAAGCACGGCTATATGGATGCAAAACGAAGTGAGAGAAACGCAAAACCCCATTATTATCGGAGAAGAGACCCACAACCGGGCTAAAAATATACTTAAAATAAAATGTACTAAACACCTTATGGAGAGAGAATGTGGAGATAAGTCTGAAATCATCCGGGCGTATTTAGTTGACAGCCTGGAGTCAAAAAACTGATCTTTTGATGGAAAAACTTGATTGATGGGGGGGTGTGGATTGTCATTGGGGGAAAAATGTCTTATAATTTTTCTATAAGACCGTAATAAGGTGAAAATGGACTCAAATAAAAAATTGAAGGCCAATGAAGCAGAGAATTTATCCGAAGCATTATCTTCCTGTATCTGGGATTTATCCGCTTCGTTTTCGGAGCTCATCTCACCGGGCCAAACAATGGCCTCAATCCTGGAATATTTCGACAAGGCCGGGCAGAAATTTTCGGCCGCCTTTATCTACAAGGAGCCCGACAGCAAAATTTTCTTTCATATCAAAGACCGCCGCCATCTCAGCGGTGAACCGGTCGATATTGAGCATTTCAACAGCTTCCGCAAGGCCATGATTACCGATCAACCGGTACCGCTGAATAAAAAAGAAGCCCTGCGATTATTTGATAACCCCGACCAGAAATCGATTGCTTTTCCGATCTCCCACCAGCACCATTTATTCGGATTTCTCCTGTTAAATCCCCTAAAGGAGGGTACTATCCTGGAGCGAGAAATATTCCAGGTACATGCATTTGTAAAGGTAATCGCCAACTCTTTTTACAACTCTTATCTTCTCAAAGAGATAGATATAAATGAGACAGCCAAAGCCGATATTTCAAAAGCGGATGACGAAACAAACCCGGTGGAATTACTAAAAAATGAGGCGTTACAGGAGATTTTGCCCGTTGTTTTTCACAAGCTGAAAAATAAACTGACCCCCATCCTGGGTTATGCCCAGATTTTGTTATCCAAATTGGAAGATGATGCCCTGAAAGAGAGAATCCGCCGGGTGGAAAAGAATGCCGAAGAGTTAACCGATCTCTTGAACCTGTTAAGGGGCTATTTCAGCGGGAAACAAAAGGGGAAGCAAAGGGAAAGCATCAACAGGATCGTTTACCGCTTAAAAGAGTATTTTAGCGATATTGAAAACAATAACAATATAAAGATCAAGACCAAAATGGATTATAGGATCTCCGACGATCTCTTCACTCCCGGTCAATTGGAATGCCTGATCACCAACCTGGTAGATAACGCTGTTTTGGCCATCAAGGCAAAAGGTCTTCAAAACGGAATGATTACGGTGCAAACGAAACAGTTGAAAAACAATTACAAATTGATCGTCAAGGACAACGGCATCGGCATAAACCGGAATGAACTTCCCCGGATTTGGGCCCCTTTTTATTCTCAATTCTCCGGCAGACCCGGCCTGGGACTTTCGGCCTGCGAGAGGATTATCGCCAATCACGGCGCCCAATTTTGCGCCAACAGCGTGGAAGGAGAATATACCGAATTCCAGGTTATTTTTAAGAATCAATTGGTGCAGTTGCAAACAACCGGGATGGTAGATGAAAAAGATGACACCACCTTTAGCGGAAACATTCTCATTGCCGATCCAGAGGAGTATTTGTTGGATCTCATGAAGGAAATGCTTATCCCCGGGGGAAATTTTGAAATACTGACCACCACCAGTGGCGAAGAAGCCGCTGCTTTAATTAATTCCTATCCCTTTGACCTCATTATTACGGATTTTTTGCTGCCCCAGATGGGTGGAACCGAGATGTATAACCTGTTAAAATCAAAAAAAATGGAAAATCGAATCATCATGTTAACCCCGGATAACCACTACAATGAGATAAAGGCGTTTTTAACAAAAAACCGAATCAAATCTTTGAAAAAGCCTCTCGAACTATTAAAATTTAAGCGAAAAATTCTGGAAAAAATGGCAAAAATTCAGAAGTCCCACCGAGAAGGGAAATCGAAGATGGTCTGATGATAAGGAGGCATATCGTGAAAACAAAGTATGTATATTTTTTCTCAAAAGATTTTAGCGAAGGCAAAAAAGAGTTAAAGGCTTTGCTGGGCGGAAAGGGCGCCAACCTTGCCGAAATGTGCAGTTTGGGCCTGCCTATACCGCCAGGATTTACCATTACCACCGAAGTCTGCGACCTCTATTATAAAAACAATCGCAACTACCCGGAGGGTCTAAAAAAGCAGGTGGACGAAAACCTGGCCAGACTGGAAAACCTGATGGGCAAGAAATTGGGGGATAAAGACAATCCCCTATTGGTCTCGGTTCGTTCCGGGGCTGCGGTTTCTATGCCCGGCATGATGGATACGGTGCTGAACCTGGGGATGACCGACAAAACTGTGCAGCGCTTAGCCATACTCTCCGTCAACGAGAGATTTGCCTTTGACTCTTACCGGCGATTTATCCAGATGTTCGGCAACGTGGTACTGGAGATCGACCATGAAAAATTTGAAAAAATTTTAGAAACGCAAAAGCATAAAAAGGGTATCAGGTCGGATGTGGATTTAGAGGTGGATGACCTGAAAGAGATCGTCAAAAAATACAAGGAGTTGGTCAAGGGGGAGACGGGTGAGGAGTTTCCCCAGGATCCCCAAAAGCAGCTCTGGAAATCCATTGATGCGGTCTTCAATTCCTGGAATAATCCCCGGGCCGTTAAATACCGGGCCTTAAACAACATTAGCGGGCTGTTGGGCACCGCCATAAATGTCCAGGCCATGGTATTCGGTAATATGGGACAGAACAGCGCCACCGGCGTCGCCTTTACCCGGGACCCCTCCACCGGTGAGAAGGATTTCTACGGCGAGTTCCTCGTCAATGCCCAGGGAGAAGACGTGGTGGCCGGCATTCGAACCCCCCAGGAAATCACCCTGAAAAAATCGAAAGAGTGGGCGGCGGCCAACGACATCCCCGAAAAGGAGAGAGGGACAAAATATCCTGCCCTCGAAGAGATTATGCCGCAAACGTATGAACAAATGGTCGAAATATACCGGAAGCTGGAGAGGCACTACCGGGATATGCAGGACATGGAATTCACCATCCAGGAGGGGAAATTGTTTTTCCTGCAAACCAGGAACGGCAAGAGGACCGGCTTTGCGGCCTTAAAGATTGCCGTTGACATGATGCATGAAGGGTTGATCAACAAACGGGAAGCGGTAAAGCGCGTATCGCCGGAGCAACTGGACCAACTGCTTCATCCCAATATCGATCCCCTGTTAAAATACTCGGCCATCGGCAGGGGACTGCCGGCATCGCCGGGAGCGGCGGTGGGGAAAATAGTATTTACGGCCGAACGGGCCGAAGAGATGGCCCAAAAGGGAGAACAGGTCGTGCTGGTGCGAAAAGAGACCTCCCCGGAGGATATCGGCGGTATGAATGCCGCCCAGGGAATTCTCACCGCCACCGGCGGCATGACCTCCCATGCGGCGGTGGTAGCCCGGGGCATGGGCAAGTGCTGCGTGGCCGGCTGCGGCGACCTGGTGATCAAATCCGGCAATACCTGTGAAATCTCCGGCAGGACCTTTAAAGAGGGCGACTATATTACCCTGAACGGCTCCACCGGCGAGGTGATCGAGGGACAACTGGAGCTGATTATCCCCGATATTTCCGGGGAGTTTGGCGAATTTATGAGTTGGGTAGACGAGGAGCGGGACATCGGCGTCAGGACCAATGCCGATACACCCCGAGACGCCCGGATTGCCAGGGATTTCGGTGCCGAAGGCATCGGCCTTTGCCGTACCGAACACATGTTCTTCGAAGGAGACCGCATCGATGCCTTCAGGGAGATGATCCTGGCCAAAGATAAAACCGGCCGGGTGAAGGCTTTGAAAAAAATCTTGCCCATGCAGATGGAAGATTTTGTGAAGATTTTTGAGGTCATGGACGGGTTTCCGGTGACCATCCGGATGCTGGACCCGCCTCTCCACGAATTTTTACCCCATACCAAAGAGGAACAAAAAGAACTGGCCGAGATGATGGGGGTATCGTTTGCCGAAGTCAGGCAAAAAACCGAAAGTCTCAGGGAGTTCAACCCCATGCTGGGTCACCGGGGCTGTCGGCTGGCCATCGCCTATCCGGAAATCGCCGAAATGCAGGCCGAAGCCATTATCCGGGCGGCCTTGAAAGCGAAACAACAGGGCATCAAAGTATTACCGGAAATCATGATACCCCTGACCGGAACCCACCGGGAGCTGGAGTATTTACACGACATTATCTTTCGGAAAGCCGTGGAGATCTTTAAAGTGGAAAACGACTCCGTCGAATATCTGCTGGGCACCATGATTGAAGTACCCCGGGCCTGCGTGGTGGCGGACAAAATCGCCCATATTGCCCGCTTTTTCTCCTTCGGCACCAACGATTTGACCCAGATGACCTTCGGCTATTCCCGGGACGATGCCGGCGTGTTCCTGCCCGATTATCTCCAGAAAGAGATACTGCCCAAAGACCCCTTCCAGATCCTGGACCGGCCAGGGGTCGGCGAACTGGTGAAGCTGGGTATCCAGAAAGGCCGGCATACCAATCCCGATTTGAAGGTGGGAATCTGCGGCGAGCACGGCGGCGAACCCAATTCCATCGAGTTCTGCTACATGGCCGGCATGAACTATGTCTCCTGTTCCCCCTACCGGGTGCCCATTGCCCGCCTGGCGGCAGCCCAGACTAAAATCAAAAAGGAAGAGGGAAAATTAGATGCCAAGCTTAGCGAGATTTTTCAAGCTTGAAGAAAACCAAACCACCCTCAGGCGAGAGATCTCCGGCGGGGTGGTCACCTTTTTGACCATGTCCTACATCATCTTTGTGCAGCCTTCTATCCTGCAGAAGACGGGCATGGATTTTAACGCGGTGATGATGGCCACCTGCCTGTCGGCGGCCTTAGCGTCTATTTTGATGGGCCTGCTGGCCAACTACCCCATTGCCTTAGCCCCGGGGATGGGGGAGAATTTTTTCTTTGCCTTCACCGTGGTGTTGATGCTGGGGGTCTCCTGGCAGCAGGCACTGGGCATTGTCTTCATCTCCGGGGTACTGTTTGTCATCCTGACCCTGTTGAAGGTGCGGCAAAAATTCGTCGATGCCATTCCCGCTTCCCTGAAATATGCCATCGCCGCCGGCATCGGCCTGTTCATCGGCTTCATCGGCCTGGCCGATGCCGGGATTATTGTACGCAACAACGCTCCCCTCAACGCCATCGCCTTTAGCAAAGAGTTGACCTCCCAGGGTGTTTTGGATCAATTACATACGTTTCAGTATGCCTCAGGAGCGGTCAAACTGGGCGATTTTTCCAATCCCGCCACCCTGCTCTCGGTGGCCGGTCTCATTATCCTCGCTTTTTTGCTGGTCAAAAAAGTCAAAGGCGCCATGCTCTGGGGTATCGTCGTCACCGCGGTGATCGGCCTGATTTTCGGCATCGTCAAATGGCAGGGATTGGTGGCTGCCCCTCCCTCGCTCTCCCCCACCTTCCTGAAACTCTCCTTTAAGGGACTGTTCACCTTTGAGATGCTGCCCATCGTGATCGTCTTTTTTATCATGGATTTTTTCGACACCATCGGTACCCTGGTGGGGGTCTCTTCCCGGGCCGGTTTGCTGAAGGATAATAAATTGCCCCGGGCCTCGCGAGCCCTGATGGCCGATGCAGTGGGCACCGTCAGCGGCGCCCTGCTGGGAACCTCGACGGTTACCAGTTTTATCGAAAGTGCCGCCGGCGTCGAGGAGGGGAGCCGAACCGGACTGTCGGCCGTTACGGCCGGCCTCTTATTCCTGCTGGCCATATTTTTTTCCCCCTTCATCGCCATGGTGGGCGGCGGCTATGCCTATTCACCGGAATTCGGACTCTATCTTTACCCCATCACGGCACCGGTGTTGATTATCGTCGCCGCCCTGATGATGAGGGAGATCGTGAAGGTCAAGTGGGATGATTTTTCCGAAAGTATCCCCGGCATACTGACCTTTATCGGTATACCCCTGACTTACAGTATCGCCGACGGTTTGGCCTTTGGCTTTATCTCGTATACCTTCATCAAAATACTCTCCGGGAAATTCAAGGACTTGAATTTAATCCTGGTTTTGGTTACACTTATTTTCCTGGTTCGTTTTGTCTTGATTAAACTATGAGAACATGAAAACGCTGGAAATTAAGAATCTAAGAAAGAGCTTTTTGTCCAATTTCTTTATTCGCCGCTACAAAATTCTCAAAAACATCAACATCTCGGCCGAAAGGGGGGAAATCTACGGATTTTTGGGCCCCAACGGGGCCGGCAAGACCACCACCATCAAGTGTGTGCTGGGATTAATTACCCCTGACGAAGGGGAGTGCCTGGTGTACGGCAAGCCCTCCCACTCCCTCGAGGGCCGGCGGAAAGTGGGTTTTTTGCCCGAACAACCCTATTTTTACGACTATTTAACCGCTAAGGAACTGCTCCTTTTTACCGGCCGGTTGTTCTCGATTCCCCGTAAGCGGATCCAGGCCCGGTCGAGAGAGTTAATTGAACTGGTAGGGCTGAAAGGGAAGGAAGATTTAAAGCTGCGAAAGTACTCGAAAGGAATGATTCAGAGAATCGGCCTGGCCCAGGCCCTGATTCACGACCCCGAATTTTTGATCCTGGATGAACCCTTTTCCGGGCTCGATCCCATCGGCCGCAAGGAGTTGAGGGACATCATCCTATCGTTAAAACAGGCCGGTAAAACCGTATTTTTTTCCTCTCATATTCTGCAGGATATGGAAATGATGGTGGACAAGGTGGGGATCATACTGGAGGGGGAAATAGTTAAGGAGGGGAAGTTATCGGAACTCATCTCCCACAGCGTCCGCTATTACGAAATCGTCTTTACCGGCATCGACGAAAAACGGCTCGGCCGCCACAGAATGGCGTTTATGTCTAGAGATGGCAATTATATCATTCAGTCCGCCGACTTCGACACCGTCAACCGCAACATTGATTTTATCATAAAAAACAACGGTAAAATCATCTCCGTCACCCCCGTCAAGATGACCCTGGAAGATATCTTTCTAAAGGAAGTCAAACGATGAATATCAAAGCCATTGCCCTGAATACCTTCAAAGAGGCGGTTCGCAACAAGATTTTTTACCTGCTGGTCATGTTCGGCATCTTCTTCGCCTTAAGTTCCCAACTGGTCAGTCTGCTCACCATTGGCGACAAGGTCAAAGTGCTGAAGGATGTGGGCCTCGGCTCCATCCATTTTTTCAGCGTGCTGGTGGCGATCTTTACCGGCATCAACCTGGTATTTAAGGAAATAGACAAGAAGACCATATACAACATCTTGAGCAAACCCATCTCCAGGAGCAGCTTTATTATCGGCAAATTCCTGGGGTTGGCCTATACCCTGCTGGTGGCACTGGTATCGATGGCGGCCATATTCTTTATCTTTCTTTACGTCTCCACCGGTGAATTTGACAGCGGTGTGGCCCTCTACTTCCTGCTCCTCTACTTCGAGCTTCTCATCATCACCTCCCTGTCGCTGCTGTTCTCCTCCTTTACGACTCCCATCCTCTCTTCCATCTTTACCATCACCCTCTTCCTGATCGGTCATGTGCTGTGGACCTTCAACGAATTTAAAGTCCGCCTGGTGGAACCGCTGATCAAAATCATCGTCTACTTCTTCTACTATATCCTGCCCAACCTGGATAAATTCAACATCAAGAATGCGGTGGTGATGGACGTCAAACTGGAACCCGGTTTAATCCTGGGTTCCATTCTCTATGGCCTCGTTTATATCGCCGCCCTGCTGGCCCTGACCATCGTTATCTTCCAGAAAAGGGAATTCCAATAATGCGCACCAGGCTGTTTGTCCTTTTCGTCATATTGATGGTGGCCGTAAGCTACCTTCAGTATTACTATGATTCCCGGATCGATTATTTCGACGAGAAAGGTGTGTTTGTCACCCTGCCGTCGTCCAAAACCCTTAAAATTATGTCTTTCGGTTTTCAAAACCTGGCGGCGGATATGCTCTTTATCTGGTCCATCCAGTTTTATTCCGCCTACCATCTGAACAACCGCTTCGATTATATCGAGCATATCTACAATCTCATCACCGACCTTAATCCCACCTACCTGGCCCCCTATTTTGTGGGCTCCTGGATCATGGCCCTGGAAGCCAGGGATTACAGGATGGCCATCCGGCTGCTGGAAAAGGGATCTAAAAATAATCCCGGCGAGTGGATATTCGATCATGAGGCCGGTTTTTATGCCTACAAGAATTTAAAAGATCTTGAGTTGGCGAAGAAATTTTTTCAACGGGCGGCCTCAAAACCGGGTGCCCCCTCCCATTTGCGGCGCCGGATGGCCCACATGGTCTACCTGCAGGATGACCTGGTCTCGGCTTATAATATGTGGCTGGAGATCGCCCAAAAGGCCGGGACCCGGTTGGAAAAAGATGCGGCCCTCAATCATCTCTACCAGATCAAACTGGAAATAGACCGAAATATTTTGAGAAAGCAGATCCGGCAATTTGAACAAAAATACAACAGGCTGCCGTCGAGTTTAGCCGAACTGAAGCAAAAGGGATTCATCCAGGAGATTCCCCGGGATTTTCAAGGTAACGATTACCACTACGATCCCCAAAGCGGCGACATTAGAGCCCAACGGAGATTCAAATGGAAGAAATTTTCCTGATCCTGCTGGGCCTGATCGTGGGCAGCTTCTTAAACGTGGTGATCCATCGATTGCCCCTGGAGCAGAGCATCGTCCATCCCCGCTCCCACTGCCCCTTTTGCCGCCAGATCATCAGGTTTTACGACAACATCCCGGTAGTCAGTTATATATTCCTGGGCGGTCGATGCCGCCACTGCAAATCGGAAATTTCCGTCCGCTATCCCCTGGTGGAGATGTTTACCGCCTTTTCCTTCTGGCTCTCCTACCAGTTTTACGGCTACCTCCCCATATACACGGCCTTTACCGCCGGATTCCTCTGTATTTTGATCGTCCTGGCCTTAATCGATCTTCAACATATGATCCTGCCCGATGAGTTGACCATCGGCGGCGCGGTGGTGTTCCTGGGCTACTCCTTTTTCAATCCCGCCATCAGCTTCGTCGATGCCTTCGGCTCCGCCAGCGGTGCGGCCTTGTTCTTTGCCGCTGTATACTATTTTTATTTGAGAGTGAGAAAAATCGAGGGGCTGGGGCACGGCGACATTAAGATGATGCTGCTCCTGGGTGCGTTTTTGGGGGTGCAGAAGTTGATCGTAGGCGTGCTGCTGGCCTCCCTGTCGGGGTTAGTGGTGGGGATCTTCTTTATCATATTCAGGCGTCAGAACTTAAGACTCGCCTTACCCTTCGGCACCTTCCTGGCTGCCGGGAGTTATATATCGGTATTCTGGGGGGAGCAAATCTTAATTTCCATTCAGTCCCTCTACTGATGAGATAGAGATGAAAAAAAGTATTGCCATTTTATTGTTTGTGATTCAAATTTTGCTGGTGTTCGTATTCGAAAACATCTATTCCATCTTCAAACAACTGGAGAAACAGGAGATGGCCACTATTCAGGCGAAAGCGGATTTGATGGCGGAACTTATTATAGAACGGTTTAAGACCGATCCCGGCGCCATCAACAACCAGAGTTATTTCGACGATATTCAGACTAAATACCGGCTGCAGCCCTCGGCATCGGTCATGGTAATCGACGGCCAGGAATTTTATATCATTGCCAAAGCCATGGAGGGAAATAGAGGCGCCACCTTCCGGAAAAAGATCATTTCCACCAGTCTCGACTCTATTCGCCGACTCAATAAGATCTTCTTCGGCATGACCATCGTGATCGGTATCTTCCTGATCTTCACCGGATTTTACCTGGTCTATCTATTCAAGAAGTTTAAAGACGACGTCAAACTGGGGCAGATCCCCCCGCTGCAGGATTATTTAAAAGAGTTGAAGGACAGCGAAATCGCCCTGAAGGGTATTGTCCAGCAGCAGCAGATCAGTGCGGCCCAAAAGGAGGAGCTCAATAAAAACATCATCAACAATATCAATGCCGCCATCATCTTAATAAACGCCTCAAGCCGGGTGGATATATTTACCCCGGCGGCGGGAAAGATGTTTAACCAGAGCTTTGCCCATGCCAAAAATAACGAATTAAAAAAGGTCTTGCATCAATTCCCCGAGATTCCCGATTTTGTGGAACAGCACCGAGGGCAGAAGAGATCTTCGGAAATAACCGCCGGTAAGCAGATCTTCCGGATCGACCTGCTGCCGGTTCCCCAGATCGGCGAACTCCTGATGATCAAGGACATCACCGAGGAGAAGATGCGGGAAGAGATCAATCTCAAGAACAAGAATTTCGCCATGCTGGGGGAGATGACCGCCTTCCTGACCCACGAAGTCCGCAACTCGTTGGGGGTCATACTGGGCTACACCAAAACCATCCGTTCCGATTCACAGAAAATGCAGAAGGTCAACAATGAAATCCGCCATTTATCCACCATGATGGAGAGCTTCATGAACTTTGCCCGGCCCATGGAGGTCAAAAACAGGGAGCCGGTCCACCTGATCGACCTGCTGAACCAATTGAGCCGGGAGAAAGACATCCCCATAAAAGTAAACAGCCAGCAGCAGGATATCGGCCTGGAAACCGACCCCGCCCTGCTGAAATCGGCCTCATTGAATCTGGTACTGAACGCCCGGGAGGCCGGGGCCGGCGCCATCGAGGTGGACATCAAAGAGGATGAACACCTGAAATTGTGGTTCAGGGATGACGGCGGCGGCATTGACGAAAACATCCGGGAGAAGATCTGGTTTCCCTTTTTCACCACCAAAGAGAAGGGTACCGGCATGGGCCTGGCCATCGTCCGCAAGATCATCACCACCCTCCGCGGCGACATAATCCTCGAAAAATCCGACCCCACCGGCACCACCTTCAAGATCACCTTCTACAAATGAAAAGAATAAATATAATATATGTTTTGAAAAAATTGACAAAAAAATTAAATAATTTATAATTGATTCAAATGAGAGAATTAATCGAACGGCAGCAAAATTTACCCTTCCCGGATTTCTCTCTTCCCCACGCCGAAAAACTTAGACCCAATTCTTTAGCAAACAAGATCGAACAGGAGGATTTTGCCTTTCACGATTGGTACCGCTTCGTGTTGTCCTTTCCGCCCCATCTGGTGCGACATTATATCGAAGATTTTGGGCTAAACAAGGCCAAAACCGTTTTAGATCCATTCTGCGGCACTGGAACTACCCTGGTAGAGGCAAAGCTGCTGGGAATTCCCTCTATTGGAATAGAAGCCAATCCATTCGCTCATTTTGCCGCCTCGGTGAAAACCGATTGGGAAATAGAACCCGATCAATTTTTAACCCAGGCAAGAGAAATCGCCGAGAGTGCCCTGGAACAATTGAAAAATCAGGGGATAGATGACGATCTCTTATGGATGGGAGATATAGATGCCGGGATGTTAAAAAAGTTACCGCTGGAAAATGAAAAATTGTTATTAAAGGATTCGATCAGTCCGCTGCCACTTCATAAAGTACTGGTACTTCTCGGGTATATTAAAAAATATAAAGATAATCGCTTCTATAAGTACTTCCTCCTGGCATTGGCAAAAGTTCTGGTTTTTCATATCAGCAACTTAAAATTTGGTCCAGAGGTAGGAGTAGGCAAGAAAAAGACCGACCATCCTGTCATCAAACCCTGGCTTAATCAGGTGAAAACCATTGCCCATGATTTGAGAAGTCTAAACAACAAAATATTTCCGGCATCCATCTCTTGTCTGGCTGATTCCAGGGAGCTGCAAAACATTCTAAAACCCCATTCTGTCGATGCGGTGATCACTTCTCCCCCTTATCCCAATGAAAAAGATTATACCCGACTTACCCGGCTCGAATCGGTGGTTCTGGGTTTCATCCAGAATAGAGAAAAATTGAGGCAATTTAAAAGAAACCTCATTCGCTCCAATACCAGGGGGGTATATAAGGGGGATGACGACGATAAATGGATTGAGGAAAATGAGAAGATTTTAGAAATTGCAAACCAAATTGAACAGAAGAGAATTAAAATGGGCAAAACCTCTGGCTTCGAGAGGCTCTATCCCGCCGTCACCAGATTGTACTTTGGTGGAATGACTCGACATTTGGCTCAATTGCGCACAGTGTTGAAACCCGGAGCAAAATTAGCCTATGTGGTGGGAGATCAGGCATCTTATTTAAGGGTCATGATCAGGACAGGTAAATTATTGGCTGAAATTGCCGAAGATCTGGGTTATAAGGTGGACCGTATTGATCTATTTCGCACTCGCTTTTCAACTACCACCGGCGAATACATTCGAGAAGAGGTAGTCGTACTCCACTGGCACGGAAAGGAGTAAAGAAGAATGGCAAAGAAGAAAAACATATATTCTCAAATAATCGAAAAAATATTTTTCCGTCACTATAAGAAAAGTGTAACAGAAATTCCATTTAGCCGTTCTGAAATTATCGAAGTGGCAAAAGAATTAAATATTGAACTTCCCAGAAATTTGGGGGATGTCATTTATTCCTTCCGATACCGAACCTCTCTTCCTAAATCGATAGTGGAAAAGGCACCGGAAGGCCTCGAATGGATTATCCGACCAGCAGGTCCGTCTCAATACAAATTCGTTTCTTCCAAAATCGCTATGATTGTTCCCTCTCCAATGCTTTCAGAAACCAAAATTCCCGATGCAACTCCCGGGGTGATTGAAAAATATACCCTGAATGATGAGCAAGCTTTATTGGCCAAATTAAGGTATAATCGATTGATCGATATTTTTTCCGGTATAACGTGCTACTCCCTTCAGAGTCATCTGCGTACCCATGTGCCCGATGTGGGACAGGTAGAAACAGACGAAATTTATGTCGGATTGGACAAGCGGGGTGTTCACTATATTTTGCCGGTCCAGGCCAAAGGTAAAACAGATAAAATCGGCGTCGTTCAGATCGAACAAGATATTGCCGTTTGTGTAACAAAATTTCCAGATTTAATATGCAGACCTATTGCCGCACAATTTATAGAATACAATTTCCTGGCTTTATTTGAGTTTGAATTAGATAAAGACGAAATATCGATTGTTTCAGAAAAACATTACCGGTTTGTCAAACCGGAGGACCTCTCTTCCGAAGAGCTGATAAGATACCAGAACCGCCTAACTTGATTGTACTTCCTGGGAGCTTGCCTTTTGGGTTATTTTGTAATAGGATAGGGGTAAGAGGTAAAATGATGTTTTCGAGACTCTTATTGTTGTTTACCCTTGTACCGCTGGTTGAGCTTGTCATATTAATCAAGGTGGGGGAAGTGCTGGGGACCATGAACACCATCTTGCTGGTCATTCTCACCGGGGTACTGGGTGCCGTCTTTGCCAAATCCCAGGGTCTGGGCATTCTCAGGGAAATCCGCCGTACCACGGAAATGGGGCGGGTGCCGGGCCGGGAGCTGCTGCAGGGATTCATGATCCTGGTCGGCGGCCTCATGCTCATCACCCCGGGTTTTTTAACCGACCTGGTGGGACTCTCCCTGCTGATTCCCACTACCCGCAAGGTCTACAGCGATTGGCTTGTCGCCTATTTAAAGCGGAAAACCCGGTCTCAGCACCGGTACAACCAATCGGACCCCTTTCATCGGGGCGACCTGGACGGGAATTACGACACCTACGACTGGAACGAAGACGACGACAAAACCGAAATCTTGCAGTGATCCCGATGCCCCTGTCCTGTCTTGTTTACAATCCGATCAACGATCAACGGATGCCGAAGGGGGAGGTTTGGGGGGAAGAGGGTTGACCGTGCTTTATCACCGCCTCTATGTAATCGTCCCAGGGGATACCGGTCATCCAGGTATCGGGGCAGGAGCGGCACTCGTTCGACACGGTGAGACAGGCGTCGAAGACTCTATCCCCCAGGCTGGCAAAGGCATGATCGTCAAACTTCTCCTGGCAACTGCAATCCCTGCCGATCAGCTTCACACAGTTGAGCCGGCCAAATCTGTCACAAAATGAGTAGGCCAGGTTACCGCCGATCACATTGGCAAAAGTCACCAGGGATTGGGCCATATCCTTACAGTTAACCGAGCCTATCCCGGGGATATTGGCCAACAATTTCGTTAAACGGAAACAGTTGACATCTACATATTGGGGAGTCCTACTATACGAACCGCCGAGACCGTGGTAAAGGTGTCGGCTGATTTTGGCGGCTGCGCCCTCAACGGTCGTCTCTTTTTCGGCCCAGCCGCAGGCCAGGTGTAACGCCTCTGCCCAGGGCGCGGTATGCCCCCCCTTTGTCCAGGGAAGTTGGGGCTCTGCCAGGACAACGTATATCCTGTTGGTTGATCTGCCGATATACGTGTCCGAAGTTTTCCTTTGATTTACCCCCTGGATGTACCAATCCCACGCCTGGTAGAAAGATCGTATGCTCTCCGGGGTGCGGCCGGATACCTGGAAATAGACGGGTCCTGAATGACCGTTACGAAAAGAGACACATCTCTTCTCCAGGGAGTCTAAATTTCCGGCGCCTGTATAGGCGGTTATGGTCGCTGATTTTACGCTATCGGCGGCCGAGAAGACGGCTTTAACCGTAATCTTTATGCTGCCGATGTAAGCGGCCGGAAAGGCCGGCTCTCCCCTCTGCCATTCCGGCACCCGCACCGCCTCGTCATAATTCAGCCTGATATCCAGGGCGTCGGCACTGTTATCAAAGGGGTGGTGGCTGAAAGAGATGCTCTCCAGCAAGACCCACAACTCCGGCACGAAAAACCCCCTATCCTCCAGGCCGTCTACTATATCCAGTCCCACGGTATAATAACCCAGGGGAGGGAAATCGACCACCACATCGTAGCCATCTTCCCGGACAGTCGGACGGCTCCATGCCAGCGTATAGCTCAGCCTCCCACAGTCGGCCCGGACCGCCACCGTCTCGTACCCGCCCGAAACATCACATAAGGGCTTACCCTCGACCCACTTGCTCTCCGGTTGGTGGTGTACGATATAGATCCTGGCCATTTTATACACCGGCATGACCTTGCCTCCATTGGGCGCTACCGCCACCCAGACCTCCTCGGCGGCGCCGAAATAATCCTTGTACACGGGGTCCGGATCGCCGATAACGATATGACCACCCCGGTGATGGGGCGGTGCCTGGCAGGCCAACGGGGCGGTATTATGCGCCTGACCGGTAACCAGGGATGCAAACAGCAAAATCAGGCCCGGCAAACCTGTGAACATGAGGGGGCGAGAGTTCGAATCGTCCACTTATTTAAAATTTTTTTGCTCCACCGCCTGATGGAGGTATTCGAGGCGCAGTTGGTGCCGGCCGCCGTCAAATTCGGTAGTCAGCCAGATGTCGACAATATTGAGGGCGGTCTGGGGATCGATCACCCGGGCCCCCATGGTCAGGACATTGGCGTTGTTGTGCCGGCGGGACATCTCGGCGGCGTACTCGTCGCGGCATAGGGCGGCCCGGACATTCTTGAATTTGTTGGCCACCATGGACATGCCGATGCCGGAGCCGCAGATGAGGATGGCCCGGGCACTCTCCGGGTCCTGCGACACCTCCTTCGCTGCCCTGGCCCCAAACTCGATGTAGTTGGCCGATTCCAGCGAATCGGTACCCATGTCGGCAATCTGTTGCTGCCGCGCCATCAGGTGCTTTTTTACCTGCTCTTTTAAATTGAAACCGGCATGATCGCAGGCCAGGTAAATTTTAACGGTTTTTGGGTCTGTTGTCTCCATTTTTTATATCTATTCCTTTTGATTTTAGTTCTTGATTTTGATGTCCCCGAAGATCACATTGACCCTGACAACCAACCGTTTACCCTCGCTCTTCTGCTCGTTCTCGGTATTGTTCTCGAAGTCTCCCAGGATTTTAGTGGAGCGGATATCCAAGGGCCAGGTTTTGGGAACCAGGACGGTGATGTCGCCGAAGACAGAGGAGATGTCCAGCACCGCACCTTCCCCGGCCAGTTCTGCCTCCCGCAAATCGATTTTGGAGTCGCCAAAAACTCTGGAAGCCGAACCGCCTTTGAAGTTCTTGCTGTTAATCTTCCTTTTGGCACTGCCGAAAACGGCGGAGTCGCCGATCTCATCTTCGCCGCTGGCCTCGATCACCGGGCGGAAATCCCGCCTGGAGATCATGGAGAGGCCGATCAGGATCAGGATCGCCGGTACACCGTAGCGCCAGATTTCGCCCCATATGACGATGTCGTTTGTGGCCAGCAGGAAAATGCCGCCCAAAACAATCAGGAACCAGCCGGAAAAGTTAAAAACGCGCCGGGCGTTGACCAGATCCAGCAACCCGAAGACGATCAATATCAGGGGCCACCAGTTCTTGATATGAAAATCAATCACATTCACACTATCCAGCACCCACAGGGCGCCGACGGCTATGAGTATAAGACCGAGAAACGTACCGCTGTGACAATGTTTCCTCCCGCAGCTCATGTTGCCTCCTTATTATGGATAAAATTCGACGTTTATTAGCATAATCTCTATATATAACCTTGATGGGACATAAAGTCAATGAAGATACAAAGATACTGAAATTATCGGTCTCAATCTGACCGGCCTTGATTCCCGTACGATACGATGTTATAATGTTACCGGCCGGGCGAGCTCGCCGTCAAACCAGGGCAGGTCTTGCCCCTTTGGATGATTTAACGCGTATGATCGATCAAAGGATCGACAAAAAAGGAGGTAGTAACGATGTCAGAGTTGATATTTAGCCGCGATGACGGAACGATTTACTTGTTGGATGGGGACGGAGAACTGGTAGACTCGTGGGACGCCGGCAACAACACCACCAATCCTGAAGGAGATCCCTACACAGAGGACACTCACGGCCCTGCCCCCAATGGGGAATGGAATATCGATTGGGGGGTTCAGGAGAGGAGCGGCGATGCCTATGGCGGTAACAATGAAGAGTTTATTCCCATCGGGAACTATGGAGAAGACGGATGCAATCCTTCGGATGCGGCTGCCGAAAGGGGAGTCGGCATCCACGGTGGGCGGGAAGGGCCCCAATCAGAGACCTGGGGCTGCATCAGGATGCACGATGAGGATATCGGAGATCTGGCGGATTGGATGAAGGAACACGCCGGCGACGACCCCGTTGACAAGATAACGATTCAGGATGAATCGGCTCTAAAAGACCTTCCCAATTTGGTTAAGTACCCCCCACCGCCCCCTCCACAGCCTCCACCGGAGGATCCGGAAAAAGGTGGCGGCGGCGGAGAAGGCAGTTTTGGAGGCGGGGGAATGGGAACAGGAGCGGGGCCGGGAGCGGGCTCAGGGCCGGGAGCCGGGTCTGGCTCAGGAGCAGGATCTGGTTCAGGGCCGGGCTCAGGTTCAGGGTCAGGAGGGGAAGTGGGATCTGGGGGCGGCGGAGGGCTCAGGAAAATCTCCTTGACGCCCGAGAGTATAAAGAAAATCGATGCCGACAAATTCGCAAAGTATCTCGACAAGATGATGGACAAACTGTATTTCATACAGAATGGCGATGAGGTGATGAAAGAGACATACGAGCCCATCATTCCCACCTGCCTCTCATCCCCGGGAAAGCTCAAATTTGCGCTGGAGGCAATCGACTATTTGAAAGAGTGGGAAAAGGCCGCACTCCAGACAAAAAGCGCGGGACGCTGGGTCCGTACGTTCGATTTTGCCGCCCAGGATTGGCGCTGGGTCTTCCGCGAGGACGGCATGTTCTATGCTTGTTGAGCAGATAAGGAGGCGAAATGGACTATCCATGTTTTCAGGCAAAAAAGACATTGAGGCTGCAAGACGAAGATTACTACTTCTTCATACTGGACAGGATACGGCATGCGTCGAAGCGTATCTTTGCCGCCATCTTCATCGTCGATCTATTCTACGACCGGTTGGGAAAGATAAAGGGGATCCTGGAAGAGATCGCCTATGCCAGGTGGAGAGGCTTAGACGTGAAAATAGTGCTGGGCCACTCCAACAAGAGTATGCTCATCGACATAGCCGACCGGCTGAGTTTCAAGTATTTCAAGGACAGGGGTATCCCGGTCAGGTTCAGTAACCCGCCGGACGACTACAGCCTGCACAGCAAGTACGTGATCTTCGACGACGACCTGGTGGTAGTGGGCAGCCACAACTGGTCGCATTTAGACATTTTTATGAGCCGGGAGGATTCGGCGGCCGTGTATTCGAAAGACGCGGCCATTGACTTTGCCCATGAGTTCACCGAGCTGTGGAACAGCGGATTGGAGGGTTTGAAATGAGCAGCCATACACATTTTCTCGATAGTTTTATAAAGGGATGGGACGATACGGTCGAATGGACCGATGATGAGTTAAAAGCCATCCGCGCCCTTCTGGAGAGTATCTCGCAGCACAACGGCGGGAGAATCAAACACGACGTCGACCTGGACGAACAGGTGGAGCAGACGTATATCATTTATACGATTGAAACGGCCCTGCAAAAGGTCATGAACCTCTATGCCTCATCCATCAGGCAAGGAGAAGGCGGATACTACTACGTGCCGGTGAAGGGGGTAGAGACGGCCCTGGATTTTCTCCGGCCTGTCGAGTACATACCCCGGATCGACATCAACCGGGCCGGTGTCGAGGAACTGGCCGGCCTGCCGGGGATAGGCGCCAAAACCGCCCGGAGAATGGTTGATTACAGGGCCGAGAAGGGGCCTTTCAAGGACATTTCGGAGGTATTGGCAGTAGAAGGCATCGACCGGGCGGACTTCGACAAATTCAAATATTCGATAATCGCCGCCCCTGCTGAAGAGGGGGCACACTTTCTCTCCCCACTGCTGCTGGAATTCAAAAGAGAGCCCACTTTTGCCCATTACCTGAAGCTGATCAACGCCACCGGGGGAAGATTCGTTTTGAACGAAGAATTCGAGGAGAAGGATTTCAAGGATGCGGTGTTGACAGAGCTCAGGAAGGTGGATGATTATATCCGCAAGAACCGTTACCCCGCCTTCGGCAAATATTGGCAAAAATTAGCCAGCGACATACGGGCCGTACACGAGCAGCACCGGTTGGTGAGAAAGCTCGAAGAACGGGCCTGTACGGACATAGGCGGCGTGGCTGTGATCGACGATACCGAGTATCTCTACTTCATCTCGAAGTTAATTGCCGCTGCCAGGCAGAGAATCCGGATCATTATGTTCTTCATGAAGTTCGAGGATGAGGAGAAATATCCCACCGAACCGATCTTTGCGGCGTTGAAGGCCGCCAAAGAGGGTGGTGTGGATATCAAGGTGATCCTTGACCGGGATGCCGAAGGGCAGGTATTCGGCTCCCGGGTGATTAACGAGGAGGCATACAATTTCTTTAAGAAAAATGCCATCGACGTCACCTACGACTTCGACGAGGAGCTTACCCACACCAAACTGGTGCTGGTAGACGATAAGCATCTGGTGGTGGGCAGTCATAACTGGACGGCCGGTTCTTTTTTTGCCTACGACGATAAAAGTGTCTATATCGAGTCCCCGGGGTTAGCCGCAGAAGCAGGGCGGTATTTCGACCGGTTATGGACGGAGTATACCGCGGGATCAAAAGATAAATTCAAACGACTCAGGGATTTAGCCGGAATCGGTTTCGGCCACACCCTGAGATTAAGGGGAGAAGGCATCCATTCCAGCCGGGATCTACTGCTTATAACCAAATTGCCGGCAGACAGAAAAGCCCTGAGCGAGAAGACAGGGATCGCCCAGGCGCTGATTCTGAAGTGGGCCAATATGGCCGATTTGATGCGTATCGAAGGGATCCATGAAGAACGGGCCTGCCTGCTGATGGAAGAGATCGGGATCGGTACTGTTTCCCAATTGGCCCAACACGATCCCGAAGGCCTGCACGCCAGGATCGGTTCAATCCCCTTTGTGCCCAAGCCGCCGCTGCAGAAGGTGAGCGGTTGGATCGAGCAGGCTAAGAATTTAGACAGCCTGCTCCAGCAATAATGGAGGAGGTGTAATCGTGTATGAATACGGAGCAGTATTGGAAAGGATCGTGGATGGCGACACCCTGGACCTCATCATAGACGTGGGTTTCAAGATGACCACCAACCAACGAATCAGGTTGGCAAACATCGACACTCCCGAGACATTCCGCGTCAGCCGAACATCCGAAGAGTATAAGAGCGGCATCGAAGCCCGGCAGTACGTGGAAAAACGATTGGCGGATAATCAAAACAAGATGAGAATCAAGACCTACAAGAACGTCGGCAAATACGGCCGGTACCTGGGTGAGATATGGCTGGCAGACAGCGAAATTTCCCTGAACGACGAACTTTTACAGAAAGGATTTGCCAAAAAGTTCGAGGGTTGATGTTTAATAGTGGGGGAAGAGGATGAGGCCGTTGGCTCTGAGGCTGCCGTTCAGGTAGTGCTCTTTGAGTTGGGGGTATTTGATTTTGCCGTTGGCGGTCAGGGGAATGGCGCGGGGCTTCAGCAGGTAGACCCGGCCCGGGGGAAACCCGAAGGTCTGTTTGAACTGCCCCACCACTTCGATGGTGATATCCGTAAAGGTCTCCTCTTCTTGCAACCTGGATCGGTTCACATTCACCTCGATAAAGATATAGGCCTGCTCCCCTTCAGCCCCTCCCCGGTCGATGCCCACGGCCGCAGAGCGGCGGACAAAGGCTAAGGTGTCCACCCACTCCTCCACTTCCCGGGCGGCGATGTTGAATCCCCCCTGGATGATGATGTTTTTTTTCCGCCCCACGATATAGTAATCGCCTTCGACATCCCGGTAGCCCAGGTCACCGGTGCGGATATATCCCCCTCCGGTAAACAGGGCTTTAGCGGCGGCGGGATTGTGGTAGTAACCCGCGGTGTTGGCCGTGCTCTTTACCCATATCTCGCCGACCTGGCCCGGTGCGGCCGCTCGATCACTGTTGTCCCCGCCGCCGATACGCATCCGGACATCCGGAAAGGGGCTGCCGACGGAGACACAGCCCCGGCGGTCCACCTTGATTTTTTTTCCCGGTTTGTGACTGCACACCCCCACGGTGGCTTCGGCCAAACCGTAGGCCGGCAGCATGACATTTTGCAGTCGGAATCGTTCTTCGAAGCGGCGGATGGTGGTGGCCCGCACCGGTTCGGCGGCATTGAGGGCCACCCGCAGGCTCGACAGGTCGTAATGTTCCGGGTCCCGTATGTAGATCAGACACAAGCGGTAGGCAAAGTCCGGGGCAGCGGTAAAGGTGGCCCGCCGCTGACCGATGGTTTGCAGCCAGGTCTTCAGGTGGTTTAAACCGGTAGGCAGCACCGTTAGGTCGATGCCCAGGTAAAAGGGAACCATGGTCATCAGGATGAGCCCCATGTCGTGGTATACCGGCAGCCAACTGACAAACACGTCTCTGCCGGTGATCTCCATACCGGTAATCATCTGCTCCAGGTTGGTGATTATATTGGCCTGGCTGATGACTACTCCCCGGGGACTGCCGGTACTGCCGGAGGTGAACTGGATCAACGCCGTATCCCGGGGGCGAATATCCGGCAAGGAGAGCCTGCTGTCCTGCCGCCCATCGGCGCTGACGGCATCTTCCACCACAAGGACCTTGCGGCCGCTCTCTGCTGCCTGCTGCTTTAACAATTGGATTTTATCCTGGGGGAAGGTTCTGGAGATCATAATAACGGCGGCACCGCACAGATTGGCCAGCTTGATCGTGCGCTCCGGCCCCGAGCCGGGAAAAATCGGCACGGCAATCCCACCGCCCCGCTGGACCCCGTAAAAGGCATAGAAAAACTGGGGGCTGTTGGCAATGGCCACGACGACCGGCTGTTGGTATTGCAGCCCCCCTCGGAGAAGGAAGCTGGCGCAGCGGTTGATCTGCCGCCACAGATGAGAGAAGGTGCAGGGCGGCTCGTTAAAAAAGGTAAAGGCGATTTTTTCCGGCACCCGGGCGGTCCGGCTCTCGAGTATCTGGAGTAAAGACCTCATCAAACCAATCTCTGGATAAGGTCATGGAGCTCTCGGACGGTGCGAACCTGAGAGATTTCGGCCTCCTCAAAGGATATCCGGTATTTATCTTCCGCTGCGGCGATGATATTGACCAGGTCTGCCGATTCCGCGCCCAGGTCTTCCATAAAGCGGTCCTCGGCGGCAGCCCGACGCCGCCCCAGTTGCAGGCAGACCAATGTCTGGATCTCTTCGATTGTCACGGTCATTACGACGCCTCCGTTATTCGTTATTCTTCTACTGCCGATTCCAGGATGGTGAAGATTTCGTCGGCAATGATTCCTGCCTGTTTGGCGTCCATATCGGAATCCAGGTAGAGGATATCCCAGCAGAGCCGGCCGTTAAATAACCTGACCTGGGCCGTATATTCGGGCCCCAGGACAAAGTTTGACACAAAGGCATGGATTTCCTGAACCTCTGTATTCCCGTAATTCCGTGCCAACGTGACCGGGCCGGTGAAACTCATGGCCGCGGCGGCCATGCGAAACGCCTTAAAGCGGAAGAGCATCCCCATCAACCGGGCGCTGAACAGATTGGCACAAAATTTATCCCCCCTTTTAAGAGCGGCATACGTGGTATCGTTGACCTTTGCCGCCAGTTCCCAGACCGCCGGGTTCTCTTCCAGCCCCACGGTAAAGCGCATCATGGAGAAATAGCTGCCCAGGTGAAGGGCCTCTAAGGGGGGAGTCAAGTAGGGGCGGAGATCGGCCATGTGAATGTGGCGCAGGGGCAGGGGCAGGCCGTCGTAGAGATGGCGGTGCACCGCCATCAACATGGCGGCGGTCAACAGGCTGTTCAGGGTGACCCTCTTTTTCCGACAGCCCTTACCCAGGGCAGCGGTGGTCCCGCTTGCGAGTTTCAGGGGCAGGATTTTGCACTGTCCGCTGGGGTGAATGGGCGCTTTCCGCCGTCCCCTTGTACCCAGTTGGTAACGAAATTCGTCTCCCAGTTGACGCCGGAAGAAAGAGAGGGATTTCCACTTCCGCCGCAGCCCCTTGAAGGCTGGGGGAAAGAGGTCCTGTACCGGAGGCAGCAGGGGCAGCGGTTCTACCTCCCGGCAGAGGGAGAGGATTTCCGGCAAGAGGCTGGCGGCCGAGGCGGCATCCATGATGGCGTGTTGAAAGGAGAGGATGAGCTCGCTCTCTTCTTTACTGTCGGGGCCGGTAAGGTAAAAACAGCGAACCAGCGGGCCTGTGGAAACATCGAATTTACGGTTGAGTTCCTCTTCTACCACCTGCTGCCAGTGGCGGCTGCTCAAACGCGCCACCTCTTTGAGCGGTATTTCCGAAATACCATCGGAAACAAAGAAATAACGGCCCTTTTCCCGCCGGATATGAACCGTCAACAGGGGGTGACGGCGCTGCAGGGCCGAGAAAGTCGCTCTCAACATTTGGGCCGAGGGGCCGTTTTTCAACCGCAGGACGATGACCGCATTGAAGGGGAAATACTCATTGGTAGAGGCCTGGGCCGTTTCCATATTTCCCAATTGCCGTCTCATTTTCAGTTTACCGATTTTCCACCCCCTTTTTTGGTCCTTTAATATTCTAGGCTTCTGCCAGTTGTCTGAGTTGTTCTTTCAGTCTTTTGACGGCGTCCTGGCTTAAGGAGCGATTCCCGTGATTAAGGATCAGGATAAAATAGCTCCGTTGATCCCACTCGATTTTGGTAAAATAGATATTAAAATCTTTTAATTGGCCGATCACCTGACTCAAGACCTTTTTTTGTCCGGTAATGGAGATGATCACGATAGACCGGCTCAACTCCTTTTGATTCTTAAACTTGAAAATCACCTTTCCTGCCGTGGCACCTTTTGATTTTTCCACCACTCTGGCACATAAACGAATCACCTCGTAGAGGACCTCAAAGGGGGTCTCAATCCGGTAGAGTTCGTCAAAATTGAAAAAGATGTCCCGCACCAGAGACATGTTAACGGAGCTCAATTTTTCTAACAATTCACTCAAGAGCCGGAAATCGATTTCCCGAAAACCCTGGTCAAAATCCCGGATTTCGCCGTATACCTCCCGGATGATTCTTTTAAGACCGTTAAATATATCCTTGATGGAAGAAAAATCCGATAAATTAACATTCAATTTCAGGATATCGATTTCGATGTTGTCGGTATAAAACTTGGGGGGGATGGAGGAATTGATCTCAATTCCCTGCAGCTCCTCCAGGCGGGCAATCAGGCGGTGAATTCGTTTTCCCCCCTGTTTATAGCTGACTACCACCAGTTTGATGTCAATGGAAAAATCGGTCCGTTTGTCGGCATTGATGAAAACCTGTGTCAGGTTTGTCTGCTTGAGCTCCAGTTTCAAGAAGGGAATGATGGCCCGGGCATAGTGTTCGAAGCCGCCGATGGCCTTGATAGGCAAAAACTTTTTACTGGTGGAGGTGACGATCAATTTTCGCAGCGTCTTTTCGATCCTGTGGATCACCTGCTGTTTCAGGGGTTCTCCATAACGGTCGACAATTTCGATCCGGTATACCAATATCCCTATGGGATTCACGAAACTTTTATGATGCTTGATGATATGACCGGGGACAATATAGTCCAATGTCTTTAAGAAGTCTTCAACGGAAAACAATTCCTCCTTGCAGACAAAGGTAATGCCGGTGAGTTTTTCATACTTTGTGGTGAGGTTGCCGATCTTGATCACCTCCGGGGTCCTACCGTTTTTAACCGTTTGCTGAAAGCGATAGTTGTCGATGATCAAATGGGCCAGGTCCTTAATGCGTCTCTCTTCCAGATATTCCCGGGAGCGGGAGGAGACAAACTTCAATGCCTCCCCGTCTTCACCGATAATTCTAACGAGTTCGGGACCATCACAGATCGCCTTAATTTGTTTTACAATGTCGTTGTAGATCTCAAATTTGATGGTTTCATCTTCCAGCAGCAGATACTTGCTGCGGGTGCCGATGGCGGCATCTTTTATCTTCTTCACCAGCTCCTTTTTCTCTCCCAAAAATTCATCGTATTCCTGCCGGCTGCTGATTTTAAAACACAGAATCATCAAGCCGATGGTTCGATCTTTGTGTTCTACGGTAAATCCCTTTATGAACAATACATTTCGGGAGCGGTGGTGGACGATACCTAAAATGGAATTGGACATCCCGGGCCAATCTTCGGCTAAGGCTCCCAGCACAATAGTGATCGGAATCTTTTCTTTATTTCCCAGTTCCTCCAGTACAATGACCTCTTTTTTCCTGGAGTTTTCATAAATGTTGAGCAGTTGAACCAACAATGCCCGCTGTTGAAGCAGGGGAAAAATCTGCTGCGATTTGATAATTTTATTTAAGCTGGAATCGATCTGCCTCTCGGATATCCTTAATTGCTTGGCCCTTAAGATTTTATTTAATGACTTAAGCTGTTCGCTTTTCCAGATTTCATCCATGCATGTTATTTTATATGAATATCAATGTAAAAGCAAATAAACAGAAGTCAAAAATTGTTACCATCGCCGATAAAAAACATTAAAATCGTGGGAAAATCGGGACGCTTTGTGGATCTTATTCTTCAGGATTTGCTAAAAATCGGAGAAAAATAACAAAGTTTTAATAAAAATGCTTAAAATGCAGATTATGACTTGACTTTTAAACTTTTATATCTTAAAATCTTTGCAGGGAGGAAATAATGAACAAAACGGAATTAGTCAAAGCAATTGCTGACAAGGCGAACTTGAAGGTCATTGATACCGAAAAGATGGTAAATGCCTTCATCGACATTGTATCTGACGAGTTATCCAACAAAGGTAAAGTCACCCTGGTGGGTTTTGGCACTTTTGCCGTTTCCCACAGAAAACAGAGAACCGGTGTTAATCCCAAAACCGGTGCAAAACTTACTATCAATGCTAAAGATGTACCGGTATTCAAACCGGGGAAGGCATTGAAAGACAGCGTTAAGTAGGCGTAATAACGCAACCAAATTTATTTACGGGTGGGTGGTAGGGATAAAAAAGGGGAGTCAGCCGGAAATTTTGCAGTTCCTTGAGTTCAACCGTCTCTTTTTTTCTCCCTTGCGCCAATGTCGGCATCAGGTCTCCACCTGAATTGTTCAGGTTTCAATATGAAATGTTGAGGTTTCAAAAGGAGTGACGGTTTTGCCTGACCTTTTAGAAGACTTCGACTTCGGCCGACGAGGAAGCGAGCTCGACCTGCTTGCGGTCCTTTGTATAGGCACTCACATTATTGATATTAATTTTATATTCCCCTTTTTCGAAAAACTTAATCTTCAACTGTGCCAATACCGCACTCTTACCCGAAGCGTCGGTAAACGAATAGCCCAGATCAAAGGAATCCGCGGAGACATTTTGTAAAACCCTCACCTTGTCTTTGCCCATAAAATCGGTCTTGGCTTCCTCGATGGACGCTTTCCCGCCGCTGATCGACCCGCCTATAGATATTGTAGAAAGCGGCTCAGACGAGTTGAGCCGGATGGAAAAGATAGAATCCCGGCCTGCCGCCACCCGGCGGCGGGATGGGGAGATGGAGACCGTGGCTTTGGACTCTCTTCGACTCTCCCTTTCGTCCCCGGAGGGGGCAACAATCGGCTGACTGCCGTGATTGCCCTGTTCTGAATTGGTCCATATGGTGGCAATATCCAATGGTTTCATCTCCATCGTGCGAATGATCCGGGGGGTAATGGCAAAAATGAGATCTGTCTGGGTGATGGTTTTTTGGGAACGGCCGAATAGTTTTCCCAGGATGGGTATTTTGGCCAGTGCCGGCAGACCGTCCAATGTGTCCCGTTCTTCATCCTTGATAAAACCGCCGACAATATTGGTCTCTCCCTCTTTCAGGCGGATAACATTCTCCATTTCCCTCTTACCGAATGTCGGGAATTCCCCCACATAACCGGCTATAAAGTTAACCGTCATCTTGGTCTTAAGGGTGATTTCGTTGTTGGCATGGATAAAAGGGGTGACCTTGATCTCCACGCCCACATTCTTGTATTGATAGGTGGTAACAGGGGTATTGTTGATGCCGCCGGCGGCAATGGACTGGAATTGGGTCTGGGGGATGGGGACTTCATCACCCACCATAAACTTGATTTCTTCATCATTGACGCCCCTGAGGTTGGGTTTGGAAATAATCCGGCTGTTGTCGTCGGTGGCCAGGAAATTGAGTGCCGCTGACGGCAGGGTGAGGTAAAAACTGACATCGTTCAACTCATCCATTCTAACGGTCGTATTGACCTGGCTGTCTGCTCCACCGGCACCGGCGGAGAGCGAGAAAAGGGTACTGCCGAAACTGGTACCGATTTTACTCAACAAATTGCGGTTGACCTCGATCATTTCGATATTGACTTCCACCTCGCCTTTCCGCTTGTCGATCTTGTAAATAAACTCCTCGATACCCTTGAGAGTATCGTCGCCGGCCTTCACGATCAGGGCGTTGAGACCTTTATCCTCCTGCACCATGATCTGCTCTTCCCGAAAGACCGTCATCACCAACTTTTTGGCGTCTTCCGCCTTAACGTTGGATAGATAAAAGACTTTGATACCCCTTAAGGCAAAGGTTCGATTTTTAAAGGTGGTATTGGGGAAAATAAGAATAGACGCACTGTCCATGACCCTATTTTTTGTATTAGAGACCATACACAATTGGTTTAATATGTCGTAAAAGCCAATATTATCGATCTCAATAGTATAGACAAAATCCCTGAAATCTTTATCAAAGATAAAATTGACCTTGTAGGATTTGCCCAACATGTTGAAAATTTTGGTGATGGGTACACTCCGTAATTTTAACGAAATTTTTTCACTGGTATCGACTGCTAACGAGACCGGAGGTATGATGGTCGATCTAAAAAATCTCGGTGCCTCCTCTCCGGCGATACCCATGAATTTGTTAAGCTCCTCTTCAAGCCGTTTATTATCGGGAAAAATGGAGAGGGCGATTTTATACTCTTTAATGGCTTCATCCTTTTTGTCCATCGCCTTTAGTTTACGGGCAATTGCCAGGTGGTGATAGTAACTGTTTAACCGGGCCTGGAAGAGAAAAGTGCGAAATTCCATATTTTCGGGATGCTTCTGCACCATATCTTGAAAGTACTTAAAGGCCCCGTCATAATTCCCCGCCCTGTAAAGCTCCAGGCCCTGCCGCATCAGCGTCGATCTCGTGGCACAACTGCCGAATAACAGCAACACCGTTGCGGCGGCAATCGTTACCAGGCCAAAAGTGTATGTTCTACTTCTCATTTTCGTCTCCCTTCAACAAAATTTCAATGACCATAGACTCCGCTTCTACCTTAATTCCCTCTCTTCCCACCTCGACAACCTTCATTTTTTCCGTCACCATGTCTCCCTCACCCACTACAAAATATTCACCGTTGATATTCAGGAGGGCATGGCTTCTGGAATTCTTGATGATGTAGCCCTCAAACAATACGCTCTGCCGGATCTCTTCGGCTAAGTCCGCCTCGGCCTCTTCCTCCTCTTTCGGCGGGGGCGGCGGCGGGGCAAATTGCCGGGCTGCCTCTTTAGCCCCCGCTACCGGATTAAGGGGCACGGGAGAAAAAATATCCCTTTTATAGGAAAAATCTTCCACATCCTTTTTTAACAGGGAAACTTTGATGATTTCCCCATAGGCAGCGGTCACCCCTAACAGGGACAGAAAGAAGAAAAACGTGATTGAGGTTAAAAAAATGTGTTTAGCGGACAAAATAGGCCTCCATGGCAAATTTTCCCAACGCGGCGTTCCTGGTTTTAGTCAGATTTAGCTTATTAAGATAAACCATCCTGCCGTCTTTTTCAATATTAAAAATAAATTTTTTAATATCCCGATAAGTTCCACTCAGGTTGAAATTGAGAGAAACCCTCACAATGCCGTCAGCTAAATTTTTGATCCTGTAAGTTGTTTTAAAAGAATTTAACATATTGCCCTGGAAAATTGACTCCAACTGGTTTCGGAAATCGGAAAAGGCCGCATACTGCGTCAAATAGTCGGCCTTAAATTGGCCGTAAGTCTTCTCAATGTTTTGCCACTCTAAAACCTTCTTATCCAGTTTGGAGAACTCAGCCTCCTGGGTTCGCAGCTCCTGCAATCGATCGTCTAAATTCTGGATGGAAATTTTTTCCAGTGAGGTATAACCAAAAGAGAACAACAAAAATAGTGTGCTCATAACCAGAACCGATAAGAACACATAGACGAGTATTTTAATGTTTCTCATTTTTGTTTTCCCATTTTTAAAGCCAGATTGGCCCGATAAAACCCTTTCACCTCGGTCTCATTGTTGACCTCAAGATTAAATCTGGCAAAACTCTTATAAGCCTCGATCAATTTGGGGAACGAATCGCTCATAATAGTGATGGAGATCTTCCCTTTATTCTCAAAATTGCAGGAAAACCTGGTAATAAAAACACCGGCTGGCAGCGACTCTTCCAGGAGGGTTAAGATTTTAATATAAGAAAATTTCTTGCGGGCAATCAGGGAATTGGCAAGTTTGACTCTCTTATCCCATTTGGACTTAATCTCTTTGATGGTCTGCTCATATTCCCTGGATTTCACTGAGATTTCCTGCAATTTTCCCTTTAACCGACCGAGTTCCTTTAAGTCTTTCTGCCTGGTTTGCCGGTCCCCGAACAGGTTTTTCATTCCCCCAAAGACAAATGCCAGTGAAATCACCAGTACCACAGCCGAAAAGAGCAAAAACTTAAAGCCATCGACTCTCTTATTTTCAGCAATATTAAATTTAAGCGTTTTCATCGTATTCCCGGTAAATACAGGGGGCGGTCTATATTCCCCTTTATCTCATTTATTTCCTGTTCGGCCAATCCATCCCGGATCGTCTGCAGGTCGAATTTTGAGTGGATGGCCAACAATGAATATGAGAGGGTATCCTTAGCGTAGCTGGTCTTCACAAAATTCAAGGTTTTAATAATCTCCTCCACCATGTCACTGTCCTGATCACTCCTGAATTTTCTCAGGTAATAGGGGACGAATTTGTCTTGAAATACGATGGTGGAAAGATCTTGATCGATTTCGATCAAAAAATCCGGCGATTTCTTCCGACCGAACCTTCGGGAAGTTTTCCAGAGATGGTTCATGATCTCTATGGTGGAATTACCGATATAAATCAGTTCCAGTTGATTCTCCCGGAAAATATGTTCGATTTTCTGGAGCAAGTCTTTTTTCAATAACACCGAAAGGACTCGATTCCGGCTTAATTTGAAATAGTGGTGCAGGTAGAGATCGATATTTTCGGGGAAGACTTTCTCAACCCGCCATTCGATTAGCTCCCGCTGTCGCTCTTCCCACAGGGGAATTTTCTCGAATTCAAAAATATTAAATACAAAATTTTCCGAATTCAAAACAATCCCCACCTGGGAATCTGCCAATTCTTTTCTGATCTCGCCCAACTCCGAAACAGCCATCTCAAAAATTGACACATCGGTCAGTGTCCCGGTTTTTTGGGCCGTGCCTTTGCCGACTTTAAAGATGTCGAGATAGTTGTCGCCGGCATAGATCACCTGAGAAGGATTCTTAAAATGAATAAATAATTCCGTCATAGCCATTCTTTTATGGTCACCCTGTTTAATTCTTCGATAGAGGTAATCCCGGCCTTCACCTTTTCGAGTCCATCTTTTCTCAAGGGAGCCATCCCCTGGCCCATGGCCTCCTTTTTGATCTCAGACGTCGGTTTTTTCTCCAGGATCATCTCCTTGATTTTATCCGTCAATTCCAGGATCTCACCGATGGCGGTCCGGCCGGAGTAACCAAGACCGGAACACTCCGGGCACCCCCTGGGCCGATAAATTTCCTGGGAAAAGCAATTCTTGTCGAGCCGGTTGTACGTACAATCCTTTTTACTGGGGGTGTATTTCTCCTTGCACTCCCCACACAACACCCGTACCAGCCTCTGGGCGGCGATGCAATTTAACGAAGATATAAAACTATACGTATCGACACCCATGTGGATAAATCTGCCCAGCACGTCAAACACGTTGTTGGCGTGCACGGTGGTGAAGACCAGGTGTCCGGTCAGGGCAGACTGGATGGCAATCTGGGCCGTCTCCGGGTCCCGGATTTCTCCCACCATGATCTTGTCGGGATCGTGTCTCAAGATGGAACGTAAACCCCTGGCAAATGTCAATCCCTTCTTTTCATTGACCGGAATCTGGGTGATCTCGTCGATCTGGTATTCCACCGGGTCCTCGATGGTGATAATTTTGTCCTCCGGGTTCTTGATCTCGTTGAGGGCTGCATAGAGAGTGGTGGTCTTGCCGCTGCCGGTGGGCCCGGTCACCAGGAACATGCCGTAGGGTTGGGTGATGTAATATCTGATTTTTTCCAGCAGCGAATCGGTAAATCCCAGTTGCTCTAGCCTCAATTCACCGATACTTTCGGTAATCATCTCCCGGTCTAAGACACGAATCACCGCATTCTCACCGTAGATTCCCGGCATGATGGAGACCCTGAAATCGATGGTCTTATGTTTAAACTTCATGCGGAACCGACCGTCCTGGGGAATCCTCCTCTCGGCAATGTCCAGATCCGATATGACCTTTAAGCGGGTGATCAAGGGGGAGTGATAGATCATGTCCAGTGGATCCATGATCTGGTTCAGGATGCCGTCAATTCTGAATTTAATCATCACCGACTTGTCCTGGGCCTCTAAATGTATGTCGGAGGCCCGCTTATTGACGGCTGAAAACACGATATTGTTCAGCAGTTTAATGACGGAGTCATCCTCTTCGGTAATTTTATCGAGGGTCAGGGATTCCTCTTCGACCTCCTCGACCTTCCTCTTGACAAAAAAGCTCTCCGACTTGTCTTTCAGAACCTTGGTGAAGGTATCGCTTTTCTTTAGAATCCGCTCGATATCGTCTTTCTTGGCCCGGAAGGGTAAGGCCTTTTTGCGGATAAAGTTTTCCACGATGGTGATTTTATCCAGGTTCTCCGGATCGAACATGGCGATTTCAAGGGAATTGCCATTTTCCTTGATCGGGAAAAACAGGTTCTTGATCAAAAACTCGGCCGGGAACTTGCCCAGCAAGTCGTAATCAATTTTGACTTTTGCTAAATCCACTTCTTTTATCATCTGACTATCCTAATGGTATTAAAAATCGGTAAATATATCGACAGCAGCATAAATAGAATGACCAGCCCCAATACAATAATAATAACCGGCTCGATCAGGGATATAATCGTATTGATCTTGGTATCTATCGACGTTTCAAAAAAGTCGGCATTCTTATTCAATACATCCGGCAAATTACCCGATGAATCTCCCACCCGGACGACCTCTACCATAATCTTGGGGACTTCAGCTACCTCATCCAACACCTGGGAAAGTAAGTTGCCTTCCTTGATCTTATCGGCGATATGTCGGATTTTCGAGAACAGGTATCTGTTTGAAAAGGTCTCCACGGCAATGGCGGTGGACTCCGGAACCGGTATGCCCCCGGAAATCAAAATATTCATGGTCCGGGAAAACACGGCCATGGCGTTTTCGGTGATAATTTTGCCGATAAGGGGAATTTTCAACTTCAGGCGATCCATGATGATAATTTTGTCGTTCGCCTTTTCCAGCAGTTTGACGGCCGCAAAAACGGATATGAAAATCGCAATAAATAACAGGAAATTTCCTTTTAGAAACACGGAGGTGGAAATGAAGAACTGGGTGAAAAAGGGTAATTGGGCCTCGAAACTTTCGTAAAAGGAAGAAAACTTGGGAATCACAAATACCATGACCACGGTGACGATGCCGATCATAAAAAAGAAAAGAATCACCGGATAGGAGAGGCTGCTGACGGTCTTTCGCCTAAGGTTGGTGATTTTTTCTAGATAACCGTTGAACTTCTCAATCACCGCCTCCAGCTCCCCGCTCTTTTCCCCTGCCAGAAGCGACGAGCGGTATATCTTTTGAAACGGCAATTGGCTCGAGGCAAAGGCGTCGGAGATTTGAATGCCGTTCTGGATATCGGCCTTTGCCTGGGATAAAATCTCTCTCAAATGACCCTTCTTCATGTTGCCGACAATCACCTCTAACGCCCGGATGAACGTAATTCCCGCCTTCAACATCACAATTAACTTCTGGTTAAACAGTAAAAATTCCGAATATTTCACCTTTCGGGAGAAGATTTTAAAAAATGAAAATTGGGTGAACAAGAGCCGTTGAATGGAGATCAACTTCTCATCCGCATCTTCATAGTTCGCCCGCAGTGCCCGTTTACTATCGGCGAACAGGGTCCTGGTGGCGAAGTCACCGGCTTCATTCATAAAAGTGCATTTATAGTACGACATTAGAGAACCGACCTCCGGGGGAAATAGGATTTTAATGCTTCGGGGACAGCGATTTTCCCCTCCGTGGTTTGATAATTTTCCATAATGGCGGCCACGGTTCGTCCCACCGCCAAACCGGAACCGTTTATAGTATGAACAAATCCCTTTCTGCCCTCTTTGCCTTTAAATCTAATCCTGGCCCGCCGGGCTTGAAAATCCTCGAAGTTGGAGCAGGAAGAAATTTCCATATAGCCGCTGCGGGCCGGCATCCAGACCTCCAGGTCATACGTCTTGGCTGCCGAAAAGGACATATCGCCGCTGCACAGCAGCACCACCCGGTAGTGTAAATTTAGCGCCTGCAAAATCGACTCTGCATCCCCGGTCAGCCCCTCCAGTTCATCATAGGAGCTTTCGGGAGCGGTAAATTTCAACAGTTCCACCTTGTTAAATTGATGCTGCCGGATAATGCCCCGCACGTCTTTGCCGTAAGAGCCGGCTTCGCTGCGAAAACAGGGGGTGTAAGCCACAAATTTCTGGGGCAAATCGCTCTCGGCCAGCACCTCGTCCCGGTAGATATTCGTCAGCGGCACTTCCGCCGTAGGCACCAGGTAAAGATTGTAGCCCTCCACCTTAAACAAATCGTCTTTAAATTTCGGCAAATTGCCGGTGCCGATCAGGCTCTCGTCGTTTACCAGGAAGGGGGGCAGCACTTCGGTATAGCCGTTTTTCTGGGTGTGAGCCTCCAGCATAAACTGGATCAAGACCCTCTCCAGTTTGGCTAAGGTTTGAAAATAGAGGGCAAACCGGGCACCGGCTATCTTGGCGGCCCGCTGGAAATCCAGGAGATGGTTCATCTCCCCCAACTCCCAATGGGGCCGGGGGCTAAAATCAAATTCCGGTTTCCTGCCCCACTCCCGAACCAGCCGGTTTTCCGACTCATCCTTGCCCAGCGGCACGGAGTCGTCGAATAGATTGGGAATACCCATCAGCAAATCCTGGAATTTCTCCTCTAACCCGGCCAACCCCTCTTCAATGGCGGAGATCTTCCCGGATAGGGCCACGGACTCCTCTTCAAGAGACTTTGTATCCCCATTATCGTGCTTCAATTTGCCGATCTCTTTGTTTATCTTCTTTTTCCGACTCTTTAAACTCTCCACCTCGGTAATCAACTGCCGTCTTTTCTGGTCGATTTCCTTGAAAAGAGTGGTGTCAAAGTCTACCCCCTTGGCGGTGACTTTTTGTCTGACTTCATCAAGATGATCTCGAACCAAATTTAAATCCAGCATGGTAAAATTCTTATCTCGTCCCTATTTTACATCCACTTAAATCTTGAGGGGTCATCTATTTATAATATAATTGTCACTAAAATGTCACCGCCTCTACCTGGTGAACCGGCTGCGCAGCCCTTCGCCGATAAAATGGAAGGCCATGATCAGGCCGAACAACACCAAACCGGGAATGACCATCAGGCCGGGCCGGTCAAACAGGTGCCCCCGGCCGGCATCCAGCAGTTGCCCTAAGGTGGGAATTTCCGGTTTTAGCCCCACCCCCAGGAAGTTGAGGCTCGATTCTGCCAGGATCACGCCGCAGATGGCCAGCGATGCCTGGATAAACAGCAGCGGCAGTATCAGCGGCAGCAGGTGAAAAAACAGGATGCGCCAGAACGAGGCATTGTAACTCTTAGCCGCCAGTATAAACTCCTGCTGCTTGTATTTCAGCACCTCCCCCCGGATGAGCCGGGCAAAGGGGCCCCAACCGGCAAAGGCTAAGACCCCGATCAGGGTATCGATCCCAGGACTTAAGAAAGAGGCCAGTGCCAGTGCCAGCAAAATCCCCGGGAAAGCCATGATGACATCCACCAGCCGCATGATGAGACCGTCAAAAAGGCCGCCGGCATAACCGGAGATCAGACCCAATACCGTGCCGACGGCAGCAGATAAGCCCACCGCCGCCACGCCGATCAAAAGGGAAATCCAGGCCCCGTAAACCACACAGGAGAGTACGTCCCGGCCCAGGTCGTCGGTGCCCAGCAGGTAAACAGATGAAGCCGGTTCCAGGCGGCGATCCATATCGAGTTCGATGGAGAAGTCGTATAACAGGACAACTCCCCCCATCGACAGCAGCATGACGCCCAGCAGCCCCGTGCCGATCCCTAGCTGGATATTTTTAAGCCGCAGACACTTCATTCTTGATCCTGGGGTCCAACAGAAAATAGGACACATCCACCAGAAAGTTCACCATTAAATACACCGCACTCATAAACACGATGAGTCCCTGCACCATGGGATAGTCCCGGCGGTACACCGATTGGATGAGCAGGACCCCTATCCCCTGCCAGGAAAATATGGTCTCGGTGACGATGGCGCCGGTGAGCAGGAAGCCGAACTGCATGCCCATGGTGGTGATGATGGGGATCAAGGCATTTTTCAGGATGTGCCTGAAAAATATCTTCATCTCCGACAGTCCCTTAGCCCGGGCCAGCAGTACATAGGGTTTCTGGAGTTCCGTGCCCACCGAGGTACGGATGATGCGGGTCAAAGAAGCGGTCATGGACGTCCCCAGGGTCAGGGCCGGCAGCACCAGGTAACGCATCCCCTCCGAGCCCGAGACCGGCAGCCAGCCAAATGTGATGGAGAACAGCAAAATCAACAGCGGCCCTAAGAAAAAGTTAGGGATAGCCTGCCCGGCGGCGCTGAAAAAAATCACCGCCGACTCAAATCCCGACTTCTTCTTAAAGGCCGCCGCCGTGCCCAGGGGGAAGGAGATCAGGAGAGCAATCAGCATGGCCGCCAGCGCCAGGTACACCGTATTGGGCAGGTAGTCGACAATGTTGGCGATCACCTGCCGGCGATTGTACAGCGATGTACCCAGGCTCAAATTCAGGAGATTCCGGTTGAAGTCCAGGTACTGCGCCAACAGCGGTTTGTCCAGGTTCAATTCCCGCCGGATCCGATCCATATCTTCGACATTCTCGCCCTCCCCCAGGATGCCGATAACCGGATCCCCGGGGATCACATGGATCAAAAAGAAGGCCGCACACCCCACCGCCCACAGCAAAAACACCAGCATCAACAGTCGTTTTACAATATAGCCTCTCAAGGGCATCCTCATCATTGACGATTACGCAGCAGTGCGTTACGCAAAAGTGCGTAATCTTAAATATAAAGGAAAAAAGGGATCACAGAACCCGAATCGTTCCTCCAGCTTCTCGATAATACCGGCCTCCATCAGGCTGTTAAGCGCCCGCTGGGTGCTGGAAACCGAAGACAGACCGAATTTTTCGGCATACTCCCTGGAAAAGATACTCTCCTTCTGGTGGACCAGGGCATGCAGCACCTTGCGTTGATAAATCGTGAGCTGGTCAAATAGAGTGTGGTAATAATCGCTCTGGTTATCCAGTATCAGGGATACCGCTTTTTCCACGGTGGTCTCATCCACCTCCAGGCCCTCTTCCCTGGCCAACTGCCAGACCTGTGAGGCCAGGAATTGATTGTAATAAGGGATATTGTCGGTATAATCCAATATCTTTTCTAAAATCCCCTCGGCAAGCGCCAATCCCCCCCTGCTGAACTCTTCCCCGATATGGTCGATCATCTCTTCTGGGGATATTTTATCTAATTTTACGATCTTACCGATGTTATAAAAGGCCCGTTTTTTATCGGCAAACAGGTTTAGCATCAAATGGGTCTTGCTGCCCATAAACACATAGCCGATATCGTCGTGAAATTGAAGCACCGAGCGGAACTGTTTTTCCATTGTCTCCCCATTCAGCCGATTGATCTCCTGGAATTCATCCAGCACGATGACCCATTTTTCATCTTTTCCTTTGACTTTTTTCGGCAGATCCAGTGCATCCAGCAGGGAATACTCCCTGGGCACATTGGCACTGTAGGAAAATGAGAGCACCGGCTTGCCGCTGTCGTCGAAAGTAATGCTGGGCATGATCCCCCGCACAGATGCCTTTATCCTCTTCACCGCCTTCTGGAGCGAAGGCCCCATGGCCTCCATGATCCGGGACGCATACAACTGGATAAAATTTTCCTGCGAAAAGACCTGGTAAAAATCCAGGTATGCGGTTTTAATCCCCTGCCCTTTCAGCTCTGCCAATACTTTCAAAATCAAGGAAGTCTTCCCGTACCTCCGGGGCGAATACAAAATAATATTGTTGCCCCCCAACAGGTCGGATTTAATCCGGGCAATCTCCCTCTGCCGGTTAATAAAATAGCGACCACTCACCACGGTTCCATACTTAAACGGATTCATCCCCCTAATCATATAATGATCCCCCCCTCCTGTCAACCTCCCCTCAAGCTAAAGTGAAAGCTATGGCTTGAAGATTTTTAGATCCAATTCTTTGAAAGATTAAAGATATGGATTAAAATCTTTGCCTGACCCCAATCCGTCTCAACATTTAACGTTCCCCATCCCTGCCCTTTTATTTCTTCCCCAATGCGGTGCCGACACTCTTAAACATAGCATCAACATCCTTTGACGCGGTGTTAACGCTCTTTGACACGATGTAAACGCCCTTTGACGCGGTGTAAACGCTCTTTGACGCGGTGCCAACGCATTTTGACGCGATGTAAACGCCCTTTGACAGGATGCAAAGCCCTAAATTTTACCTGTTACCTTGTTAATCCATTAAAGTATTGTTTCAATTCCGTCTTTTCAAAGTATATGACAAACAGTTGATCCCCCGCCTTGAACCGGTGACTCCTGGAGTACTGCCCATTGGTAGAACTGCCGGGAGTGACATAACTCCCGACGAGTGAAAAATAAAGATTATCTTTAAAAATATCATATGCCAACGATTTCTCCGCTTATGGTAATGGTTTTGCCCCTCATGTGGATGATTTCGCCGCCCATGTGAACGGCATCGCCCTCCCCGTGGATCGTTTCGCCCGCTATGTGAACGATTTTTCCCTTCATGTGGATGATTTCTCCCCCTATGTGAATGGTTTTGCCGCCCGTGTGAATGATTTCTCCGGCTATGTGAATGATTTTGCCCTTCATGGCAATGATTTCGCCGCTTATGGGAATCGTTTCTCCGGTTACACTCTAAATAGGAGAGGAGCCTTATTTAGTATCCTAAAACAAAGCAATGAGCGTCCCAATCAAAGCAATTATCGTCCCCACGATCCATTTCCAATTCTTTTTCAGGCCATAAGCGAAATTAACTTTTACATATATTTCTCTATCCATCACAGGGTAGCTCTTTACTTTTTCGCCATATTTATCAAGATATACTATCACTGAAATTGAAGGACAAATAACTCTTTTCCCGGATCTTAACGGTGTAATTTCCCACTCCCATTGAGTATACCCACTGGAGGCAATCAACTGTTTTTTTTCACTGAGAGGCTCAATTTTAAAGTCATCCACAGATAACTCCGCTTTCATTGTAGTACTTATTTTTAGTTTTTCTATCTTTGGTATTCCCCTTCCTTTCAACCCCTTAGTTAGATCCTCCTTCAAATCTTTTGAAATACGAACTTCCACTCTTTCAGTTTCCCCCACCCGCATCTCTTCTGGAGGATTAAATAGGATCTGGCCTATTTCTAACTGATTCAGTTCATCATCAATGATCTTGTGTGCGTCAATTTTCATTCCCCCTGATTTTACTTTCAGATATTCCCAAATTCCCGCGTTGCTTGCAAGGGTATCAACATCGACATCCATTGAAGTATCACGGCTTCGATGCTCATCATTTTTGATCTCAGTATTGATTGCTATTTCCTCCCCAATTATCACTCCTCCTCCAACCTTTCCTATTTTCACTTTCATTTTACTTCCTTTTTTTTCAGAACTGTTAGATTCGTTTTCATCATCTCCATTTTTTCTTATCAGTTTTACTGAAACCTGTCCGTCTTTGCATTTGTTGAGGGCTCTGTCGAATTCATGGCGGTCGTCAAAGTAGGTTCGCAGATATATGGTACCTTCGGCTTTTTGGACATCAAGTTGAAAGGCCGAATATCCAATATAATAAGATCTGCCTTTGTATAGACAGCCGCTCTGGATCAATAGGGTTTGGTTGCCGAAGTTCTGGACCAGTTCCAGGTTGGGGTCGTGGAGGTGGCCACAGAAGATGAGATCGAATTCCCGGTAGAGCATTTTTTTGGCATCGCCGAGATCATATTCGCTGAGCCAGTCTAAGGCGTGATGAAACAGGGCAATCTTAATATTACAATCCTTGATGTCCTGGAAGGCATCATAAATCTGGCGTTCGCCGATTAAAAGTTTGCCGTTATCATAGCCGTCGGCTTTGCCGGTGGCCCGCCAACTGGAGTTCAGGCAGGCGATGCCGATTTTGGCGGAGTTTTTTTGGAGTATATGGGTGGAAAATAATTTGTTGGAAGTGATCGTGTGCGTTGAGTGAAATTGACTTTTAAAGGCGTTGAAGTGGTCCAATCTTTCGATATGGGGAAAATCTTTTTCGATCTCTTTGTCTAAGAAAGCATTCAGGGTCTCACGGTCGATCAGTGCCGTTCTTAGACCCTCTTCGGTGATGGAGTCGATTGCTTTCATCTGCATGTCGTGGTTGCCGGGGACGATGAAAAATTCGTTCCTGGTCAGCTTCGTTTTTTGCAATAGGGGATCGATAAAGACTTCGTAAGCTCTTTTAAAATCGTCTTCTTTGTCTCCTGCTTTGACCAGATCGCCGGTGAAGAGGATGAAGTCGATGTCCGGGAAGTGGTCCAGGTCTTTCCACAGGGCATTTAAGACGATTTCGGTGTCTTTGGGTTTTGAACTGTCGTAGTGCAAATCGGATAAGTGAAGCATATTTATAACGTCTAAATTGTTAGCTTCCTTTGCCATACTTCACCTCTTACTTTAATAGTATATCTTTTCATTTTATTACATTTCGCCCTGTCTCACGTTAGAAGCAAGACAAAATTATACTACATAAATATTTTGAAAAAAAGGGTTGATTTAATACACAGTAATCATGCCAGTTAGCTTATCTTTATGCGAAGCATCTAAGTGTCAGGCAAGAAGGCTGCTCCTTGAAAAACCAGAACTTCGCCCCAGATTCAACTTTTAAACATCTGCTTTAGCGATCCTTTTTTGAAGGATGCGCTGAGTCCCAGACTGAGTATGCCATCACTCCATTACTTAAAAAATAGAAGGACATTTAATTTATGTCGAGTATTTGTCTGGTCACATCGTCTACGAAGGCTTTGAGTTTTGCTTCTTTTTCTTCTCTTTTCTTTTTTTCCTCTTTTTCTTTCTCTTCGTCTTTTTCCTTCTTTTCCGGTACTTCCCATTGATTTATGGCGTCCCATAGTGTGCTTTGAAGATCTTCATCGCCAGTTCGATAAAGTTCGACAATCAATTTCTTTAATTCATTATTCACCTTATTCTTTGAAAGATTGTCAATTACCCATTTTTCCAGATTGTTGAACAGAATTTTTTTCAACTCTTTACGATCGCTTAGCTGGAACTTTGAAAAGCACTTTTCATATAAACCCTTTAAAAATTGAACCATTTTTTCGTTTGCTTTATCGCCCATAGTTAATGAATTCAATAAGACATTGGAACTAAGGGAATTTTGATCTTCGTCAGATAGGTGAATTATCTTTCTACTCTCTAGCACCTGGAGGATTCCATCGGAACCCAGAAAGAACAGTACCACGATAATTTTAGTGTCTCTATTGCCCTCTTTGATCCAGTTGCTCAGTTCCGAAATAACATCGATAGGATTGATCATGATACACAAAGCCACTATCGAATATCGAACATTGGACAATAAATAATTGGTTTCTTTATACAACATATCCAGATCTTGTAGGACATCCTCTTCACTTGCCCCCCTTCTATAAAGGATATCCAGAATATTCTCGGTCTTAAGCATTCTTTTAATTATTTCTTCCTGGATCTTTCTTAATTCTTTCATGGCAATTTTCAGATCGCGAAGCCCTATTTGTTTATAGGCAGAGATGGCTGTCCATTGAACCTTTATATTGTCACTGAGCGCCATGTTTTTCAAAAAGCCCATGCAAAAATTTTTATAATTTTCGTCTTCACTAGATAAAATTCCTTCAAATAGGTAGCCTACGTTTGCCCTAAAAAAAGATTCTTCCATATGTGCCCAGCCTCTGATAAAATGGAGGGCAATAGACTCAAGGTCGAGTTCACCTATCCTACCGATACTGTATGCGGCCAATCTCCGTAGATCCGGTTGATACGGATTCTCAACATATTCTTGTAGATAAGGAATAAGAGTGATAAGTATTCTCCGATTGTTCTTGAAGAGGGTATTCAACAAGATTTTTTGATACATAGGATCACAGAATTCGATTACATCCGCAGAAATGAGTGTATCTCTTGTTACCTGGGCTTTACATTTCGCGAGCAGATCGCTTTCGGAAAGGGTGAAGGAGAATTCTTTATTGGGACTATAGGGAGTTATTGCTCTCAACAATTTTTTGGTGATTGCTTTATGGATTTGCTCGAAATCAAAATAAGGGACTCCGTTTATAAGAGCCAAAAATAAGGCAAATGTCCATGCCTCAAACTCTTTATTATTTTCCCCCAACTCTTTCAGGAACCAGTGCTCAACCCGTTTTTCAATACTGTTTACTTCCACGATAGCTTCATCTACCGTTTTCCCCCCTGCCAATATTTTTTCCAGATAGTTCTCAATAAACAGTGAAATCTTTGACATCCGATTAAATTTTTTAAGTATTTCAGGTAGCCTCTTTTTTAAGATGTCGGGGGCATTATTTGGATCTATTTGCCGTGAAGAGCAGAAATGTTCGAGTTTCAACTTAAAACCTTCTTTAATCAGATTATCATCGATTAGAGTCACTTCTGCCTTTATATCAAGACCGGAGACCTGGAATTCATCAAATGTATCATAATCGGCAGTAAACAAGATATATGCGTCCAGTTCCTTGAGCTTCTCTGAAAAAAATTTTGTCTGCTCCCTGGTATAAGAGGCAAAAAAATCTTGAAGCTTCAGATTGTTTCCTGAAAAGACATCCTTGAATATCAAAATTTTATTAGCCAAAACTTTAGGGTCATTGATTAAATCAAAAAGGTCAATAATTAATTCTTTAGCAACGGGCTTAACCAGTCGTACCTCATAATCTTTTTTATTTTCTTTCATGATCCGAGTTGAGAGGTACTTCGCCATAAAACATTTACCCGATTCCGGTTCTCCCACCAGGAGCAAAATCCTATTTAAGATAAGGGAAGCAAACAATTCATCGATTTTGTCAGGAGGATAGACAAAAGTCTGATAAATCTCTTCAAGAGAGTCCCCCGATATCCGAATCGTATTCGAGATCGAGAATTTTTTTATGCAAAAATTTACACCATCTACTCCCCCTATTGCAGTTATATTATTAATATTATTTTTTGTTTCATAATTGATCTGTTGCGCTATAGTTGTATCTCTTCCTACTTGTCCGACGCCTACATCAAAGCCTGATTGACTCGATTGTTTTTCATCTCCGGCTGAACTAACCGTATCGGTCTTCTCTGTTTCTTTCGCCTCAGACGATTGTCGCGGCGGTTCAACTCTTTCTTCCTGGACATCCGGGTCACAACTTTCTGGATTTTCGGTGCCTTGTTTATCTTGCTCTTTTGACATCTTAGATCCCTCCCTATTTTACTGTGCAGCTTCGAATTCGGTTTTGACATCTTCTAGTATCGTTCTAAATCTTTTAATTCGTTCTATGCGATCTAGAGTAAAAATTTTTCGATGTTCCACTGTGTACCTTTCCAGTCGCTTAAGTTGCTGCTCAATCACTTCGAAATCTGCTTTTTCCTCACGATATGTTTCACCCATAATCTGAGTTACAATGGCGAGCATTTCCCTTTTATCTTCATTGTTGCATCCAGAGTTTCTAATATCGTTCATAATTCCCATAAGAATCTTTCTAAGATCCCCCGAAGATCCTGATTCGCCGATATCCAAATTCTTTTGCATTTCATCAACTATTGGAATACTTCGAGGATTGCCCAGGTTTTGGGGGGTGGAGAAATGCTCCCGCACCACTCCCATAAAAGCATCCATAGATTTTGTAAATTTTTCAGGATTATCAACATTTTTAGCCAGTTGTTCTACGGCAACGGGGAATTGTTCGTATGTTTTATTTATCGCTTCTGAGGCACTCTCCATTCTCTTAAGCATCAACTCATGAGCTTTGGCTTCTAACTCTTCTTCTCTTTTTGCCTTTGCCTTCTCTTTATTTAAGGCATCTAGCGCCTTTTCGACATCATGCTTATCGCCCGCCTTGTCCAACTCCAGGTCGCCTTCTGAAAGGGTATGGTGCATGACAATCTTTTCAATACTTATTCCATAGTTATCTGCAATGTGTCGAATACTTTTTAAAGATTTCTCAGACAAAATGATATCTTCGATTTCGTCGAAACGGGATTTCACATCATCGATTGTAATCTTGCTCTTCTTGATATTGACCCTGAACTGACTCTCCATTTCATTCCAGATGAGTCGCAGGGGATCATCCCGAAACCGGACAGCTAAGGGTCCTGGATTGGATACCTGGAAGTAGACTCTACAACTAAGGGTAAAATTCTTGTGCTGGGTCGGTAACATAAAGGTGGAACTTCTATCAAAGCTGAGGTTGGGATTGGCATTTACCGCATAGGCAACATAATTGCGGTTTAGAGAGAGAAACCCGGTTTTTATGGGTTTGCCATCCTCACCTTTTGACGGCTTACCGTCCTCATTTAGAATTTTATAAAGGGTCTTTGAGTCCTTTTTTTCCTTAAAAATAACAACTCTATAACCCTGCCTCGGTACAGGGGCGACATTGGGTTTTAAAACCCCAAAAGATTCGGTTAAATTTTCCATTTTACTTCTCCTTATTTTTGTTCTTTCTTGCTATATCTTCAATTATTTTTTTAATTTGACTGGCGATGTCTTTTAAATGATTTAATTTAACCTTGAGATCTATTTTAAGTAATTGTTTCGCCGCGTGGTCCCAATAGTTAACATATTTTTTGTCTATTTCGGGAAAATGACCTTTACCTCTCGACTTTGTATTTTGCGAGGATTGAGTGGTTTCCCTTGACACAAAGAAAAACAAATTTCTATCGCTGATCTGGAGTTCAAATTCCTCAAGCAACCTTTCGGCCAGGGTCAGGTAATAACTATCGATCAAGCTTTTGAGCTTGTCTATCATGGAAAAGTCTGTATTTTTGTCCCTCTCCTCAGCATGGAATTTTACAGCGTGTATTTGTTCCAGAACATTCGCCAGTTTCTCTACCTTTTTTTTCAATTGCTCAAACTTTACGGTATCCATCTCTCGATGGAATAATTTTTCTATTTCCTGGCGGCAGATGAATAAGTTCAACTCTGCCTTATGGGTTTGTCTTTTTTCGAGATATCCCCGACTGCTTTCCTGCAAATCGGCGATTACTTTTTGGGTTGTTGTATCAACAAATAGAGGTGCCCCGGTAAGCTCGTTCAGTTCATCAATCAATTCTTGTACTGCGTCATACCGCTTGATCATCGGTAAAGTCATTTCCAAATCTTTGATGATGATTTCCGCTTCCCTGATTTTTTTTACTGCTTTTTTGAATTCTACCCTTTCGACGTTTCGCAGTATCTCACCAAGGATATCGTCAAAACGGATCAATTCCTGGAGGCGAAAACGGCGTAAACACTCCCTCTCGCCGCTAAATTGAGCAGATCGGGTGGACAGGTTATCGATTTCTTGAGTCAACAGGTATGATACCCGGCTATCGTTATACCAGCCGTTTTGCCAGCGCCACAAAGTTTTTTCAAGGATAAAATCGGTTTTACTTCTAGAATGTCTGTGCTGCCGATTCATCATGGTTCTCTTTCATCTCTTTTTCGAGATCACTGAAATATACCACCCGGATCTCGATTCGTCGATTCAATGCCCTACCTTCTGTTGTGTCATTCGATGCTACAGGCTTTTGGTCGGCATAGCCATTGGCCGAGAAAAGACTACTTTCCAGATGAACAAATTCTTCTTCAATAAACCAATGGAAAAACTTCACCACATTGATGGCCCTTTGGGCGGACAGTTCCCAATTGGAGGCAAACTCCTCTCTCAGGCGACCGGAAATCTGCACATTGTCGGTATGACCTTCCACCTGGATTTGTTTGAATTTTGCCTTTTCTTCAGCCCAATCAAAAATGAGTATCAGGCTGGCAAGCAGATGTTTGCCGCGTTTTAAGAGTTTTGCATCTCCCGATTTAAACAGTATTTCGCTGCTGAAGGTAATCTGCTGCAAATTGCCGTGTGTTACGATTTTGATTGTTCCCTCTTTTATTTCAGCCGCGAATGCCCGGGTAAGTTCTTCAACGAATTCTTCCTGGCAGGATCTCACCCGCAGCATCTCAAACGCTTCGGTATTTAAAATGAGCCTCAAGAAGGCAATGAGAAAAAATATCATCAAAATTGAAACAAACACATCGATAAATCCAGGCCAGAAATTTACGCCTCTGTCTGGAGAAGACGTATTGGTCTTATCTTTTATAAATTCCATCAGCATCCTACCAATAAGATAATCAAAAAAATAATCGCCAATGCTGCGGTGGCGGCGATGTATTTATTATTAAATAAGGAACTCAAGGAGGGTACAATTACTACCAATCCCTTTTCCTTGATTCTCATGATCCGGTTGACCTCTTTAGAAAAGGTCTCCTGCTGCTTTCTCATCACGTCTATAAGGGAATTGATTTCCTCTTTCGCTACTTTACCCTGTCCTTTCATAGCTTCTACCATCTTCGGCCACTGATCCACGATGCCTATAATCGATTCATTGGTCTTTTTGAGCAGCGTGAGCACCCCTTCAAAATTTCGCGATGCTTCTCTCTTGGTGATATCCCGTACTTCATCCACGATGGTCTTAAAAGAGCCTTGAATGGTACTTAAATTTTCGATAGTATCCTTGTTCTGGGTTATAATGAACTCTAAGTTATCGAATGAATCTTGGAGATGTATAGCAATATTCTCCAGGGGATGCTCGCTCTGGACAGGCGGAACTGTTACCGGGATTAACTTTTCAACGGTGAAGTTCTCCAGTTTATGCAAGAAAGCGGTTTGGTTCCGCTGAATACGAAAGTTCAGATATATACATATTATGGTGGTTAATATTCCCACGATACTGGTGGAAAAGGCGGTTTTTATTCCCTGAAAAACGGTTTCCATGTTGGCGATTGAAGACTTTAAACCGGAAATAGAAAATGTGAGAGCATTGGGGTTGGGCAGCAGCATACTGATTTTCGTAACCATAAAGGCCAGGCCGATAAAGGTGCCAAATAGACCCAATATCATGGCCAAATCCCTGGAGAATCCCGGAAGAGTAACCCCCAGCCTCGATGCTTCAGAAGTCAGGGCATCTTGTTGTAGAAAGTCGGCACTAATTTTGACCCGGTATTTTCGCAATCTCTCAATGGTGTCCAGCCTTTTATAGATAATACTCTTTCGCGTCACTCCTTCCTGGAGGTCTCTAATATTCATCAACAGGTCAGGGATCTCCTCTTTTCTTCCATCCTCCTTCGCTTCTTCGGTATTGACGGATTCTAATGGTGCTCTCAGACGGGAAAGTTTTTCATCGACTTTACGCTCTACCTTTTTTAGTGTACGTTTCTCACGCTTTCTATACCGCTTGATCGTGTGCCGACTGACCAATAAGGTGACAAATAACAGAAGAAAAATCACCGAGTTAATGGCAATGCAAAACTCGTTGGGGAACAGAAATTGCCGTAAATCATTTAAAATGGGCAGAATGAAAGTTATTATCTCGTTTTCCATTTTACCTCTCCAATTTTTTTTTGATATATCCCCCAACCTCTACTTCTTCACCAACAGTGCCGATATCGACATCCATTGAAGTATCACGGCTTCGATGCTCATCATTTTTGATTTCAGTATTGATTGCTATTTCCTCCCCAATTATCACTCCTCCTCCAACCTTTCCTATTTTCACTTTCATTTTACTTCCTTTTTTTTCAGAACTGTTAGATTCGTTTTCATCATCTCCATTTTTTCTTATCAGTTTTACTGAAACCTGTCCGTCTTTGCATTTGTTGAGGGCTCTGTCGAATTCATGGCGGTCGTCAAAGTAGGTTCGCAGATATATGGTACCTTCGGCTTTTTGGACATCAAGTTGAAAGGCCGAATATCCAATATAATAAGATCTGCCTTTGTATAGACAGCCGCTCTGGATCAATAGGGTTTGGTTGCCGAAGTTCTGGACCAGTTCCAGGTTGGGGTCGTGGAGGTGGCCACAGAAGATGAGATCGAATTCCCGGTAGAGCATTTTTTTGGCATCGCCGAGATCATATTCGCTGAGCCAGTCTAAGGCGTGATGAAACAGGGCAATCTTAATATTACAATCCTTGATGTCCTGGAAGGCATCATAAATCTGGCGTTCGCCGATTAAAAGTTTGCCGTTATCATAGCCGTCGGCTTTGCCGGTGGCCCGCCAACTGGAGTTCAGGCAGGCGATGCCGATTTTGGCGGAGTTTTTTTGGAGTATATGGGTGGAAAATAATTTGTTGGAAGTGATCGTGTGCGTTGAGTGAAATTGACTTTTAAAGGCGTTGAAGTGGTCCAATCTTTCGATATGGGGAAAATCTTTTTCGATCTCTTTGTCTAAGAAAGCATTCAGGGTCTCACGGTCGATCAGTGCCGTTCTTAGACCCTCTTCGGTGATGGAGTCGATTGCTTTCATCTGCATGTCGTGGTTGCCGGGGACGATGAAAAATTCGTTCCTGGTCAGCTTCGTTTTTTGCAATAGGGGATCGATAAAGACTTCGTAAGCTCTTTTAAAATCGTCTTTTTTGTCTCCAATTTTTACCAGGTCGCCGGTGAAGAGGATGAGGTCGATGTTTGGGAAGTGGTCCAGGTCTTTCCACAGGGCATCTAAGACGATTTGGGTGTCTTTGGGTTTTGAACTGTCGTAGTGGAGATCGGAGAGGTGGAGAATGTTTATCTCCGATGTTTTGGTCTTATTATCTGTCATTTTTTGCCTCCTGAAGTTTGGTGGGGGGAGAGAAGGAAGGGGCCAGGCCCTCCAGGGGGGGCCTGGGAAGGGCCTGGCTTTGTTGGGTTTGTTCTTTCCCCCTTTAATATAAATATCATGGGTCTCCCTTTATTTGTCTATTGTTTGTTGGATTTCATCGAGCAGGGGGGCTACTTTGTCTTCGGCTGAGACTTCCCGGGCTTTGGTCTGGATGAGGGTGTACATTTTGGTGACGGTGGCTTTGGGGGTTTCGGGGGCGAAGTTGCGGAGGATCTTGGCGAGGCGAACGACTTCGGCGGGGCTCATGACTGTTTTTTCGTTTACGATTTCGCTGGTTTTCCGGAAGTTGGGCTGCTTTTTGAAGAAGCGCTGGCTCTCCCGTTTGGCGGCGATCAGGTCGTAGTGGGGTTTGAGGACCGGGTTGTTGACGGCGGCGGCGATGATCTCGTTGCCCTTTTCCAGGTGCTCGCCGCCGATGGCTAAGGCCAGGATGGTGTCGGGGTTGGAGAAGATCCTGAGGGCGGCCCTGGCGTGGTCGTCGTCTTTGGGCGGGGTGACCATCAGGCCGGCGCTGCCGGCAATCCTGATTTGGACCCCTTCGAAGTCCCAGCGGAGCTCCAGCAGGACGCGGTAGTAGCCGGAGGTGGGAAACAGGGGGCCTTCGGTGCCCCACAGCAGGGTGACCGAATGGCTGAGGAAGTCGGCCGGCTGGAGTTCCTGGGGCATGACATCGCGGGTGTAGCGGATGATGGTGGCAAAATCCTGGGCAGAACCCAGGGGATCTATTACCCGGCCGGACACGTGACCGGTCTTCATGCTGAGGCTGCCGGGCACCAGTCTGGGTTTATCGGAGCGGTTGGTAAGGGTGAAATTGATGCGCACCGGTGCGCCGATGGGTACGATTTCGTGCAGCGGCGAGACGCGGAGTTCCAGGCCCTCGGCCTCCACCACCTCGTCCCGGACATTGACCGGCAGGCGGTCGTGGGGAGTGCCGAAGGAGACGCCGCCGGGACGGATGGCGATATCCGGCAGGTGACAGAGCAGCCGGATATCCCTGGGGGAGAAGGACCACTCGACATTGTGGGGAAACCGCTGCGGCGGTGCGGCGTTGTGGGCGATCTGGACCGTCTTCTGCATGATGTAGTTTTCGTAGGGGTTGTCGGGATGGTAGAGCATCATGGCGTGGCCGATCTCGTGGATGGCGGTGCGGATGTAGGGGATCTGGCATTCGCCAAAAGGTTTTTGTTTGCACTCGCCCCAGCACGCCTCATCGGGAAAGACCACCTGAGAGGCGATGGCTGCACCCTCACGGGGGATGTCGTTGACGCCGCTGATGGTGTTGTCGTACATGACGCCGAAGGCCTCGTCGTCCAATTTGCGCACCGCCAGGAGATGGTAGTGCCACTGCTTATCCAGGTCGACGGTCTCCCGGTATTTTAACATCTTCTGGTGCAGCTCGGCATTGGACCAACTGTAATCTTCTGGTTCTTCCACGTCGTCATTGCTGATATTGACGCTGACCTGCCAGCCGGCCCCATGAAAGACCGCTTCCCAATGGCCCTGGTGTTTATCGTAAGGAGAGTTGGCCGCCGGGACCCGGTCGATCTCGATCACCGCCTGGCGCAGGTAGGGGGAGATGCGGACCATCATCAGTTGTCCCAGCACGATACCGGAGCCGGTCTGGATGTCGCCGCGCCAGTAGTGGATGCCGTCGGGGCCGGTGGAAAATTTGACGGCGGCGCTCAGGGGATCGCCCCGACCCCAGGTACGGCGGGCATAATCGAACCGGTAGGGTTCCATCTCCAGTACGATACTCTCACCCCCCCCGGGTTCCTGGCACAGGCGGGTGACCCGCAGGTAGTAGGCGTACTGCTGGCGGGGAAATACGGGGATATCGTGGTGGCGGTCATCCTGGTCTGAGAAAGAGGGGCAAAAGGTGGGGGACTGGCAAAAGTCCTTTTTGTAAAGGTCGCCGCTGGCCATCATGGCGGCTCCGCTGCGCTGGATGCGCAGGCTGCCTTCGTATTGAAACCGGGCAGGGGTATGCAGCGAGGTGGGGATTAGGCGGATGTAGTAGCAGCCGCCGGGCAATACTTTCGGCTGCGAAGCCCTGGCGGAATCCTGGGTCGATTGATCCGGCGGCGGCATGTCCAGCGGCTCGGGCAGGGGCGGCAGTCCGCTGTCGCTGCCGCGGATCTTCCGTTCGCCGCTGGCCGTTAACACATCATGATAATTTTGATTGGCCGACTCTGTCGACTCACCGGTACAACCGTTTAAACACTGTTCGTCTTCCATTTTTAAAACCTCCTGTTATGTTTCCCCGGGTGATTGGGCCGGCCATTGGTCGTCATCGGCAACGGTAATATAGTCTTCGGTTCTGGGGCGGATGAAGGGGGACTGACTGGGGATGGTCATCTTGAGTTCCCAGGTGGGCGGGCCCGGCGGGATGCGCAGGAGTGTGCGCCCGCCCTGGTGGAGGAGGGTGGCTTCGCCGATCAGGGAGAAGCGGAAATCCAGGAAAGCGGGCAGATCCAGGACGCAGTAATGCCGCAGGTGACCGGGACCGCTCACCACCGAGATGTGCAGGTAATCGTCTGCCTCCGCCGGTTTGATGCCGCGGGTGAGGGAACTGTTGGAACTGATAATGTGGGCGCTGCGGTTGGCGTGATGGTAGACATTGATATCCCGCTTCTCCTTGACCAGTCGGTTCTGCACGGTGATATCGATGGCTGCCGCTGCCGATGGTTTGACCATGGTTTCATCTCCCGGGAATTCGTTCATTTTTCATCCACGCTGTCCTCTTTCAGGTGTCCTGTTTCTGGATAACGATTTCCCTCCTGGCAGTCTGGACCCGGCGGGCAATCTCCTGGGTATCCTTGTCCAGATCGCGATTTTCCTTTACCAGCCAATCGGCAAATTGAACGGCATATTTACTGAATCTGTCGCCGCTCTCATCCTCGCCGGCGGATACCGGGTTGCCGGTGGGATCGGTAGGCGAAGGACCCGGCGAATTCATGACCTTTAATTTCCATTGGGGGGCGGAGGGCGGCACCTTGATAATGGTCCGGGTATCCCGAATCTCTATAGAAGAGATCGGTATCCCTTTACCGTTTTCCGTTACCGAAGAGAGCTGCAGATCGCATGACAGCGGCAGGGTGACTTTGAACTTGCCGGTGTCGAGATCATCCAGGATGATTTCCAGGGGATCGCTCCCCACCCCTCTTTCGTCGATTACCACATTTCCCTTTTGTTCAGACATTTGTTACCTCCATTGTTAATTTTTTTAACCGTTTTCCATGTTTCCATGTCCCACGATCTGGCGCTATTGTAGCGGAAGCGGAGGCGGGGAATCTATCACATATGATAAAAATACTATAAAAATGGATAAAATTTCAGAAGTTTAAGAATCCGGGACTTATTTCCCCAATCATTCCATTATTCCAACATTCCAATATTCCAGGCCTTGCTATATCGTTGCCTTTCCCAGGTAGACGGAGGGGAGTCGGTGAAACTTTTCCCGGAAACACCTGGTAAAGTAGGCGGAGCTGGAGAAACCCACTTCAAAGGCCACGTCGGTGACGGTGCCGAAGTTGGCTTCCAGCAACCTTACCGCCCGTTTGAGGCGGTAGGAGCGGATAAAATCGGTGGCGGTCTCGCCGGAGAGGGCCAGGATCTTCTTGTTCAGGGTGACCCGGCTGATGTCCATCTTCTCACTTAAGGCCTCCACGTTGAGATCGGGATCGGACAACTCTTTTTCTATGATTTTATGCAATTGTTTCAGGAAGCGCTGGTCGATGGAGGAGATCTTGATCTCTTCGGGCTGCAGCAGCATCTGCCGCTGGATCTTCTCCTGCAGTTGGCGGCGCAGGTCGATGAGATTTTTGATACGGCTGAGCAATAGCCTGGTATTGAAGGGTTTGGTGATGTAATCGTCGGCCCCGGTCTCTAAGCCCTGGATCTGGCTGCCCTGGGAGGCTTTGGCGGTGAGCAGGATGATGGGGATGTGGCTGGTCTTAAAATCGGTCTTGAGTGTCCGGCACAGTTCGTAACCGTCGACTTCGGGCATCATGATGTCGCTGACGATGAGATCCGGCATGGCCTCGAGGGCCTGATGAATTCCGGCGCGGCCGTCTTCGGCCTCCACCACGGTGTAGCGGGATTCGATGGACTCGCGGATGAACCGGCGCATCTGGGGGTTGTCCTCCACCACCAGCACGGTGGGGCGGCCGGTATCCTGACGGCTCTCCCCACATTCGCCGGGGATCTCTTCTTCAAGCACGGCTCCCGCCTGTATTCGTTCGTAGCCCCCGGTTCCAGGGGATTCTGCGGCGATGTCGTCGGGCTGGAGGTGGGCTTTTCCCAGGGGAAAGCGGAGGATAAATTCGCTGCCGCTGTCTTCGCCGCCCTCCTTGCTGTGGACGTCTATCTTGCCGTGATGGAGGGCCACCAGTTCCCGGGTCAGGGCCAGGCCGATGCCGCTGCCGCTTCTCTTGTGTTTCCGCCGGTAAGACTCATGGGACTCTACCTGGTAGAAGCGGTCGAAAATATGGGCCAACTGTTCTTTGGCAATGCCGATGCCGGTATCCCGCACCGAAATTTCCAGTGAGCCGGCGGGAAAGTCCTCTCCCGGCTCCATGACCTGTTTGACCGAAACGACGATGTCTCCCCCGTCGGGGGTAAATTTGACGGCATTGGAAAGGAGATTGCCGAATATTTCTTCCATCTTTTCGGCATCGAAGTAGAGGGTAATGGGCTCGGCCGGGCCCTGGAATCTCAGGTTCAGTCCACTTTGCCGGGCCAGGTGCTCGAAGGAAGAGAGGATGCCTCTTAAAAAAGAGACAATATCCTGGGGCGCGGCGGTAAGCTTCATCTTGCCGCTGTCGATGCGGGAGAGATCCAGCAGCCGGTTGATGAGGGTGAGCAGGCGGTGGGCGTTTTGGTGCATAAGGTCGAGCCTGTTTTTGGTCTCCTCCGGTAGATGACCGGAGAGCAGGCGCTCCAGTGGGCCGATGATCAGGGTTAAGGGGGTGCGGAACTCATGGGAGATGTTGGCGAAGAACCGGGACTTGGCATGATCCAGTTCTTTCAATTTTTCCGCCTGGTCTATAAGCAGGCGGGTCTGTTTTTCCAGTTTTTGGTTCTTTTCATGGATCTCCCGGGCCCGTTCTTTGACCACCTGTTCCAGTTTTTGTTTTTCCAGTTTCAGCTTCATGGAGCGCCACCTGACCGATAAGAACACGGTCAGGAAGAACAGCAGTACATAGAGCACAAAGGCCCACCAGGTGAGATACCAGGGGGGACGGACTTTGAAGCGGAATATTGCTTCGCGGCTTAGAAGGCCGTACACGTTGCGGGCCGATACCCGGAAGGTGTAGGTACCGGCGTCCAGGTTGGTGTAGTCCACCTGGTTGGCCCGCTGCCAGTCGGACCAGTGGCGGTCGTAGCCCTCCAGGAGACAGCGGTACCGGGTCCGGCTCTCGTCCTCGAAAAAGGGGGCGGCGAACTCGAAGCGAAGGTTCCTGTTTTTATAGTCAAACACCGGCAGGGGATGTGAAGCTGCCGGGGCAATACGGAAGTCGTGAAATTGAGGGGCACCGTTTACCGATACCCGCCGGATGACGGCATAATACTCCTGTTCATAATCTTTGGTTACACCCGGGCTGTAACGGATTAATCCCTCATGACTGGCAAACCAGGTCACCTTATCCAGGGGGTCGGGGTAGATGTCATTGACCTGGGCACTGACAGGAATCCGGGCCAGTGGTTTCTCCTCTACGGCATAGGTGTGGTTTGGTTGAAGGACGGCCCGGTAATTCTGGCCGTTGGCATGAAGCCAGATGGAACGCTGCCGGTCTTCCCTGACCCGGAAGACCTTGCGCAAACCGCCGGAGAACTCCTTGCCCAGGGTGTCGTCCGCTGTCATCGTGTCTTTCTCGTCGTCGTAACGAAACACCCCGTTGGCGGTGGCAAACATCACATGCCCACCGGCCCAACAAACCTGTATCTCACCGGGGGGAAGTTTTTGGGCGGCACCGTACCGGGTAATACGGTAATCCGAAGTATTGCCGATGCCGGCAAAATCGACTTTAATCACCCCCGAGGGCAGGACCCCCAGCCACAGACGCCCCTGCCGGTCTTCGGCGATGGAGCGAACTTGCTGGTCTACCTCTTTATATTGATACTCTACCGGCCAGCGAATCTCAGCCCGATTGGGATCTCGATACAGCGCGATGAGGGTATCCCGCATCCCCGCCCATATACGGTTTGGGTCTTGCCTGGAGCGGTGCAAAACGAGGGCGTGGATTCCGCTGATATCCCGGATGCTGCTGCCTTCGATCTGGAAAATCCCGACATCGGTGGCAGCCAGCAGCGATTTATCGGTGGAGAGCAGAGACCAGCACGCACTGGCTATGCCGGCAACAGGCCTGAATTTATCCTCCGCTGCCCCCAGGTAAAACAGACCCTGGCTGGTGCCCACATACAGTCCGCTGCCGTGACGGGTCACCGAATATACCAGGCCGGGTAAATCGTAGTGATCTTCATCGTAGACGGCAAGGGGGGATAAATACTCAATTTTTGCCAGCCCCCTATCCAGTGCGGCCCACAAGTTGCCCTGGGCATCCTCGAACACATACTTGGCGTTGTTATCCGGCAGGCCGACGTCTTTGTCAAACCGGTATTTTATATTCCCCTGGATATCGGTAATAACCAGGCCACCCCGCAGGGTCACCATGGCCAGGTGGCCCGGCGAGCGGGCTAAGCCGATGCCGTGGCTGGCCCTCTTTTCCTCCAAATAGGCGGCGACTTCGGTGGTAAAAGACCTCACCCCTTTACCGTCATAGATGAAGAATCCCTCTTCCCGGGTGCCGATCAGCAATTTTTCCCCGGAACCATCGTAAGGGGCCATCATAAACACCGTCTTTATGGAGGCAAAGCGTTCACCCCCGGGGATGAGGCTGAAGGAATCGTTGTCCAGTTGCAGGAGCCCCACACTGCGCTGGTTGATGAAGTATTTTTCCCCGCAGGTAAAGGAGCCGTTGAATTTGTCCGCTTTTCCCTGTTTCGCTGCCAATGCCACCGTCATCTGCTGCCGTGCCGGGTGCCAGCGGAATAAATAGCGGGAGGTTCTAAAGAAGACGCCGTCGGCGATGGCGTGGGTCTTCCAGACGCTGCCGAAATTTCTCTTACCCCGATCAATATGTGCCAGCAGGGAGATATACTCCAACTGCCCCTGGGGGGACGGTTCCAGGTATCCCAGCTCGTCGACGCCGCCCACAAAGATGGTCCCGGCATCATCGACGGCTATGGAGCGGGCCGTCTGGTTGGGTATCATGATGGTTCTCCAGGATACGCCGTCGTACTCCAGTACGCCGCCATGGTTGGCCGCATACATGATGCCCCGCCGGTCCTGGACGATGCACCAGTTCTGGGGCTGGAGTATGTAGACTTCCGGGGAATAGTTCTTAAAATATTTCAAGCCGGGGGCCTCTCCATATAGAGAGCCGCAGCCGACGGTTCCCCAGATTAACCCCACCAACAGGCATGTCCCTAAAACAGCCGCTTTTCCCGGCCGCTCCCGTCGTGTTTGAACAACTCTATCCATTCTTCACACTCTCTACCTTTTTTAATAAACCATTTTAAAAGAATTCTCTTCTTATTTCAATAGGCCCCCTTCCTGAAGACGAGCGGGGCGGCAGAAAGGGTTAGGGGGTGATATAGCGGTAACTGGCTACTTTGCCGTTTTTCAGTTTAACCATCACCGGGGTAAGGACGCTGTGGATGTGCTCGTAGAAGTCCACTCTTTTCAACCGTTCACTTTTTGTCTTTTTCATCTTTAAACCGGTAGATGTTGATGACCGCCTCGTCCGCCTCTTCATCATAGCTGGGATTGCCGTTTCTGAAAAAGTAATATTTGCCGTCACGGGAAGCCAGCAGGAGATCGTCGGTGAAAACCGTTCGTTCCAGTTTGAAATTGTCGGCGTTGTAAAACAGCAGGGCGAATCTCTTCAGCTTTTCAGAGCAAGTCCTGATCTGTATCACCAGCCAGTGGCCCTCGATCAAGGCATTGACGATACGGGAATAACTGGTCTTCCAGAAGTACTGTTCTTTACGGAAATCTGCGGTGCTGCCAGGTTGGAATTTTCCCGGTAAGGAGTAGTGATCTTTGGGCATGGGCTTGTAATAGTCTGGGGTCTCCAATTGTACCTCTCTTTCTACCTTCAACTCTGTGGGAGAGATGATCCTCAGGTGCAGCCTGTTTTCAATCAGGAAATAAACCTTGTTTTTATACAAAGCCAGATAGGAATCCATGCGGTGGTATTTATTGGGCCTGGGAAAGACCTCCTCCACCATGTTTTTAATAAATTTCCCTTCGGACGAATATACCTTGAGGTAATATACCTTGAACTCTTTACTTTTGGGGCCATAATAGCTTCCGAAGCCGGAAAAGTACCACTTCTCATCATAAAATAGACTGTCATATACAGCAAATGCCCTATGGCCCATCTGTTTCCAGATGGTTTTTTTCCAGGTATATTTGCCGTTTTTCTTTTCAAATACCTTGAGCTTGCCGACGGCGCCTTCCACCACCAGATCGTTGTTATCGAGTATAAATATGGTATAGTATCCGTCCAGGTCTCCAGGTCCCTGGCCGTAAGGCCCCAGTTCGTTTATGCCCTTAGCATTAATGACCATGCAGCCGGGTATGGAAAAACCGGCAACCAAATCGCCGTCTTTGTCCACCGCGGCATCGAAAAAATACCTGCCAAAGATCTGGTCCCCGGTGTATTTTTGAATCAATTCAAATCTTTTTTCACCATAAACAAAACCGCTCAATACAAAGATGATCAAAAGTGAGGATACGAGACATCGTTTCATTCCAGACTCCTTTTTTATAGATAAACACAACAAGGCTCTTCATGTATTATTTATTAGTTTATTCGACCGCACCAGCAATATGGCGGCCAATAATCACAAATACAGGCGGGTAATCCCATTGGGCCCTCAACATCGAATCCAGGGGCATAGCCGATACCGGCTTTAACTGGCCAATATATTAAAACTACCAGAACGGCCAGCAAAGCAATGATCAGGATGATCTTTTTCTTTTTCACGACACCTCCTTTTGCGCTTTCTTTAAATCGTTTAGGGTTTCCTTGTATATGAATTTGGAAAGAGCCTTGTTGTGTTCTTTCCATTGTTGGATATAAATATAGTTTCTATTTAGCCGCAGCATGGTAAATTTTACCATTTCCAATTTTTTGTTGTCAAGCTCATCCGGCACATCGTTAAGTTCTGCCCATTGCCAGCAAGATAAAAAAACGGTACACCCGAAAAGTCTCTCTATAAATATTTGCCTACCTGTGATTCAAAAACTAAAAAGAGATCGAGGCGACCCTCTCGTTTGCCGTTAATCTTACCGCCGAGGACATCAAGTCATTGTACCTGCTGGGAGACAAATCCCTGGCCTTTACGGTGTTGCGGGCTGCGATGCCATTGCCGAGGATCTGGGCAAGAGGTTTGATTATGCCCGGGAATCTGAGAAGACTGAGGAAGAGGACACAGAGGCCGAAGTTATAGAGCCGCAGCGAAAAGTGATGATCTTAATTGGGATTAAAAGGCAGGAGAACCGGGAACGGCGACGGCAGTGCGGGGAATTAGGGGGAAGGCACTGTGAGGCTGCGAATGAAGCTGGAAAAGAGGTGGTGGACAAAACTCTTTGCAAGTGAAACTTTTTGAAAAAAATAGAGTATTTTTTATATGAAGATTCTATCACTCCTGTTTATTGTTTTGATTTTCATTTACGCGGTACATGGTGAAGCCGAAACAACGGTAAAACAAACCATCAGAGTGTTGAAACCGGTTGTGGCAAAGGTCCCCCCCCAAATTGACGGCCTCCTGGATGACGAGGTCTGGAAGGCGGGGCCGCTGGTGGATGATATTTTTATCACCTATAATCCCCTGGACGGCGATGTGCTGCCCCAGAAGACCCAGGTCTGGATGGCCTACGATCCGGACAACCTCTATTTTGCTTTTTACTGTTTCGATACAGAGGCGGCGAAGATCAAGACGTCGGTCACCAAGAGGGATAACCTGTGGAATGACGATTGGGTGGGCCTGGGGTTAGATGCCAACGGCAATCGGCAGAGCCTTTATGAACTCTTTGTAAATCCCAGCGGTATGCAGGGGGACTTATTTAATACCCCGGCCAGCGGTGAAAACGGTGCGCCGGACTGGGTGTGGTACAGCTCTGGCCAGGTCGTCGACGACGGCTACATTGTCGAAATCAAGCTCCCCCTCAAGAGCATTCGGTTTAAGAGCGGTAAGGATGTCGGGTTAAATGTGCTGTTCTGGCGGAGGATCAGCCGCCTGGGCATGAGTGGTGCCTGGCCGGCCATCGATCCGGGCCAGGGGATAATCAATTCAACCACAAAGGTTGTTTACGGGAAGCTGGATCATCAATTAAAACTCGAGTTCCTGCCCTCCCTGACCTACAACTCTATCTGGGACAGGCAAAGCCCGGCAGCCTGGTCCGCCCCGGACGATACGGCGGAAATCGGCCTCAGCGCCAAATATGGTATTACGTCCTCCATTACCGTGGAGGCAACCGTAAATCCCGATTTCAGCCAGGTGGAGAGCGATGAGTTCCAGGTGGTGGCGAACCGCAGATATCCCATTTTCTACAGTGAGAAGCGGCCGTTTTTCATGGAGGCCGGCGACCTGTTCGACCTGGCGGGACCCGGTGAAAACATGCTGACTACCGTACATACCCGCAAGATCGTCGACCCGGCCTGGGGGGCCAGGCTGACCGGCGAAATCGGCAAGACTTCCTTTGGCTTTTTAGCAGCCGGTGACGAATGGGCGGGACGGGAGTTTGAGGCCGGCGAGATCAATCCCTACCGGGGGAAAAACGCCGACTTCCGGATAGGCCGGGGAAAGCTCAGCCTGGGGGACGGCAATTACATCGGGGCCCTCTACAGCGGCCGCGAACTGGGGGACCAATATAACCGGGCAATCGGGACCGATCTTACCTTTCGCTTCTGGGGGAACCATGCCCTGGAGGCGAGCTATATCTACAGCTTTTCCAATGATCCGGCCGGTGTCGGCAAGTATGAAGGCGGGGCCTTGAGCGCAGAATATAATTATTCTACCCGCTCCTTTTATGGAGAGTTGGTGGTCGAGCATTTCGCCAGGGACTTCAGGATGGACACGGCTTTTTATAACCGTACCGGTATTGCCTCGGTGGAGGCCTACCTGTCGCCGAGGTTTTTCCCCAACAAAGAGAAGCTCCCCTGGTTTCATCGATTTGCCCCCTATATTTACGCTTCTCACCTGCACGATACGGTTACCAAGATGGACGACAACGACCTTATGATCGGGGTGGATTCACAATTTACCAAACAGGGATACCTTTCCCTCTATTACAAAATAATCGACGAGGAAAGCTGGGCTGGCCAGACCTTCAGGAAAGGGGGGATCGGCGGCAGCACGGGCATCCAGTTGAGCAAATGGCTCAACCTGCACACCTGCTTCGATCTGGACAAACAGATATATTACGATAAGGAAAACCCTTTCTCAGGAGACCGGTTTCGGCTTCATACGGCCATTACGCTTCAGCCCAACGACAAATTCTCTCAATACTTCTCTTACGGGTATACCGATTTTGACCGCCATTCTAACGGCGAGGATATTTATGATTATCATATATTCCTATCCCGTACCACCTACCAATTTAACAAGTACCTATTCATAAGGGCCTTAATCCAATATGACAGCTACCAGGAGATGGTGCTGTCGGATCTTTTGGCCTCATTTACCCTCATCCCCGGCACGGTCGTACACCTGGGTTACGGTTCATTGCATGAGAACCGGCAGTGGAACCCCCTCAGACGGGAGTGGGAAGCGAATATTGGCCCGGGAAAATACTACCAGACCACCCAGAGTTTTTTCTTAAAGGTCAGCTACCTGATCTCCTTCTAATAAATACCCTCTCTACTTTTCTATTTTTTCTCCAGTTTTTTCAGTATCTCCTTGCCATTGTCGTTTTGGGGATTCAGTTCCAGGGACTTTTTATAATTTTTGATGGCCAACTTCTTATTTCCCGCGGTCATGTAGGCTTCCGCCAGGCTGTCGTAGGTATTCCAGGCCTCGGGGTAAAATTCCACATTCAATTTGAAAACTTCAATGGCGGCTTTCACCTTTTTTCTCTGCAGCAGTTCATAGCCAAACCGGTTCAGCATCGCCTCCTTCAGTTCCTCCCGGTTACTCTTCCAGAAGCTGCGGCACTGCCTGACCATCCCCACAATACCATTTTCCATCAGGGATTGCTCCAGGACTATGGTATAGCGGGCCTCCCTCTCCCAGGGGAAGGCGGCGGGGTTTCGCTTAAGGGCCTGTTGATAATTTTCCCCGGCCAATTTTTTGTTTCCCTGCCGGGCGTAGGCCCCGCCCAGGTTGTGGTAGACCATCCAGTGCTGTGGGTGCTCGTTTACGTTGATCTTGAAGACCTCGATGGCCTCCTTCAGCTTGCCGGCCAACATGAGCCGGTTGGCCAGCATATCCAGCTCTTCCCGGTCGATATAATAGGTCTCCGGGTTTCCGGATTTGGCCTGCTGAAAGTCGGTGACGGCTGCCCCGATGCCCTCTTTTTCGATTGCCTGTTCCAGGCGTTCCGCCAGGGATTGGCGGATGTTTGTTAGACTGTCGGACTCCTTTTGGGGCTTAAGGCTGCCGGAATCGATCAATTTTACCGACAGTTCCAGCACCCTGTCCGTCTTATTTTCAATATCCGCCTTTGAATTGGTCTGCCTTAAGTCCGGCGGTATGCCGATGCCCTCCCAGCAGAAGCCGTTCTGATCCGTAAACAATTTATAGGAAACCGAAAATCCCCAGCCGTTGGGAAGTTGATCCCGGTAGACATCGGCGTAACAGCCGGAGGTAAAATCTCCCAGCACGGTGACATGGGGGATGACCCGCATGGCCAGGGTGAAATTGTCGGCTGCGCTGACCGAGTGGCGGTGGGTCAGGAGAATCACCGTTTTGTTGAATTGGTGCGGCCCGTCCGGTTCTACATACCAGTACCGGGGTGGGGTGAAGTCGTCGTGATTCTTGCCGCTGCGAATACGGGTGATCATATACAACCGTTTGCGGTCGGCAAAGCGATCGGCAATCAGTTTACCCACCCGGTCGTCGCCGCCGCCATTTTGCCGCACATCCACCACTATTCCCCGGGCCTCCTTGAACTCCTCGATGATCTCATCGATGGCTTCCCGGCTCTGTTCCAGGAATCCGAAGCCCCGGAAATGGAAATAACCGATGGTATCGCTGAGCCAGCCGTAGGTAAAAATATTTCTCACCCCGGTCTTAAATTTCTCCTTTAAATATTTGCTCTTAATGAGGTCGAGGGAAAAATCCTCCATTTTCAGGTCCCTCAAGATACCGGAGGTAAAGCGTTTTTGGGGCGTGATCAGTCGGACATGGTTGTCGTTCAGATGGCCCAGCATGTTTGACATGACGGTAAACAGTTCATCCTCGGTTGTCCGGGGCGTCACCTGTGGACGGTAGATTTTGTACAGGGCGTCCCAATCCACCCGTTTGGCACCAAAAATAGCGTAGTTCCGGTCAAAGGTTTTCCATAAATGTTCAAAGTTCTCTTCCGGGTCGTTGTTTGCCTGGGCATTCAGTTCAACATTTGTTTGAATCCCCACCAAAAAGATACCAAGAGTCAATAAAAAAATCAGTTTTTTCATCACAATCTCCTTATATTTTGAAAGAGAGGCCCAGTTTGAGGCGGAAGCCGGAGAGGTCGAGGTCGAAATCTTCGGCGGCGCCAGCCAGGCCGTCGTAGTAGACCGTGGGTCTATGAAATTGGAACTGGCCCCAGTAGACCTGGGCCTTGACCGCCTCCATGACCCAATCGCCCTGCCAGTAGCCGTTGTAGCTTTCGTGCCGCCACTCTATCCCCTGGAAGTGAAGGCAGGTGGCAAACAGCGGGCCGCCGCCCAAAAAGCCCTCCAGTTGCCAGACACCTCTGGACCGGGTGGTCAGATGAAGACCCACCATGGGGGCATAACCCTTGACCGACAGGGTGTAGTCGAAATAGCGCCAGTCGTCGCGGTACTGGTCGTAAAACCGGAGGTAATCGTAGCGCACGGCCCGCACCTCCACATCGTTAATCGTCCTGGTCCGGTACTGCACATCCTCGGCCGGGACGACCACGAAAAACAGCGTGTAGGAGGCCACCTCCCGTTCGCTGTCCAGCACCCAGGCCTGAACCGGCCCGGACACCGGTTCCACCAGACCGGAGCCGAGGCAGCGGAAAGGGCTGCTGCCGTGCACGTTGATGAAGATCCGGTGCCGGGCCAGTTCGTGGGGGGTGTTGAGGGTGGGAAATATCTCTTCATTGCCGATTCCCTCGATATCGTTGACATCCGGCGAAAACCGGGGGTAACCCTGGGGTAAATCCAGGCGGTAGGTCATCTCTATGGTATGATCCATATTTTCGGCGGGGTGCCGCTGAAATTCCAGGGCCTTCTGGCTGGAGCCGTCGAACTCGACGATCCGGACGTCAGCCGGATCGGCAAAATCCAGAACTTCGCCGTCCAGGCGGATCAGGTGGAGGGGCTGGCCGCGAACCGCCGGGTCGAAGTGGATCAGCGGCTGCGTCTGGCCGGGTCGCATCTGGAAGGTCACCTCTGCCGGGCCGGGTCACAGGCGGCAAACAGCGCCAGCACCAGGCCCACGGCTACACATAGGGTTTTTAATATTCTCATTGTCCTCACTCCAGGATGGTTATGTCTCATGACTTTACCTGTATTAATATACTGCTGTCGGCCCAAAAAGTTTTTTTGGCCCCACACCATTAAACAACCGATCCCCCCTCCCGGTTGACCTATTCACTTGCTTTTTTAGGCCGGATCGTGGATAATGAAGGTATAGGAGGAATCGAGAAATGAAAAGAATCTTTTGGGTTTTGACATGGATTTCAGTGGTTTTTATCTTTTTTCCCTCTCTTTTATGGGGCGGGCAGCCGGGGGAGTTAAAATTGGAAACTAAGGAGGTGGCGGCCGGGCCATTTCCTGCCAGAGAGGAGGCGCTGAAGAAATATGGAGGCCGGTTGCCGGAGGACCTGGAGATCGTGGAGACCGATATGAGACGAATGGAGCCTGGCTATTATGTGGTGAAGGTCGATTCTCTGATAACGACCTCAGACCTCGAGAGGGTGATGAAGACCCAGGATCAGTGGGGCCAGCCAGCCATTGCCCTGACATATACCGACGAGGCCGCCGGAAGAATGAAGCGATATACGGCCCAAAATATCGGTAAAAAATTGGCCCTCCTTCTGGACCATAAGATTGTGCTGGCGGCTACTATCCAGGATGTGATTTCCAGAGATGCCGTCATAGCCGGCAGGTTTACCAGCGAAGAGATGGATCAAATCGTCAGCCAGTTGAGATCGACCATACTTCGCCAACACCGGCAAGAGAATCCCCATCGGCCTGAATGAGTCAATGAAGCGGCTGTTGACAGCAAGGGGACGACAGCGATCTCTTATTTTTCCCGGAGGGGGCGCAGCCGGTGCAGTTGGGATTCCACCCGGAAGAATTTGTACTTTTTGTATTCCACCACGGTATCGACGAGTACCGACTTGCTGCCCTCTTCATCCACATAGGCCTCCTGGACACAGCAGCGGCTGGGGAAGCGGATGCCGTTCTTCTCATAATCGTAATCGATGGTAAACGTAATGGCCGGGGTCTTTCCGGTGGATTCGGAAATCCGTTCCACGATATCGGTAATGCCCATGGATTTGGGGCTCCAGTCGATCCTTAAGATACTGAAATCGTCTTTCCGAATCCAGGCCCGGCCAAACAGGGCGTTTTCAGCCGCCGGCTCCAGGGGAATGCTCTCCACGATAACAACCGGTACGCCTTTGTACTCCTCTTCAGCCACGATTTTGTAATCGTGGCGGGACTGCCAGTAGATGCTGAACAGCCCGCTGGGACCAAACACCGGTTTTCCGAACCGGTAGGCGACGCTCAGCAATCTGGCGTTTTTGAGCCGGTAGGCCCGGTTGTCCCGGCGCAGCAGTATCCGGGTCTCCTTAATCCCGTCTTCATCCTGGATCAACTGGTAGTCATAACGATAGATATGGGTCTTGAGGCCGGTTCTCCTCTTCCGGTCAAAGGCGTGCCATTTCAGCCGGCCGCCGGTCATGGAATAGTCGATGGTCTCCTCGATGTGCTCGATGCAGACGTAATAGAGGGCGCTGCCATTCAAGGCGGTGCAGTATTGGCCGGTGTTTTTCAGGATCTTTCGGAGTTGGTCGCGGCTGGTCTTTTCCGGCGGCGACATGGGCAGCCGTTCTCTCTCCTTAATGCAGCGGAGCCGGTTGTGGCTGTATGCCTCCTTCCAGGGGTAATTAAAATGTTTTAGCAGGTATTCATATTCGCCGATGGCCTTGATATAATTCGCCCGGGCCAGGCGCAGTTTCCCCTGCTGTTTCCATTGGTCGGCCAAAAGGCCGTATACCAGGGCCCTGTCGCCGGAGTGTCCGGCTCTCTCAAAGCAGGAGAGGGCCTTCAATATCTGTCCATCCTGGTGCAGCGCCTCGGCCAACACACGGTAACTCTCCTGCCGATCCACCCCTGTCTGCTGCCGGCAAAACTCTTCTGCCCCGGCAAAATTTCTCGCCCCAATCATTTCATTGAGTCTCCACAACTCAAGGTTTTCCTGATCCAGTTGGAAATGACAGGCCACCGGGACCTCCCCTCGAATCCGGCCGTTGATATCTTTATAGACGAGAATTCCGAGTTCCGGGCTGTTCAGCGGCAAATTGTTTTCGAGTCGAAAGTTTTTTAAACGGTCGATCCAGTTCTTCGTAATATACTGCCGGTGCATGGCGGGCAGGGGCAGTTGGAAGGTGCCCAGATCGGCGATGATCTCCTCCTGCGTATTGTAAAGTACCAGGTGAACACCCTGCTTTATCCCGGCGCTTGCCAGAATGTCATTTACGGGAGTCAGGGCTACCTGAAAGGCCCTGGCCTTCATCACCCGGAAGCCGGCGGACCGGGGACTGGGGAACGGGACAGGCCGGAGCGGTTCCCCGGCATCCAACTGGAAAATCAGCGCCCTTATCCCCTGGTCGGCAGAAAGGGTACATAAACAAGCCCAGGCACAGATCACGCAGATCACGATCCAACCGACTCTCTTCATGCCTACTCCTTATGCCCCAGTTAAAGCAACTTTAATGCCAGAATTCAGGCATGAACGGCGTCCCATATTTGTTACACGCCGACATGCCAACCAGAGCCCTACCTTCAGTATAATATATTTGAAAACTCCCCATTATAACATACCGGTACTCACTCTTGCGATAAACAAAATTATGGAATTTGCATCTAATAACCTTGAAACGCTTCGACAACTCTCCCATCACCCCATAGATTATTTTTTTCGCTCCATGGGGGCTTGCATTTTCAAAAAGTATTCTGTATTATTTTCAACAATTAAATGGAAGATGGCTATCGTTATACAACAATTTATTGTTTATAGCGATAGCCCCCTAAGAAAAAAACTCTGAAAGAGAATCAAGAATAGAAAAATCAACACCCGGATATCATAAAGCCTGAATTTTTACCTCTTCATTACGAATACCTACAATTACAAAGACATACAATCCTCTGTAATTTAACACCATAACTCAACTATAAGAGGTTGGAGTTACAATTGATTTCATTTTTGGAATTATACCACAATTACCATTCTATTTTCACTGATAGTATTGCATATAAATTGTTTTATCATGCGGTATACAGGTTATTCCCTAACTTTATTTTGTTTTAGATTTAATGATATTATTAGCCATCTATGTATCAAATTATTTTTCTAAAAAACGTAATAAAACCTTTTAAAAGTTGAAATTTAATTAGGGTCAAATTCTTTAGAATTGAACAGCCCTGCAATATCTACAGAGTTTTGCACACCACTTTGGGCGACGTTTTACTATCCCGTGTATACTGCTTACTACCAGAACGTTTATCGGAGCCAGCCGGGCGGGACACCCGCTTTTCGGGCCTTGTCGGCTAAGTCGTTCAGCTCATTCTTCAATGACTGTAACCGCTGTTTGTTTTCCTCCATGGCGCTGTTCATTCGATCCAACCGCTCTTTCAACCTTGTCTTCTCCAACGGCAAATCCATGTTGAAATACTGGGTGGTCAGGCTGTTGATGGTCAGTTGGTCGATTTCGATCTTCTGCTCCAATTCGCCAACCTGGCTGTCCAGCCGGTTTCTTAGATTTTGCCAGTATTCCTGGGTCTTCTGGACATCCTCTTCTTTCTTCCCTCTTGATGATGCACGCTTCGATTGGCCCTCTTCTGACTCTTGCTCACTGCCGGGATTTCCCTGCATCTGGATAAAGGTGTATCTCTTCTTGGGCTTTACATCCGTGATACTCTTCTTACCTGGTTTCAATTTTGTGAGATTTAATTTCTTCCGTCGTTCCTTTTCCTTTTTTTGCAGCTCCGCCAGGTCTACGCTCTGGCCGTAAAGACCGGAAAAGCTTACGTTAAATGTAAATAATAAACAAAATAAAAGGATTATATTTTTCATTTTCCTATAACCTGAATGCTTACCAATCGGTTCTTTCGCCTCTCCGCCTCACTGGTATTGTCAAAGGGAGCCTCCTTTTCGCCGTAATAGTAGGTTTGAAAGAATTTTTCGTCGATGCTGTATTGGCTGGAGAGAAATTCCTTCACCATTTCCACTCGCTTCTGAGAGAGTTCCAAATTATGTTCCAGGCCGCCGATACTGCAGGTATATCCTTTCAAGATGATAATAAACTCGGATTTATCCTGAATGAAAGCATGGATTTGATCAAAATCCTGTTTGTACATTGGAGCGATGTCAAAGCTGTCAATTTCAAATAAAATATTCTTCTCCAACACCTCTTCGCCTACCTCTGCCTCTTCGGTCTTTTCCGTGGGATCCACCATCGGGATCTGGTCCTCCCGGGCAAGGAGTTCCTCGGCCTCTACGGGCAGCAGCGCAACCCGGTCACCCAATTCAACCGGGTATGCCACCTCTAAAATTTTAACCGTGGAATTGGTGTTTTGGGGATTAACCACAATCCCCACCCCAAATATCAGGGGCGGCAGATTTTTTTTGAAGATCCGGTAAAATAGCACAAAGTCCCCTTTTTTTAATACGGCCTTTCCCAGGTCAACGGCGATGAAATCGTCGTCACCAGAGGTTTTCTTATCAATTCCGATGTACAAATCATTGTATACCACCCGGCCTTCCACTTCAGATTCCGGAAGCCCGCATTTTTTGTAATCGACTCGTTTCTTGAATACCGTCTGCTCTTTTTTGTATGGCAGCAGCATCTCGCCCAGTTGAACCGGATTGCAGCCCTGTTTTAAGGTAACGGTGGCTCTATCTTCAAAGAGACAGGTAACCTCTGCCAGGGATTTGTTTAAATAGTAAGTCCCCAGGCTCTTAGCGGAAAAGGGATTGGGAATCTTTTTGCCTTTATGAACCACCAGGAAGATATCTCCCTCGCCAATACCATCCCGGGCACCTTTGTTGATATACAGCCTCTCCCCATCGCTAAATTCGGTTCTTCCCTGGTGCAAAAGCACTCGATCCTCTGCTCCCACAATGACGATCTCTTTTTTTATATTTCGTCCGATAAAGAAACTACAGTTTAAATCCGTTTCCGAAATCAAAAGTTCCTCTTCCTGGTACAAATAAGCCTTCTTGATGTCGTATCTCTTCTGGGGCGTCTGGGAAAAAAGGTTGGCAGCCGCCGCCACAAAAATTAAAAAGACTAAAACATTTTTCATTTTCGTCTCCCAATCATCATATTCCAATGGCATGATGTTCTTCATTACAAGACTTTAATAAACCAAAATAACGGTTTTGTCAAGTTTTTCGGGTTTTTGCCGTCATTTTGCCGGAAAATGTTGCCCCCAGGAAGCACAGTGAAGATATTTTAGCCAAAAAAATTGACAGATCGGGGAAATTATAGTAAAAATAATGAGGCGTTGAAAGTAAAATTTGCAAAGAGGATATTTAATGTCTAAACGAATTGTGGAGTACCCTGTACCGCTTGCCTACAGACAGATTCTTAAAGATAAATCCAGCGGCGAATTGATCATCAGGGGAGAACATTTTACCAAGAATATATTTTTTATCGAAGGCAAGCTGGCCTTTGCCAGAACGACCGTTATTCAGGAAAGGTTGGGCGAGATCTTATTTAAGCTGGGAAAAATCAATCAGGAACAATTTTTAAACATACACAAATTGTTAGAGGGCAAAAAAGAGAAATTGGGACAAATATTGATGAAGGAGAAAATATTAACCCAGAAGGATCTCTTTTTTGGACTCCTTTTCCAGATCAGGACCATTGCCCTGTCGGCATTTTCACTTACTTCCGGTGAATGGGCCTTTACCACCGGCATACCGGAGATACCGGAAGACTCAAAATTCGGTATTGAACTGCCGGGCATCATCATCGAAGGGGTGGCAAAATTGACCAACTTCGCCTATTACAAAAACAGGTTTTATGACTTTGCCCCCCAGGTGGTGGAGATCCCCGATTCTACAGAAAATGGGCTCTCCCCGGCCGATCAAAAATTCTTAAAAGAGTTGGTGGGTTTCCACAATGTCGGCTGCCCACAAATCGTCCGGCAGTTAAATTTAGATGAGAACGTTTTCTGGAGGAAGGCGACCCTTTTCTATCTTTTAAATATCATCGAGTGTAAGGAACTGGCAGTGGATACTGTGCTGGATAAAAATATCGAGGAGATGTTGGAGCTATACGAAAAACTGATACCCCAGAAAATGGGTCACTACGAATTATTTGGATTGGAGGAGACGGCCTCCCCGGAGGAGATCAAGGCGGTCTATTTCGATTATGCCAAGAAATTCCATCCCGACAGGATCTCCAGTGCTCCCGACCCCGACATCAAGGAAAAGGCCAATTTTGTCTTTGCCGCCATCAACAAGGCTTACGATACTCTCAGCAGCGAAGAGAAGAGGAAAGAGTACGATGCCAAAGGGTATAAAGAGGATTCCGGCGACGACAAAATCCGGGAAAACCTGGTGGAGAAGGCACGCATCCTGTACCGTAAGGCCAAGACCCTATACAACGAACTGCGCTACTGGGAAGCCTCCAGCCTGTTGGAGGAGGCGGTCAGGCTGGACCCCTATAAATCGAGCTATTTTTTACTGCTGGGTCTAAGCCAGATGAATATCCCGGACCTCAAGCGGGCGGCAGAACGGAATCTTCAGAAAACCATCGAATTGGAACCGCTGAATGCCGAGCCCTATGCGGCTCTGGGCATGCTGTTTTTGTCCGAGGGTCTGAAAAACCGTGCCGAAGGGTTTTTCCGGAAGGCCCTCTCTATTGACCCTGACCATGTGCTGGCCCGGAAAAGACTTCAGGAAATCAAAAAGGGACCCGCCAAAAAGAAGGGACTCTTTTCCTCTTTCAAAAAAAAGAAATAAATTACGATTCTATCTTTAACTCACGGTACATGATTGTTTTGATCCTACCGACGACTTCCTGGACTTCCCTGAAGAGAGTTTGCGATTTTTGGGCCAGGTCGGCCTTAAATTCTTCGTCTTCGATGCCTTCCAGGTTGATCATCACGTTGTAGAGGGCACCCTCGGCCGCGGCTGCTGCGGCTAAGCCGCCGACCCCGGCGTCGGACAGGGAGTTGCGATTGCCCCTATCCGCCGCCGCCAACGCCAATTGGGCAGCCTCTCTGGTCTTTTCCAGTACCGAAAAGGGGATGAGGGTGGCCTCTTTGGTGGCCTCTTGAATTTTCTGATTGCGGATTTCCTGTTCTTCTTCGCTCTTCCTGGGCAGGGAAAAGGCAGCCATGATTTTATTAAAGGCATCGGTGTCCTTGTCGATGGCCTCCAGGAAAAAATCCTTTAAATGTTGGGCCGCCTCGGCGGTCTCGATCATCTCCTCCCGCACGTTCTTGTAGGCCTTCTTGCTGTAGGTCAGATTGCCCACCATGGCACTCAGGCCAGCCGACAGGCTGCCGTTTAGGGCGGCGACGCTGCCGCCGCCGGGGGCGGGTGAATCGGAGGCCAATTCATCGGCGAATTCCACCAGATCCATGGCAGCCAGGCGCCCTTTGGCTTTGAAGCGATACTCGATGATCTTGTGTTCGGGATTGAATTCCGAGACCTCATTTAATCCCAGGGTCTGAGCGGCCACCCGGATTAACTCCCCCTCGGATACACCGGTGGAGACACCCAGCTTTCCCAGGAAATGCCGGCCGGTCTCCAAAACCGCTTGCAAGGGGATCAAGCCCACCAGCTCGCTGCCGGTTACCCGGGCCCCGAATTCGTTGGCAAAGCGCTCGGCCTCCTCGAATACCCGGTAAAGGGGGGTGATCTTGTAATTGAGCAGGTTAACGGAAATCTGGGCCATGTCGTATTCGTCGATATACCAGCCCACGGCCCGAACCGCCTTCAATGTCCCGGCTACCTGCTCTTTTTCGCCGGTCTCCTTGTCTTTGACCATGCGCCCCTTCTCCCGGATCCGTTTGGCAATTTTATTGGCGATCCTGGTGCTGCGGGTATTGAGATTCACGTTGTAGGCGATCAGGAACTCCCGAGCCCCGGTGACGGTGGCGCCGGCGCCGGGATTAAAGACCGGCTCGCCGAAATTGGGTCGGTACTTTTCCTGCTTGAGTTTTTCCGGCAGCGCCTCGTACTCTCCTTCCCGGATGTAGGCCAGGCTGCGCCGCTCTTCGCTTGAGGCCGCCTCCTCATACAGGTAAACCGGGATCTTCAATTCTTCAGCCACCCTCTGGCCCAATTTTTTGGCAATCTCAACGCACTCCTGCATGGTCACTCCGGAGACCGGTACAAAGGGACACACATCGGTGGCCCCCATGCGGGGGTGGGCGCCGCTGTGTTTGGACATTTCAATTAATTCCGCGGCCTTTTTGATGGCCTGAAACGCCGCCTCTTCAACCCCTTCGGGGGAGCCGGCAAAGGTCACCACCGTTCGATTGGTGTCTTTGCCGGGGTCTACGTCCAAAAGCACCACATTTTCGACCTTCTCTATTTCGTCGGTAATTTTTTTTACGATGGCTAAATCTCGCCCTTCTGAAAAGTTGGGAACACATTCGACGATTTTATTCATGCTCTTCTCCTTTTTTGATTTTTTATTCTCCATTCCGTGATTTCTTTGTGGTTTCCCGACAGCAAAACCTCCGGGACCGCTAAGCCCCTGAAATCCCGGGGCTGGGTATACTGGGGAAAGGCCAATTGATTTTCCGTATAAAAGGAGTCGGTCTGGACCGATTCGGGATTTCCCACCACCCCGTCGATAATGCGGCTTACACTCTCGATGACCGCTTCCGCCGCGACTTCGCCTCCCATCAGCACATATTCACCTAAGGAAATTTCCTCGTCCACTCGTTCCTCGATCACCCGCTGGTCCACCCCTTCATACCGTCCGCACACCAGTATTAGGTGGGAGTATGCGGCCAGTTGCCCGACCTTTTTCTGGCTGAGGGGGCGGCCGTAGGCGGAAAACAGGATGACCCGTCCAGCTTGCCGCCCTTTGACAAAATCGATGGCATTGAACAGGGGTTCCGGTTTCATGACCATTCCCGCTCCGCCGCCGAAGGGCCGGTCATCGACTTTCCGATGCTTATCCGTGGTAAATTCTCTGAGGTCATAGACATCGACCCCGATTAATTTATCTTTGGTGGCCCTGGCGATTAGGCCGAATTGAATGAAGTTACGGATCATATCGGGAAAAATCGAAATGACTGAAAACCTCATCGGTTTAAGTCCCTCAAACCTTCGGGGGGATCCAGAACAATCGTTCGAGCCCCCCAGTCGATCTGCTTCACAATCTCCTCGTGAAAAGGCACATCGATCACTTCACCGTTTGCTTCCACTTCGATGAGAGGGTTCAACCCGGAGTCTTTGATACTTTTAACCGTCCCCCATAACCGGCCGTCGGTATCCTTTACGATGAAATGGACGAGAGAGTTTTCCTGCCGATCGTTGGGGGCTTCACCCTCCATGAACAAGGAGCAATCGACAATCTTATAGGCGTCGGCAATGGAGTCGAAATGACTCAATTTCAACACTATACTCCCCTTTATTTCCTTCACATATTCAACGTTTTGCCTTAAACTGTGCCTTTTTGAAGTTAGTATAATCTGCCCCCCCTCCTTAAACAGCTTCGCATCCAGCCCGGGGGATGGCATTAAAACAACTTCCCCCTTGTTACCCCTGGTTTTTAGTACTCTTCCAAGAAAGATCAATCGTTGTTACTGCTCGTAACGCTCGATAATCTCCAGGTTGTACCTTCTTCTTTGCTTCATTCCTGACGCCGCGAGAATGGTTCTGATGGCTCTGGCGGTCCTCCCCTGCTTCCCGATTACTTTACCAAGATCTGTTTGGGCTACTCTCAATTCCAGGATTGTGGTTTGCTCTCCGTCAATCTGAGTAACCGAGACCTCATCAGGATTGTCAACCAATGACTTGCACACAGTTTCTACCAGGTCTTTCACGATCGCCTCCTTAATTATCGGGTTTAACTTTCTTTAATAACGATTTAACTGTTTGAGATGGTCTTGCTCCTTTTTTAAGCCATCCGTTGTATTTATCGATATCGATTTTTATATCCACTGGATCTACCATGGGGTTATAATATCCCAGATAATCGATATTGCGGGATTCTCTCGGTTTCTGCTTATCTATGGCCACGATTCTGTAAAATGGCCGATGTTTTGTACCTGCTCGTGTCAGTCGAATAGCAACCATTTTTGTCTGCTCCTCTTACGTAAAATGTTAATTTACATCATTTTAGGTAAAAAGTCAAATTTTTTCAACATCTTTCTAAAAAAGGGCTTTTTCATGTATTTTTTGATTTCAAAATAGTTTTTCAACAGTTGATTCACCTCCTGCACGCTGCGGCCGCTGCCTCTGGCTATCCGCAGCCGCCGCCTGCCGTTGATGATCTTCGGGTTATCCCGTTCCTTTTTGGTCATGGAGTTGATGATGGCGATTAGATATCTGACCCGGTTGTCGTCCAGATTCATATTATTCATCGGCGCGTTAAAGCCCATGTTGGGCATCATGCCCATGATTTCGCTCAATGAACCCATCTTTTGCATCTGCCGCAGTTGCACCCCGAAGTCGTCTAAGGTAAACTCGTTGCGCAGCAGCCGCTGGGTCATGATCTCCGCCTGTTTTTCGTCAAACTCCTTTTCCGCCTTTTCGATGAGGGTTAACACGTCCCCCATGCCTAAGATTTTGGCGGCCAGCCGGTCGGGGTAGAATTTCTGAAAATCGGCATATTTTTCCCCCACTCCGATAAAGGTGATGGGTTTGCCGGTGACACTCACGATCGACAGCGCCGCCCCGCCCCGGGCATCGGCATCCAGTTTGGTCAGGATAATTGAATTAATGCCGATCTGCTCATGAAAACTCACCGCCGAGTTGACCGCGTCCTGGCCGGTCAGGGCATCGGCCACAAATATCACCTCCGGCGGGTTCAGGCTCTTCTTCACCTGTCTCAACTCCTCCATCAACTGGTCGTCCACATGGAGCCGGCCGGCGGTATCGGCGATCACGTAATCGTAGCCGTACTCCTTCGAGGACTTGATCAGTGCCTTCACGATTCTTTTCAGATCTTTGCCGTCGTGGCCATAATAGTGTACCCTCACCTCTCTGGCAATGGCCTCCAACTGCTCGGCTGCCGCCAGTCGCTTTAAATCCAGGGAACAGAGAACGGACGATTTGCCCTGCTCTTTGAGGTAATGGGCCAGCTTACCGGCAGTGGTGGTCTTGCCCGTGCCCTGCAGCCCCACCAGCATAATGACGGTGGGTTTGCTGGGGGCTTCGTTTAAGTCTTTGTCGGTGGAGCCCAGCATCTCTTCCAATTCGGTTTTGACGATCTTGACCACCTGCTGGTAGGGAGTGAGACTCTCCTGCACCTCTTTGCCCAGAGCTTTTTCACGGATGTTTTCGATAAATCTCTTGACCACCTTGAAGTTGACGTCCGCTTCCAGCAGGGACAATTTGATCTCCCGCAGGGCGGTCTTCATGTTGTCTTCGGTGATCTTGGCCTCACCCTTGAGGTAGCGCATCACCTTATTGAATTTTCCACTTAGATTCTCTAACATTTTTTATCCTGGCCACATTTTATCATAAACGTTCCCCAAAGCCCAGCCCCTTTGAGCGTACCCGGGCAGTTCTTCTCTAACTCATCCCCCAACCCCTTCTGGGTGAGTTGAAAATTGTAGAAAAACTGAAGTATTTTTAAAATTAGAATTGCTTGAGCATACACGTTCGGTCTTAAAAGCTATTTCACTTCCTCTTTAATGCGGGCCTTAGCCCAGGTGCCCCGCAGATACCAGAGAAAGATCATCAGGAAACCCAAAAAATTGGAACCGAACATGCCCCACCAGATGCCGTTGGCCCCCCGTAAATCGGTCGGCCCACCGAATATGACCATGGAGATCAGGTAAACCAGGGGTATGCGGAACAACCAGATGCGGGACAGGTTGGTCACCATGACCGGCACCGTAAAACCGGCCCCCTGAAAGGCGCCGCTGAACACCGTGATGGCCGCGAAAAACACCACCGACGGCGCAATGATGTAGAACATGGTGTTGCCGATCTGGTGTACCAACGGGTCGTTGGGGATGAAAAAAACGGTAATCGACCTGCCCCCCAGGGCCATCAACGCCATGGCCGGGACAATGATCAACAGGATTAGATGGACCCCTTTCAGAATCGCGCTCTTTGCCCGTTTTATATTCTCGGCCCCTAAGTTCTGACCCACGATGGCGGTCACCGCCTGGGATATACCCATGGCCGGCATCATGAAAAAATGGACCGCCCGCATGGCTATGCCGTAGGCCGAGATCACCGGGGTGCCGAAGCGGTTGACGATGCCCATCAGCACCAAAAATCCCAGCGAAGTCCCGGACATGCCCACCGCGGCGGGGGCGCCGATTTTAAAGATCATTGAAAATAAGCGGAAATCCGGCTTTAAGTGTCGCAGGCTCAATTTAATGCCCTTCCGGCCGGAAAAAAACAGCCACATCCCTACTGCCGAGGCCGCACCCCGGGAGAGGATGGTCGTTAAGGCCGCACCCTTAACCCCTAAGGCCGGGAAGCCCAGCCAACCGAAGATTAACAGCGGGTCCAGTACGACGTTGATGACGGCCGATAGCAATTCCAGTTTTAAGGGGGATTTGGTGTCCCCGTATCCACTCATCACCGAATAATAGACAAAGAAGGGGAAGGCCAGGGGCATACCCATCACCATGATGCGGTAATAGTCCAGGGTTTGGGCAAAGGTGTCGGCCGGAGTTTTCAGCAGACGAAGAAACTCCTCGTCCAGGGCCAGCCCCACCAGCACGAACATCGCCGCAAAAGCCAGCAGATAGGTCAACAGGTTGCCGGTGACCGTATGCACCCGTTCCTTTTCACCGGAACCGGTATACTGGGAGACTAAGGCGGTACCGGCTAGAGAGAAGCCGATGCCGATGGACAGGATGAAGAATATGATATTGAACGATATCACCGGCGCCGACAGGGCGCTGCGGCCCAGTTTGCCCAGCCAGAAGGTGTCGGCCAGATTGTACAGGGTCTGAACCGCCGATCCTATGGCCAGCGGGTAACCCAGCCTGATGATGGTGCGGTACATATTGCCCGACAGCAGGTCAATTTTCGTATCTTTGCTCATAGTTTGCCATTATAATATAAATCCTTCCCCATGAAAAGAGAAGAAACAAACCTAGATTTCCCATCAAAGTTTTCTTTGTACCCTGAATTGCTAATTTGCTTCATTTATCGACGGACAGTATCGGAAATGCGTTTGATTTTTTCATTTTTCATACTCCTGTTTGTATGAATTTAGCCTGATTACCTGACATTTTCAAGACAAATCCGGATTTAAGTAAATACCTCCCTGTTGTATGTTTTAGTTTCTTTATCAATATTGCAATAGGCATTGTAATTGTGTATGGCATTATCTGACGGAAAAAAATAACTGCGACCCTTGCGGAAACGACCGCATATATCTATCTTTCTCTTATTCAAAAACCGCCCTTCGCAGTGACCAGGAACCGTACATAAGCCTTTGTCTAATTCAAGGTACTCAATATCCGACACACTGTCTCCCCCTAAAACGTTGAGCGATAATATACTCAAAAGTATTTGCGAATCAAGCCACCCTTGATCGCCTGTGCGAACTCTAAGCCGATTGTCTGCAAATTTAAATAAGCCAATCTTTTTGGACAGCTCCAATATAGGTAGTAAACCGGAGTAGCGAATCGCCTTGCTTGATTTTTTGGGGGGACATGTTAAAATTCTCTTTGCATGAAACAGGTTACTTTGATGCCTCTAAATAGGAGAAAAATGGATGAAGCAAGAGAGTCGATTTAAAGTCTGGTTCCGGCAGATTCGGGGGCCTTTTCTGGTTCTCCCCATTGCCCTGGTGTTGATCGGTGTGGCCGCGGCCTATAGGCAGGGCATCCGCCATTGTGGTCATGCACTGCTGCTGCTTTTAGGCGTCATATTGACCCATGTGTCGGTCAATCTATTTAATGAGATTTCCGATTATAAAACCCGGATCGATGAGTCCACCACCCCCACCCCCTTCAGCGGCGGCAGCGGTATGCTGCAGGCAGGCAAGACTTCCGTTTCCTCGGTAACGGTTGCCGCTTACACTACCATGGCCATCGCTGCCGTCATCGGTCTCTATTTTTGTCTGATCAGCGGCTGGCTGATTCTGATTTTTATGGCCTTCGGCGCGGTGGCCATTCGCTTTTATACCAGCCACCTGGCCAGATGGCTGGTGGGGGAGTTATTTTGCGGCCTGGCCCTGGGCACCTTTGTGGTACTGGGGGTATACTATGCCTTAACGGGCCGGTTGACCATCGAGATCATCTTGATCTCCATTCCCCCGGGCATTCTCACCTTGCTGCTGCTGTTTTTAAACGAATTTCCCGATGCCGAAGCCGATGAGAGAGGGGGGCGTCACCATCTGATTATCCACTTCGGCAAGAGAAGGGGGGCGGTGATCTATGCCGTGATCCTGGCGTTACTGTACATCGTGATACTGCTGGTTCCCTTCGTCTCGGACGCACCCTACACGACTTTGATTGCCCTGCTCACCATGCCCCTGGCCCTGAAAGCCTCCTCCATCACCCTGAAACATTACGACGACACCGCCAAACTGGTCCCCGCCTTGGGCCTGAACGTCGGCATCGTCATCTTCACCGACCTCCTCCTCGCCCTCGCCTACTTCCTGTAGGTCTCCATTGATTAATGAGGAATAAATTTGATATTACGCCTCTTCTATGATATAAAATACCCGTGCATAGGGTGAACAATGGATCACATTGAATTGCAAGAAATCATCGTTAAAGGCGAAGACTCGCGTCATCAATTTAAGGAGAATATTCATAGTGCCGATCAACTGGCCCAGGAGATGGTAGCATTTTCCAATAGTCTGGGGGGAACCATTATAATCGGTATAACCGATCGCAGTGAGGTAAAAGGTTTGACGGATAAGGATATTCGCCGACTCAACCAGTTGGTTGCCAATGTCGCTACCGAGAATGTTAAACCCCAGATATTTCCCGAAACAGAAATTGTCAACTATGAAAAAAAGAAACTCTTATTGGTTCATATTCCTTATGGGGCCAATAAACCTTATTGCACCCACAAGGGCATTTTTTTTACCCGATCCGGTTCTGATAAGAGGAAGGTCTCTCAGGATGAGTTAAAACGTTTGTTCCAGGAGTCAGGTAAACTGTATGCCGATGAAATGATTTTTAAGGAGGCTGATTTTAGGGATATAGATCTGGAACTTTTCAGGGATTTTTATCAGCGGAAGTATGGGGAACCTTTTGAAGCGGAAGATCAGTTGGTCCAGACCTTTGAAAATTTGAACCTCGCCTCCGGAGGCTGTCTGAATCTCTCCGGCATCTTGCTGTTTACCAGGAACCCCATGAAGTATTTCCCCTTAAGCCAGATCATCGCCGTATCATTTTTTGGCACCGATATAGCCGGCAGTAAATTCCGGGACAGCGAAAACATAGAGGGCAACCTCAAAAAACTCTACCACGACGGCCTGGCATTTTTAATGCGGAACATCAAAAAAATACAGAATGGACAAAATTTCAACAGCCCCGGAATTCCCGAAGTCCCACCAGTCGTTTTTGAGGAGTTACTCATCAATGCCCTGATCCACCGGGACTATTTTTTAAGCAGCAACATCCGCCTGCTGATTTTTGACGACCGTATTGAAATCGTCAGTCCCGGCAAACTTCACAACAACCTGACGGTGGAGAAGATCAAGAGGGGGGTGGCCATCAAGCGCAACCATACCCTGGCCTCCTTTGCCTTTGACATTATCCCTTACCGGGGCATCGGCAGCGGTATCCTCCGGGCCTTAAAACACTACCCCCACATCGACTTTGATAACGATGTGGAACTGGACCAATTTAAAGCCATCATCCACCGCCCCCCAGAATAAAATATTTTGAGGATAAAAATGCAAATTCTTAACTTTTTGAAATATCGCAGCCCCATGGTTTAAATTTTGTAAACCATCCAGCTTTTTCCCTGGGCTCTGCTTCTCCTTTTTTTTTCCATTTGTAATCAATATAACCTCTTTCTTTTTTAAAAACTTCTTTCATAAAGTCTCGTTTACTGGCATCAATTCCTTCATCAGTTGGATGGATTAATATTTTTCCTTTTCCATTCATCACAGCCAAATAACCTGTTTTCGCAATTTTACCGAATCCTGGATCAAGAATAATTTTTCTTATCCTTTCAATCGCTTCTTTTTCGCTTAACACTTCCTTATCATATAGGTTATAGTTATATTCAACAAGGCTCTTGGTTTTTTCTGAAATAGATCTTAAATAATTTTCCACAGAAGCATTTATAGTGGATTCCAGAAGATATAAAGTAGAATCGGTTATCTGTTGTAATTCATTGTCAATGTAGGCTTCAATGTTTTTCTTGAATGTAAAATAAGTAGCCAATCCTACTCCCAAAATGATGGCGAGGCTGGACATACCTAAAATGGACATTATTTTCTTAGAAAAGCTTAAATTTTTGAACATACGAGCTACCTTTCCAGAACCGTAGAATATCTTTTGGCTCATTCCGTACCTCCATGCTGCGTTGGTATAAATAGGCCGAAAAGCCCTCCATCTCCTAGTACAGGATATGTTATTTAACTTTCCAGCCAGTTCATCTCTCTAGGAGACAAAGTTTAATGTTTAGAGAAAATAATACAAAGTCAAGAAAAAAATGTCAAGTATATTTCAGTCAAAAATTTTAATAAATACATAGAAGATCTCGTAGCCGTCACACTTGGGGGTGACATTCTTCCCTTTTCCCGACCTTTTAGAAAGCATGGTACGTTCGTACAGGCAACTGTCGATTAATCAGGGGTAGGAATCCTGAAAAGTTGGATTTGTGGGCAGGGATAATGGGGAAAAACCTGGAATTTGGGGAATTGGGAGACCGCATTGCCACTTTAAGGACCTTTTTACCACTCTGTAGACACTTTCGTGCTTATGGAGACCATTTCGTGCCTGAGACGACCATGCTGCCACTTTGAAGACCATTTTGTCCTTAAGGCGACCATTGTGCCACTATTTTCACATCTATGGTCTTTAAAAGATCCCAATCTTGCTATTTTTCAGAAAAAAGGTCTTTAAAGTGGTATGACTATTGTATATTATTTAATCTTGAAGACATAAACAGAAAAATGTGTGATGAAAGACGTAGGCGAACGATTAAGAGAGTTGAGGGAGCGATTCTCGATTAGTGGATTTATTTACAAGGAGAGGAAATCTATCTCTGGCTCAATTATGCAGGAAAAAAAGCAAGCAGCAGCAACTATTTGAGTTTAAATCGCAAAGAAAAATATATTAAGTTAAAATTTTCTCAAATTTTCAGTGGGTTTGGCCAAAACTTTTATCGATTATTTTTTTTGATTTTATTGGTGATATCATTATTTTGGATTTTATATGGGGTCACTGGAACAGTTATTTATAAAGATTCTAAAAGTGTGCTCCAACTACTCTCGCTTGATTTACTTTATTTTTCTTTTACTAATTTTTTTGGTTGTTCTGTGGATAACATTGTAGTTTCGGGAGTTTTAGGAAAAATAATCGGTTCATTAGAATTATTTTTCGGATTTTTAAGTTTGGCTTATCTGGTGAATGTATTTCTTAGATCATGGTATAGCGATTGACAATTTAGGGCTAATATGTATTTTTTTGTCTAAGCTGATTGGCATTTTGATTGGGGGGTGGGGTTAATGGTATAATGGGGGGATGTTGAGGATTGGGAATCTGGATGTTGGGTATCGGGCGATGCTGGCGCCTATGGCCGGGTTGACGGATATTGTCTTTCGCCGTCTGCTGGATGAGATCGGTGGGGTGGGCTTGATGGTGACCGAGATGATCTCTGCCGAAGGACTCCGGCGGCGAACCTTTAAGACCATGGAGATGCTCCGTTCCTTTGAGTCTAAGACCCCCCAGTTCATTCAATTGTTCGGCAGTGAACCCGAATCCCTGGCCGAAGCGGCCCAATTGGTGGAACATGAGACCCACTTTGCCGGTATCGACCTCAACATGGGCTGTCCGGCAGGAAAGGTAAACAAGAGAGGCGCCGGCGCGATGCTGCTGCAAGAGCCGGAGAAGATCGGGAAAATGGTAAGGGCCGTGCGCCGCAGCACCCGTTTGCCGTTGACGGTGAAGATCCGGCTGGGATACTCGAAGGTCAATGTCCTGGAGGTCGTCCGCATCCTGGAGGTTGAAGGGGTGGATGCGGTTACCGTTCATTTCAGATTGAAAAATCAAGGCTATGGCGCAAAGGCCGACTGGAGTCTTGCCCCCCTTATCAAGGAGAAGATTAAAACGGTTTTAATCGGCAACGGGGATATCATGTCGGCCCAGGAAGGGCGGGAGAAGTCAAACATTGTGGACGGGATCATGATCGGCAGAGGGGCCATTGCCAATCCCTTTATCTTTCAGGAAATTGCCGGGCTGAATCCGACTGTCTCGCAAAGAGCGTCGGCAGTGAAACGGTTGACAGAGTTGATTGCCGAGTACTATGAACCGGCTCTCCGGCTGGGCCGGATTAAGGCCTTGACGAGGTTTCTGGTCTCCCGGCGAGCCGGTTCTAAAAAAATACGTCAGCAGATTTATCGTGCCGCCGAGTTTGATGAGACCATAAAGTACTTTGGTGAGTTATTTCAGTGAAAAATACCTGCCGATTGTCTTTAAAAAAGTTCCAACCTGATGTATAATAGTAATATGGACAAATGGTTAAAAACAAGTTTTTTCAGCCATCGCCGTCGAACTCTTTTCTTTGAAAATATATTGCTTGCCGGAGGCTGTGATTTTCGATTATTAAAGAGATGAGGAAATATATTTTCTATCTGGCCGCAGCGGCCCTCTTTCTTTTCTCCGCCGCAATCATGCGGGGCGAACATCATATTCGTTTTAAAGGGATCTCCCTCGAGGGCGGTCAGTGCCACAGCGTGGTGACGGCTATCTTCCAGGATCAGCGGGGTTTTATGTGGTTTGGTACGAGGGATGGCCTGTGTCGCTATGACGGTTATCGTTTTACGTCGTATAAAAATGAACCCTACGATGCCAGGACCATCTCGAATAATTATATTACTTCCATTGCCGAGAATCATTCCGGCACCCTCTGGATCGGCACCAATGGCGGGGGACTCAATCGCTTTGATCGGCAGAAGGAGACGTTTTCCAGTTACAGGCATGATCCCGGAGATCCCCGCACTATAAGCTGCGATTGGGTGAGGGCGTTATTTACCGACAGTTCCGGTTCTCTGTGGGTGGGGACAGACCGCGGTCTGGATAAACTTTTGGCCGGCGAGTTTATCCATTACAGCCGCGATCCGGTTCACTGCATTTATGAATCTCCCTCCATGAAGGATACTCTCTGGATCGGTACGGCCGGTAAGGGGCTCATTAAATTTGGCATGGCTGGCGGGGCCTCTACCCGCTACCGCCACGATCGGCAAAACCCTCTAAGTATCGGCTCGAATGATATCACGTCGATTTGTGAAGATACGGCCGATGCCCTGTGGATCGGGAACGAAACCCACGGCCTGGATCGCCTGGATGTAAAGGGTGAAACATTCAGCCATTATAACCTCCCCGATGACCGGGTGATGTGCCTTCATAAAGATCGTGACGGGGTGTTGTGGATCGGCACCGACGGCGGTGGTTTATGTTACCTCAGCCGGGACGGCAAAGGAGAGATAACCTTTACCCATTTCAAGTTTAATCCCCTCCGGCCCGATGGTTTACGTCACAACGAGGTGTTGTGCCTGTATGAAGATAGGGGGAAGGTGTTGTGGATCGGCACCGACGGCAGGGGTCTCTCCTACTGCCGGAAATTGCCTTTTCTCCTCTATGAAAAAAATCCCACCCTCGCCAACGGCCTGAATTGCAACGATGTGTTTGCCTTGCTGGAAGATCGGCAGGGTCATATATGGGTCGGTACCGATGAGGGGGGGCTCAATCGTTATGATCCCCGGGACAAGACATTCACATATTACCGTCACTCCCCCGACGACCGCCGCAGCCTCAGCCATGATGAAGTGTTGTCCCTGTGTGAAGATCGAGCCGGCCTCATCTGGGTCGGTACAGATGGCGGCGGTCTCAACCGCTTCGACCCCGTAACCAATGAATTTACCCGGTATCGGCCGAACCCGGCCGATACCGATAGTATAAGCGGTGCCTTTGTCTGTACCATCATTGAAGATAGAGATGGACTACTCTGGATCGGGACTTTTCAGGGTGGTTTGAACCGATTGGATCGAGCCAGACAGAAGTTTTCTCACTACCGGCACGATCCCGGCGACCCCTACAGCTTGAGTCATAATTCTGTCAGGGCGATTTGCCAGTCTGCGGTCGAGCCGGATATTTTGTGGGTGGGAACCCGGGGTGGGGGGATCAACCGGTTTAATCGAAAGACCGGCCGCTTCAACTGTTTCAAACACAATCCCGGAGATCGCAATAGTCTCAGCAGCAATGATGTACTGTCCATTTACGAAGACAGTTCCGGCACCCTGTGGATCGGCACCGAAGGGGGCGGCTTGAGTCGGTTTGACCGGCAAGGAGGCACGTTTAAGGCCTGGACCGAGGCCGGGGGGTTTCCCAACAATACCATTTACGGGATACTGGAGGGCGATAACGGATACCTATGGCTCAGCAGTAACAAGGGATTAATCCGGTTCAATCCCCAAACCAAAAAGATCAAGAATTATGATGCCAGCGATGGCTTGCAAAGCAAAGTTTTCAATATCGGTGCCTGGCACAAAGGAGCCGGAGGTTGTCTGTATTTCGGCGGTATAAACGGCTTCAACGTTTTTAAGCCAACCGATGTAACGGATGACGAGGCTTGCGCCTATTCCCCTCCTGTCGTGATTACGTCATTTATGGTATTTAACAAAAAATATAATGCGGAAAATTCGACTCCCGAGGTCAAAGATATAGAATTGAATTACAAGGATAATTATGTCTCTTTTGAATTTGCCCTTCTCGATTTCTGGGCCCCCGCCAAAAATGAATATACGTATAGGCTGGAGGGCGTTGATAAGGGGTGGCGGCATGTGGGAATCAGGAATTTTGCCAGTTATACCAACCTGAGCCCCGGAACGTATAATTTCCGGGTCCACGGCAAAAACCATAAAGGGGAGTCGAGTACAGAGGCTTCCCTGAAGCTCCGTATCATCCCGCCCTTCTGGAAAACCTGGTGGTTTTACATACTTTCGTTGATCCTGTTTGCGTTAGCCTCCTACCTGATCATCCATTTAATCAAAAAATACCTGGTCCTCATCACCTACTGGAAAAAGAAAAATTATATCGGCAATTACAAAATAGTCGAGAAGATTGGCAGCGGCGGTATCGGGGTGGTTTACAAAACCCATAAATTGACCGAAAAGGACCAGATATTCGCCTTGAAGGTATTAAAAGAGGAGTACCTGCTGGATGAAAGACAGAAGAGACGGTTCAAGCACGAAGCGCTGCTGGCGGACCAACTGGATCATCCCAACATTGTCAAAATATTCGAGAGGGGCGAGGATAATGAAAATCTCTATATTGTGATGGAACTGTTGACCGGCAAAAGCCTGGCCGATCGGATTTATTCGTTGGATTTGGCCGACAGCATCCATATTTTGATCCAGATCGCCGATGTGCTGGTGAAACTCCATGACAAAGATATCGTACACCGGGATCTGACTCCCAATAACATCATGCTGGTGGAAAAGGAGGGGGACCCGAATTTCGTGAAAATACTGGATTTCGGCCTGGCCCGGGCCCAACACTTCACCAAATTGACCGAGACCGGTCATCTGTTCGGCACCGTGGCCTACATGCCCCCGGAGTATATTTTCAAGAACCGGATATCTATAGAAGGGGATATCTATTCTTTAGGGATCATCTTTTATGAGATGCTGACCCATCGTCAACCTTTTAAGGGCGAAACTACCATGGAAATGCTCAAACAGATTTTTGATCACAATCCGCCCGAACCCATAGAAGTCATGTCGGGAATTCCCGGCGAAATCAATGACCTGATTATGGATATGATAGAGGAAGAACCGGAGGACAGACCTACGGCAAAGGAGGTACTGGAATTGTTAAAGCATTTTTCTTCGGTAGTTGAGAAACAATAATGTCGATGACCCGGAAAAAAGTAATAGTTAGTTTCAGTGGAGGGAAAGATTCCACCTCTGCCGCATTGGTCTTAAAAAGAAAGAATTATGATGTCAGTTTGTTGATCATGAAAATCGGCCTACCGGCCGAGGAAGAGCGAATCAAGAAGGCAAGAAATCTGGCCAAAGTGTTGAGGGTACCCCTAAAAGCAATTGGCCTGGAAAAGATTTTTAAAGAGAAGGTGATTGATTATTTCCTCCGTTCCTATGCCCGCAGCCTGACACCGAATCCCTGTATTGTGTGCAACAATGAAATTAAGTTCAAGATCCTGTCCGATTATGCCCTGAACGTCGAAGGCGCGGATTTTTTTGCCACCGGCCACTATGCAGATAAGGCCTGTATAGATGGCGATTTTTATCTCAAAGAACCTGTGGAGACGAGGAAATCTCAAATCTATTTCCTCTCCATGTTGGGCCAGGAAAAATTAAAAAAAGTGCTTTTCCCTTTGGCCCCTTTCACCCTCGAAGAGGTGAGAAAACTGGTCGCGGATTTGCCGTTGGTCAACCGGCATGAGAGCCAGGATGCCTGTTTCTTACATGACCTCAGCCTGACCGAGTACCTGAAGATGCATCTGCCGGAGAAGTTCAGGCGGGGCGACATACTGGATATAGATGGCAATAAGATCGGCACCCACCCGGGGGCCGTGTATTTTACCATCGGTCAGCGGCGGGGTATCGATTTCCCTTCGGACGGCAGGTTGTACGTAATCAGGAAGGATGTGCAGGCCAATACGATTACGTTGGCTGAAAGCAAGTACCTCTATACCAGGGAACTGCGAGTCATGGAACCGGTTTTCTGGCGGGATCTGGAGATGGGGGGAATCGTCAAGGTCAGGATAAGATCCCAGTGCGATTTAGTCGAGGCCCAGATCACCGGTGCGTCCAGGCATTTTATCAGCGCCCAATTTCTCAAACCCACCAGGGCCGTCACTCCCGGTCAGATTGCCGCCTTCTATGAAGAGGACATCATCGTGGCGGCCGGATTCATCGCCTGACGGCGAATCAGATTTTACTCATAAATTCGACTTTCTTCTTCTCTCCCAGTATCAGCAGGTTGTCATCCGCCTGAAAGATATAATCGGCATTGGGATTCCGGGTTCTCATTTTTTTATCGGCCCATCTTTGGCGGATCAAGACAATATCGACACCGTACTGGTTGCGTACGTCGATCTCTTTGATTTTTTTCCCGATAAAGGCAGTCGGCACATCGATTTCGAGTATATAGAGACCGTCCATCACCTCGACAGGGTTAATCCCGTTTGCCGAGGCCATCAGGGTTGAAACCTCTCCCGCCAGGTCCCTTCTCAGTATCTCCTTGTTGTAGGCGGAGATGACGTCGATTCTCCAGATGGTGCCCAGGATCTTCTCCGGATCTGAGCTTGATATGACCGGTATCTCACTGATGTTTTCCCGGCCAAACTCCCGCATCACATAGTCCAGGTTGTCGTCTACGTGGACCACCAGGGGATTGGGGGAGGCAATATCGTGGGCCATCACAAAGTCCTTGAGATGTTCGTAGTCCGGTGCGATGGCACTGATTTCCGCCTGGGATATTTTTTCCGAGATCCGGCCCCTCTCATCGGTGATGTAGAAGTAGGAATGTTTGGAACTGATGAACTTTTCAATTATTTCCTTTAGCGAGGTCCGGGGAGATATAATTTCAATGGTGTCCCGCATCACATCTTTGACTTTCATCGCTTTCAGGACATTGATCTCCTTTCCCTTCTGGAGATTGATGCCCCGGCGCATCAGTTTTAACGTGTATATGGAGCCGTCTTGAAGCCAGGTGGCCAGCAGACTGCTGATGGTGGTGGCAATCATCAGCGGTAAAATGATCTTGTAATCATTGGTCATTTCAAAGATAATGAGAATGGCGGTGATGGGCGCATGGGTGGCGGCAGCCACCACGGCACTCATGGCCACTAAGGCGTAGGCGCCGGAACCGGCGGTGACGGCGGGAAATAATCGATGGAGGATGTTGCCGAAAAAGCCGCCGGTCATGGCGCCGATGAACAGGGAGGGGGCGAAGATACCGCCTGAGCTGCCGGAACCGAGGGTGATGGAGGTGGCTAAAATTTTAATGAAAATCAGGGCAAATAGGAGCCATAACTCCGTTTTCCCATATAGAGCCTGATCCATGGCTTCGTAGCCTACCCCGAAAACCTGGGGAAACGAAATGCCCAGCAAACCGATCAATAGGCCGCCGATGGTGGTCTTGACGTAATCGGGTTTTTTGAGGGTATCGAATTTATCTTCAAACAAGTAGAGCACCTTGACATAGAAGATGGCCACCAGGCCGCAAATCAACCCCAGCAGGGCATAGGGTATCAGTTCTAAGGGGTGGACCAGCTCGTATTTGGGCACCATGAAAGCCGGGTAGTTGCCGTAAAACAGCCGGGAAACGACGGTGGCCGATACCGATGAAATGACGATGGGGGCGAATTGACTGACCGCGAAATCACCTAAGATGATTTCCACCGAAAACATGGCGCCGGCGATGGGGGCGTTAAAGGCGGCGGCAATACCGGCTGCCGCGCCGCAGCCCACCAGTGTCTGCATCCTTCGCCTGGAGAGCTTAAAGATCTGTCCCACCGTGGAGCCGATAGCCGATCCGATCTGCACAATGGGTCCTTCCCGACCCACCGAACCGCCGGAGGCAATGGTGATGGCCGAGGCAATGACCTTGCCGATCACCACCCGCGGCCGGATGATGCCGTTTTTCAGCGAGATGGCCTCCATGACTTCCGGTACGCCGTGCCCCTTAGCCTCCCTGGAGAAAAAATAAATAATGACCCCCACCACGAAGGCACCGGCAGCCGGAACCAGCAGGGTCCTGAGCCAGCCATAGGGATCTCCCCACGTGCCCCAGAATTGTTTCTCGAAAAAATGGATCAGCACCCTTAAAAGTGCTGCCCCGAATCCCCCCAGCAGTCCGATGGCGATGGGGATGACGATCAAGAAGGCCTGATCGGAGGTTTTGATCCGGTTGAGAAGTGAACGAATGCTGGTTCCCAGTCTTTTCATTTAACTATTTGTGCCTTTGTGAAAGATGTAAGCTAATTTATAAAGGAAAATGACCCAGGAGTCAAGTCCGAACACCCGCTTTAATACCGATAATAATATCCTGATAAGAGGTATAATGTTCCCGCTTACACCAGGAGCCGTAGAGTATCGGCTCCCGGATTTGTATTTTGTTGTCCTTGAACAGTTCTCGAATAACAGTCTCATCGTGGGCAATACTGGCTTCCGGAATATTGGCATCTATTACCCTGCTGTTTTCAAATCTGAAGTTGAATTTACTCTTTCCCGAATCGATATATTTTAAAGATTCTTGATTTAACAAGAAAAATGTAATTAATACTTTCCCATTTCTTTTCAATGTCCGTGATATTTCAGATAAGTAATTTTTTATATCCTTTATGACCATATGGGTAAAAACCGATGTTAAGAAAATAAAATCAAATGTATTGTCTTTGAAAGGGAATTTGTACTCACTGGCCTTATATTTACCTTTAACATTGTATAAATTGTTGTAAACATCAATTAAGTGAAAGTTAAAATTCTTGAATTCCCTTGCTATATTTTTACAACACCAGGCCACCCCCTCCTTTACTATTTCAAGCCCTTCATAGCGCCCGTCCTTATTTAAATATTGGGTGAGAGGTATGGCCATTCGGCCGATTCCGCTTCCCACTTCCAGCACTTTTTCATTCGGCTTTAAATTTATATATTTTATAAAATAATTAAAAAATTCCTCCGACACCTGTTCAAAGTCTCCATCACCGACAAATACCTTTGACTTCGGCGGCATGAGTCTCTCTCTTTTCCCGGTTATCAAACGGCATAGGTCGGACGGAAAATAGTAGACCTTCCTGATAAGCGGAAATCTATAATACACCTTCCTTAACAACGATTGCACACGCCCAGGAAAGAATCTACGTATCACTCTCTTCATCTCCCCCATTATAACAAAAAAACCCCCAACCTTACACCCATTCCCCATATTTCCCCTCTCCTATAGCAGGCCGTACTAAATTTGTATTTCTTTTAAGTTTTCAGAATGTTGTGAACAATAGGCGTTTGCCATTTCCCCGTATTGGGATTGTAGCCGCATTGTTTGGGCTTTTCAAGGTTTTCACCAGGCATCTCCATATCCGGCCGGCATTCGATGCAGGCATACCTGTATTCGCAATCTTTACAATTTGGAATGTTATCCTTTGTCAACTCCCAGTAGGGATCAAATGTTCCATTCACGATTAGTTTCTTGACGTTTTCCCTGAGAATGTTTCCAAAGGAGAGGCGATGTCTCGGGCACAATTTTATATCCCCGTTTACATCAAGGCTGATTTTTTTACCCCAACAGGAGTGGAAAATCTGGCGGAAGAAAAACGAGAAATCATCGGCATCCATGCTGGATTCGGATATTATGTTTCCCCTCATTCTATTGGATATTATGTCGCAGCCGTCAATTTCATGAGAATACTTTTTACTGTTTTTAAAGACCACGAATTTCTGTTCCGCACCGATGGCATCCAGGATTTTCTTCAACCGCTCTGTCTCGAGAAACGGATTGCCGCCGGTGACCACCAATTGTTTGACTGGCACCTTTCCGGGCCCCTCTCCAAATTGCCCCAGAATGGCCGCAAAAACATCATCACCCATCTTTTCCGGGTTATCATCCCGGTAACAGGCGCAAGAATGCCCGCAATCCGGGCAATCTTCGCTGCATATCCCGGTCAATCTGACCCCCAATTCCACCAGTTCAATCGAATATTTTAATTGATCGATATCGAACTTATATTTAAATGGCACCACACCATCGGTTTCTACAGCCAATTCCCCCCGCAGCAATTGATCTCTTAGTCGATCAATATCGCCATCCGGTGTAAGCTGGAAGAGCCGCTCACGGCATAAATCGTGCAGCAGGAAGTTTTTTGCTCCTTTTACTTTATAGACATAGGGAGATAATACAATCTTCTTCACTCCTCAACCTCCCAAAAAGTCAGCCGATCGGATTCATCGTCCTCGCCGCCGCCCTGGACAAGATAAATCCCATTGGCCCACAGTGATTGGGCATTTAAACTGAAGATGTGGCCTTTACACTCTGCAAAGCAGGGGAACCGCACTTTGCCCCCTGGCGTCAGATCCCAGGTAAAATAGTCGCCTTCGAGCATGTCGTAACACGCCGGGTCGTAGTTGGTCCGGCGCAGGACGATAAATCCCTTTCTGAGACGCACCACCCCGGCGGCCGGCTGCACAACGGGAGCGAAAAGCCTTTTATATCTTACACGGCGGATGTGAAGTTTCCGAATATAAACTTCCGCATTGGCCTCGTTCTCTTCAGGGGAAAACCTGACTTCCGGCACTTTCAGGCGGACCGCCCGGTCCACCCGACCGGTCATGGTCATGCGGTGAAGGGAGTAGGCCTTACAATTGAAAAAATAAACATTGTCGCCGTGATGAAAAAGAATCACATCCGGGAATACCTTCATAAAATATATATTCCTGCTCTTATCTAATGGTTGGCCCGGAAAAGGACCAAAGTGGGCAAATTTCCTGGATTTGCTGTCCCCCAAGCTGGTTATATGTATCGGCCATTCATTATTTCTACCCCCTACCCAGAAATAATACCGGCCATCGTCGGTTATGAAACTATACATGTTGGCATTCGGCATCTTCTTCGTGTCTTGATAGTTCATGTCTGTGTCAAAAAGGATAAGACGTTGCAGGCCGTAATCCATGCCGTATACCTTGCCGTCGATGAAGAAAAAGCGGATGGCCCCCCAGACATCCCCCGGGCCCTGGCCGAGGGGAAACTCCTTGCGCCATTTCCGTTCCAACCGGTGAGAGTAGGCATCACAGATCATTTTTGTGGCACGGTACCCCGAAGCATCGAAGTGAAACACCAACACCTGACCCGGCATGGCCAGGACCTTGGGTACCGGCTCCACACCGACCTGGTTGTCCAGTTGGATCTCCAGTTTCTTTTCAATTCGGAGGGGGCAATCGGTCCTGACCTCCTCCAGCGCCGTCAATTCCGCATCGGGTTTTTGTCTACAACCGCTCAATAAAGTCAGCAACACAATGATGAATGTCCCGTACCTCTTCACTCTTTACCTCCAGGATGTTGATATATTCGGATACACTCTTTCTCAGCGACTGCCCGACGGTTTTACAAAAGTTGTCGTCGATGATGAAATCGCCATTTTTTATACATTTTACAAAACAGGCATTGCACAGAAACCAATGTTCACACTCCCAACAACGCTTCTGTTTAATTTGTAAAAGCCATTTTTTCTCAAGCTCTCTGATGGCCTTAAGATCATAACCACTTTGACAATCCCCGATATAATAACCGGGGTCGATCTTTTCGCAGATCGAGAACTTGCCGTCCCGATTGACATAGAGCTTAAACTCTCCCGGGAAGCAGTTCCCGGTAAATTCTCTGGCCTGCTTCCATATGAAGGTACTTTTAGAAAATTTGTCCACTAAGTTACCGGCCAGCAGCTCTTCCATCAGCCAGAAATCCTTGTCCATTTTTTTGATATATGCGGATGCTGCGCTGTATTTCTTTGACCAATTCCGGGCAACGGCATCCGGCAGACCGTATATATTCAAAATAGAAAAGATGGTGTTGTCCTCTGTAAACACGTCCCGATTATTCTGTAAAAACTCTTCCAATTTCAATAAATCATGGTCTGGATGTATGGTAAATTTAAACCGCACTTTCTTCCGACTGAAATACTCGGGAAAATTCTCTTTGATATAGAGTATATTATCCCAGATCACGGCCCAGGTCGGCGCGCCTCCCTTCAATACTCTAAATTTATCGTGCTCTTCTGCCGGCCCATCAATACTGATATCGCAGGAAAAATCATTTTTGATCAAGAAAGGGAGTATATTGGGGGTAAGTAGATATCCATTGGTTGTAAAACGATAATTCCAGGAGTAGGCCTGATCGAATTCATCCGTTATTGATTTAGAATAATCCACCATATTTTTAATAAAATCAAATCTCAAGAGTGGCTCCCCCCCATAGAAACCGATGGTAATCTTATTCCTGCTCGTTTTTGCACCGGAAAAAACCGATCGGGCAAAAATATCCAGGGCCGATTTTGCCACCGCCAGATCCATGTGTAAATTTTTGTGGGTCCTGTTTTCAGGATAGAGGCCGCTGTATGCGCAGTATCTACAGCGGAAATTACAGGACTGGGTCACCTCAAAAACAATGTTGGAGCAATTGGCAATTCGATTCCTGATGTATACATCTGATAGATCATCTAAATCGGGAAAATTAGCTGGATTGGGCTCAGAGGGGAACCCGCTTTTTTCTGCGACCGGATTATCGGGAAAAACAAGCGATATCGACGGAGATAATTCATATGCTGCCTTTTTCGTTTCGATAATCAAAAGAGCCTCCTCTATTTTAAAGAAAAAAGCCTTAAGATATGCTTTTGGTTATTTTATCTGAATTTTTACTTATTATTTAGCCACATCCACTAGCAGATATACCATTTTCGAAATCGGACTCATTTTCATCGCTTCCAGAACCCTGGCAATGTTTACAATTTCCCAGACAGTCGGGTAGGCTTCCTGCTGATATCCTTTTCTTTTCGGCTTGATTTAATTTGATGATTTTTAGTTCTCTTAACATCGTACACCTCCTGGCTTTTAATTTATCTCAAGGCTTTTTTCTTAAATGTTTTTTACACTCATTTTTTACAAAGCTGTCAGATTTCAAGATCCAACAGCGGTCATCAACCATCCGTCTATTCTTGGGCAACGGAAATTCCATTCCCCGCAAAGAATGGGTGCCCAAAGCCTTCAACTGTGATTCAGTGATTATTATTATAATGAACAAGGCAGAGAAGTCAAGAGGTGGGACAAAAACAGGTAGGCTGAGAAATTCGGTTTGGCCCGTGGTTTTTGCGGTTTTTTGGGGGGGGTTGACTTTGCGGTTAAGATAAATTATTATTTCTCCATGATTGTTGGCTTTAATACGGATATTAAATACCGAAGCGAGGTCTTTCACATCCAGACGGAAGACAAAGGTAGTAACAACCCGACTATCGAAACCCTCGTCTACCACAGCGGTGAGATTTTGCTGTCCAGAAGGATCTCCTATGCCCACCTGATTGATAAGAAGGAGAAGCGGGATATGGTCAAGAAGATGATGAAGACCCAGCATGACCAGATTATCCAGGAACTGCGGGCCGGGAAATACCTGCACCTGCTCTCCCTGGACACCCAGGTGATCGAGGATCGAACCCTGGACGAAATGGTGATTGATTACCTGGATGATAGCGCTCCTTAGAAGTTAAGTACCGGTTCCTGGTGGTGAATGGGAGATAGGGCCTCGGCTTGGGATAGATAGAGTGTCAGCAAATTTTGTAAGGGGATAACCAATGGCTGAAAACATTCTCTTAATAGACGGTATGTACCTGATTTTTAGTTCCTTTTATTCCCACCGGAACATGAGAACCCTGAAAGGGGAGCCCACCGGTGCAGTCTATGGATTTGTCACCCGGGTGGAAAATTTAATTCAGGAATTGAAACCTGACCGTATTATGGTAGCCTTAGACTCCCCGGGCAAGACCCATCGACACCGGATCTTTCCCGATTACAAGGCCAAACGCCTCCATCCGCCGGAGGAACTAATCCAGCAAATACCCCATATAAAAGAATATTTACAATACCGGGGCATCCCCTACCTGGAGATTCCCGGCATGGAGGCCGATGATATTATTGCCAGACTATCCAGGGAAAAGGGCCGGAAGGGTACAGACATTGTTATTTTTTCCGCCGACAAGGATCTGTTTCAACTGGTGGGAGACAATATTTATATTTACCACCCAAAGGTGAAACAAAAGCTGAATCCGGCAGAGATCGAAGACCTTTTTGGGGTCTCCCCCCGGCAGATTGTGGATTATTTATCGTTAGTCGGGGATTCCTCCGATAATATCCCCGGGGTGCCGGGGATCGGCGAGAAGACGGCCAAAAAACTGATCGATAGGTTCGGCAGCCTGGATCGGATGCTGGAAAAAATGGATGAGGTGGAGGAGAAGTACCGGCAGAAGATCCAGAGCAATATGGATTCGCTGCGGATGTCCAGGCAGTTGGTAGATCTATCTCACCTGCCGGATTTTACCTTGCCCGAAAAGATCGAAACCTTTAAAGACCGGCTGGGTGAGGAATTGGTCTCTTTATATACCCGCCTTTCCTTTAACAGTTTGCTGAAAAGACTCAAAGACAGCGGTGTTTCGCTGGGCCAGCAGGATCAACTGGCCATCAAATATCATATTGTCACTCATGAGGGTCAGTTAAAGGAATTAAAAGATAGAATACTGCAAGAGAGATCTTTTGCCTTTGATATCGAAACCACCGACATCGAATTTTTCAAGTCCGACCTGGTGGGTATCTCCATATCGTTCGCCGACGAAGGATTTTATATCCCCTTCCTGGTTCCGACGGCTGAACGTTCCAAACTCGGCTTTACCTTCGACCTCTTTAAAGAGGCGATGCAGGATGTTTTTGGGGATGAAGATATAAAGAAAACCGGCCACAACATCAAGTTTGATATCCTCCATCTAAAGCATAAAGGCATTGAGGTGAAGGGCATTGGCGGCGACTCCATGTTGACCTCCTACCTCATCGCCCCCAACCGGCGCACCCACAATTTGAAGGATCTCACCCTGGAGTTTTTAAATTACAAGCAGGTGGACTACGACGCCCTGGTGGGCAAGGGCAAAGACCGCCGCAGCCCGGCCGAAGTACCGGTAGAGCGGGTGGGGCGGTACTGTATTGATGATTCGGTTCTGTCGCTGAAACTGGCCGACATATTGGGCAAGAGTATCGAAGAAAAAGATCTGTCGCAGTTGTACCGGGACATCGAGATCCCCCTGATCGAGGTGCTGACCGAGATGGAGTATGTGGGGGTAAAAATCGACGTCGATTTCTTGAAAATTGCGGCCGCAAAATTGACGGAGCGGATCAAGGAGATTGAGCAGGAAATTTACCGGCTGGCCGGCTACGAATTGAATTTGAATTCTTCGCAGCAACTGGGGGAACTGCTGTTTGAAAAGATGAATCTGCCGGTCAAGAAGCGCACCAGGAAGACCAGGTCCTACTCCACCGATATCGAGGTACTGGAGGAGTTGAAGGGTTTCCCGGTGGTGGCCAGGTTGATCGATTACCGGACGTTTAAGAAGCTCCTGTCCACCTACCTGGAGGGTTTGCTGGAGCGCATCGATGCCGCTCACCGGGTTCATACCTCCTTTAACCAGACCGTTACCGCCACCGGCCGGCTCTCTTCCTCCAATCCCAACCTGCAAAATATCCCGGTGGGGGAGGCAGGGGGTATCCATGTGCGCAAGGCCTTCATTCCCGAGGGAGATAAACAACTGCTGTCGGCCGACTATTCCCAGGTTGAACTGCGGGTCATGGCCCACTTTTCCGGGGATGACGGCCTGATCGACGCCTTTAACCGTGATTTCGACATCCACCAGTACACCGCCGACACGGTCTTTGGCAAAGATCCCCTCATCAACGACCGGGAGAAGCGCAAGCGGGCCAAGATCATCAACTTCTCCGTGCTTTACGGCAGCGGCCCCTTCTCTTTGTCCAAAGAGTTGGGGGTGAGGTATCGGGAGGCCAAGAAGTTTATCGACATGTACTTCGACCGCTACAAAGGTGTGCGGCAATTTATCGACAAAGCCATCCAACAGGCCGAGCAGACCCGGGAGGTCAAGACCCTGACCGGCCGCATCCGGCCCATCCCGGAGATCGTCAGCTCCAACCGCACCGTCAAGGAAAACGGCAACCGCATGGCCATCAATACCATTATCCAGGGCAGTGCCGCCGACATCATCAAAATCGCCATGGTCAACATTTACCGGAAATTAAAAAAAATGAACATGAAGAGCAGCCTCATCATGCAGGTACACGACGAACTGGTATTTGAGTACCCCCCGCAGGAGGAAACCCGACTATTCCAACTGGTCAAACAGGAGATGGAACACGCCGTAACCCTGAAAGTCCCCCTCAAGGTCACCCTCAAAAAAGGCCCCAACTGGGGCGAGCTCCAAAAAGTCCACATTTAGGCATCAGGCAATAGGGAAAGTAAAAGGGCTTAAAAAGCTGAAGGCTTAGATAGAGGAAAAAATTGAAGTGCAGCGGAGGTTTTTATGGGTGTCCCTCTAAGAATTAAACTCACCCCTTGATCCCCTCTCTTAAAAAGAGAGGGGACTATTCACCTGGCTTAAAGGATTGGTCGTTAACCGTAATTCCCCTTCTCTTTTAAGAGAAGGGGTTTGGGGGATGAGTTGAAGAAGTTCATTACGAGTCATGAACGACTGTCCCCAAAATTTTACGGTGTCGGGGGTTTAGGGGTTTAGGGGTTTAGATTTTGTTTTTTGGGGGTAACTCCAGGGTCAAAGGGGGTTGCGTAAATTGGGGATTTGGTGTAATTTAATTTCTTGTGGGTTTTTTCGCAAAAGCAACGTGTGTTTGGAGGTAAAGGGTATGGTTGTGAAATGGGTTATAATTTTAGTCTACTGTGCCATGATCATTGTCATTGGGGTGATTGGGTTGAGACGGACCCGGACGTTTGGGGATTTCTTTTTAGCCGGCGGTAAGGTCGGCCCCTGGCTGACCGCCTTCTCCTATGGGGCCGCCTATTTTTCCGCGGTCCTGTTTATCGGCTTTGCCGGGAAGGTGGGCTGGAGCTTTGGCTATTCGGGCCTATGGATTGCCCTGGGCAATGCCCTGGTGGGGGTGCTGGCGGTCTGGTGGCTGCTGGGGCCGAAAGTCAAGGATATGTCCAGCCAGTTGGGGATCGCTACCATGTCTGAGTATTTCGAGAAACGCTACCACAGTAAATTCTTAAAAGTCTTCTCTTCCGTGGTGGTATTTGTATTTTTTATCCCCTATTCGGCAGCCGTGTTTATCGGTCTCTCCTACCTGTTCAAGGCCAATTTCAATATGAAGTATGTGCTGGCCCTGGTGTTCATGGGGGTCTTCACCGCCGTGTACCTGGTTTTAGGGGGCTACAAATCGATGACCATGGTGGATATCGTGTTTGGTATCATCATGGTGACCGGTGCGGTGATTTTATCGTTGTATACGATTGACCGGGGCGGCGGCCTCTCCGGCGTGAGTGCCAGTCTGTCTGCCATCCAGCCGGGACTGATCAAAGCCGTCGGCCCGCCTGGACTCTGGCCCCTGTTCTGCCTGGTGTTTATCACCAGTGTGGCGCCCTGGGGCATGCCCCAGTTGGTGCAGAAGTTTTATGCCATCAAGGATAAGCAATCTATCAGGATCGGCATGATTGCCTCTACGCTGTTTGCCCTGGTATTCACCTCGGCCGCCTATTTTATCGGTGCCTCCACCCGGGTGTTTCTTACGCCGGGAAAGAATCCCAGCGCGTTTGTGGACGGCAGGCCGGTGTTTGATGCCCTGATACCGGAGTTGATTGCCCGGGTTATCCCCGCTTCCCTGTCCATATTCATACTGCTCCTAATCCTGTCGGCCTCCATGTCCACCCTGGCGGCGGTGGTGTTGATCTCCGGTTCTTCGCTGACCAAGGACCTCTACAGCGGTTTTATCAATCGAAGTGCTTCGGAGAAGAGGTTGACCCTGCTGATGCGGCTGTCTACCGGGTTTTTCATCCTGTTATCGGTGATACTGGCCTATTTCAAACCCGCCACCATCGTGGCCATCATGTCCCTCACCTTAGGGGCCGTGGGCTCGGTCTTCTTGGGCCCCTTTGTCTGGGGGCTCTTCTGGAAACGGACCAACAAGATTGGGGCCATCTCCTCCTCGCTGCTGGGATTTCTCACCTGCCTGGTTCTGTACCTGACAGGCATGTCGCCGCCGGAAGCCAGTTGCATCGGCATGATCGTCTCCCTGGTGGTGGCCCCGGTGATGAGCCTCCTCACCCCCGCTGCCGGTGAAAGTATATAGTCGGCATCATTGCAAATTGCAAAACAGCCAATGCAAAAGGCAAAGTTGGACAGTTTAGAAGTGGAGCATCAACTCGAAGCGGAGCCAGTTATAGGAGTCGGCACTGCGGAAATAGAATCTGCCGGGCTTAAAGTGTTCCCAGAGGAAGTGGCCGCTTAGGTTTTTATTGATGTTGAATTTCAGCCAACCGATGAAAAGATCCCCCCGGTCTCTGCCGTCGCCGCCGGGGAAATTGGGCCTGGGGCATTCAGCGGCCCGGAGTTTGTAATAGGTCAACTGCAGGCTGATATCTTTCGTAAATGCCGACATGAGGGAGATGTACAGGGTATTGAGGTTGCTCCAGTAGCCCACGCCGTTTTCCCGGATCAGGGTGTAAATATAGGACTCACTCCACTTGGGCCAGCGGCTGAACACCGGGTCCCAGCCCTCGATTTTTTCGGTTGCCGGGTCGTCGCCGCTGAGGTAAATGCCACCCAGGGTGAAAGTCTCCAGTACCGGCAGCCTTTCAGCGAAGCGGTAGTCACAGTGAAAGTAACCGCCGAAGGCGGAGCGGTCAAAGTCGTCGAAGGAACCGCTCTGCAGCGCCGCTTCGGCGGTCAGGGCGAGGCGCCTGACAAGAGGTAGAGTCAAGCGGGCGCCAAAGGTATTGATGCCCGAAGCCAGCGGTTGGGTATCGCTTTTTTCGGTCTCTTTGCGCAGGTAATAAGCCTCCAACGCGGCTTTGCTGATCTTACCGGTATAGTAGAGGCCGATGCCGGTGTGGGACTGCTCTTCCAGCGGTTGAGCCCGGTCGTTGATGATGGGCAGGATATCGTCGGTTTCCGGTACGTAGGAGATAAAAGCGGTGAGTTTGTGGCGGCGGCTAAAATCGTAATCCAGCCGGGCAGCATTGAAGTAGAGGGAGCGGGAGCCGGTTAAGGGCTGGCCGTCCATCACCACGAAGCCTTCCCCCAGCATGATGTCCTGTCTGCCCAGGGTGAGGGTCAGGGGGATGTTGCCCGGTCTTTTCCACTTCAGGTAGAGATGGTCGAAAAAGATCTCATGGATGTTGAATGCCCGGTCTTTGGGACTCAGGTAGACCCGGAATTCATTGGTCCATTTTACCGCCAGTTCGAGGTGGGCACCGGCCAGCCACTTTAGCCACAGGCTGGTGCGGCTGCGGGTAAAGGCAAAGGCGTCGACGCTCTCATCTTGCAGGTTGATGGCATTGTCCCAGCCCACGAAGCGGAAACGTTCACTAAAGCCAAACTTGAATTTGTGCTGACTGTTGCCGGCGGCAGCAAGCGGACTGGAAAATAAGCCCAACGAGATCATGAACAGGAGTGCGATCTTTCTCATAGGCTCAACCCTCCTCCCGACTTTCACTCCTGACGATGAAATTCGCTGCTTCTTTGTCATAACACCACAATCATAATAGAAAAACCGGTAAAAGGCAATGG
>CBFDCR010000009.1:0-103480 GCA_965603365.1 uncultured bacterium
ACGCTGGAAATCGATTCTGTGGACAAAGGTGGTAATGCCCTTACATTCGTCACGGTGGAATTTTTCGGTGATTTTGTCCTGGAACGGCCGCCACTCATTTAAATTCAAGCGAACCGCCAGATCTTCCGCTTCGATCTCCATGGGGCCTTTGGCCACCTGGTAAACATATTGATCATAAGAGACAGCTTCCCTCTGGACATCTTTTCCGCCGGAATTATAGTACTGGCAAATATCGCTCTCAAGAATATCCAGGCTTCGATAGTCCACCAGCAGATGATCGATATTAAAAAACAGGACATGATCCTTCAGATTTTTTTTGATCAACACCAGCCGATACAGCAGGATTCGTTCATGGGACTTTTTATTGAAATACCTGGTAATCCTGGCCAGACCGAGTATCACTCGAAATAGGAAAGGAAATTTCTCCAGGTATTTTCTATGAGCGGATAGATAATCTTTCATACTGGAAAACAGGTACAGGAACGAAGTGGTAGGAAAATCGTACAGGAATCTGGAAGAGTGTAACGCCCGATTTATTTCTATTTTTTCCTCACGGGCATATTTCGAGATATCGATATAAGGGATAGAGATGTCCTGGGGAGCTTCGTGCTGCTGCCAGAGCAGCTTACCCTTCTCCCGTACCATCACGCTTCTCATCAGGCCGTGCTTCTGTATCACGTAAAGAATTGCCTCTTTCAACAATTTCTTGTCTAAGAAATTATTAAAAGGAATTACAATGGGCATAAACAGCCCTCTCGCCTGCATTAACCATAGATTAATGGCACTTAAGGGGTATTTTTTTTCAATTCTTCCGTTCAATACCTCTCTTTCAAACCGCCTCATCTCCTCTTTGTAATCAACCAGAATTTTCTTTAAATCTAGACTCATCACTCTCTCCTTTTCTCACTCCCGGCATTTTCGCCTAGCTGACGGGAAATCTTTTCTAAAGTTTTGTCAAATAATCCGGCCATGTGGTCTACGTCGAACTTCAACAGCGATTCCAGCTCGAAAAAGATCGCCTTCGGCGTGTAACTCACAAACGTAATGAAACGACCCTTAAATTTAGCGACCAGCAGTTCCCTTCTGCTGACATCCCGGTTCACCACCGATTGCTGGGTGGTGATAAAGGCCCCGCCGGGCACACCTTCCAGGTATGTCAGCCGGCCGCCCACAAAATTGAAAATGATGGTGGGTTCCATGGGCAGTATATACTGATATTCATACAGGTGGATCAACTGTTCCCAGGCCTCGTCTGAAAATTCCAGGTAAGGGAATGAATTGAAATTCAGATTATGCTTTTCACAAACGTCGACAAAATCGTATGCCTGCTTGATAATTTTGAAGGGATCGTCTTGATTGAACTCCAGCACCATGGGGAATGAGGTGGAGAATACCCCCACGGTGTTGTAAAAATTGATCCCACCGTACTTTCGACAGGCATATACCACCTTCGTGGGCGCTTTTGGAATATCGAAGATTTCCCTGGCCAGCATGACCAACAGCGCCAGGGTAACTGCCCAGGCATTGGCGGTAGAGATGTGGGGATAACGCTGGAAATCGATTCTGTGGACAAAGGTGGTAATGCCCTTACATTCGTCACGGCGGAACTTTTCGGTGATTTTGTTCTGGATGGGCCGCCACTCATTTAGATTCAAGCGAACCGCCAGATCTTCCGGTTCAATCTCCATGGGGCCCTTTGCTATCTGGTAGACATATTGATCATAAGAGACGGCCTCTCTCTGGACATCTTTTCCCCCGGAATTATAATACTGGCAAATATCGCTCTCAAGAATATCCAGGCTCCGATAATCCACCAGGATGTGATCGATATTAAAAAACAGGACATGGTCCTTCAGATTTTTTTTGATCAACACCAACCGGTACAGCAGGGTTCGTCCATGGGACTTTTTATTGAAATATCTGGTTATCCTGGCCAGACCGAGTATCACTCGAAATAAAAAGGGAAATTTCCTCGTGTATTTTTTACGACCGGGTAGATAATCCATCATACTGGACAACATGTACAGGGCAGAAGTAGTAGGGAAATCGTACAGGAATTTAGAAGAATGTAACACCCGGTTTATTTCTATTTTCTCCTCATGGGAATATTTCGAGACATCGATATAAGGGATAGAGATGTCCTGGGGGGCTTCGTGCTGCTGCCAGAGCAATTTACCCTTCTCCCGTACCATCACGCTTCTCATCAAGCCATGCTTTTGTATCACGTAAAGAACCGCCTCTTTCAACAATTTCTTATCTAAGAAATTATTAAATGGAATCACAATGGGCATAAACAGCCCTCTCGCCTGCATTAATGTAAAATTAATCGCACTTAAGGGGTATTTTTTTTCAATTCTTCCTTTTAATACCTCTCTTTCAAATCCCCTCATCTCCTCTTTGTAATCAACCAGAATTTTTTTTAAGTCTAAACTCATTGGTCTCTCCTTAATCAAAAAAATGATTTATCGCTCCCGGCATTTTCTGCTAACTGGCGGGAAATCTTCTCTAACGTTTTGTCAAATAATCCGGCCATGTGGTCTACATCGAACTTCAGCAGCGACTCCAGCTCGAAAAAGATCGCCTCCGGCGTGTAACTCACAAACGTAATGAAGCGACCCTTAAATTTAACGACAAGCCGCTCTCTTTTGGTGACTTCCCGGTTGACTACCGATCTTTTTGTGGTGATAAAGGCCCCACCGGCCACACCTTCCAGGTATGTCAGCCGGCCGCCCACAAAATTGTAAAGGAGTGTGGGTTCCATGGGCAGTAGATACTTATATTCATACAGCCGGATCAACTGTTCCCAGGCCTTGTCTGAAAATTCCAGGTAAGGGAATGAACCGAAATTCAAATTATGTTTATCACAAACGTCGATAAAACCGTAAGCCTGCTTGAACATTTTGAAGGGATCGTCTTGATTGAACTCCAGCACCATGGGGAAGGCGGTGGAGAATACCCCCACGGTGTTGTAGAAATTGATCCCACCGTACTTTCGACAGGCATATACCACCCGCACAGGCACTTTGGGAATATCGAAGACTTCCATGGCCAACATGACCAACAGTACCAGGGCAACTGCCCAGGCATTTGAGGTGGAGATGTAGGGATAACGCTGGAAATCTATTTTGTGGACAAAGGTGGTAATGCCCTTGCATTCGTCACGGTGGAATTTCTCGGTGACTTTGTCCTGGAACGGCCGCCATTCATTTAAATTCAAGCGGGCCGCCAGATCTTCCGCCCCAATCTCCATGGGGCCCTTTGCAATCTGGTAAACATATTGATCATAAGAGGCGGCCTCTGTCTGGATATCTTTTCCCCCGGAATTATAATACTGGCAAATATCGCTCTCAAGAATATCCAGGCTTCGATAATCCACCAGGATGTGATCGATATTAAAAAACAGGACATGATCCTTCAGATTTTTTTTGATCAACACCAGCCGATACAGGAGGGTTCGGCCATGGGACTTTTTATTGAAATATCTTGTTATCCTGGCAAGACCGAGTATCATTCGAAATAGAAAAGGAAATTTTACCAGGTATCTTCTATGCCCGGAAAGATAATCCTTCATACTGGACAACATGTACAGGGATGAAGTGGTAGGGAAATCGTACAGGAATCTGGAAGTGTGTAACGCCCGGTTTATTTTGATTTTCTCCTCACGGGCATATTTCGAGATATCGATATAGGGGATAGAGATGTCCTGGGGATCTTCGTGCTGCTGCCAGAGCAATTTACCCTTCTCCCGTACCATCACGCTTCTCATCAAGCCATGCTTCCGGATCACATGCAGAACCGCCTCCTTCAACAATTTCTTGTCTAAGAAATTATTAAAAGGAATCACGACGGGCATAAACAGCCCTCTCGCCTGCATTAATGTAAAATTAATGGGACTTAACGGGTATTTTTTTTCAATCTTCCCGTTCAATATCTGCTTCTCAAATCCCCTCATCTCCTCTTTGTAATCAATCAGAATTTTTTTTAAGTCTAAACTCATGGGTCTCTCCTTAAAAGGCGCTCTTCAACGCTTGCCCAATAAAAATGGGTTTAATCAAAAAAGATGATTTTTCACTCTGCTATTTTTTAATTTCCCTCACATGTAATTCCCATTCCTCTGTATCCCAATTCTCAATCAATTGGTAGATTTTCCCATCATGGAAATCATAAGGGAAGGCTTGAATGGGATTCTTTTTATCCAATTTAAGGAAAAATGTTTTTAATAATTTCCCATTTAGATCAAAAAGGTAAAATTCAAACTCCTCTCCCTTAAATTTGTTGGCAGATACGTAAAGTTTTTGGTCGTTAATTCGCAATTCGGCAATGGCCGGCCAATAGTCGGCTATCCTGATCCTGTCCTTGATTAAGGGATACAATGTTTCATTTCGCTTTTCGATCATTTTATGGATCCCCTTCTTGGTTTCTTCACGAACCTTTTGGGGTTCAAATTCCCTTTTTATGGTATTGATGAGATTTCCCTCCCCATCGAAAATATCGATCACGAATCCCTCTTGAGCGGAAACGAAAATTCTATTGGGGCAGGTTTTAAACAAAAAGGACTTTTTCAAGAGGTCAATACTTTTTCCCGGTTGGAACAAAAACTTTTCCCGGTAAACTTCTTTGAGCTTATTGAATTGGGGTCCGAAAAGATTGATCGTCCGGTAAACAACGCCGCCTTCGTTGATAAAGGTGACCCCTACAAAATTTTTTCCCAGGGATTGAACGGAATTGATATTCACGACACTGTTTTCTTTTATGAATTTGCCATCCAGTGAAAAAAAGGAGACCTTACCGACACTCGAAACCATAATACGATCCGGTAAAATCTGGATACCGAGAGGGTAATCCGGCGGATTGATTTTAAATTCCTGGGGGCCTTCTCCCGGTTTTCCAAACTTTTTTATGAATTTAAAATCTTTCAAGTTATAGATATAAATAGTGGTGTTTTCGGTGACAAACATACGGCCACTGCCGATCTGAAAATCATCGGCTTTCAAAACCTCGGGAAAAACCGCTAGCTTTTCCGGATATCCATAAAAGGCACATAAAAGTAAAACGAAAAAAACAATTGATTTTTTCATTTCATTCCTCCTTATCTATGCTTCAGCCTCATTCTTGTCCAATGGTTTATATTGCAATATAAAGTATTTTTTATTTTTAGTCAAGTCAATTTTAGGGAACTATGCCTACTCAAATCGAAGACGAATATGAGATGGCGATTTACCGCTTAATGTGCCTTATAAGTTATCTCAATCACCTTGCCGGATTGAAAAACAACCCTATAATCCTTATACGTATATTCGATCTTGTTGTCGATTTCCCTTATATTTCCAGGTTTTCCGAGCAGATCCTCAATCTCTTTTACCGTCATGCCGATTTTGACCTGCCTTGACTCCTCAGCTTGTTTGGAGCTGAACAAACCGACAACCTTAGACACGGCTTTCTCTACTTTCTCTTCTTTTTTCTTACTCAACATGCCTAAGGCGTATAGAATAAGGATTATAAGTATTAATGTAATCACGCCTCTCATATTCGCCTCCTGATCTGATATATATTTTCCCGGCTGAAGCGTTTGCTAGACCCAATCTCAAAATTTAAGATCGATCCCGGTCATCAGCACGATAAAAGATTGATGGAAGGTTTGTGCATTATACTCTCGATCAAAACCGTAGATATAGAGAGCAGCCACACTTAGCCCTACTTTTTTACCAAGCCGGTAAGCACCGCCAACAGACCCCACCAATAAATCTACATCGCAGCTCAACGGGTTCATGCCTTCATCTTTGGTGGGGCTGTGTTCGTATCTTAAGCCTGTACGCAGTGCAAACCTCTCTTTTTTATATTCGGCACCGATGCAGGCATAGTAGCTGTTGTCATAATAAGTTTTATTCTCCGTGGCATTTCCGGCAACGGTAAATTTAATTTTGTCCATCTGCGACCACAACGTATAATTTAAATCAAAGGCCAGGGTCCAGTGGGGATTTAATTTATACGCGAATCCCAGGGTAAAATAGTAGGGCAAGTTCCACTCCGCTTCGGCATCGAGTTCGTTGCCGTTCATTGTCGTGTTTCCGTCCACCTTGACGGAGATCTTGCTCCTGACCGAAAATCCAATGTTAAACTTTTCGCTGGCCTTGTACAACAAGCCCACATTCCAACCATAACCGGCAACCCCCGACAGCTTTGTCTCTACACCAGAAGTCAGCCTCTCCATTCCGCCATACAAAAGGGAAAAGCCGGCCCCCACTGCCAATCGCGGAGACAGCTTAAAGGCGAATGTCGGGGTTACGGCAAAAAAGCCGGAGGCCCCTTTTAAATCGTAGCCTGAACCCAGGAAGTTTTCATACTCGGCCCCACCGCCGCCGTAAGGGACGTTGAAGCCCAGACCTACGGCCAGATTCTTTTTCTTATAAGAAAAAAAATTTCCCGGTATAACGTTAAGGTTATTATACTTCTCCTCCGCACCATTAACGGTATACTTACATTCCCTGAAAGAAAATAACCCATAGACGTGGAGCTCGGCGCCGTCATCTAAAAACGCCAGACCGGCAGGGTTCCAGTAGATTGCCGAGGGATCGTCGGCCACTGCCGTAAAGGCCTTGTTCATACCCAGGGCTTTCACTCCATGGCCGCTGTTATCCACACCGATTCCCCAGGCAGCCACACTGATCAGCATCAAGCCAAAAATCGTTAAAATATTTCTTTTCATGTTGTCCTCCTATTCAAGTCTGAAGTTGTCCACCGTCTATCACCAATTCTTCACCGGTGATGAACGACGATTCACTGGAAGCCAGGAATAATACGGCATTGGCTACCTCTTCCGGTCTCCCAAAACGTTTCAATTTGATCTTGCCTAAAACATGCTGTTCTAAGCCCTTCAACTGTTCCGGCGTTAATCCCATACGCCCCATTAATGGGGTCTCCACATACCCCGGGCTGACGGTATTTACCCGTATGCTTTTTTCAGCCAACTCCGAGGCCAACGATTGGGCCAGGGAGCGAATTGCCGCTTTACTGGCTCCATATACACTGGCATTGGTGGCTGCCTTGGCATTGGCAATCGAAGTGTTGAATATGATCGAGGCATGTTCGTTCAATAGTGGGATCGCCTTCTGAACAGTGAAAAAAGCGGCCTTGAAGTTGACATTCATCGTTTCATCAAACAGGGCTTCAGGCACCATGGCCACCGGCGCAAACTTCATCATACCGGCATTCACGAACAGCACATCAATGCCGCCAAATTTTTCCCTGGTGAGGGCAAAAAGATTATCCAGATCAGCCATCTGGGTGACGTCGCCTCTAACGGTAATTGTGCCGTCGCCGACGACCTGTCTGGCCTCAGCCAGTGTTTTCTCATTCCTCCCAAAAATGACGAGCCGGGCACCGTGTTCTTTGAATTTTTTTGCTGTTTCCAGGCCGATGCCGCTGTTCCCGCCTGTAATTACAGCAACTTTTCCTTCTAATTTTTTCATTTTTACTCCTTATCGAATTATTTTGATTTTTTCGTTTTTTAAATACTTAATTCACCAGGGCCACAAAGTCCGCTTCACTGATCTCGATGTTTCTCTCTTCCGGGTGAACATTTTCGGATAACCTGGCGATGTAATGGGGGGAAATCTTTTCATCCCATTTTTCCCTGATAAAATCCATCAGCTCATCGGTTTTTTCCAACAACGATTCCTCCAGGTGCAGGACATTGTAATCCACTATACTTTTTTCATATTTCACCTTGTACAGCAATAATTGGCACTCCACACCAAAGGCATCCTTTATTGATCTTTCCGCTTCGTCATATTGACTGATTATGCCTTCGTTTTCTCCTTCTATATTGAGGGAGATATGTTCCGCCAATTCCCTTATTGTGGGTTTGTTATAAAAAACCGTTATGGGGATCTTGACTTGAAAAGCCTTTAAAATTTCCGTCAGGATCGTCATGGCTTTTAGCGAGTCTCCTCCCAGTTTGAAAAAATCGTCGTCAATTCCCACCCTATCATAACGAAAAATACTTTGAAATATCCCTGCTGTCTTTTCCTCAATTTCAGTGGTGGGAGTAATGTATTCGATATCCAGCTCGGGCCGCTGGTACAAAACCACAGATGTCTGGTCTTCTTCAACTATTTCTGTCTCTGCCTCACCTACATTAAACTGAATTTTAGATTGTTCGATTAGGGCCATTAAGTCCATGTTAGAAACAGCTACCTGGGAAAAGGTATGATCTAAAATCCGGCAGAACACCTCAACGCCTTCGGCGTTGGTCACCCCATTCCCCAGGGTTTCAGGGTTATTCTCTGCCGCTTTTGCCGCCTGCCCGACTTCCTTCCAGGCATTCCAATTGATGGACACGGTGAAACAATCACCAGCCGCACTCTTCTGAAAGGAAAAGGCATCCAGAAAGGTATTGGCCCCACAGTGCCCCACCTGGCCAAAAGCCGGTATTATGCCGTTGACAGACGAACAAAAGACCATTAAATTGAGTCCCTCATCTTTCAGGAGGTCATCCAATAAAAGGGCACCTTTTATCTTGGCGGCCAGAATAACATCGGTGATTTCCCGCGTCCGCCTCTGGATGATGCCGCCGTGATCGGCAATACCGGCACAGTGAAGCAAGCCATCGATCTTCCCAAATCGTTTCTTTGCCTGGGAAACGGCTTTTCGGACCTGTCCGGCATCGCTCACATCCGCACCGATTACCAGTACTTCGGCGCCATGATTCTCCAATTCCTTTACCTTTGTTATTTTGAACCGGGTTTGTTCGTCTCCATCCTGACTCGCCACCCAATCCGGCCATTCTTCTCGTGGAGGTAGCGGCGATCTCCCGACCAGAACCAGTTTGGGTTTTATAGTTCTGGCCAGGTATTCGGCCAGTACCAGGCCGATCCCTCCCAGGCCGCCCGTGATGAAATAGGTCCCCTTCTCTTTAAAACGGGAAACCCTGTCGGTCGGTGTATCCAGGCGAACCGCCTTATAGATCTGCTCCCATCGGTAACGGCCTCTATAGGCGACGATAGGATTAGCAGGTTCGACAGCGAACTCGGTCAGCAATTGATTGACTGGTGCCTTCTCCTGTTGATCATCCGGCGGAGTGAGTACGATGTCGATGCTGCGGCAATTGATGGTGGGATATTCGGCCGATATGACCTTAACAGCTCCCAGAATAGTCGCTTTTTCGGGATAAAGGAGATCCCCGGAGTTGACTTCCTGCATATTATTGGTAATCACTTCGACCTGGAGATCATGGACAATGCCTTGCTCGCCAATGGCCTGCATGAGGTACAATAAACTGTAAAAACCGATCTCCTGGAACCGGTCGACCATAGTCAGTCTGTCACTAAATTGCTGCAAGAACTCCCTGTCGGTCACACTCCATAAATGAACAATTTTTTCAGGAAATATATCCTGGGTTAACAGTTCAGAGACCAGGGAGTGATAATCACTTCTTAAGGCGGGATTGATGGTAAACGTACCGTCACCCTCCCGCTCAAATCTCGTGCCGGTTTTTACCACTGTGATCCGATGGCCCTCTTGCGCCAACCGCCTCTTCAATTGAATCCCCAGGCCGCACTCGTCCATAAATATGAGCCAACGGCAAGGTTTTGCCGTATCCTCCCCCTTCGTTTTGGGCAGCAGCGCCCTCGTCCAGGAGGGAATATAGAACCAATCGGCCATATCCGGTTTCGGGACCAGCCTGGCCCTCCTATTGAGCATTTCGGCCCCCAGCTTGAAGGGATCTCCTTCAATCCAGTATCTCTGGCGTTCAAATGAGTAGGTGGGCAGCGGTACCCGGTATCTTTTTTCCTGGCCATAAAATTCAGGCCAGTCTATGCTCTTTCCATACAGCCACAATTGGCCGAGCTGTCGGAGAAGGTAATACACATCCGATACTTCTTCTTTCTTGGGCTTCACCAGGTTAATGACCAGGGTGTTGGGTCTTAGGCCGGGATGCTGCTGGGTAAAGAGGGTTAAACCTCTATCGGAACTCATCTGGACAAAGACAGGATCGGCCTCTTTTAATAATTCCCCCAGGCCATCGTCAAAGCGGATGGTCTCCATTAAATGCCGGGTCCAATAGTCGGGCGCCAACGCCTCGCTGTCGGTTACCCATGTCCCAGTCAGACCGGCGATATAGGGAATTTTCGGCTGGTTTAATTTGATCTGTTCTACAACCTGGCGAAATTCATCGGCAATAGGGGCCATTAATTTTGAGTGGCTGGCCCGGGGAAAATTAATGCGAATGCATTCATAACCCTTTTTATTCAATTTTTTTTCAAAGCTATCCACTGCTTCCATCGGTCCCGATATGATGCAATTGGCCTTCGTATTCACCGCTGCCAGCGAAATCTCCTCCGGTAAAAAGGACTTTAACTCTTCTTCCGCAAGGGGGATACTGAGCATCTTGCCCGGCCGGGTCTTTTCCATTAATTGCCCTCTTAACACAACCAGTTTTAAGGCATCCTCCAGCGAAAAGACTTCGGCCAGACAGGCTGCTGCATATTCACCGAAGCTGTGTCCGATCAGGGCATGGGGTCTTATGCCCCACTTGATCAATAACCTGGCCAGGGAGTATTCAAAAATAAATTTGATCGGCCCTGAATACAATACATCATCTATCTTTGCCTGTCCCTCTTGCTCCTGTTCTTTTGGGGGGTAGAGGAAATCCCGCACACCGGTCCCCATAATGTTCTCCAGGACACCAAAACATCGATCCATTTCCTGGCGAAAAGCGGCCTCTTCCCGATAAAGGGAAAGCCCCATATTCACATATTGAGAACCCTGGCCGGAAAACATGAATACCACGGGCCGATCCTTCTCCCCGGCCATAAAGGATTGAACCTGGCCGGAACCGGGGGAAGCCAACATCTCTACCGCTTCCTGCACATCGGAACAGACCAACATGCGGCGATGGGAGAGGGCCTTCCTGCCCACCTGTAATGTAAAGGCGGCGTCCGCCAGGTTAATCCCGGGATTTTCCTGTAAATATGTACGCAAATCCGTGGAGCCCCGCTCCAGGGCGGACTCTGTTCTGGCAGACAGTAGCAGGAGTTGGAAAGGCCGGGACGCCGACGATTCTTCTCTTAATGGCGCTTCCTCCAGGATGACATGGGCATTGGTGCCTCCCAGTCCAAAAGAGCTGACGGCCGCCCGCAGGGGATATGTATTATTTTTCCACTCCCTCAACTCTGCATTCACATAGAAGGGACTGTTTTCAAAATCAATCTCTGGGTTTGGCGTTACATAGTATAAACTGGGGGGAATTTTTTTATGCTTTAATGTCAGGACGGTTTTGATAAACCCCGCAATCCCGGCAGCACTGATCAGGTGTCCCACATTGGTCTTCACAGAACCAATGCCGCAGCTATTTTTACTATCGATATTAAATGCCTGTGTCAATGCCTTCACTTCAATCGGGTCTCCCAGGTTGGTGGCACTGCCGTGGGTCTCCACATAACTGATGGTTGACGGTTCTACCATAGACATTTGCAGGGCAGTGCGAATCACTTCCGTCTGGCCCTTTACACTCGGAGCCGTAAAACCGATCCGCCTGTTCCCGTCATTGTTGCTGGCAGATCCCTTCACGACGGCATAGATATGATCCCGATGGGCGCTGGCGTCCTCCAGGAGTTTTAATACGACCACTCCAATACCGTTTCCAAAGACAATACCGGTAGCATCGGCATCAAAGGACCGCATGTGGCCGTCCTGGGACATAATCATTCCTTCCTGGTACCAATAGCCAGTTTTCTGGTTGACGGAAATGGATACACCGCCAGCCACCGCCATGTCGCAGTCACCATTCAGCAACCCCCGGCAGGCCATATGAACAGCCACCAGGGAGGTAGAACAGGCGTTGGAGATATTGGAGCTGGGACCTCGCAAATTCAAGTTATAGGAGAGAAGCATACTTAGAAAATCCTTGCTGCTGAACATTTCCCGGGTTATACCATCGCTTCCGCCCTCGCCGAATAACAGGGTTTTGGCCTTCCAACTCATATTCTCCGAGGCACCGGCATATACGCCTATTAATCCCCCATACGAGAATGGATTGTAACCGGCATCCTCCAGCGCCTGCCAGGTACATTCATGAAAAATACGTATCTGGGGGTCCATCAGTTCTGCATCTCCCGGGGCATAGCCAAAAAACGAAGCATCGAAATATTCGCTGTCCTCTACCACGGCATTGGCCTTCACATAGCTGGGATTTTCCAGCCACTCGGAAGGTATGTCGGCCTCTGCCAACTCCTCATCCGAAAAAAACGAAATGGACTCCATTCCATTTATGAGATTATTCCAGAATTCATGAATATTAGACGCTCCTGGGAACCTACCGGAAATACCGATCACAGCTATTTCCAGGCCCGTTTTCACATACGTTTCATTCATATTATCAGGCATTCTGTTCTCCTTTGGAAATTTTCCTTATCTTTACCAGATTCTCCTGTCCCCTGTTGATGGCATCCTGACGGCTTGTGATACCCTCATCCATATCCCCGGCGTCCTCATCCAGGTAGGCAGCCAAAGAACTGATCGTTGAATATTCAAACCAGACCACCACCGAAATATCCCGGTTGAGTTGCTCTTTCAATTGTCGGTTTAATTGGACTATATCCAATGAGGTGATCCCCAAGTCGAAGAAGTTATCATTACGCCCCACCATATCGAGGCCCAAAAATTCCTGCATGATCCCGGCGATCAACTCTTCGGTACGGTTCTGGGGAGGTACATAGGCGGTCAGCATACTGGGCCTGGGTTGGAGAACCGAGGATTTCTGCTGTTCCGAGTCTTCTCCTTTTTCGGGTGATTCCAATTTAAGCCAACGATCGATCCTGGTCTGTAAATTGTAAGTGGAGACCACCAGGCGGTATTCTTCTGCGCAGGCTAAAATGCGCATAAACGCCTGTTCACCTTCGGCAGGGGTAATCAACAGATCGGTGGAAGCCGACTCCTCCCCTATCTTCTTTTCACTATTTTCCTCAAATTGCCAACCATCCCAGTTGACGCCGATCCAGGGTACTGCATTTTCACGATTATGGCGTTGGGTAAAGGCATCCATAAACAAATTGGCCGCCGCATAGGCAGAATAGCCCATACCCCCTAATATTGCAGATAAGGAGGAGGCCAACATACAAAAATCGAGTGATTGATCCTGGAAAACATTGTCCAGCACGTAGAGACCGTAGACCTTGGGGCGGAAATGGGCCATACAGGCGGCCTCCTCCATATTATCAATAAAACGGAAGGTATCTGGATCGGTTACCCCGGCGGCATGTATCACGCCGTTTATCTCTCCAAACCGCTCTAAAGCCTTCGAGACCAACGTCTCCATCTGCTTTTGATCGGCGATATCGGTTGACGACATCATGATTTCTGCGCCCGACTCCTCCAACTTCAAGACCCGCTGTATTTTTTGGCTCAGTTGATCTGTATCGTCAGCGGCTAAAATACCCCGCCATTTTTCTCTCTCCGGCAGAGGCGACCGGCCAGTCAAAATTAACCGGGCCTTCCACTGTCGGGCCAGATACCGGGCCAGCACAAATCCCATCTTGCCCAATCCGCCGGTAATCAGGTATACGCCTCTCTCTCTTAACGGCACATCCTTTTCCAGGGCATCATCCAGCCGGACAGGTTGAAAAGATTCGATCCAACGAAAATCCCCCCGGTAAGCTACCGCCAGGTCCGGGGACTCCACGGTGAGTTCCACCAATAGGCGCCTGACTAATTTTCCCCTCTGGTAACGATCCGCTCGGGGCAGTATCATGTCGATGCTTCGGCATTTTATATTGGAATATTCCTGGGGAATCACTTTAATCGGAGCCAATATGGTAGATTTTTCCGGGCAGAGGATCTCTTCACCGCTAACGGCTTGCACGTTATTGGTTAAAACTTCAATTCGGATATCTTTGCGAATTTTCAGTTTACCGATAGCCCGGGCCAGGTACAGCAAGCTGTAAAAACCGTCATACAGGCATTTCTTGAAAATGGGCGCACCGCTCTCCTGTTCAACGTTTTCATCGATACTGAGCAGGTGCACAATCCTATCGGGTATCATCTCCCGGGAGAGAAGCGTTTTCATTAAAACCTCAAAATCCCCGGGCTTTTCAGTATTAATGTTGTATCGCCTGTCGTCCACGGCAGCAAATTCCCCGCCCTTGTTTACCGTAATAACCTGATGCCCCTCCTCCTTTAGCCCCTTGACCAGTCGTGTTCCCAAATCCTGTGCATTATCAATGACCAGGAAGCAATATTTTGAGGCTGAGTCTCGATTCTGTCGCGCCGGCAGCGGCGAACGCCTCCACGATGGCAGGTAGAACCAATCGGCTAAATTTAACTTTACATCGGCTCGCCTCTGGGAGGAGAACTTCTGTATCGCCATCTGGACAGGATCGCCATTAATCTCGAAGCGTTGACGTTCGAATGGATAGGTGGGTAAAGGGAGGCGGTTTCTCTGCTCTCCAGCCTGAAATTTTAACCAATCTATATCCAATCCGAAGAGCCATGATTGGCCGATTTTGTTTAGCAGGTAGTGTTCATCGGTTATTATTTCCTTTGGATGCCTGATTAGATTAACTGGCAAATGGCCCGGCTTCTTGTCGGCATGTTTGTTAATAAATGTACTCAATGTATTCCCCGGTCCCACTTCTAAAAAAATCGAGTCCTCATCCTTCAACAGCTCGGCGAGACCATCGGCAAAGCGTACTGTATCCCTGAGATGCCTGGCCCAATATTTGGGCTCGCCGATATCTTCCAGCGCTGCCCAGGTGCCGGTCACATTGGTAATATAAGGAATTGTCGGCTGATTTATGGTAACCTTTGAGACCTCCCGGGCAAACTCAGCCAATATCGGGTTCATCGAGGAGGAATGAAAGGCATGAGATGTATGCAGTCGGGTGGTGTCGCAGCCATCTGCCTTTAAGCGGACCGAAAAGGCATCGACGGCCTCATGGCCCCCGGAAACCACGCAAAGGGAAGAGCTGTTGCTCGCCGCCAACGACAACTCTTCATTCAACAGTGGCCGCAGTTGCTCTTCGGCTAGAGGTACACTCAACATGGCGCCGGTGGGGACTTGCTTCATTAAGTTTCCCCTTAAAGCCACCAGCCTCAGGGCGTCTTCTAAGGAAAAAACACCGGATAAATGGGCCGCCACATATTCACCGATGCTGTGCCCGATCATGGCATGGGGCGTTATCCCCCAGCCCATCAATAACCGGGCAAGCGCATACTCGAAAGCAAATAAAATAGGCTGTGTTATTTCGGTGCGATTGATGTCGGACGGTTGATCTGGCGCATCAGGCCCAGGATACATCATTTTTTTTAAGTCACAACCCACCAATGGACTTAAGAATTCAAAACATCGATCCATCTCCTGTCGAAACGACGGGAATATGTCGTAAAGCCCGCGCCCCATATTCACATACTGGCTGCCCTGACCCGGGAACATCAAGACCAGTTGACCGACTCGTTCCCTATTTAATAAAAAAGCCTGGACTTGCCCTGAATCCGGGGTGGATAAAAATTCGATTGCCGTCTCAATATTTGGGCATACCGTCATCTTGCGGTACGGCAGGGCTTTTCTCCCTGCCTGCAGAGTGTAGGCAACATCCGCCAGGTTGATTCGTGGGTTCTCCTGGAGATATATCACCAGGTTTTGAGTCATTTTATTCAAAGCCGATTCGGTTTTGGCAGACAATACCAACAACCGGTGTTCCCTTTGTCCGGGCAAGCTTTGTTCGGCCCTGTCGCCATCCATTACAGGTGCCTCTTCTAAAACGACATGGGCATTGGTACCGCCGATACCAAACGAACTCACCCCGGCCCTTAGGGGTTCACCGTTTCCTCTCCACTCTGTTAGCTTCGCTATCACATAAAAAGGGCTATTTTCAAAATCAATTTTTGGGTTGGGGGTATTAAAGTGTAAACTGGCAGGGATCAGCTTATATTTTAAAGCCAATGCCGTTTTGATAAGCCCTGCCACCCCGGCTCCTGCATCCAGATGACCAATATTGGTCTTGGCCGATCCAATGGCGCAAAAGCCTCTTTTTTTACTGGCAAAAGCAAGCCTCAGGGCCTCCATTTCCACCGGGTCGCCCAATTGGGTACCGGTGCCGTGGGCCTCGACATAGGTAATACTCTCAGGCTGTATTCCGGCCATTTGCAGGGCAGCCTTAATCACCTCGGCTTGCCCCTCAATACTGGGTGCACTGAAGCCAACCTTTCTAATACCATCATTATTAATGGCGGAGCCCTTAATCACGGCATAAATATGATCCCCTTCCAGAAGAGCGTCCTCCAATCCCTTTAACACCACCATCCCACCGCCGTCACTACCCACGACTCCCTTTGAGTCGGCATCGAAGGCACGGCAGTGGCCATCCGGTGGGGCGATCATTCCTTCTTCGTATATATAGCCTGTCTTTTTCAAAATTCTGACCCGGATACCCCCGGCCAACGCCATGTCGCATTCACCGTTGATGAGGGCCTGACAGGCCACATGAACCGCTACTAAAGAAGTAGAACATGCCGTATATACCCCCAGACTCGGTCCTATTAGATTAAATTTATACGAAATCCGGGTGCACAGAAAATCTTTATTGGTGAGTTGTACTGCGGCAAACTGGCCAAATTTGTCCAGTTTGCCAGACAGCGTTGACAGGGCTTCCCAGTTGAAATGTGGGGCGCTGCCGGCATAGATGCCGATGAGTCTGTTGTATGATTCGGGATTATAGCCGGCATCCTCCAGTGCCTCCCAGGCACATTCATGCAGAATTCGCATCTGGGGGTCCATCACATCAGCCTCTCTCGGTGAATACCCAAAAAAAGAGGCATCGAAACAGTCCACATCATCGAGAATACCGTTTGCCTTTACATAATCCGGGCGGTTAATTAAATCCTGGGAAATTCCCGAAGCCGCCAATTCCTCATCGGAAAAAAAACTGATCAATTCAACACCATTTTTTATGTTTTCCCAGAATGCCTTCACTCCCGGTGCTCCGGGAAATCTTCCGGCCATGCCAATAATCGCCACTTCAAAACCTGTTTTATCCATTTCTCATGCCTCTCCTCTGCTGACGAAGTGCTATTCGCTGCTGCCTGCTGTGGTCTATATTCGCACGTCGGTCCTGGATCACATCTTCTCCCTGCCCATTCAAATACTGGACAAAAGCCTTGACTGTTGTATACCGGAACATGGTGATTACCGAAACACCGATTTCAAAAGTCTCATTTAAGAGGTTGGTCAATTGAATAATCTTCAGCGAAGTCCCTCCCAGGTCGAAGAAATTATCATTCACTCCCACTCGTTCTACGCCAAGTACTTGCTTCCAGATATCGGCGACGATCTTCTCTTCCCGGGTCTTGGGGGCGATATACTCCCTGCCCATGTCTAACCTGGTTCCTGATTTTTCCAACGCCCTTCTATCTACCTTACCGCTGGCAGTTAAAGGAATCGTCTCCACCTGAATAAAAATGGAGGGTATCATGTAAATGGGCAACTCATCGGTCAGGTATTTCTTCAGTTCAGATAATTCCAGGCTCTTTTCGGCAATGATATAAGCACAAAGATATTGATCCTGTACATCTCTTTCCCGGGCCATCACCACTACCTCTTGAATCTTTTGATATCCCAGTATACATTTCTCGATCTCCCCTATCTCGATTCGATTTCCCCTGATCTTTAGTTGTTGATCCTGCCGTCCTAAAAATTCGAGATCACCTTCCGGTGTCCAGCGGGTAAGATCGCCGGTGCGATAAAGCCTTTCCTCTCCCAAAATCGGATGCTCGCTAAATTTCCTCGATGATAGTTCCGGGTCATTGATATATCCTCTTGACAGGCTGCAGCCGGCAATCAGCAGTTCTCCCGGTACTCCCACCGGCAGCACGTGCAGTGTGTCCGGGTTCACAATATAGAGCCGATTATTGGCAACGGGTTTACCAATGGGAATATTATCATACGTCCCCACTACACGACAGGAGGACGCCACCACGGTATTTTCCGTCGGTCCGTAATTGTTGTGAACTTCGTAATCAACCTCACCAACAAGACGAAGTTTATCGCCCCCTACCAACAATTTCCGTAATGACCGATTATTTTGCTTCATGAATTGCTCCCCAATCTGGGTAGGTAAAAAGGCCACTGTAATGTTGTGGGTATCAAAATATTCACCGAGCAGGTTTAAATCAAGTTTCATCTCCTCGGGGATCATGTAAATGGACGCGCCAGCCATCAAATAAGGAAATATCTCCCAGACCGAGGCATCAAAACCGAAGCCCGCATATTTGGTAGCCCTATCTTTTTCCGTTACCCCATAGTGATTATTATGCCAGTTGCACAAATTTACCAGCGACCGATGCTCCACCATGACCCCCTTGGGTATACCGCTGGAACCGGAAGTATAGATCACATAGGCCAGGTCATTGGAATGGGGTACTGGCAGTCGATTCGTTTCATTATCCTTTAGACTTTCTATATTCAATTCATCCAGATACACGATTTCCTTGAACTGCCCCTTCACCAATTCGGCCTCTACTTGCGGCAGCGAAAATGATTTCTTATTCAATATACGGCGTTTTGTAAGCACAATAGAGACTCTGCAATCATTCAACATTTTCAATACCCGGTTTTCCGGTGTATCCGAATCGATCGGTAAATATGCCCCACCGGCTTTGAGTACCCCGAGTATGCCCTCCACCATCTCTAATGAATGGTCCACCATGATGCCCACGATACTCCCTGGGCTTACCCCTTTAAGTTTTAACTTCCAGGCCAACCAATTGGCCACCCTATTCATCTCTTTATACGTTAAATATTGATCATTGTAAACCAGGGAGATGCGGTCAGGTATACGTGCAGCCTGTGCATCAATTAACTCATGGATTGTCTTATCTTCGGGGTAATCTAATTCGGTTCGATTAAAATTGTATTGTAACTCTTCCTTCTCCTGCTTCGACATAAATTCAATGTCAGCTACCTTTCGATCTATATCTTCCAGGGCATTCTGGATTAGACAAACCAGGTGGGTCTCTATGCGCTTGACGGACTGGCTCAAATATAGGTGGGAATTGTATTCTATTACTCCACTTATTTGTCCGTCGATTCTCGAGAAGCAGTAAATCACATTAAGTGGAATTCGCTGTAGATCCCTCTTATTGTGGATGTTTTCCAGCAAAATCCCCACATCAAATAGAGGGAACTGCCCTGATTCGGCAGACAACCCCAGTTGCTCCACCAGCAATTCTAACGGATAGTTCAAGTGTTCATCCGCCTCGATTACATTTTGCCTCACCCTGTATAACAACTCCCGGAAATTAGAATCCCACTCAATCGGAGTACGGATGGGGAGTACGGTATTGATTGGATCGCCGCCATCATTTTCATCACTCTTGTAAATGGGGGTACCCACGATTATATCCCGGTGACCTGTATATTGTGCCATCAGTAAGGTCAGACCGGCGATAAGTATTACGTGCAGGGAATAATCCGATTGTTTACTTAATGCCATTAATTTGCCGTATATATCTTCCCCTAGCCTGAAACGGAGAGACTCCATCGTCTGCCCTTCAGGCGTACTCTTCTGGTTATCGACCGGAAATACACTTTTGTGCAGCTCCCCCGACATCTTTGCCAACCAGTATTCCTTCTCTTTTTTGTTCCGAATCGCAGCAATCCTAAACTTTTCCGGATGTTTATCAATATCCATCTTGCCTTTTTCCTTGATATATACTCTTAAATCGTTAAAACCGGCTATAAACCGAACTCAATGACGGGCCTTGTAGGCTTTAAGGCCATGACGTCGAAGGCGGTTTTGATATCCCTTATTTTTATTTCTTTTGTTTCGCATATCGCCGATACTATCTCTTTAAAATAACCGGCAAATCTCCGGATGGTTTCACTCTTAAAAATTGTTGTACTGAAATTAAAAGAAAAATATAACGCCTTATTGTAATCATGAACAGTCAATATTATGTCGTATTTGGTGGTCCGGCTTATATAGCCGTATTGTTTCAAATTCACTTCTCCCTTTTCTACCTCATTCTGGCCACCCTGGTCCCCAATGGGTATGTAGTCGAATATGATTTCGACTAAAGGGTTCCGGCCCATATCTCGATTCAACGGCAGCAGATCCAATAAGTCTTCAAAGGGATATTCCTGGTTTTCAAAGGCTTCCAACCTTCTTTTCTTTACTTCCTGCAGGAATTCGGTAAATATCTTCTCCTCCGCCGGGAAATTGCGTTGAGGGAGCAAATTCACAAACATCCCGATAATAGGTTCCAGGTGGGGATGACGCCGTCCATTCTCCAACGTACCCACTACGATATCCTCCTGGCCACAAATTTTCCCTAATAGTATATAAAAGGCAGCCAACAATACCATCGACAAAGTTGTATTTTCTTCCCCGGCGATTCGATTCAATACAGCAATTTGTTCGGCACCGACTTCAAAATTGAAAAAATTTCCCTGCGAACTTCTAACCAGAGGTCTGGCAGTATCGAGTGGTAAATTTAACACAGGTAAATCACCTTTATATTCATCCAGCCAGTACTCTTCCTGCCGTTTTAATGCTCCACTCACTTTTTCACGGTTTTGCCACACGGAATAGTCCTTGTACTGCAGTCGCATAGGTTGTAGATCCTCTCCCCTATACAGAGCTAAAAACTCTTTTACAAAAATGCTGCGTGAGGCGGCATCGGTGATGATATGGTGCATATCCAATATCAAAATATATCGTATCCTGGCAACCCGGATCAATCCCACTCTCATTAGAGGCGGGAGGGAGAGGTCGAAGGGCTTGATAAAATCATCAATTATCTCCTGTACTAAAGCCTCACCGTTCTCAGCCGTCGCATCTGAAAATAGATCAGTATATTCAATATCAAAATCCACGTCGCCGGAGTTATAAATTCTCTGTACGGGAACATTTTTAACCATACAGAAGTAAGTCCTGAAACTCTCATGCCTGTGAACCATCTGTCGGAAGACATCGGTCAATTTATGTTTATCGAGATCGAATTCCAGTGTTTCCACGATGGGTACATTGTAGTTGGCACTATCCGGTTCCAACTGATGGAGAATGTATATCCTTTTCTGGCCTGAGGATAACGGATAATACTCCCTGACCTCTACAGGCTGGATGACCACATCCTCACTCTCCGTACTGCCTTTTATATATTCGGCTAACTTCATAATTGTCGGGGCTTCAAAAATCTTCGCCAGAGGAATTCTAATATCGAATTCCTTGAAAATTCGTGAGATAAGCATGATAGATCGTAAGGAATTTCCATTCAATTCAAAAAAATTGGCATCAATACTGATTGTCTCCTTTTCCCTTTCCAGTACATCCGCCCATATTGATGCCAGTTGATCCTCAACCGGATCCCGGGGGCCAATATATTGTCCCATCGCCTTATCAAAGTCCAGAAGGGCCTGGCGATCAATTTCAAACTCTGCCGTCAAAGGTAACTTCTCAAACCGCAGGTAACGGTCGGGTAGCTTTACTCCTTGCAGTTGAGAGGCCAGGTTGGCCTTCAATCCCTCTTCATCGATGTCATGGGTTGCCACGATATAGGCACATACATCTGGCTTACCATCTTCATCTTCCCCTGTTACGACGGTAACTTCTAAAATTCCCTCTTGTTGGCGTAAAAGTTGTTCGATCTCGAACCACTCCTCTCCCCTACCGGTCAATTCCAGGCTGCCATCGGAGAGCCACCTGGCACTATCCCCTGTTTTAAGGAATCTTCCCGTTGACCAGGCAGGCACTTCTGCATATTTTTCCCGGGTCAACTGCGGGTCACCCAGATACCCTCTGCATACGCCGCTCCCCGCAATCAACAATTCTCCCGGCACCCCCACTGGTTGTAATTCGCCTCGGGCGTTGTGTATATAAACCGTTCTGCCGGCAATCGGTTTTCCAGGGGGGAAATAACGGCGGCCATCGATATGATGATCCGCCAGATGGCAGGCTGCCAGAGCTTCACCACAACCTGCAATATTGTAAATGGTCGTTATAGAAGGAGCATTCGCCCCAAAACGACTTAAAAAGTCCTTAACTACCTGGGGTGATGGGACTCCTCCGTCAACCAACACATGTGAGAGATAAAAGGATGAAGGCGCACTTTTAGCCGCCTCAGACAGCAGACGGAGATGAAAGGGCACGGCATCGGTTACATCGATTCTATTCCTGTTGAAAAATTCGAGTAATTGAACGCCATCTAACTCCATATCCTGTGGCAGGATACATAAACAGTGACCCAGCAGCAGGGCGCCAAATATCTGTTTTAACGACATATACGATACAAAGCCAGTCAATAAAGCAACCCGAGCGCCTGACGGAATCCCGACAAAAATACCGGTCTTGAACCCGCCAATCAGGTTAATAATATTTCGATGTTCCCACATGACCCCCCTGGGCTCCCCGGCTGCGCTGGATTTATAGAGTATACAGGCCAGGTTATGAGGCTTCACCTTATCATCCGGCTGGTTGGAATCTCCTGGGTCAATCGACTCTTTGTCTAAAAAAATTATGCTTCCAGGGGGAAGGCCCGAAAAAATTTCACTCCCCAGGCAATCAAAATAGCTTGTACACAATAGGGTTTTGATTTGATTGTCCTCGACCATCCTGGCCATCTTTGTCGGTGAATCGTCGGGAGATAGTGGCAAATATGCACCGCCGGCCTCAAGAATCGTTAAGATACCAACGACCATCTCCAGAGAAGTATCGGCCATAAGACCCACTATAGTATCCGGACACACTTCCCTGGCTCTTAGTTCTTTTGCCGCCGGCTTACAGCGTTCAAATACTTCTCCATAGGATAAAAACCGGTCTTTGCATGCAGCCGCAAGCCGGTAGGGACTTTCTATAACCTGGCGACTAAATAAACCATGAATTGTACCGGTTTGAGGGGCTGCCGTTATTTCTCGATTGAAGTCCCACAATAACTGATTCCTCTCGTTCTCCGGCAAGATATCCAACTCGTAAACCGGGGCGTCAATTTTATCTATGGCCTGGTCGAGTAGACGTAAAAAATGGCAGGCTGTCCTCTCTATAGACGATCTTGCATATAGGTTCGGGTTATATTTCAGCTCTGCCTCAACAGTATCGCCTGCGGCGGAAAATGAAAAAGTTAAATTGGGATTGAGGGGTTGAATATGATGCTGCTCATGGATATTCGTGACTAAGATGGCTACATCAATTAATGGATAAGCGGTAACCGACAGGGGCCTTTGCAACTCTTCAAATAAGATTTCCATAGGATAATTTTGATGACTGGAGGCTTCGATTACACCCTGTCCCAGGCGCTGAAGAACCTCCCTGAAAGTCATATCATCGGTTACCCGGATGCGAATGGGCAGGAGGGTATTGATAAAATTTCCGCTGGTTTTTGGCCTGTAGATGGGAGTGGCCACCAAAATATCCTCGTTGTCGGTGTATTTACGGATCAACAACACCAACACGGCCATCAGCAGGACATGAAGCTTGTAATTCGATTGCCCGCTCTCTCCCAGTAGACCGGCAACCAACCGTTCATCTAGATGACAACTCACTGAGGCGAAGGTTTTATCACGATGAGGCTGGAGATAATAGTCATAGGGGAAGTGACTTCTTACCGGCGGGAGGGCCAACTTGTTGAGCCAAAACTCTCTCTCTTTTACATATTGGCGGGCCGCAAACCGTTGTCTCCCTTTGTATACTTGTTGCTCCATGGTTATTTTTCTCTCCTGATTCAAGGTAGATACTTTTCGATCAAAAGGCGGCGGTCCACTTTTCCATTAATAGTCAGGGGAAATTGATCCAGATAAATAAATTCAGCAGGGATCATATAATCCGGCAGCAAAGATCGTAAATATTTTTTCAATTGTTGTATATCCGGTCTCGCCTCACCGGCAGGGACAAGAAAGGCCACCAGGGTGATAATAGTTGAGGTCTTCTCCCTGGCCACTACCACACAGTCGGTGATCGATTCATGAGACGATAACACCGCCTCTATTTCCTCCAGTTCAATCCTCAAACCGCGAATTTTAACCTGGTTGTCCATTCTTCCCTCGAAAACAATATTTCCATCAGCCAGCCAGTGGCCGCGGTCCCCGGTTTTATACATTCTATCCTCTCCTGGAGACTGAGGGGATACAAAGGGACAGTGGACAAATTTTTCCCGTGTTAACTCTACCCGGTTTAAATACCCCCTGGCCACCCCATGTCCCGAGATACACAGCTCACCGGATTCTCCCACAGGTTGTAAATTCTCATCAGGATCAACCAGCCAGCACTGGGTATTGTCGATGGGCTTACCGATGGGAATGGTTCCCGCCTCTTCACCGGTGCTGCAATCAAAATAGGTGACATCAACCGTGGCCTCGGTGGGGCCGTACAAATTGGTCAGTCGTGTCCTGTTTTGCCTATACATGGTGTCGTGAAACAGCCTGGCACAGGAAGGCTTCAATATCTCCCCGCTGACAAAGACTTGCCTTAAAGAAGACAATCGTTCAATATCACCAGCCCCGGATACATACTCCAGGAACACCGACATCATGGAGGGGACAAAATGCATGACACTGACCCGCTGGGTCTCGACCGCTTCCACGATGGCCTGAGGGAACCGTTCCAAGCCCGGCGGCAAAAAGCACACACCAGCCCCCACCATAGACCACCAGAATAATTCCCAGACGGACACATCAAAGACAAAAGGGGTTTTCTGCAAGATCAAATCAGCCTCTTCCAGGGGGTATTTCTTTTGCATCCAGTGGAGTCGATTGACCACCGAACGGTGCTCGATCAATACCCCTTTGGGCTGCCCGGTGGACCCGGAGGTGAAAATTACATAGGCCGGGTCTGTGGATTCGTTGACAACATCCAGATTGGCCTCCCCTTGATTCTCGATTGCCGGGCCTTTTAGATCAATCCATTCAATTTTGTCCGGTACCCGATCCAGGAACTTAAACTGGGTCAATAAAATACCCGCCTGACTATCCTCCAGCATCATGCGTGTCCTGTTTACCGGGTAAGCCGGTTCGATAGGAAGATAGGCACCGCCGGCTTTCAGAATACCGAGGATTCCGGTTATCATCTCCATGGACCGTTCTACCATGATACCCACTACCTGGTTTGGCCCCACACCTTTTTGCCTTAGCAGGTGGGCCAACCGGTTTGCCTTCCGATTCAACTGACGGTAGGTACATTTTTCGTTATTAAATATTACGGCGGTGTGTTCTGGTATTCGCTCCACCTGTTCCTGAAACAACCGCTGAAGGGTCTTGTTGCCAGGATAAGGCGCTGTGGTCTGGTTAAACGCCTCAATTTGTGTGTGCATCCTCTTGATATCTTGTCTCATGACTCTTTCCGCTCCGTTTACTTTCCACAAATGAAAATATAGAGTTGACCGATTTAAAATTGTCCATATCTAAATCATCCATAGTTACCTTAATCTTGAACTTATTCTCCAGGAAAGTCATTAATTGAATGGCAAACAGGGAATTGACCAGCCCCGACTCAAACATATCTTCATCATTATCCAGTTCGGCTGATTCAATATTCTCCAACAGGTAATGTCGGACCTCTTCTTTTGTAGATTCAATTTGTTCTTTTCTCATTTTTCTTCCCTTTCATTATTAAAAAAAATGTATCGATGCTCACCCATTTACAATTCTCTGTAAATCCTTTTCATTTTCGAAGGAATAAACATGAATGGCATCGGTATTGTTTTTCATAAGGTGTTTCAGTACTTTATCTGGGCCGATCTCAACTGCTGTCTTTATACCCTTCTTAATAAGAAACTCGATAGAGTCTCGCCAGCGAATGGGCTGCACCAACTGCTGTGAAAGGTTATCCACCACACTTTCCTGTCCATCGTAGAGCTGTACATTTCGATTGGCAATCACCGGGTAGATGGATTGTTCATATTGATATTCCTGGAGCACAGATTTGATTTGATCTGCGGCTGGCGCCATCAGGGGGCAGTGAAAGGGGCCGCTCAACTTCAAGGGATAGACAATGGCACCCTCTTTTTCCAGCAGCCGTCCCACGCTAAAAACCGCCTCCTTATATCCGGAGATTGACGATTGGGTGGAAGAATCGTAGGCCGAGACATACAACTCCTTTCCGGGTTTCGAGTAATCTCTACATATCCTCTCCACTATTTTATAATCCAGGTTGATGACCCAGGCCATGATCCCATCCATCGTTGAGGCCACACTATTTAAGAGTCTTCCCCGCTGCTTTACGATCTCCAGGGCATCGGCAAATTTCATTACACCGGCACAGCACAACGCCGAATACTCACCCAGACTGTGCCCCAGGCAGTATTCCGGTTCGGCATTGATCTCCTGCGCAAACACCCGACACATGGCTGCGCAGACCGTCAGTAAAGCCAATTGGGAGTTTTCCAGTTGATCGAGACGGGATTTTTCTTCTGCTGAAAAGCACATCTGGCCGATATTTATGTTCAAAATATCGCTGGCCTCTGTGAAGGTATCCCTGACCACCTGGAAATGATCGAAAAAGAACTTCCCCATACCGGTGTGGTGGGATCCTACTCCGGGAAACATTAATACCGTTTTTTCCATATTATCACACCTCTTTAATTCCTAAAATTTGAGATCTACTTCCGAAATATCCGCCTCCACCGCCAGCAGCTTATGGGAAATGACAATATCTTCAAGCTTGATGTTGGCATCCTTTAGAATCACCGAGACAATCTCTTTGAAATATTCCAGGAAATCTTCTATGGTACGACTGCGGAAGATGCTGGTGGCATACTCAATACCCACATATATCCGATCTCTTATTGTAATCTTGATGTTCATATCAAATTTAGAGACATCATTCTCGGGCGTATAGGTATTCACCGCCAATTTCGATAAGGCAGTGGGTACTTTTTTCAGCGGCTTTTGATAGTTATGCACCGAAAACATGATGTCAAACAAAGGATTCCGACTCTTATCCCTCTTAATATCCAACAATTCCACCAATTCCTCGAACTGGAATTCCTGATTTTCAAACGCCCGGAGTGTTCTGAACTTTACTTCATGTAAAAATTCCCTGAACGTCTTATCTTTACGGGGAAAATTTCTCAACGCCAGGGTATTGACAAACATACCGATAATCGGTTCCAGGTCTACATGCTTCCTGCCGGCCGTGTCGGTACCGATGACAATATCTTCCTGCCCGCCGAGCTGGCCGAAGAGAACATTGGATATCGTAAGGAGTAGTATGTATAAAGTGACTCCCTCATTGTCGGCGAACTTCTTCAACGAATCGGAATCTTCTTTGTCAAGAAGAATACCGACAAAATCACCGGAAAAATTCTGGACAGGCGGCCGGTTAAAGTCGGTCGGTAAATCAAGGATGGGTATCCCGCCGCTGAACTCGGCCAGCCAATATTTTTCTTGTTTTTTTAAGTATTCTTCGTCTTTTTGTGAATTTTGCCATTGGGCATAATCCTTGTACTGGATTTTCAAGGGTGGCAGTATTTCATCGTCATACAATCTCATAAATTCATTGACGAATATCTGCTGTGAAGTACCGTCGGTGATTATATGGTGTATGGAAAACATCAGGATGTTTTGCTCCAGGGATTTTTTGATCAGGGCGACCCTGAATAACGGCGGCTGGCAGAAATCGAAGGGCCTGGCAAAACCGTCCCTGATGCTTTCCTCCAGTACTGTGCCGGTGGATTCTTCTTCGGAGAGGTCAAATATTTCCAGATCGAATGCCATTCGATCGCATAGGCGTTGAATCGGCTGCCCTTCCAATTCTTCAAAGTAACTCCTCAAACTCTCATGCCTGCGGATTAGTCTTTCAAATGTTTTTCCCAATCTTTCATTATCTATCTCTCCTTCCAGTGAATAGAACTGTTGGAAAATATAACTCATGCCTTCAGGGTCTAATTTATAAAGTATATACATCCTTTTTTGGGGGGAAGATAGAGGGTAATATTCTCTCTTTTCCGCTGCCGGGATAGGAAGGAATCTATGAGGATTTGCGGCCATAATAATCCTGGCCTGCCCTTCAACTGTCAGGTTTTCAAAAATATCTGCCAGGCTGATCCTGACATCAAACTCTTTATGGATCATGTTAATAAGGTTCATGACATTTAAAGAATTTCCGCCGCTCTCAAAAAAATCCTGTTTAACACTTACCTGTTTGATCCCCAATATCTCTTTCCAGAATTCTATCAGCTTGAACTCCGTTTCGTTTCCCGGCGGGATATACTCCACCAGGCTCTCCTTAGAATAATCCGTTAATGCCTCATAATCAACCTTCCCATTGGGCTTCCTGGGTAATTCATCGATTTTTACTAAGAGTGACGGCACCATATAATCGGGCAGCTTCTCTTTCAGAAATTCCTTTGCCTTCACAATAAGGGTTTCATCTTCCCACCCTCCTGGGACAGCATCCTGAACGAAATAAGCGCACAAAGATTCATTGTTTCCCTCCCCTCTCTTTATCACAACTGCCTCCCTTATAAAGGGATGTTTGACGATTACACTTTCGATCTCCTCCGGTTCGATACGAATCCCCCGGATTTTGAGCTGGCGGTCGACTCTCCCGATTAACTCGATATTCCCATCCGGCAGTAATCTACCTAAATCCCCGGTTTTATGGAGTAAATCATTGGGATCTTCATTAAAGGGATTCCGTATAAACCGGGCCCGGTTCAATTCTGAGTCGTTATAGTAACCGAAGGTACGGAAAGGAGTTCGAATATAGAGTTCCCCGGCGACCTCATCTTCACAAATATTCAAATCTTCATCAAGTGCAATCACCCGTGAGCCCTTGATGGGGAAGCCTACAGGAATTCGTTCCCGGTGAATATCCGCCGGCTGAATAAAATAACAGGTTTTGGCCAGCGTGGTTTCCGATGTCCCCCACAGGTTCACCAACTGGATTCGTTCTCCAAAGACATCAAACCAGTTCAGCAAATCACGGGGTTCGATTTTCTCCCCCGACATCAAAATATATTTAAGCCGGGAGAAATGGTCGGTGGTTAATGTGCCGGCACATAACAATCGAAACAGGCTGGGGACACAGTGAATCAAAGTTAAACCGGTCTCATCTACCCAATCGATTAAGGAGGCTGCATCCATTAATATCTCTCTACTTTCGGGAATACAGATCGTTCCTCCTGCACACAGGGGCGTAAACAGATCCCTTAAGTAAGCATCAAAAGCAGGACTTGTAAATTGGCTGATCCGGCATGTCTCTTCCACCCCAAAAGTCTCGATCTCCCAATCGATAAAATGGTATAAACTCTTGTTTTTGCCTACCATTGCCCGGGGTATCCCGGTGGTACCGGATGTGAAGTAAATATAAATCTTGTCCTCCGGACCATAAGGAATGGTCGGACGCTGTCCATACCAGGAATGGGTAGAGTCGGACCAGAGGTCTTCCATCAAAAAACATTCGCTGTTCCCATCTGAAACTGCACTGTAATTCAATCTATCAATAAAAAGGTATTTGGTGTCGCTGGAATCGAGCATAAGCCGTATCCTGTCTACCGGAGAGGTGGAATCCAGGGGAACAAACACACAACCGGCTTTCAAGATACCAATGATCGTCACGATCAATTCAATTTTGTCCTCCATCATGACACCGATAAAGGTCTCCCGTTCCAGCCCTTTATTTAAAACCCAGTGGGCAATATAGTTCGATCGGCGATCCAGTTCGCCGTAGGTAATCATGTTGCTTCCACATTCAACGGCCCTATTCTCCTTAAATTTATCCAGGCTTTCCATTAGTTTGTGTTGTAAGATTCTCTCTTTCATGGACAAAGATCTCCTCATTTAATAAATTCAGTTTATTTAAAATCAGGCATCCCGAATGTTTCAAGGAATATACCGAAGGTCAATACCACGATCAACAAATCGCTGTCAAAGGGAACATGGATGACAAATCCATCCTGGGTATACTGCTTTTTCAAACGCTCAACAGTATCGGGATTGAAAAAACCGGCCTTTTTAATCCGCTCATACGACAACAAATCGTTAATGTATTCAATATTTCTTTTTATAAGGTAAGGACTGCCGGGAGCAGCGAAGGCAAACTTCTCACGATTAATAATCTCCGCCGGGATCAATCCTTTGGCCATCTTTTTTAAGATATATTTCTCTTGAAAATCCTTTAACTTCAAGTCCGGTGGAATCATGGCGGCGAATTCCACCAGTTCCCTATCCAGAAAAGGATAACGGGCTTCCACCGAATTTGCCATGGCCATACGGTCCCCATGGTCGGATATCAGGTGGTCCACCAACCGTAATTTGTAATCCAGGTAAGAGCGCTGGTGAATACTATCCCTCTTATACAACCTCTCTTTATTTACTACAAAATGATTCAGGGAGTCGATCCTGTCAACCGCCTGGTTCACCTGCTTAGAATACAGATCACATTTTACTTTGCCGAAGGCGTATTGATTTTTTTCGAAAAACAAGTCCTTATCTCCCCAGAGTTTCATGCGAATGTCATCCTCATGTGCCGTTTCGGGGGATATTTCCTTTTTCTGCATCTGCCTCAACTTATCGAAACGGTATCCCACGTAACCGGCAAAAAACTCATCTGCCCCTTCACCGGTTAGTACGACTTTCATCCCCTGTTGGTGAACCGCTTCGGACAAAGCCAGGGTGGCGGTATTGTAACTCTCCTTTAACGCACATTCGCAGTGATAAATGACCCTGGGCAACCTTTCGCTGATATCAGGAAAACGAAATAGTTTCCCGTGATGAATTGAGTCAACAGACCTGGACATCAGTCTCTGGTACCGTGATTCTGATATCTCCTCTTCGGTGAAATCAATGGAAAAAGAGTGTCTGGCGATTCCCGAAGTTAATCTTTTGGTCAAAGCCGTAACAATCGAGGAATCGAGCCCGCCGCTGATGTATATCCCCACCGGTACATCCGCTCTTAATCGCAATTTAACCGATTGGGCGACAAGTTCATACAGTTTTTCTGCATAGTGGTTCTCATCCCGGTTGTAGTTGATCTCTGCTATCTGTGGGTATACCACATCCCAATATTCCACATCCTTGATCTCATTCGGCCCTCTCACCACCAGGCAATGTCCATTCTCCAGGCATTTTATGTTTTTGAACATGGTCCGGGGGCTGATCAGTCCGGGAAAAGAGAACACCTGATCCAGGCCTACCAGGTCGACCTCCTTCGGAACCGCCGGGTGTTCCAGAATAGCCTTTATTTCGGACCCAAAAATAAACAAGCCATCCCTGTGGGTATAGAAAAAAGGCAGAACACCAAAATGGTCCCGGGCGCAAAAAAGCTCTTGCTTCTTGATATCAAATAGGGCAAAGGCAAACTGGCCGTTCAACTGGTTGAGAAATCCCGTACCGCTCTCTTCATAGAGGTGCAGGAGAACCTCCACATCCGTGTCGGTGCTGAAAGTGTGGCCCTTGCCTATCAACTCCTGCCTTAATTCCACATAATTAAAAATTTCTCCATTACAAATCAATACCACCGATTTATCTTCGTTAAAAAGGGGCTGCATTCCCCCTTCAAGATCTATTATACTCAAGCGTGTAAAACCAAAGGCAATATCACCGTTTAGATAATAATCGATGCCATCGGGGCCGCGGTGTTCCAGTGTTTCCGTCATTCTTTTTACGATTGCCTGATCGGCTCTCTTTTGCCCTGTCAAATCCAAAAATCCACAGATACCACACATGAACGACTCCTTATTTTCTTGTTCTTGCTATTCATTCTCCAGATCATCATTAAAGTGAGATAAGACGCCGGGTTGTCGACCTGGGCTCTTATTTAAGCCGGGAACAAAGGCAATACCGTCTATGCCTTTCAACACATCTATCCCGGGTAACTTGCCGCCATTGTCGATTATGGCGGTTATAAGTGCACAGAAAGTGATCTCTCCCTCCCCCAATACCACCAGGTCGATATTGAGATCAAGGAGAATAGTGGAATATTCGCTGGTGGCATAAGGGCCGCCGGCAATAATCGGTACATCTTTTTTCCAACCCCTGATCCTCTCTACCATTTTATGGAAAAACTTTTTAAATAAAGTCAATGACCGAACCCCGATTATATCGGGATTAAATTCATTCAAAAGGGCCTTTAACTCCTCCTCATTATCGAAATCCATTCTTGATTCGGCAATTTTGCCAACAACTTTATCACCCAATTTCTGTTTTAAATAACTCATTAAATACATTAATCCTAGAGGAGGTTCGAATACTTCATAAAGTATACATCGGTCGTTTGAGAAGAAATGGGATAAATCCAGGAGCAATATTTTCAGGGCGCCCGGCTGGGGTTCCGGTGCGCCAAAATATCGTGCCGTTTTCTGATTTAACCCGGAAACATAAAAATCGGATTCCCGCCGGCAAGCCTCTGCCCTTAATTCGGTTGGAGAAATACCCAGGTATTTTTGTAGATCATCCAGGCTGGCAATATTGCCGGGAAGAAAGCTGTTGTATTTTTGCACGATCTCATCTTCGGTTAAAATTTTCGTCTGGTAAGGTAATACCGCCATTAAACGCTCTCTTTGCAGGATATATTTATGAAGCAGTTCGGCCTGGTGCCAACGGGCAAACGCCTTACTGAAAGGTATGGTTTCCGGGATTTCATCGTAAGCCAGGTTCATGGATGTAAAAATGGCTTGCCTGGAGATACCGTTTTCCAGCGCCAGTTTTTCCATATCGGTATGGGGAAAAATCTTTAAAATGTTGGCATAGATAAAATGGATCCATTTTAAACTCTTGATAAAATCCAGGGTCATCACGGCCTCTTCTTCTGTTTCGGTGGGAAATCCCATGATTGTAAAAAGTTCCAGGATCACCTGGGGATATTTCTGGCAAAAATATTCAATATTTTCCCTGAACCTTTCGATATTTAACCCTTTCCCCATAAATTTTTGCAGTCTTGGGGAAGCCGTTTCCAGGGCCAGGGCCACATTGACGGTACCCGCTTCCACCAGCAAGTCGATATAATCAAGCGATAAGATGTCCCCCCTGAATCCGCCGGGAAAAAAGAGTTGAACGTCTATCCCCTGCCGGATTATGAGTTCAAAAAACCGGCTGCTATTTTTCTTATCCAGATTAAAAATATCATCGACAAATGAATATCGCCGTATCCCCATATCATAATAAATTTGAATCTCCTGTATGATGTTCTCGGCAGATCTGGCATAATGTCTTTTGGGCCAGATCTTATGACAATACGCACACTTATAGGGACAACCTCGGGTAGCCATTAAGGAGAGGCAATTTTTCACCATGGCCTGGCCGATGAACCGGTTGTATTTCTCATAATCGACCAATGAACGATCCACGAATGGCAGGTCATCCAACCGGCTAACCTGTGAACGGGGGGAGGTCAGGTGAATATCGGCTCGAATCTCCATATTATTTCCTCATTTTACTCATTTTCCAGATCATCCATCAATCCGGACAATTTTTGCCGCCTATCGGCTGGCTCTGGCCCGATCGTTTTAAAATCGACCTGCCGTCTCGCCGTGAACGCCAGGCCGGCGATTGCCTTCAAGGTGTCGGTTTCAGGCAATTTACCACTATTTTCAACTACCTTTTCAATTAATTCATGGAAGGTTATTTCACCCTCCCCCAGGACCACCAGGTCGACATTGGGGTCCAGCAAAATAGATTCATAATCACTGCTGGCGTAAGGTCCGCCTGCTATAACCGGCACTCGGGGTTTCCATCTCCGGATCATCTCCACTGTTTCATGGAAATAGTTTCTAAATAGAGAGAGGGTCCTGATGCCGATGACATCCGGCTCAAATTGCCTTATTAAACTCTCCAATTCCCGGAAACTCTGGAAATCGATCCCCGATTTGAGGATTTTTCCATTAATTTTGCTCCCCAGCCGATGATTCAAATAAGTCAGGAGGTACATCAATCCCAACGGGGGCTCTACCACATCGTAAAGCACCTCCTTACCGCAGCTTAACGATCTGGATAGGTCGAGAAGCATTATTTTTAGGGCATCTGCGGCCGGCGTTTTGGCGGGGAAAGCCCGCTTGATTTTCTCATTTAAATCGGGCACATGGAATGTATCTTCCGGTACACAGTGGTTGATGCCCAATTCCTCCCTGGTAATACCTGCATATTCCAGCAAATGATCCATGGATTTGACCTGAAATGAGAGATAATTGTCATATTTCTGGGCCATCTCATCCTCGGTTAACAGCTTCATCTGGTAGGGCAGCACGGCCATCAGGCGCTCTTTATTTAAAAAATAGTTATGAAGGAAATCTGCCTGGTACTGGATGGCAAAATGTTTGCCGAAGGGCAATGTAAAGGGTAACTGATCATAACTCAAGTCCCTTGACTTTATGATGGCCTCCCGGCTGATGCCGTTTTCAAAGGCCAATTTTTCCATGTCGGTATGTGGGAAAATCTTCAAGACGTTCACATAAGGAAAGTGGAGCCACTTTAAACTCTTGATAAAATCCAGTGTCATCAGGGCCTCATCCTCGGTCTCTCCCGGGAAACCCAGCATGGTCTGCAGCTCTAAAATAACGTGGGGATATTGGTGACAGGCATATTCAATATTTTCCCTGAACTTATCCAGTTTCAAATTTTTCCTGATATATCGCTGTATCCTGGGTGAGCCGGTTTCTAAAGCAAGGGCGAAATTCACTGTCCCGGCTTCAATCATCAAATCGATGTAATCCCGGGTTAAAATATCCCCCCTCAATCCGGCGGGGAATAGGAGCTGTAATTTGAGCCCCCTCTGGATGATCGATTCAAAAAATTCCATGCTGTTCTTCTTATCTAAATTAAAAATGTCATCAATGAACGAAAACCTGCGGATTCCCATATCGTAATAGAGTTGTACCTCTTCGACCAGGTTTCCAGCGGAGCGCACATAATGTCTCTTGGGCCATATCTTGTGGCAGTAGGCACACTTGTAGGGACAGCCTCGGGTGGCAAACAGTGAAATACGGTTCTTGACCATGGCCTGACCTATGAATTTGTTGTAGGTCTCATAATCCACCAGTGAACGGTCGACAAGGGGGAGATTATCGAGATCTGATATTTGCTGACGGGGCGGGGTCACACATATTTCTTGCACCTGGTTCATCATATTCTTACTCCTGCTATTTTTAAAATTTCATTCATGGTGTTACTCGTTCTCCAGGTCACTGGACAGTTGAGTCAGTAGACCTTCTCTTCGTTCATCGGGCATGATATAAATATCCGCTATCTTTTTAGCCGGATTATCGAGCACAGCGGACAGCACTCGTTTAAAATAAAGGGCAAACTTTTCGATTTTTTCTCTCTTGAAGAGAGCGGTTTTATAATTCATGATAAAAACCATTTTTTTTCTTTCCTCGGCACCAATCAGTACTAAATCCAACTTTGCCGTCTTGTCTTTAAAACCGAAAGGCCGGAGCCTCAGACCTGGAATATCCACTCTTGGAATTTCAATATTCTCGAATTGGAATTGCACATCAAATATGGGGTTTCGATTCTGCTTCCCCTCACCCACCAATCGAACCACCAGGTCCTCAAAATGGTAGTCCTGGTTTTCAAACACACGGATCGTCTTCTCTTTTAATTCTTTTAAAAATTTCACAAAAGTCTTTTTACCCCCCGGGAAGTTTCGCAGCGCCAGGGTATTGGCAAACAGGCCGATTACCGAACGAATTTCCTGGTGGCTGCGATTGGCAACCGGTGTTCCCACAATGATGTCTTCCTGTCCGGTTACTTTTGAAAGGAAAATATTGAAAAGGGCCAGCAGCAGCATGAACATGGTGACGTCCTCCTGGAACATCAAGGTCTTTAGCGATTCTGTCTCCTCTTCGCTTAATTCAAAGAAAAACCGGTCGCCTTCATAATTCTGTCCGGCAGGCCGGACAAAATCGATTGGTAGATTTATTTCCGGTATCCCTTCGCTAAATTCATTGAGCCAGAATTCTTTCTGCCTTTCCAGCATATTAAGTCCGCTTTCGCTTTTTTGCCACTGGATGTAATCTTTGTATTGGGTTTTCAAGGGAGATAACATATCCCCTTTGTACAAAGCCATAAATTCCTGCACCATTATACTGATAGAAGTACCGTCGGTGATAATATGGTGTATATCCAGGACTAAAATAAATTTTTGTTCCTCGTTCTTTATGAGACCCACTCGCAGGAGAGGCGGCCGGGATAAATCAAAGGGTCTTATAAGAGTCTCGATAATATTTCCAGGATCTTCTCCTCGCTGGATACCACTTATATTATCATAATAATTTAGTTTGAAATCGACACAATCATCGAGGCGCTGTACCACCTCTCCATGGTACACCTGAAATGATGTGCGGTAGGCTTCCTGTCTGTAAATTAACTCTTTAAAAACCGATTCCAACTTTTCTTTTCTTAGATCTCCCTCTAAAGAAACCATCTGGGGCATATGATATACTACGCTCTCTGGCTCCACCTGTTGAAATATGTACAACCTCTTCTGCCAGGAAGAGACGGGATAGTAATCCTTTTTCTCTACGGGCTTAATGGATTCATATTTTTCTATCCCGGCCTCTTTTATGATCTGGGCCTGCTGCTTCACGGTAAGGCTCTTAATCATCTCACTCAACGAAATCCGCACATTAAACTCCTGGTGGATCTTTGAGATGAGAGATAACAATTTTAACGAGTTCCCCCCCAGCTCAAAAAACCGATTATTCACCCCCACCGGTTCAATCCCTAATAATTCAGACCATATCTCTGCCAACCGGCGCTCCAATTCGTCGGAGGGGAGCACAAAATTGACCGGTTCATCATAGAAGAGATCTGTCAACTGCTTATAGTCTACCTTTCCGTTTGGAGTTCGGGGGATCTCCTTGATATTCATAATCTTGTCCGGGACAATCGATACCGGTAATTTTTCCAATAGATATTGCCTCAGACTGTCGATGAAGGTCGTTTCATCCATGCTTCCCAGGCGATCCCCGGTGACATAGGCACACAACATATCGTTGTTGTGAGAAGATTCGATTTTTAGGACCGCCGCCTCCCTGACATCTGGATGCCTCATCAACAGGCTCTCAATCTCTTCCAATTCTACCCGGGTTCCCTTTATCTTTACCTGGCGATCTATCCGTCCCAGCAAATCAAGATTGCCGTCGGGCAGCAATTTACCCAGGTCGCCGGTTTTATACAGCATATCATGGGAGTCATTGCTAAATGGATTGGGGATAAATTTCTGGCGATTCAGTTGGGAATCGTTATAATATCCAAACGTCCTGAAGGGGGTGCGAATGTACAATTCGCCGGTTACCTGTTCGTCACATACCTTTAATTTATCATCCAGGATAATCACCCTGGTTCCTGGCATGGGTTTGCCTACCGGTATCCGTTCCCGGATGACATCGTCTTTCTGAATGAGGTAAAAGGTCTTAACCATGGTTGTTTCCGTAGGTCCCCACAGGTTTACCAGTCTGGCTCTATCCCCCAGGTTGGCAAACCAATTCTGGAGATCGGCAGGATATACCCGTTCACCCGATAAGAGTACATATTTGAGGGCTTTGAAATTGTCGGCAGATAGGCCATTTGAACCAAACAACCGAAAGATACTGGGCACGCAGTGAATCAATTGCACCCCCGTTCTTTCTATCCACTGTTTTAGGGCCGAGGGGTCCGAAAATGTCTCTTTAGCCGGAGGCATCGAGACCGTTCCCCCGGAACATAAGGGCACAAACACGTCCCTTAAGAAGGCATCAAATCCCGGGTTGAAAAATTGACTCACTTTATAGTCTTCGTTAATGCCGAAGGTATTGATCTCCCATAAAATAAAATGCAGCAGGCTCTTATTTTTTCCAACCACTGCCCTGGGGGTGCCGGTTGTTCCAGAGGTAAAATAGATATAAACTTGATCCTCCGGGGTATACTCCACGTTCAGACTCCCGCTGGAAGAGGGGGCATCACCAGGACAACACCATTCATCCAGGAGAATGGGCTCGATTGGTTCATCATGCCCCCCTTTGAGGGTATTCAACCGTCTAAAATGAGGGACATCGGTAACAATCAACTTCATCCCAATCGTCCGAATCATTGCCGCGATTCTGTCATCCGGGTACGCTGGATCCAGGGGGACAAATACGCAGCCGGCCTTTAAAATCCCCAGTATGGCGGATACCAACTTCAAACGGTCTTCGACAAAAATCCCGATAAATGTCTCCCTGGCGATACCTCTCTCGGTAATCCGGCTGCCGATCTGCTCAGACCGACGGTTTAGCTCTCCATAAGAGATATTATTCTCTCCATACTCAATGGCCCTACGGCTCCCAAACCGTTCAAAACAGTCGAATAATCTAAGTTGTACGACCTTTTGCTGCACTTTGTACTCCCAACCTCACTATTCAGTTCATATCCGCATATTCGTCTTCCAGATCCTCACCGAATTGAGCGAGCATCTCTTTTTTCTTTTTCTCGGATATCTCTTTCAAACTCGATAATTTTTGGTCCGGATCGGTTAAAATGGCAGTGACGAGCTGGCAAAACGTTTCCCTGAATCCCCGGATGGTCTCGCTTTTAAATAGGCGGACGGTGTACTCAAATGTGAAAGCCAGATCTTTATCTGATTCCGAGGCAAACAGGGTTAAATCAAACCTTGACGTTTTTTGGGCAAATCCTTGCCCTTCTAATTTGAGTTGGGGAATCTTTAACTCCGGTCTCTCAATATTTCCGAACTGAAAAAACACATCGAAGAGAGGGTTGCGACTAACATCCCTATCTACTGCCACCTTTTCCGCCAGGTCTTCAAACTGGTACAACTGGTTCTCGAATGCCTGGAGCGTCTTTAGTTTCACTTCCTGTAAAAATCCCCTGAAGGTTTTGTGGTTACCTGGAAAGTTCCGCAGGGCCAATAAATTGATGAAGATACCTAAAGTGTTTTCCAGGTCTTCATGCTGGCGGCCTGCCACCACTGTGCCTACCACTATATCCTCCGCTCCGCAGACTTTTGCCAGAAATACATAAAAAATCGCCAGCAAAAGCATATAAAGAGTCACATCCGCTGTCGTCGCCAGCTCTTTAAGCGCCTTCTTATCCGTTTCCCCTATCGAAAATTCGCTGGAATCTCCCTCGAAACTTCGTATCGGCGGCCTGGCGTAATCATAGGGAAGATTCAGAACCGGTACGCCCCCTGCAAACTCCTTCAGCCAGTAGGCTTCCTGGCTCTTCAAGGCCTCTTTCTGCTCCTTTTTATTTTGCCAACTGGCGTAATCTTTATATTGAATCTTTAACCTCGGTAAATCTTCCCCATTGTAAATAGCGGAAAAGTCCTTCATCAACACCGCCGAGGAGGTGCCATCCATAATGATATGATGGAGCGCATATACCAATATAAACCTGTCGTTAGCTAGATCGATCACCCCGACTCGAAGCAGGGGAGGGCGATTCAATTCAAAGGGCACCCGGAAATCTTCGACAATCGTCATGACTTCGTTCTCTTTTGCCTTAAAAGTCTCAATGGCAAAGGGAATATCTGGTAATGTATAAATCCTCTGGAAGGGTATCCCATTTAGCATGAAAAAAGAGGTCCTGAAGTTTTCATGGCGTTCAAATAATTTTAAAAAGATCTGCTGGAAAATATCTTTATCCAGGTGGCCTGCCAGCATCATTACCTGGATGTCTATGTAACCGATGCCTTTCATATCCATTTGGTTCAGGAAGTACAATCTCTTTTGCTGGGAAGAGAGCTCGTAATACTCCTGCTTCTCCACCGGGTCGATGGAGCGGAAATCATTCTTCCTGGAGTTTTTAACATACTCTGCCAGTTTTTCTATGGTCGCGCCGTTGAAAAATTCTGTCAGGGGGACGGCCACATTCAGGCTTTTATGAATTTTTGAAATAACGGTGATCGCTTTTAGAGAATCTCCTCCCAGCTCAAAAAAATCATCCTGTACGCCGACCGGTGAAAATCCAAATAAACTCTGCCATATTTTCACTAAATTTTCTTCTATAAAGTTTCGAGGCGCCATATAGGGATTCATCAAGTCAGGCCGCTGGTGTGCCGAAGCCGCGCCCTCCTCCTCTTCCCGCAGGCTCTCCAGGTAAACCCAACGTGAGAGTCTCTCATTGAGATCCCCTGCCGATACCACCAACTGATTGATACTGTCACAGCTCAAAATCCGTTTAAACGTCTCTACACCTTCGGCAGGGGTCATGGACAGGCCGATGTCATCATTCTCTTGCCCAAAGTGCCAATCGGCCCAATTCACACTTAGCCAGTTCGTTTGCTTATCCCTGTTTTGCCGGTATACGAATGTATCCATGAACTGGTTGGCCGCTGAATATGCCGAAAAACCCAGGCCCCCTAAGATTGGAGACAGCGATGAGGTGAGCAAGCAAAAATCAAGATTCCTGTGCCGACACAGCTTCTCCAGTACCACTACACCTCTTATTTTGGCAGCAAACATCTGCCAACAGCCATCTTCATCAATATCATTGATTAAACGGATCGTCTTCCCGCCAATTATGCCGGCAGCGTGAATAATTCCATTGATGGGGCCAAAATGATGCTCCGCCCGGTTTATCACATCTCTCATCCGCTCTTCATCTTCTACATCGGCACTGTACACAAGCACCTTTCCCCCCAGGCTCTCTATCTCCCGTAACCGCTTGAGACGTTGAATGGTAGGGTCACTTTGGCTGCCTCGGGCCAGGTGGTCTGCCCACTCTCCTGGCGAAGGGAAAGGGGAACGGCCCACCAGGATCAACCGGGCCTTTACGCTCTCAGCCAGGTATGTGGCCAGGATCAAGCCGATGCGCCCCAGGCCGCCGGTGATGAGGTATACCCCATCTCTCCGCAGGCGGACAGGTACAGCACCCCGTATCTCATCGAGGCGCAATGGCTCAAACACCTGGACCCATCGATATTTGCCTCTATAGGCAATCATGGGCTCCTGGGTCGGGTTTTCATATTCCAGCAGCAATCGCTTCAGCAATTCTTCATGTCGGCGAGTACCCGGTTTGGGGGGGACGATATCCAGGCACCGGCAACTGATGAAGGGAAATTCCTGCTGAATCACCTTGATGGGCCCCAGGAGCGTTGCCTTCTCCGGGTATAGGTCTTCTTCACCGTTGATTTCCTGGAGTTGGTTGGTGACAACCAGGAGTTTTACGCTTTTGATAGTATCCTGTTTGCCGATGGCTTTGGCCAGGAAAATGAGACTGAAAAAACCACGGTACTGGATGTCTTCACTGCTCTCCCTGGTCAAACTCCAGAAATGGGCGATCCTGCCGGGGAGCCGATTCAATCTCTTCAAGGACTCAAACAGTTTAAGGTAATCCTGCTGGCGTCCGGGATTTAACAAAAATACATTGTCTTCAACCTGGGCAAACGTATCCCCTACCCTGACCGTGGTCACCCTGTCCGCCCTCTCTCTCAGCATTTCGACCATATATGATCCAGGGCCTTCTTGATCGACCAGTACCAGCCACTCCTGCTTCCCGGCAGACTCTATTTCTTCACGACTTCTTAGCGGCAGCGTTGAACGTCTCCACTGGGGTAAATAAAACCAGTCAGCGATGTTTTCACTCTTCTTTTTTTGGGGAGTTTTGGCAGCAACAATCCTTCGCGGCACTGCCTCGATCCAATAGCGTTTCCCTTCAAATGGATAAGTGGGCAGGGAGAGACGACTCCTCTTGTCCTGACGATGGAATCCGTCCCAATCTAAGTCCACACCATGGGACCACATTTGACCGACTCTATTCATGAGATACCGTACATCCGAAAAGGGCCGGCTGGGGTGTCGAAGTAAATTGAATATACTTCCCGGCGATTTTTCGGGGAAATACCGCTGAATTAAGGAACACAGGTCCTGGCCGGGCCCGATCTCGATGAAGATTGATCCTGGATTCTTGATTAACTCTTTTATACCGTCTGAGAATCGCACCATGCTTTTCAGGTGAGTCGCCCAATATTGGGGATCGCTGGCTTCTGCTGCTTTGATCCAGGTACCGGTCAGGTTGGATATAAATGGAATTTTGGGCTGCCCCAGTGAAATGTGGGCGATCTCATTGAGAAATTCCCGGGCAGCAGGTTCCATGATCCTCGAATGAATCGCCTGTGTGGTTTGAACGGGCATGCACAGGTAACCGCTTTTTTTCATCGATTTTTCAAATGCCCCTACATCCTCCTTTAGTCCCGAAACAATGCAAGAAGGCCCATTATCAATGGCTAAAGATAACTTCTCGGTTAAATAGGGTTTAAGCTCAGCCTGACTGAGGGGAATACTCAACATGGCTCCAGGGGGGGCTTTTTTAATACATTGACTCCGTGCTGTGATTAATTTTAAGGCATCGGCCAGCGAAAATACCCCGGCAGCCAGGGCAGCGGTATATTCACCAAAACTATATCCAATCATTGCCTGGGGTTTGACTCCCCATTTCATCAACAGCTTAGCCAGTGCATATTCGACTATCAAAACAACAACCTGTGAGAGGGTGATTTCCCTTATCGCCTCCTGGGCTTCGTTCTGCTGGAAAGCTTCGGGATACAGGCTCTCTTTTATATCTATCTGCAATAATCGTCGAACCTCTTTAAAGCAGTGATCCATCTCTTGCCGGAAGATCGGCTCATGCCGGTAAAGGTCTGCACCCATATTGATATATTGAGACCCCAATCCAGAGAACATAAATATCACCGATCTGCTGGCCGCTTTAGATCTTACCTTTGATAATTTCCCGGAAGATAGAGTCTCTACTACCTCATTCACATTCTTACCGACCATATAACTTCGGTATTCCAATCTCTTTCTGCCCGCCTGCAATGTATACGCAACATCGGCTAAACTGACATCGGGATTCTTTCTACAAAATTCGCTCATATTTTTAAAAATGGTCTTGAGAGCGGAGTCGGTATTGGCAGATAAAACGATCAGTTGACAGTGCTCCTCTGGGCTATCTTCCTTTGTTATCTCGACTTCCGGTGCCTCTTCTAACACCAGGTGAACGTTTGTTCCCCCCATGCCGAAGGAGCTGACCCCTGCCCGCAGGGGACATTGGCTGTTTTCCCAGGCAGATAGTTGTGTATTCACCATAAACGGCGTATTTTCAAACCGGATTTTTGCATTGGGAGTCTCAAAATGTAAGCTGGGAGGTATCTGGCGTTGGACCAGGGCAAGTACGGTCTTGATAAAACTGGCAACCCCGGCAGCAGATCCCAAGTGGCCGATGTTGCTTTTCACCGAACCTATTCGGCAAAATCCCTTTTTTGGACTCTTAAACGCTTGATGAAGGGCCTCTATTTCGATGGGATCTCCCAACTGGGTACCGGTGCCATGGGTCTCCACATACGTTACAGTTTCGGGATCGATGCCTGTGATATAATGGGCAGCCCGGATGACTTCACTCTGGGCATCCACGCTGGGCGCGGTGAACCCGACTTTTCGCATACCATCGTTGTTAACCACAGAGCCGAGGATCACGGCATAAATATGATCTCTCTCTTCGCGTGCCCGCTTCAGTTGCTTCAACACCACGACACCGGCTCCATATCCGCTGGCTGTTCCACTGGCCTGGGCAGCGAATGCCCGGCAGTGTCCATCCGCCGAATAGATCATTCCTTCCTGGTAAACATATCCTCTTCGTTCCGCAGCAGAGACAGAGACTCCGCCTGCCAATGCCAGGTCACACTCCCGGGTTAAAAGTGCCCGGCAGGCCAGGTGAATGGCCACCAGGGAGGTAGAACATGCAGCCTGAACGGCAATGGTGGGGCCTTTTAGATTGAATTTATAGGCAATCCTGGTACAGAGGAAGTCCTTATCGGTTAATTGTCCGGCGGCAAAGGCGCCTATTTTATCTACTTCTCCCGATAGTACGGCCAGGGCATACCAATCAAAATTAAAGGCGGCGCCGGCATACATCCCTATTGAGCCATCATACGATTCGGGGTTATAACCGGCGTCCTCCAGGGCTCGCCAACAGCACTCATGCATGATGCGAAGTTGGGGATCCATCACATCTGCCTCTTTGGGGCTGTAACCGAAAAAGGAGGCATCAAACATCTCTTTGCCTTCGAGTACGCCGCCCTTTGTCTTTACGAAGTTTGGGTCGTCTGGTTCCCCATTCTTGAAAAAAGCGATCGATTCGACCCCATTTTTGATATTATCCCAGAATTCATCGATATTCCGGGAGCCGGGAAATCTCCCGTCCATGCCGATCACTGCTATTTCCAGGCCTGTGTAAACTCTTTCCGATCCTGCTGTTTTCATCTACATCTCTTTAAATATATCAATCGTTTTACCGATGGAGTCCTTTAATTCTTTCAGTCTTGTTTCCTCTCTTTCATGATCCTGGGCATCCCCGTCGCTGTTTTCTTGCCTCAAATATTTTCCCAGGGAGTGAACCGTCGGATACTGAAAGAGTGAAACAATGGGGATATCCCTCTTTAACTCCTCCTTTAACCTGTTGTTGACCTGGACAATGTTTAAGGAGTTTCCACCTAAATCGAAAAAATTGTCGTTGATACCCACCCGGTCAATAAGGAGTACGCTCTTCCATATCGAGGCGATCAAGGCTTCCAGTTCATTGGTGGGGGCGATAAATTGTTCACGGGTCTCCAGTTTTCTGCCCACTGTACCCAGGCTCTTTACATCTACTTTTCCATTTGGGGTTAAAGGGATGCTATCGATCTGGACAAAATGATCCGGTATCATATAGGATGGGAGATGTATTGACAGGTATTCCTTTAAATCTGAGGCGTTTAGATTTGCGGCCAAATTGGAAACGATGTAGGCATACAGGTTTCTTGAGCCGTTATTCATATTGGCCACGGCCACTGCCTCTTTTACTCCACCGTGCAGGAGCAGGCGCTGCTCAATTTCCCCCAATTCGATCCTGAAGCCCCTGATCTTTACCTGTCGGTCCACCCTGCCTGAAAATTGAATATTGCCGCAGGGTAACCAGCGCCCAATGTCGCCGGTCTTATACATCCTATTTCCTGTGCAAAGGGGGTCAGGAACAAATTTCGCGGCAGTCAACATCGGGTTATTTAAGTATCCCCTGGCTACGCCGGAACCTGAAATACAGAGTTCTCCAAAAATGCCGATGGGCTGCAGCTTTACATCACTGTCCAGAAAATATATGCTGGTATTCCAGGCCGGTGTCCCAATCTTAACCACCCGGTCCTCTTCTTTAAATTTATAGATTGTAGACATTACAGATGCTTCGGTAACGCCATATTCGTTCATTATTTCAATGCCTTTATTTTTTTCCCAGGTCAATTCTAAGAGATTCAGGGCTACCTTCTCGCCGGCCAGGGTTACGGTCTTAAGGGAGGCGCACTCCTGGCTGGTCAAATTTTCAATGATATGCTGAAACAATGTCGGAAAGCTTAAAAGATGGGTAACCCTATTGGTAACAATCGACTGCCTGATTTTGCTTAAATCCTTAAGCGTCTCGCTGCCCAGGAGAATGACAGCGGCGCCCGCTGTAATCGGGGTAAAAAAACTCGTCACAAAACCATCAAAGGCAAAAGAAAACAGTTGCAGCGTAACCACCGTGGTATCGAATTTGTAATAATCTCTCCTGCACAGGAGTGTATTGACCACACTCCGGTGTTCCACCATGACCCCTTTTGGTCTTCCCGTCGTCCCTGAAGTATAGATCACGTAGGCGATATCCGGCACCCCTGGGGGGGCAGAAGGGGAAAGAGAAATTTGAGATTGGGAACTTCCAGGTTCCCCGTTTACCTGGATCGACGTTTCCACCGGCCATTTTTCGTTGTTATCGGAAATCAGAACCCCCACACCGCTGTCTTTAAGCATATACGTTTTCCTGTCGTCAGGATAAGCCGGGTCAATGGGTAAGTAAGCGGCGCCGGATTTCAAAATTCCCATTATACCGATGGCCAGTTCAAGCGAAGGTGCCAGCATTATGGCGACGATATCACCGGTACCGACACCGACGCCTCTCAATTTTACGGCCAGTCGATCTGCCTGTTGATCCAGTTCTCCATAAGTTAGACCAATGTCCTCGAAAACGACCGCTGCCTTTTCCCTGCTTTGCCGGGACTGTTTTTCAAACAACTCATGCAGCATCGGGACGCCGGGATACTCTCTTTTCGTATCATTGAAACGACCCAGGATGGTCTCTCTATTTTCTTTACTAAGAATATCTACATCAGACAGGCTAACATCCGGGTTATTAATGACAGCCATGAGAATACTCTTGAGGAAAGTTATATAGGTGTTGATGGTTTGAGGAGAAAACAACCTGGTACAATATTCAAAAGTAAAAGAGAGCCGATCTCCCTCTTCGACACAGAATAGCGTCAGGTCGAATTTAGAGGTGGTACTCTCATATTCATACTGCCTGGGTTTTAATACCATTGTCTTCTCATCTTTCAGGATCCCCGGTTTTACCTGTATATTGTATACCACAAAGCCCACGTCAAATATCGGGTTTCGACTCACATCCCTGACGGACACGACTTCATTCACCAGGTCCTCAAATTGATAATCCTGATTGTTAAAGGCCTCCAATGTCCGCTCTTTCAGAATTCCCAGGAAATCGTAAAATGCCTGATCCTCATTCATTTGATTTCTGAGTACCAGCGTATTCACAAACATTCCCATGATGTTCTCTAAGTCCGGGTGGGTACGACCCGCTATCACAGTACCGACTGAAATGTCTAACTGTCCGCTTATCTTAAATAGAAATATATAGTAAATACTCAGCATGAGTATGAATAGGGTCACTTCCCGGTCACGCACAATTTGATTCAGTCTCTCTACCTCCTCGCCGCCGATCTCGAAATTCATCGTGCGTCCCTCAAAACTCTGGACAGGGGGACGTGGATTATCGGTGGGAAGGTCGAGGATTGGGATATCGGCTAATTGTTCCAGCCAGAAGATTTCCTGTTTTTTCAAGGACCCTGTTTCTTTTAAACTATTTTGCCATTCGGAATAGTCTTTATATTGAAGCTTTAACTCCGGTATTTCCCTGCCGGCGTAAAAGTTCAATAATTCCTTCAAAAATATGCTCCTGGAGGTGGCATCGGTGATGATATGGTGCAAATCGATCATCAGGACACTCCTGGTTTCGCCGGTCTCTATCAAACCGACTCTCAGCAAAGGGGCTTCATCCAGGTTAAAGGGCCTGACAAATTTTGTTACCGTTTCCCTTTCGGATTCCTCCTGGGCCCGGGTATCCGGGCAGGAACCCAGATCAAAATATTCAATATTAAATTCGTCTTTTACCGGCTCGAAGATCTTTTGAACCGGATCTTTTCCCGCCATGATGAAGGAGGTTCTAAGACTATCATGCCTATTGACCAACTCGATCACCGCCTTTTCCAATCTTTCCAGGTTGACTTTAAATTCCAATATGTGCAGCATATAGACATTATAGATGGTACTGGTTTTATCCATCTGCTGCAGGATATATAGACGTCTCTGTGCAGAGGATACCTGGTAGTACTCCCTCTTCTCTACTGGTTCGATGGAGTAATAATGACTCTCCGCCGCTTCCCGGATATACCTGGCCATTGCCTTGACGGTGGGTAAATTGAAGATGTCGGTCAGGGGTATAGAAACACTAAGTTCTTTATAAATTTTTGAAATGAGCATGATGGAGCGCAGGGAATTGCCGTTTAATTCAAAGAAACTAATATCGGTGCTGATTTGATTCCTATCTATTTCTAAGACCTCCGACCATATCTTGACCAGCTTTTCTTCCAATACATCGGTGGGCGCGACCAACCTCTCTTCCGATTTTATCTCTAACTCATGCAGCGCCTTCCGGTCAATTTTCCCATTCAGGGTCAACGGCATCTCCCTGAGTTGAACAAAATAGTTGGGTATCATCTGGCCCGGCAATGTTACGGATAACAATTCTCGTACTTTAGATATATCGATCTTTTGATTTTTTAGCACAGAATCTCCGCGGCTCACGATATAGGCAAATAACAGTTTCTCCTCCCCTTGCCCATTTCTTACGATTACGGCAGCCTCTTTTATCTCTTTATACTTTATCAACTCGTTTTCAATTTCCTTTAGTTCGATTCGATTTCCCCTGATTTTTACCTGTTGATCCTCCCTGCCGATGAATTCGATGGTCCCGTCTGCCCTGGAAAATCCAAGATCCCCGGTCTTGTAGAGCCGGTAGTGGTCGCTATTATTAATATCGGCATAATAGGGATTGAGGGAAAAATTTTCTGCCGTCTTTTCGATATCCTGCAAATACCCCATGCCTATGCCGGGGCCGGATACACACAACTCGCCTTTTACCCCCACCGGGCATAGATGTAAATTTTTATCCAGGACATAGACATGCATATTCTGGATCGGCCGGCCAATCGAGATGCTGCCGGTTATCCTGTCAACGTCCACATCGACAAGATGGTGGGTGACATCATCGGAAGCTTCGGTCGGCCCATAGGCATTGAGGACTTTTATGTCCGGGTATACCCTGTGCCACTCCTGGGCCAACCTGGCACTCAATACCTCTCCAGTGGCGATCATCCGCCTTAGGTGAGGAAGATTTTTGTTTTTAATTGGTTTTACGGCGTCGAGAAAGGCATTGATCAGTGAGGGCACGGATTCCCAGATGGTAATCCTGTCTCCCTGAAGTACTCTTAAAAATCTGAGGGGTTCCATCACCACCGCCCTATCGATAATGATGAGCCTGGCGCCCACCAACAAACCGACAAGAAATTGCCATACCGATATATCAAAGCAAGGGGAGGCTGTCTGGGCCATGATATCACCCCGGGTGATGGCGAGATCGTTGATCTTTGCATATAAATGGTTGATCATGCCGAGATGATGAATCATGGCCCCCTTTGGTATCCCTGTAGAACCCGATGTATAAATAATATAACTAAGATCCCCGGGTTCATTTAAATTTTCCGGGTCTTCTTTTGGGTAGTCCCGGAACGTATTCAAGTCGGCTATCTCGGCAGCGGTGAATGATTGAGCCGTATTAACATCCTGGTCCGGATAGTTTTTAATTTCCGGTTCCAGGAACCTATTTTTTCTCGAATACCCGGCCTCTACTCCCCTATTGACGGTTCTCTTTATCTTTAATATCACATCATATCTATAATTGATCAGTTCATTCTCAATAGTACCCAATTTATTGCTGGCCTGCCAGCAGGTAATTTCAGGATATCGCTGCTGCATATACTGGAAAAAATCCCTTCCGATAAACAAATCGGATTGCCAATCGGTCTTTACCGGGGCATCGGGATTCAATCTCTTGTACGCCTGTACCGAGTGTATGAATTCTTGCTTCCTGGAGAGATCCAGCATGTCGTCCAGGTATATGATCCCTTCATCTTTTAATAAGTCGATCGCACTCTTTATCACCGTTTCCAGGTAAACGGTATCGGGGAAGTAATGGGTGACGCTGCTGCACAGAACGATATCAAAGTCCCTCGACTCTACGGCATCGATTTCCGAGGCCCCCAGGGGAAGTAAATCGACATGGGCCAATCCTTGCGCTTGAAGGCGTTGCCTGTTCCTCTCTATGATCACTTCGGACAGGTCTGTTGCCAGGTAATAGCCAACCCGGGGGGCGATCTCGAATAATACCAACCCGTGTCCACAGCCGATTTCGAGTACCCTGGACTCAGGGGTTAGATAGGGAGTAATCTTTGTTTTAAAATTATCAATATATTCCTGCATCTCTTCAACCGGGAAGGGTTCATCCGTATAACTGCTGTTCCAACCGTAATCATTGACTGCCCAGGTGGTTTTTTCCGCCACGAAATTCCAGATATCCTTAAAATAGCCTTCCCGTTCGCTGTGTTTGATATCATACTCATCCAGGATAATATAATTCTCCAGGGAATCCAATTCCCAGAAAAGTTGGTCCACCTCACCGACATGGGAACTCTCCGTGATCATTGTGTGAATAGAGAGCTCCTTTAGCCTCTTCTTCTTCTCGTCCCGCCGCATAGAATCCTCGATTTCCGTATAGTCTCCCCCCAGGCTCCTTAGGGCGGCCAGGGCCGTGATTTTATAGATCGGATTGGTGAACAGGATGCCTATGGGGCCGGCCTGGGCAAGTTGTTTAGCCTGCAGGAAACGATAGAGCCTTTGGGCCGAGGATACGATAAAGGTGTCCCATATCTCCCTTTTTTTCGGCAGGTCGGCCACCTCATCCATGAAGATCAAATCCCGCACCTCCGTGGACGAACAGAGCCGGGAGTAAAGGTCGTAGATATCGGGACAGGAATCCGAAGTGGTTAAGAGGTAACGTACCCCGGAATCTCTTAAAATCTTTTTAGTCCGCTCCGGGGGTGAATTGAGATCTATGGGAAGGTAAGCCCCGCCGGCCTTAAATATGCCGAAAATCCCGGTTAAAAATTGATGGGAGCGTTTACAGTAAACCGCCGCCAATGAGTTGCGCTTCACCCCTCTCTGGCGCAGCAGCCTGGCCAGTCGATTTGCCCGGGAGTTCAATTCGCCGTAGCTTAACTGTTGATCCCCATGTACTGCTGCCACTCGAGGGGCATGATCGGCAGCCCGGGCTTCAAACAATTGGTGAAAACATTTATCCCGTACTACTGTCTTCCGGGTGTTATTAAACTCAAACAATATTTGCCTTTTTTCCTCGTCATGGATGATTTCAATCCGGGACAGTCTTAAACCGGGCTCGTCTATGATGGCGGCGGCGGTTTTCCTGAAATATTTGACAAATCTCTCCATAGTCTCTTTTTTAAATAACTTTGTACAATATTCAATGGAAATAAACAGCATGTCCCCGGCCAGCACATTCATATAGAAATCGAATTTGGCTATTAAACTTTCATAGCCATACGGCTTTAATTTTAAGCCGCCCATGTCATCCGAAAACCCCTGGGGCCGCGCCTCGATATTGTTCAGGGAAAATTCTACATCAAATATGGGATTGCGACTTCTATCTTTGGTTTTCACCACTTTATCCACGAGATTTTCAAAGAGGTAGTCCTGGTTTTCAAATGCCCTTATTGTCCTCTCCCTCAATTCCTCGAGGAAAGCCCTGAATGTTTGCTGCGGCGCCACATGATTCCGCAGGGCAATGGTATTGACAAACATACCGATGATATGTTCCAGGTCGGTGTGATTTCTCCCGGCCACGCCGGTACCGACGATGATATCTTCCTGGTTGCCGATCTTCTGGATAAATACAAAGTAAACCGCCAATAACAGCATGAACAGGGTGGCGTTCTCGTGTCTGGCCAATTCTCTCAACGCCTTTGTCTCTTGCCGGTCGATGGTAAAATTGATTCTGGCTCCCTCGAAACTCTTGTTCTTTGGCCGGGGATAGTCGGTGGGGATATCCAATACGGGAATTTCTCCTTTGAATTCTTCGAGCCAGAATTGTTCCTGTTTGCGGATTTCCGCCTGTATCCCTGTACTATTCAACCACTCTGAATAGTCTCGGTATTGGAGTTTAAGGGGCGCCGGCACCTTGCCGGAATACAGGCTTATAAATTCGTTAGAAAAAATACTCTGGGATACGCCATCGGTGACGATGTGGTGCATATCGAACATGAAAGTATGTTTACTCTTTTCTATTTTTATTAACCCCACCCTCATTAATGGCGCTTTAGACAGGTCGAAATATTTCACAAAATTTTGAATGATGCGATTTTTCTCACTCCCCGATGCAGATCCATGGTTTGACAGATCATGGTATTCAATCTGGAATTCCAATTTATCGTGAATTCTCTGGACTGTCTCGCCTTCTATGACCTCAATAGATGTTCTCAGGCTATCATGTCGATTGACCAGGCTTGCAAATGTTTCTGCCAATTTTTCCCTGTCGATCTTACCGCTTAATTCCATGAAAGTCGGCATATTGTAACTCAGGTTCTCCCCCTCTGTCTTTTGTAATATATACAGTCGCTTTTGGGCAGAGGATAATTTATAAAATTCTTTATCCTCGACTACCTTTAAGGAGAAATGTCTCTCTTTTTTAGACTGTTTTATGAGCGATGCCTGGCGATGTATGGTCGGGTTTTCAAATATTTCTTTTAAATTGACCCTCACATCAAATAATTTGTGTATCCTGGCCATGAGCTGGGCCGCATTCAACGAGTGACCGTTTAGATCAAAGAAATTTGCATACTTGCCGATTATCTCCCGGTTGAGTCCCAGTACGTCCGACCAGATGTCAGCCAGCCTCAGTTCAATTTCATCGTCAGGCGCGACATACTCATCTGCGCTTCTAAGGTCGGGCTCAGGTAGTGCCTTCCTGTCTATCTTCCCATTCTGGGTCAGGGGAATTTGCTCGACCTGGACAAAATAAGCCGGCACCATATAATCAGGCAATGTCAAATGGAGATCCTCTTTTAGTTTTGACACATCGATCCTGGCGGCCGCTGCGATATAGGCAATGAGATACATCTCTCCATTTTTCCTGGTCCTGGCCACCACCACGGCTTCCCTGATTTCGGGCACATGCACCAACCGGTTCTCAATCTCTTCCAATTCGATCCTGTAGCCCCTGACTTTGACCTGGTCGTCCCTTCTTCCTAAAAACTCGACATTGCCGTCTGGGGAAAACCGGCAGATATCCCCGGTCTTGTATAACCTTTCATCATGACCAAAGGGGCTCTCGATGAACCTTTTGGCCGTCATCCCCACCTGGTTTAAATATCCCCTGGCAACCCCATGGCCGCCTATGAATAATTCCCCGGGCACTCCAATGGGCACAGGCTGCACATTCTCATCCAGGATATATATCCTGGCATTGTCTACCGGGCTGCCGATGGGAATCGATGTTTTATAATTCTTCCCGGGATCAAACCGATAAATCATGCAGCCCACCACCGCCTCTGTCGGCCCATATTCATTGTAGATTTCCACAGGGGAACCGAAATTCTCGTAGATGCTGCGAACGAGTTCTGTTTCTAAGACCTCTCCGCCTAAAATCAACCGTTTCAAGCTGGGGCTGGTGACATCGCTCCTGGTATCCCTGAGGAGTTTTAAATGGGAAGGGGTCAATTTTATGACGCCTACCCTATTCTCATCGATTATCTTTTCGATAAGAATCCCCTCTGCATCATCGGGATAGACGACAATCGCATTACCCGTCACCAGGGGGGTAAATATGGAGGTAAGCGTCAGATCAAAGGCTGCCGAAGTAAACAAAGGGAAATTTACGGCCTCGTTTCTCACATATACCCCGGCTGCCCAATGAACATAATTAACCAGCCCCCGGTGTGCGATCATCACCGCTTTGGGGTTACCCGTAGTGCCCGAGGTATAGATCAGGTAGGCCGTATCGGTGGGATCAATAGTACAGGTGAGATCAGTCTGCGTCCCCGGGAACATGTTCCTGTCATCTAAGGCAATTGCAGCGGCGGGGACCGGGGCCTTTTGCCGGCAGCTTGTGGTGGTCAGGCATAGTTCGGCGCCGCTGTCCTTCACCATAAACTGTATCCTGTTTTCAGGCAATTCAAGGTCAATGGGTAAGAAAGCCGCGCCTGATTTTAAAATTGCCAATATCCCGATTAGCGTTTCGATAGAGCGCTCCAGCATGAGAACGATGATTGAATCCCGGTGGCTGCCCTTTTGCCTCAATAACCCGGCCAGTTGATCGGACATCTTATTCAACCGGTCATAAGTCATCTCCCTGTCTTCGTCGTAAACAGCCATGCGGAAGGGAGAGCGAATGACCTGTTTTTCATAGAGTCTATGAACGGCCTGGTCTGCGGGATATTCGGACCCTGTTTTATTCAGTTCGACCAGCATTCTCTGTTTCTCTGCCGCTGCCAATATCTCGATACCCACCAGGGGCCCATCCAGGTTCGCGACAGCCTCTTGCATGAACCTGTTAAAATGGTCGATGAGTCTTAAAATCGTAGAGGTCTCGAATAGATGGGCATTATATTCCCATAGACACTCTAAATGATTGTCATCCACGGCGAATGAACAGATCATGTTCAGGCGGATGTTTTGTAAATACCTTTTATCGTGTATGTTTTCCATTAGGACGGCAATGTCGAACAGGGGGAAATCTTCATCTGCCCGGTAATCGATGTTGAGCTGGTACAATAAGTTTTCCACGGGATAATTCTGATTTTCATTGGCACCGATAAAGACCTGCCGCACCTGTAAGAGCAATTGTTTAAAGGTCATCTCACCGTACACGTATGCCCGCAGGGGCAGTATCGTATTGATGAACTTGCCCTCAAATTCTTGCTTAAATATCGACGTGCCCACCGTCAGATCCCGGCAGCCTGTATATTTGTTCAATAAGCCCATCATGGCGGCCAGTAAAATTACAAATAAGGTATTTTCGGATCCCCCACTTATCTTGATAAGCCTGGAGAACACCTGTTCGTCAAGCCGGGATATCTCTTTTTTGAACGAACCATGCTCGCTTTTTGTTTTTTCGTGATCATAGGGAAAATTGACCCGGGAGAAGTCGCCGGCAAATGTCTTTAACCAATAATTCTTCTCTTTGATGTTTTTATTGGCCAGCAGGTTCAACTGCTGAACGCCACTGTGGTCTGGCATGTTCATATTCTCCATCACTAAAAAAATTTAAAATTGAAAGTTGATGGAACCGGCAAGATTCTCTTTGGCAGCCGGTGTATTCACGTTTTTAAAGTCTTTTAATTCTTCTAAAACATTATCCCCGGTTGTAAACTCCAGCAGGGGCGGTACCGCATTTTTATGGAGTTTGGTCCAGCGGACATCGGCCTGGTAAATATCTTTCAAGGAATAGGGATTGGGAATGCCCAATTCCTTGCATCTATTGACAAATTGGTTTACCCGTTCGTAGGTTACCTGTCGTGACGGTTCACAATCCAGTACCCAATTCCGGAACAGCAGCATATCTTGAAATTTTCCCGGGTAGAGTGGCTGTTTTTTGACTCGCTCTCCCCATTGGGGCGACCCCACCTGCCCCTGTTCGTAATAATAAAAGGGCCGGCATTCGGCTTCGTAGATATCTTCGGAAAATTTTTCGATTATATCAAGGGTCTCCAGAAAATCTTCATCGGTCTCACCCGGGTGGCCGATCACCCATAGGGTGGTGGTCTTTATCCCCGATAGGGCGAGACTGGACAGGGAGGACATGATTTGCCCGGTCGTTATGCGCTTGCCCATCAGGTCAAGAACCTCCTGGGAACCACTCTCGATTCCCATGCGGGCATGATAAAATCCGCTGGCCCTCAACGAATTGGTAAACGCCAAATTGCTCACATGATTATCGACCCGCAGCCACCCCTGCCAGTAGAGGGGATCACCGTTTAGCGATAACGCATCTGCCAGCTCTTCGATAACCGGATTTAACAGGGAATCGCTGAGAAGGAATAATTGGAAACCGTATTGCCGGTGTAACATTCTCAACTCCCTGACAATCTGTTTCGCCTCTTTCCGGCGGTATTTCCCCCACTGGATCGTTTCGGAACAAAAACTGCACTGAAACGGGCAGCTGCGGGACGTGTAAGAGGCCATATACAGGTACTTTCCCACGTCCAGGCCGGAGTAATCGACCAGATCGGCGGCATTCAGATCCAGGGTTTCGCCGTCTATATCTTTAAGCGTATATACCCGGTTTGATTGGGGTAACTCGGCTCGTAACAATTTCTGAAACAGGATTTCCCCTTCCCCAACAATGAGGTGATCGATATACTTTTGTGTCTTTTCCAGGAAAATCTCCAGGTTTTCCGATCCCGGCGCCAGCAGGTCGGCAAAGACACCTCCGCCCATCACGGTTTTGATGTGCGGATATCTCTTCCTGGTTTTCTCAAAGATAAACATGGAGGCCGGCAGGGTGTCGCTGTACACCGACAATCCCAGGACATCCGGCTGCTCCTTTTCGATTATTTCAAAGAAAAGTTGCTCCAGTCTCGTAAAAAACTCATCGATAACCTGGATCAACCTCAAGATCTGGTTGTCGGGGATATCAATATAAAAAGTCTTTAATATCAAAGTTCGAATGAGATCGATGAACTCCCTCTCTTTCTCATAATTGAGATGGGCGATCATATGGTTTCGCAGGACATCGTGGCCGATGCTGTAGAAGTTGCCCCGCCTGTTTTCGGGTATATTGTCTGCCAGGACATCGAAATATCGATAATAGATCTTCTCAAAGATACTCTCGACCGTCAAATCCGCCAGTTTTACTTCACACTGGAGATTTTTCATCTGCGTCTTTAAACAGGCGATGCCTATTGGTGGGATAAAGGGTGTCCAGAACGGCAGCAGTGCCAGTAGAACTTTTTTATGACTGCCTGATTGCATTTTTACCTCTCTCTTATACTCATAGAAACATGACCGGGGCCGGAAAAACTATTCCCATAGCGGGAGAAACCATTCACATACCCGGAAAAACCATTCCCATAACGGGAGAAACCGTTCCCATACCCGGAAAAACCATTCACATAACGGGAGAAATCATTCCCATACCCGGAAAAACCATTCACATAGCGGGAGAAACCATTCACATACCCGGAAAAACCATTCCCATAGCGGGAGAAACCATTCACATACCCGGAAAAACCATTCCCATAGCGGGAGAAATCATTACTGTATCGTTGGTTCATTCTTTTGAGGGGCATCTCTTTAAAATTTGAAGTCAATATCCGGTGTCGCCTGTTTGGGCAGCGACAGGCCGGATAGGTTGTTTTCCTGATCAATCCAGGCACTGATTTTGGCTTTTTCGGCAACATTGTCGGGTTCCGCTATCATCTTTGTTAAAATACTCTTGAAATAAATATAGAGGCAGCGGGCGACCTCGCCGGACATTAACGATTCTTCGAAGGTCAGGTTAAACATAAATCTGCCAAAGCTGATATCGATGATACAGTCGAGTAGAATATTGGTGGTGCCGGCTCCGGCGATTCCATACATCTGGGTATCGACCGGACCGTCTGGCCGGTCATAATCATATGAGCGGGGGCGATGATAGGCATGGAAATCTACCAGGTTAAATTGGGCATCGAATATGGGATTTTGGCCCCGACTCTTCTCGCCGATAATCCTGGCAATTTCAAACAACGGTAATCGGTCATATTTTTTTATTTGCAGAAGCTTATGGTGAACCATGTCGATATATTCCCGCCATCTTATCTTTTCGGGAATGTTAATCCTGAAGGGTACGGAATTTAAAAAGCAGCCGATGACGTCGGCGCCATCTTCATGGACAGGCCGGTTATCGGTCACCAGGCCGACAACGATCTCTTCCTCCGACAGGAACATGCAGAGCATATAGAGGTAGGCGGCAAAACAGAGGGTACGCACACTCCTGTCATGCCGGGAGCCTGTATCCCGCAGTTTATCCAGGAAATCAATGCCTATATCCCGGGAAAATCCCTGCTGAATACCGCTGTAGCTGCCCTTCATGAACCTGGAGAAATCGAGTCTCCTATACCCGGCCAACTCTTTTTTCCAGAATTCGGAATTTCCCGGCTTTTTTTTCTCTACGATCTGGTCCACCACAAAGTCCTTGTAGGAGATGGCCAATTTACGGGGAACATAGTGGGGATCGGTCTTCAACTTTAGATACACTTCATTTAATTCACTCATCAAGGTGGCAAAGCCCCAGCCATCGATGATGGAGTGGTGGCATATCCATATAAAACAAATACGCCCGTGATCTAAGTCGCAGGTTTTGACCCTCCATAACGACTGTTCGTTGGAAAAATCAAAGGGCTTTTGCCTGTCTTCGGCCAACAGTCGAAGTATAAAATCTCTTTGCCCCTGTTCCTCCAGGTGTTTAATATCGATATGCTCAATATCATAGTGGTCAATGGTGTTGAAAACGATTTGCACGGGCTGTTCATAATCAAACATATTAAAACCGGTGCGAAGCATTGGGTGTTTATCGACCAACAGGGATATTGCCTTTTTAAGCCTGGCATGATCGAAATCCCCCTGTTTGAGGTAGAGCATGGTCTGGTTATGGTAGGGGAAGATCTCGGGGTTTTTCATGGAGTAGTAGACCATGCCCCGCTGAATATCGCTCAAGGGGTAAATGTCTTCGATATCTTTATCGCTCTTCATTGGCTCTCACATTCATGATGCGGCCTTTTAAGTCTTCTATCTCCTGTAAGGCGGCAAATTCCTGGGCCTTATCGGTGACATCATGATGGTTTGTAATGAAATTGGCCAGGGTTTCGATGGTGTAATTCACGTATAAATCGACGATTTTCAGACTTGCAGCCAATTTTTTATTGATTATGCTCACCAACCGGATGGATTTAATGGAATCACCGCCTATGGCGAAATAGTTATCCTTAACCCCGACCCTGTCAATTTGCAATTCCCCTTTCCAGATTCCCGCCAATTTCTCTTCCAGCTCATTTCGAGGAGCCACATACTCCATACCGGAATCGATGGTCTCATCGGGTCGGGGCAGCAATTTCCAGTCGATCTTGCCATTGGGAGTTAGGGGGATTCTGTCAATTTTAAAGAAGTAGGCAGGCACCATGTAATCCGGCAGGCTTTTCAACAAGAATACCATCATTGCCTGGACATCCAGTGGCCCATCCATTACCAGGTAAGCGCATAAAAATTTATTTCCCCGGCGATCCTCCCCGGGCAGGATCACGGTCTCCTGGACGCCGCTGTATTTTCTTAGCTGGTTCTCGATCTCGCCGATCTCGATCCTGAATCCCCTTATCTTTACCTGTAAGTCTGTCCGTCCCAGGAATTCTATATCTTTACGGTTCAGCCACCTTGCACTGTCACCGGTGGCATACATCTTTTCCCCGGCAGTAAAGGGATGGTCGACAAATTTCCCATGAGTCTGCCCGACCCTGTTGAGGTAGCCCCTGGCCAGACCTTTTCCCGATAAATACAACTGACCGGACACCCCGACGGGACTTAATTCACGATACCTGTTCAGGATTAGACAGGACACCCCATCGATGGGTTTCCCGATCAATACCTGGGGCTCATCCTCTTTGAACTCGTAAACCGTGGCACACACGCTGTTTTCTGTGGGTCCATATTCGTTAAACAGTTTCACTTTAGCCAACTTTTCAAAGTGCATCTGCACCAATTCATCCGTAAAGCTTTCGCCGGCAACGGTAATTGATTTCAAACCCGTTAAACTCCCGGGAATCATCTCCAGGAAGGTTTTGTAAAAATAGGGAACAATCAAAAAATGGGTCACACCGTTTTTCTCCAGTTTTTCGCCGATATACTCCATATCAAGGTGCATATTTTGTTGAATTAAGACGAGCTTAGAACCGGCAGATAGAGGGGTGAATATATCCTCCACCGAACTGTCGAAAGAAAAAGATGGTAACTGCAGCACCACTTCGTCTTGATCGAATTTATAATAATTTCGACGCCAGTTCACGGTATTGACAATGGAGTGATGTTCCACCGCCACGCCTTTCGGTTTCCCGGTAGAGCCGGAAGTATAGATGATATAGGCACAGCCATGGGCTTCATTGACTCTAGCCGGGCTGCCCTCCTCTTCCGCCAGACCATCCTGGATATCGATGATGGTTAAGTCTTCTTTTAAGTCATCCAGCGACGGCTGCGCACCGTTTAGATACGACAACATCAGCGCTGCCCCACTATCGTTAATCATATATTTTATTCTTTCCTGGGGATAGTTCGGGTCTAACGGCAAATAAGCGGAACCCGACTTCAATATTCCCAGCAGCCCGGCCACCATCTCAATCGACCGTTCCGCTAAAATGGCGGCGATTGTATTGTCCCCGGCTCCATGTGCCTTGAGTGACCAGGCAACCCGGTTGGACATGTCATCTAACTCCCGGTAGGTCAACTGGTGTTCTTCAAATACCAGGGCGATAGTATCCGGTCTCCGGCCCACCTGTTCGCTGAACAGGTCGTGCAAGAGGGTATCCGCAGGATAAGTCATTTCGGAATCGCCGGGCCGAGACAGCAGTTGTCTCTTTTCTTCGGCCGAGAGTATATCGATATCGCCAACCTGCACGTCCGGATTGGCCATAGCCACGGCCACTATTTTCTCAAAATGGTTTGCGATTCTCCGGATCGTTATGGGTTCGTACAGCAGTGCATTGTATTCCACCTTGGCCTCGATGCGCTGCCCCTCCCTCGAAAAGGCGAAGAGTACATTATAACCCATCTGTTGAATATACTTCCGGTGGTGGATATTTTCCAGCAGCACAGCCACATCAAATAACTTGAACTCCTTTTTCCCCTGGTTTTGCTTTAGATCTTCAATCAGGGTTTCAAGCGGATAATTTTGATTCTCTATGGCTTCAATCACTGTCTTTCGGACAAGAAGCAGCAGGTCTTTAAAACTCATCTTCCGCTTTAATATATTCCGGTAACCCAGTACCGTGTTGATAAAATCTCCTTCCACCTGCTGTTTTTCTACCGGGCTGCCTACCGTAATATCGTCATTATCTGTGTACCGTGCCAGCAATACGGTGAGGCCGGTAAGCAGGATCATGAACAGCCGGCGATCGGAATTGTTACTCAGCCTGACCATACCGGAAGATACATCCCCCGGCAGTACAACAGTCAGCGTATCTATCTTTTTTTCGCCGCCGCTACTCTTGATATCATAGGGAAAATAACTCAACTCCCAATCCCCGGCAAACTTTTTCGACCAGTATCCCCTCTCTTTGAAGGATTGGGCAGCCGCGATAGCCACTTCTCTTGATTTTTTCACATTCACCATAAGAACCTCTCTAAAGCTGTTTTTTTATTTGATCACATCTAAAAGTCAAAGTCCCCGGTCTCCTGGGCCTGGCCCTCGATCGTCAGTAACCGGTCTTGAACCTCACCTTCCTCCTGCTTTTCCAGGTCGCTGCAACCTTTGTCCCTTAACATTTCCTGGAATTGGTCATAATCCCGATAAAACTGCCTGGCCAGTTCAACCACCTCTTCCGCCTGTTTGTAATCGATGCACTTCCTGGCAAACGCCGCACAATATCCACATTTTGCACAATTATTTTTGCAGAAGTTCTCTTTTTCCACAAAGGGTTTAATGAACCCATCCAGCTTTTTGTTGTCTACAAATACCTTAAAACTGGTCAGGTTGCCAAACATCATCAATAGATCCATTAAATTGCCCTCATAACTCTTGTCGAAATAGTGTTTCACGGTCCTGAGGGCATCCCCTCCCTGGACAAAGGCATGCCTGCCTTGAATCTTGAAATAGTTGATGCCTATACCCGTATAGTATTCAATGTCCTCCGGCCTGACCCAACAGAGTTTTAGCAGGTTGTCGATAGATTTAATCTGCTGTAAGACACAGCGGTGTTCGTAATAGTTGATACTGACCTTATTGGTATTGGCAAGTACATCACCGGCAATCATATTGTAGTGAAACAGGCGATACATGCAGTTTTTGTCACATATTTGATTCACGATGATCTCAACCTTCTCGCCAAAGGCATCTCGAATATCCCTCAAGGTAAAGAAATCTTTGTTTATCGACTCATCCACCACGATTTTATCTACCCCCATATGCTTATATACCATGGCCCGGTTGACATTCCTGATCTGGCACAGGGTCGAAGCCCTTATCTTAAAGTCGAGTTTCGTCGATTGAACCAGTTCGATCAGGGAAGGCAGCGTCACGGTGAGGGAACGGATACCGGCCTCATAGATTTTATGCAAGAAACTCTTTATCTGGGAGACACCTTCTTCGGTAAATTCCCTATTATTGAGATGGGTCGGGTTCAGGGTATAGTTAAAATCGATGTCTCTTTCCCTCGAATACTTTATATATTCACTCAAATCGTAGATGTCTATTTTGGGCATCTGCCTGACCAATCGCCCCGACCCCAGGTAACTGCCTACCGTTATATTGCCGTAGGTCTCAAGTACCCTGGAGTCGCTGTATGCCTCATTGAGCTTGGCAAAGGCCTCGATGGACTCTTTTTTGAAATCCGACGGTACGCTGTAATATTTCATCGATTACCTCCTCATTGACTTAAAGGGCAAAATCTCCATCTTCAATGGCTGTATCCTGCAAACGCAAGAATTTTCGGACATTTTCTCTATCCCCCATAACATTTTTATCAGGGTTAATTAACTCCACCACAGAGGGAACGGCATTTTTGTGCAAATTTTTCCACCGTTGATCCGCCTCGTAAATTTCACTCAGGGTGTAAGGATTGGGAATTCCCAACCGCTGACAATGTTCGACAAACCTGAATACCCTATCGTAGATCTCTTCCCTCGTCGGCGAACAATCCACTATCCAGGTCTGGGAGATTAACATATCCCTGAATTTTTCCGGGTATAACAACCTTCTCTTCTCCCCCCATTTTTCAGAATTGGTCTGCCCCACATAAAAATAAGTAAAAGGATTACACTCTGCCTGCCAGATATCATCCCGCAGCTCTTCGACAAGATCCAGGGTCTGCTGGAAATCGGCCTCTGTCTCACCCGGGTGCCCAACCACCCAGTAGGTGGTGGTTTTAATCCCCGCATAGGCCAGCCCGGACACCGCGGCCCTGATTATCTCCGGGTTGATCTTTTTCCCGATTAAATCCAGGACCTTTTGCGAACCGCTTTCCACTCCCAACCGGGCCCTGTAAAAGCCTCCCCGCCGCCAGAGCAAGGTATTTTCGATATCACCAGATTGGTTGTCAACGGTAAAGTAGCCATCCATATAAACGGTTAATTCCTGGCGAATGATTTCCTCGGCAAGACCGGTAATCACCGGATTCAATAGGGCGTCGGTCATGAAAAACAGCTTGTGCCTGTACCTATCCTGCAATTTTTTCATCTCCTGTACGGTTTGGCCGGGGTCCTTTTTTCGGTATTCCCCGAAAAAGGTCCTGGAATTACAAAAGCTGCATCGATAAGGACAACTGGTAGAGCCGGAGGCGGCCAGGTAAAAATATTTTTGTAAATCAAAATCCGATAGATCGGGTATATCAAAGGCGTACGAAGCCAGGGCCGTTTCATCCAGATCTTCCTGGGTATATACTCGCCGGGATAGAGCCAACTCGCCTCTCAGGAACTTTAAAAACAGGACCTCTCCTTTGCCGATAATGATTTTATCCAGGAAGTGCCCTGTCTTTTCCAGAAAAAACTCTAAGTCGGGATTCCCGATCGCCAGGTGGTTAAAGAAGACGCAGCCCCCCATAACGGTGGTAACCGCCGGCAAGGTTTCCTTTGCCAACCTGAAGATATAATAAGTGGAGGCCAGGTTGCCGCTGTTGGCCGATAAGCCCAACACATCCGGCTTCTCCCTTTCCAGAAAATCCAGGAAATACTCTCTTAGACTGTCAAAATAACGGTCGACGATGTCGATCAGCCCGGCAATTTGCCGGTCATCGAAATCACAGTAATAAGTCCTGGCCACCAGGATTTTAACCAACTGCTCATACTCTTTGCGATTCTCATAATTGATGTGAGCCATCATATGATTACGCAGTACATCATGGCCGATATTGTAGAAATTTCCCCTGTGGTGGTAGGGGATGTTTTCCCGCAAAAAGCCAAAATATCGATCATAATATTGTAAAAACCGGGTTTCAACGGCAGCATCGACTGCCCTTACCGGATAACCAAATTTCTGGAGGAAACTCTTAAGACTGGCAATCCCCTGCGAAGGAATGAGCGGTGTCCAGAATGGCAAGGTGGCCAACATAATCTTCTGTTTGCTTTCGTCCTGCATGGCTTCTCTCTTATTGTTTTACCTGTTCAAAGGCAAAATCGTCATCACTGTCCTGCTCAATATCGGGCTCTATCTTCACCAACTGGTGAGAGAGTACGATATCCTGGAGTCTGATTTCGGGATTATCGGTTACCTGGGCTGCAATTTCCCGGTAATGTCGAATAATCAGTTCAATGGTTGATTCCTTAAACAGCCTGGTTGAATAGGTCAACCTCATATTGATCAGGCCACTATTCTCAAAAGTGGACAGGATCAAATCAAAGGGTGCCTTGATATTTTCACCTAAGGGGTAAGGCGCAACTTTTAATGTCGTTTCGGCAGGCCTGTTCTCGCCTATGTCTATACTCTGCATTTCAAACACGGCATCGAACAGCGGGTTTCTACCGGGATCGCCTTGCAGACCCAATTTTTTTGTTAATTCCTCGAATTGATAGTTTTGATTATCCAATGCCCCCAACACCTTTTCTTTGACTTCCAGGAGAAAGTAGTTAAAGCTCTTTTCCCCGCCGGATCTATTCCTGATTGCCAGCATGTTCACGAACATGCCGATGATATAAAGGAGATCCGCATGGGGCCTCCCGGGAACCGGCGAGCCTACGATAATATCTTCCTGCCCGCTGTATTTATTTAATAATACGTTGTAGGCCGCCAGCAAGATCATGTACAGGGTCGTATCGCTGTCCCTGGTCAACTGATACAGTTTCGTACTCAACTCTTCTCCCAGTGAAAACATGACAAAGTTCCCGTCGAAATCCTTCACCCCCGGCCTTTCATAATCTAATGGTAATCTCAACAGGGGAATATTCCCCGAGAACTCTCGTAACCAATACGCCTCTTGCTGCCGGTAGGCTCCCTCGTCTGTTCCGGCCTCCCGCTGCTGCCATTCGGAGAAATCCCTGTACTGCAGTCTCAATCCCGGTAACTCTTTGCCCGAATAGAGGTCTAAAAAATCACGGGTCAATATTAACTGCGAGACACCGTCAGATATAATATGGTGCATGTCGGCGATAAAAATATGTTTCATCTCTGCCAATCGAATCACTCCAACCCGCAGTAGAGGCGGTCGCGATAAATCAAACGGCCGGATGAAATGTTTTATAACCTTCTTTTCATCCGCCTCACCGTGATCATGCTCTATGGAAAATTCGACATTATCGTGAATCTTCTGCAAGACCTCTCCATCTCTATCCTGAAACGAAGTACGCAAACTCTCATGCCTCCAGATCAGCTTTTTAAAGGTGGCTGCCAACAGTTCCAGGTTCAATTCCCCGCTCAAGACATATGTATACGGGACATTATAACCGGTACCCTCCGGATACATTTGCTGGACAATATACAACCTTCTCTGGGCCGAAAACAGGGGATAAAATTCTTTTTTTTCGGCCGGCTCTATGGCCCGGTACTTTTCCCGGATCGCCCCCTTAATATACCCTGCCATCCCCTTTATGGTCGAAGACTTAAATATCTCGGTTAGAGGCAGCCTGGTATCCAACTCTTTATGGATCCTGGTGATTAACGTCATGGCTTTAATTGAATCGCCCCCCAACTCAAAAAAATCGTCATTTATGCCGATCTGTTCGATCCCGAAAAAGCTTTGCCAGATATCGGACAATTTTTTTTCCTCTTCGTCGCGGGGTTCAACATAGGGGGTCAATAAATTGGGCCTGGACTGAAATGAATCGAAGTCGTCCGAAGAATCGAGAGGCATGTCGTCCTTTGTTTGAAGGGCAACCCAGTAGTCGATCCTGGCCTGGAGATCGGTGGTTGAAATCGCTACCTGCCCGCTCTCTCCCCAATTCAAGATACGTTGAAAGGCCTCGATGCCTTCTTCAATGGTCAGCGAAGTGGGGTCAGGAATTCCCGGCTGTTTGCCCTCGAAACTCCACCTATCCCAGTTGAGGCTGAGGAACGTCACCGGGCTTGATTGGCTCCCCTGCCTGGCAAAAGCATCCAAAAATGAATTGGCGGACGAATAAGCGGCAAATCCCAGTCCGCCCAATATCGAAGATAGAGAAGACATGAATAGACAGAAGTCCATTTCCATTTCCGACAGGATCTCGGCCAATACATACAAGCCGTAGACTTTTTGCTTAAACAGTTTCTCAACATGCGGCTCGTCTTCATCCGCAATTGAACGGAATATGTCGATATTTTTTAACGATCCCGAATAGATCACGCCATTAATTCCCGAGAAACGCTCTCTAACCGCAGCCGCCACCGCTCTCATCTGGTCCCGGTTATCGGGAACTGCCTCGAATATCATGACCCCTGGCCCCAGCTCTTCCATTGCCTGCAGTTTCTCGATCTTACGGGATACGATATCGCCCTGGGGATGGACACTGAGCCAGTGATCCCAATCTTTCCTGTGGGGAAAAGATAGGTCGTGGCTCAAAATCAAGTTTGCCTGTACGGTCCGGCTTAGATGTTCTGCCAGAGAGAGCTCTATCTCCCCCAGGCCGCCGATGAGCCAATAGACCCCACCCTTTCTTAACAGTTGTCTTCCCGGCGTTGTCTTTTCAAGGGGAATGGGTTCGAAAAATTGGACCCAGCGCAGGCCGTTGCGTAAAACGACCACCCTGTCGGAAAAATCGCTTTTCAACTCCACCAGCATCTGGTTGGCCAGCTTCTCCTCTTCATTTTTGTGAGAGGGCAGTTCAATATCTATACTCCGGCACCTGATATTGGGGTATTCCTGGGAAACCACTTTTATCAAGCCAGATACGGTGTTCTTCCCTGGAGCGGTGTTTTGCTCTCCCAGCACATCGAACCTGTCGTTGGCAACGACGCTGATGTCGAAATCTTCATTAACGGGATGGTGCACCAGGGCCTTCACCAGGTAAAGAAGGCTGTAAAAGCCCAAAACCTGGGCCTTTTTGAACTGATCCAACAGGATGTCTTGATCATCCGCTGCCGCAACCCCCCATAGATGAACAATACGGTCAGGAATCCGGCCAGCCTGCCGGAGTTTGCCGAATAAATCGTGGTAATCCTGGATTCGGCCGGGATTAATGGTATATCCGCCATCATTATCTGTAGAAAATTCATCGCCTTTCTTGATGACAACGACGAGGGTATTTTCTTCCTTCAGTTTTCTGGCTATCTGATCCCCGATACCCGTTTCATCTACAAACAACAGCCAGTAAGGAGGTGCGGCCGAGTCGAGTTTCTGCTTGAGGGGGAGCTTAGAACGGCGCCATTGGGGGGAGTAAAACCAATCTACGATGTCTCGCTTTTTCTTAAGTATATCCTCCCCGGTTTGCATCGCTGAGACGGTCCGCAGGGCTCCATCTTTCAGGGTAATTCGCCTGCTTTCAAAGGGATATGGCGGCAGTGAAATCCGGTATCTCCTTTCATGCCCATAAAACGCCTGCCAATCTATCTCTACATTGTACAGCCATAACTGACCGATCTTTTCAAGCAAATAACAATCATCCGCTGTGTTCTCATCCGGATGCCTAACAAGATTTACAGTCAAGAGATTGTTATTTTTATCGGCCAACCGCTTGCAAAAAGTACTCAAGACTTTACCAGGCCCGACTTCTATAAAAATGCAATTTTTCTTCTTCAACAGCTCCTCTATACCTTCGGCAAAGAGGACGGTCTGCCGCAGATGCCTGGCCCAATACTCTCCGCCAGTGAGATCGGCCAATGTTATAAATTTGCCGGTGAGGTTTGATAGATAGGGAATCCGGGGATTTTGCGGCGTTATCTGCCTGGTTTTTTCCCTGAATTTTTGTAATATGGGTTCCATCATCGGCGAATGAAAGGCGTGTGAAGTATGGAGGCGTCGACTTTTGTATCCTTTTTCGTTCAACTTATTTTCTAAATCGTCTATCTCCTCGATCGGCCCGGATACGACACACAAAGAGGGCGCATTTACAGCCGCCAGTGATAGTGTCCCGGTCAAGAAGGGCTTGATTTGATCCCTGGATAACTGGATGCTCAGCATAGCGCCGCGGGGCAGGGACTGCATCAATTGGCCTCTTATTGAGACCAACGACAGGGCATCTTCTAAAGTAAAGACACCGGACAGGGTGGCGGCCACATACTCACCGATACTGTGGCCGATCATAAAATGGGGGGTTATGCCCCAGCGGATCAGTAACCTGGCCAGGGCATATTCGAATATAAAAATGGCCGGTTGAGCGATCCCGGTTTGATCGATGAGGCCCGGATTGTTTTCCTTTGCCGAAAAAAGAATCTCTTTCAAGTCGTAACCCATATGGGACAGGAACAGCTCAAAACAGCGATCCATCTCCTCTTGAAACAATTTTTCCGTCTGATACAGCCCCAATCCCATATTGACATACTGTGATCCCTGACCGGGAAACATGAATACCACCGATCTTTTTTTCTCCTTTGAGAAAAATGATTTGATCCGGCCGGAATCTATGGCCTCCAGGGCCTCTGCCACATCCCGGCCAACCAGCATCCGCCGGTAGTTAAAAAACCTCCTGCCGGTCTGAAGGGTATAAGAGGCATCGGCAAGCTCTATGCCGGGATTTTTTTGGAGATAGTGTGTCAGGTTGGCCGTGATTTTATCCAGGGCCTGCTCCGTTTGGGCCGAGACGGTCAGCAGTTTCCAGGGGCGGCCGTTGGCTGATTGCTGAACCGGTGGCGGTTCCTCCAGGATCAGGTGGACATTGGTCCCCCCAAATCCAAAAGAGCTTACACCTGCCCGTAGTGGCCCGCCATTGTTTTCCCACTCCTTCAACGTTGTATTCACATAAAATGGACCATTTTCAAAGTCAATTTCTGGATTGGACTTTTCAAAATGCAAACAGGGGGGGATTAATTTGTCCTTTACGGCCATTACAGTTTTGATAAAACTGGCAATCCCGGCAGCGGTGTCCAGGTGGCCTATGTTGGCCTTCACCGAACCAAGTGCGCAAAAGCCCCTTTTATCTGTTTTAAATACCTCCCTGAGGGCCTTCACTTCAATGGGATCTCCCAGGGGCGTGCCGGTGGCATGGGCCTCGATATAGGTAATACTTTCGGGTTCAAGGCCGGCTCTCTGATAGGCAGCCCTTATAACCTCTGATTGGGCTTTTACACTGGGAGCGGTAAAACCGACTTTTCTATTGCCATCATTATTAATGGCCGAACCCTTGACAACGGCATGAATATTGTCCCTATCGGCCGTTGCCGATTCCAATATCTTTAAGGCGACGATGCCCAGGCCATTCCCAAATACCGTACCGTTTGCGCCGGCAGCGAATGGTCGGCAGTGGCCGTCGGGCGATAAAATCATTCCCTGTTGATACATATACCCCGCTTTTTCAGTCATCCATGCCGCTGCTCCGCCTGCCAGGGCGATATAACATTCTCCACAGAACAGGCTCTGGCACGCTTGATGTATGGCCACCAGGGAGGTCGAACAGGCCGTATAGATCGTGGAACTGGGACCACTTAAGTTAAATTTATAGGAAAGCCTGGTGCTGATAAAATCTTTGTTATTCAACAACATCCGGGAAAACGGATCGCCATAATCTCCTGTTGACAGCAGGGTTCTGGCTCGCCAGTTCAAGTTATCCGCACCACCGGCAAAAAGGCCTATAGGGAAATTGCCGGCCTGGGGATCATAGCCCGCATCTTCCAATGCTTCCCACAGGCATTCATGAAACAGCCTGATCTGCGGGTCCATAATCTCCGATTCGCCTGGAATATAGCCAAAGAATGAAGAATCGAAACAATTCACGCTTTCCAGGATGCCGTTTGCCTTGACATAATTGGAATTTTTAAGCAGCGGCGAAGAAATACCGGCTTCTATGAGCTCTTCATCGTCAAAAAATGAAATCGACTCCACACCGTTCTTTATGTTTTCCCAGAATTCTTCAACATTGTGCGCGCCTGGAAATCTTCCGGCCATGCCAATGACGGCAATATCTGTTCCCGGCAGCCGTGACACCCCCGGTTCTCTGCCGGCCGGAGAATCGTCTATGGTGGTCTCTGTTCTCATTAAGAATTCTGCCAGAGAGCTTATGGTGGGATACTCAAACATGATCACCGGCGAGATCTCTTTTCCTACTTTCTCCTTTAATTGATACGCTATATTGAGAATGTCCAGGGACGAAGCGCCGAGCTCAAAAAAGTTATCATCACTGTCCACATGTTCCAGGTCCAGGTAGTTTTGAAAGATCTCCATACAGATCTGCTCGAACCCATCTGCCGGAACCGTAACCTCTCTCTCCACCTGTTTCGATTTTTTATCGGACTCCTCGGCGGCCTTTTGCCTTCTCACCTCTACTCCAGCCGAACTGGGTCTGCGGCGATTTCTGGATACCTGCAGCAGTGCCGGTAAATCCTTAACGGATACGACCACCTGCGGCAGCCCAGCCGATATGATGTACTGAAATGCCTCTATGCCTTCATCGCTCAATATGCCATGGAATTCCGAAACCCGGGAGAATCTCAGCGAATTCTTTACCGCCTCCACCCCCAATCCGACCTCTTTCCAGAAATCCCAATTGATACTAACCATGAGCATATTACTCTTGCGGCTCTCTTTTTGGGCAAAGGCATCGAGAAAGGCATTGGCCGCCGCATACCCCACCTCACCAAAAGGCGGCAATATGGATGAAAGAGAGGAACATAAAATGAAAAAGTCCATATTGTCATTTTTAAAGAGATGGTCCAGGATCAAGGTGCCTGTCAGCTTGGCAGCCAGGACCTTATCTGTATATTCCCTCGACCGTCTGTGAATGACGCCTCCATAATCGATTATGCCGGCGCTGTGAATAATCCCGTTAATGCCGTCAGCGAATCGCTCTTTTATGCTTCGGGCCACCCGCTGCATCCCCGGGAAGTCGGCAACATCGGCAGAGACAACCATTACCTCCGCTCCCAGCTCCTCAAGTTCCCCTACTTTTTTGATCTTGTAACTTAGGCTGTCCTCTTCATCATGACTGGCCAGCCACTCTTCTCTCTTATCGGCTTCCGGTAATTTCGATCTAGCGATTAATATCAACCGGGCCTGGACAGTCCTGGCCAGATATTCTGCCAGTACCAGGCCAATCCCGCCCAGTCCGCCGGTAATCAGGTAAATCCCGCCGGCCTTTAATTGGGGCACCTTTTCAAATGGTTTCTCGAGATGGATTGGTTCAAAGTCGAGTACCCAGCGCTGGTTGGTGCGGTAAGCAATGGTGAAATCCGGTGAGATTACCCCCATCTCCTGGATGAGGGACTCAACCAGTTGTTCCCTCTCCCCGCTGGTTTCGGGAATCTCAACATCTATAGCACAGCAAGACATATTGGGGTATTCGATGGGGATCACCCCCACCGGGGCAATCAGTGTAGCCTTCTCCGCACATATTTTGTCCTGGTCCAGCACTTTTTGCATATGGGTTGATATTACAACGAATTGACACGCATCATTATAAACATATCGACCCAGAACTTTGGCCAGGTTAAGTAAACTATGAAGGCCCAGAGCCTGCATCTCCTCTACCCTATTTAGATCCAGCCCGGCTTCAGAATACCCGTCCTCACTTACATTCCAGAGATGAACGACCTTCCCGGGGATCTTGCCCATCCGGGTGATCTCCTGAATCAGCCGGCTGCAGTCTTCCTCGTTTCCCGGGGCAATCGTGAATGTCCGGTCATCACTCATTTTAAATTCCGGACCTGCATTCACCAGGATAATATCATGTCCCTCTTGCCCCAATTTTCCTATCAATTCCGTGCCGATTCCGTGAGTATCATTAAACACGAGATAACAGGCCGGGCCTTCATCCCGGTGAGATACCCCTTTGGCGATTTCCCTTTGCTTCCATACAGGCGCATAGAACCAATCGGCAATATCCGGTTTTTTTGCCAGGGGAAGCCTTTGGGAGGCACCTTTCATGAAGGCACTCTTTCCCATCTGAAATCGCCGCCTCTCAAATGGGTATGTAGGTAAGACGACCCTATATCTCTTCTCCTTTAGATAAAATTCCGGCCAATCGATATCTACGCCATAGAGCCACAACTGACCGAGTTTGTTCAGCAGCAGACAGTCGTCGGCCACTCTCTCCTTTGGATGACGGATGAGATTTACAATCAGGTGGTCTGCCCTTCTGTCCTTGTGCTGCCTTACAAAGGTGCCCAGGACCCGACCGGGGCCGATTTCGGTAAACACCGAATGTTCCAGTTTTAACAACTCTTGAATGCCGTCTGAAAATCTAACCACACCTCTTAACTGCTTTGTCCAATAAACCGGGCTGGCGGCATCTTCGGCCTTGATCCAATCTCCTGTTAGATTCGATATATAGGGAATCTGTGGTTTATTTAACTTAATTTGTTTTAGAGGGGCACTAAATTCTGCCATCACATCATCCATCAGGGCAGAGTGAGCGGCATGGAAGGTATTGAGCCGTATGCACAGCAGCTTCTTTTCCCTCATCTGTTTTTCAAACTCTTCAATCGCCTCCTTCGAGCCTGACACGATACAGGTGGGGTCGTTCACGATCGCCAGGGATATTTTTTCGTTCAGCAGCGGTTTCAACTCTGATTCCCGAAGGGGTACACTCAACATGGCTCCCCCAGGTACCTGGCCCATCAACTTTCCCCTGAGGGCCACCAACTTTAAGGCATCTTCCAGGGAAAAAACACCGGCTATACAGGCGGCGATATATTCTCCCAGGGAATAACCAATCATCCCCCCAGGCCGAATCCCCCATTTCATCAGCAGCCTGGCCAGGGCATATTCAAAAGTAAAAATGATGGGCTGAGTAAACTCTGTCCGGTCGATCAGATTGGCGGCGGCGCTGCCGGAATCGTTGGCCTGGCCGCCTGCAGGATAAAGAATATCCTTTAAATCACAGTCCATGACACCGTTTAATATGGAAAAACAGCGGTTCACCTCATCTCTAAAAAAAGGTTCGGTCTGATAGATACCCAGGCCCATATTAATATATTGCGACCCCTGACCGGGAAACATAAACACGACCGTTCGCCTTTCGCTTTCGGCGGCGAATGTCTTCACTTTTTTTGAATTTTTGGATAGGACTTCGATGGTCTCTTCCAGGTCGGCACATACCGCCATCTTCCGATGGCTAAATACCTTTCTGCCCACCTGGAGGGTGTAGGCTACATCCGAAAGTTCGGCGGCGGGATTCTTCCTGGAATAGTCCAGCAAATTTTCTGTTGCCCTATCCAGGGCGGTCCCGGTTTTAGCAGAGAGTACTATCAATTTAACTGGCCTGCCGTCAGAGATATCTTTGTTTTGGGGCGCTTCCCTGAGAATAACATGGGCGTTGGTGCCGCCGATTCCAAAAGAACTGACACCGGCTCTTAAGGGATACGATGTGTTTGGCCACTCTATTAATCTTGTATTTACGTAAAATGGGCTGTCCTCCAGGCCAAGTTTTTGATTGGGGGTCTCAAAATGCAGACTGGGAGGAATCTGTCTGTGTTTGATCGATAGCACAGTTTTAATAAACCCGGCAACGCCGGCAGCACAATCCAGGTGACCGATATTGCTCTTTATTGCTCCAATGGCGCAGTGAACTTTTTTATCGGTTTTAAAAGCCAATTTTAAGGCTTCGATTTCAATCGGATCTCCCAGGCTGGTGCCGGTTCCGTGGGCTTCTATATAAGTTATACTCTCTATATCAATCTCGGCCAGCAGGTGAGCCGCCCTGATCACCGCTGCCTGTGCTTTCGTACTGGGGGCAGTAAAACTGACCTTTCGATTGCCGTCATTATTGATGGCCGAAGCTTCAATGACCGCATGGATAACATCTCGATCTGCCAGGGCCGCTTCAAAAGGTTTTAAGACGACTACCCCTACTCCATCCCCCCCGATTGTGCCGTTTGCCTTTGCATCAAAGGGTCGGCAGTGGCCATCGGGAGAGAGGATCATGCCTTCCTGGTAAAGGTAACCGGTCTTCTTCAGCCCCCTAATCGTGACTCCACCTGCCAGGGCCATGCTGCACTCTCCATTCAGTAATCCCTGACATGCAAGATGGACAGCGACTAAGGAGGTTGAACAGGCTGTCTGAACGGTAAGGCAGGGGCCTTTGAAATTCAGTTTATAAGAGACTCGACTATTCAAATAGTCTTTATCGTAAAATGTCCCGGCTTCAAAAAATGCGGATGTATTGTACTGTTGGGCCAAAATGTGGGCCACCCAGAAGGGATTAAATGTATTCCCGGCATAAATACCTATAACGCCTTTATACGAATCGGGAACATATCCTGCGGATTCGAGCGCCTCCCAGACACACTCATGGATAAATCGAAATTGCGGGTCCATCATACTGGCTTCACGGGTAGTATAGCCAAAAAATTCTGCGTCAAAGCAATCGATATCGTCAACCACTCCCCTGGCTTTTACATACCCTGGATTTCGCAGCATATCGGGAGATATCCCATCTTCTGCCAGCTCGTCATCTGAAAAAAAAGTAATGGACTCGACCCCGTTGGCCAAATTATGCCAGAACTCCTCAATATTCCTAACTTCCGGGAACCTGCCGGCCATACCGATTACGGCTATTTCCAGCCCGGTACCCGGGAGAAGCATGTCCTTCTTACTCATTTAGAATTTCCTCAACCTGTCTTCTTTTTCTATTTTTCAGATTACTCCTGGCCTCATGCATCGATTTAAACCACTCGTTATCTTCCTCGGTAAAATCGTCGATCTCTCCTTCCTGTTCCAGATAGCGAACAAAGGCATCGATAGTGGGATAGGTAAATAGTTTTACGGTCTGTATATTTATATTTAACAATTCCGTCAACTGCATTCCCAGTTGAATAATCTTTAAAGAATTTCCGCCCAACTCGAAAAAGTTATCATGAATACCCACTTTCTCCTGTTTGAGAATTTTTCCCCAGAGTTCTGCGACTTTCTTTTCAATTTGTCTTGTCGGTTCGACAAACTCTTTCCCGGAGTCAATCTTTTGGCCCAGCGAACTCAACGCCCTGCGATCCATCTTGCCGGTCTGCGTTAGGGGAATTCTATCTACCTGGAAAAAATAAGACGGTATCATATAATCCGGCAGCTCCAATGAGAGGTATTCTCTTAAATCATCGGAGTTGAACGGTGCGGCAGGATCATCCCCGGCAGTCCGTCGAGGGACAATATAGGCAGAGAGAGCGCTGTCTTCGCCGCTGCCCTGGACGATGACCACCGCCTCCAGGATAGCCTCATGCTTCAATAACCTGTTTTCAATTTCCCCCAGTTCGATTCGAAATCCTCTTATTTTTACTTGATTATCTATTCGACCCAAAAATTCTATATTCCCATCTGGCAGCCATCTGGCCAGATCTCCGGTCTTATACAGATATACTCCTGAAGATAAGGGATTGGGAACGAATTTTGTCATATTCAATTCAGGCACATTTAAATAGCCCCGGGCCAGGCCAACCCCGGAAATATGCAGCTCACCGGTAACGCCAATGGGCTGGAGGTACATATCTTTATTAAAAATGTACAGGCGTATATTGTCGATGGGCTTGCCGATGGGTATGCTCGAAAATTTCTTATATTGGGAACAATTGAAGTAGGAGACATCTATGGCCGCCTCGGTTGGCCCATACAAATTGACGAGTTCTGTCCGCCCCACCCCATCTACTAAATCGTAAAATTTCCGTACCTGATGTTCGGTTAAAGCCTCTCCACTGGCAAATACCCGTCTCAGGCTGGCCAGTCTGACAGAATCCCCCGAAGCTTCAAGATATTCCAGGAATATCGTCAGCATCGACGGTACAAAGTGCATGACGGACAGCCTGTACTTCTCAATCGCCTCTATAATTGTCTCTGGGTCCCTCTCTCCTCCATAGTTGAGCAAACAAACCGATGCACCGTGAAGCGACCACCAGATCAACTCCCATACGGAAACATCAAAAACGATTGGCGTCTTTTGCAGTATCACATCTTCCGGCACCAGGGGATAATATCGCTGCATCCAGTTTAACCGGTTCACCAACGAGCAATGCTCTATCATCACTCCTTTGGGATTCCCGGTGGACCCGGAAGTATAGATCACGTAAGCCAGGTTATGGGGCCCTGGCCCGCTGGCAGTATGGGAGGCGGCGTCGATGGGGGCGGCAGAAGAGAGGGAAATGTCCTGAATGGTCAATAATATCTGGGTGCCACTGTCGGAGAGTATCAACCTGACCCTCTCTTCCGGATAATCGGGATCTATAGGTAAATACGCACCACCGGCTTTTAGTATCCCCAAAATCCCCTGTATCATCATCACGGATCGTTCCGCCATTATAGCCACGATGCTGTCGCCGACAACGCCTTTGTGCTTCAGGACGACCGCCAGTTGATTGGCGAGTTGGTCTAATTGCCGGTATGTTACAAAGATATTTTGCGCCTGGGAGAACGGCAGCATTATGGCAATATGGTGCGGTGTACGCTGCGCCTGTTCTTCAAAGAGTTCAGGTATGGTGTTGTTATGGGGGAATTCGGCATCGGTACGATTGAATGTACAGAGTATCTGCTGTTTCTCCTCCTCCGGCAGGATATGTAGATAGAGAAGCCGGGTGTCAACATTAAAAATAGCCTGCTCAAGCAGATGGCTAAAGACACCAACGATTCTCTCTACGGATGTCGGCAGGTAGAGTGCAGGGTTATATTCTACCGATCCTTCAATATGGTCATCGGTTCGGTTAAAGATAAAACGCATATTCACTTTAAAATCTTGAATATATTTTTTTTCGTGAATATTCTCCAATAAGACAACCATATCAAACAAGGGAATATTCAATCGTTCCAATAATCTTTCAATCGGGTAGTTCTGGTGTTTGACTGCCTCAAGCAGCCTCTCCCCCACATTGAGTAAAAACTCTTTAAAAGTCAGATTTTCTTCGATTTTTATTCTCAATACCAGCACTGTATTGATAAAATCCCCTTCATTTTTCTGTCGATAGATGGGTGCTCCTAGAGTTATATCCTGATCGGCCGTATATTTATGAAGCTGTAGGACCAGTACCGATAATAGTGTAATATACAATCTTACCTCGGAGCCTTTGGTTAATTCCGCCAGTCGTAAAAATGTCTTTGAGTTCAATTGAAAGTGGCAGGAATCCACACGGTCGCCAGATAGATCTTTTCTTTGATTATCATAGGGGAAATAACTCTTTTGAAGATCGTTAGATAATTGCCCTAGCCAATATTTCTCTTCTCTGCTTTTTTGATTGGCGGCAACTGCCAGTTTATCGAGATTTACTCTATTCATTCTCGGACTTATAAATACTATCCATTAAATGTAAAATCTGAGTACTCCTCTTCGGAAAACTCTGATTCGCAAAACAACAAATCATGGGAGACCGAAATATCTTCCAGTTTGATGTCTTTATCTCTCAGGATAATTGAAATGATCTCTTTAAAGTAGTCGATAAATCTATCGATGGTCTCCCTTTTAAACAATCTCCGGCAATACTGGAAAATGAAAAATAGATGACCGTTCGATTCCCTGACCTCCAGCGCCAGATCGAATTTCGAGATTACGCCTTCGAATCTGAACGGCGCCAATTTGAGCTCCGGCATATCTTCTCCAGAAATTCCCGCTGAGGGGCCATCGGCAACCAGCGATACGAATTGAACATCGAACAAGGGATTCCGGCTGGTATCCCGTTCTATTTCAAGTTTTTCGATAAGATCTTCAAATTGGAAATCCTGGTTTTCGAAGGCCCTCAACGTGTTTTCCCTGGTCTCTGCCAAAAACTCGCCGAAGGTTTCCTGCTTTTGGGGGAAGCTCCTCAGGGCCAGTGTATTCACGAAGACCCCTATGATATTATGTAAATCTTCATGCGCTCGGCCGGCCACCGGTGTGCCGATGATTATATCTTCCTGACCACTCAGCTTTGAGAGAAAAATATTAAAGATGGCCAGCAGGAGTATGTAAAGCGTCACATCGCTCTCCAGGGCCAATTTTTTCAAAGAGTCATACTCCGTTTTCTCAATAGTAAACCTCACGTTGGTTCCTTCAAAACTCTTGACAGAAGGTCTCTTATAGTCGGTGGGTAGGTTCAAAACCGGTATGTCGCCCCTATAGAGGCTTAACCAATACTCTTCTTGACCTTTCATGGTTTCAACTTCTTTCTGTTTTATCTGCCACCCCGAGTAATCTTTGTACTGGAGCCTGTTTCCCTGTAACTCCTTCCCAAAATATAATGCCATCAACTCTTTAATAAATATGTCGAGGGAGATACCGTCAGTTATAATATGGTGCGTATCCCTTACCAGGATATTTCTTCCCCCCTCTATATTAATTACCCCAATCCTGAATAACGGGGGCTTACTCAAATCATATGGCCTGATAAAATTCTCTATTAACTCTTTAACTTTGTCTTCACCGGTTTCATAATACTCGACAGCGTCTGCCACTTTCACCCCGGGAAGAACCTTCTGAACCGGTTCTTCGGCAATCATCTCGATCGATGTTCTCAAAATTTCGTGTCTTTGGGTCAATGCCGACAACACCCTCTCCAGTTTCTCCATGTCAATTTCATCCTCAAATAAGGATACCAATGTTTCGTTATAACCGATACTGTCCCTCTGGAGCTGCTGTAAAACATACATTCGCCTCTGGGAAGCCGACACCGGGTAGTACTCCCTCTTTTCAACCGGTTCGATTGATCGGTACTCCTCTTTTTCCGCCCTATTTATAAATGTGGAAAGGTCGGAAATCGTGGGCATCTTAAAAAATTCTGCCAGGGATATCTTTACTGCAAATTCCCTGTGAATCTTCGCTATCATGGTGATCGCCTTTAACGAGTCTCCACCCAACTCGAAAAAGTCATCCGTAATGCCCAGCGGTTCAATGCCAAAGAATTTTTGCCAGGTGTCGACCAGTTTTTGTTCGACTTCATTGCCGGGTTCTACATAAGTACCCATCAGGTTCGGCCTATTCATCGCTGCCGGGGGTTTTTCGACAGGGACTCTCCGCTGAATTCTCTCTTCAAGATCCCATCGGGAAACGATGACCTGGGGGATCGAATCGATTGAGAGAATCCTGTGAAAAGCCTGCCGGGTCTCCTGGGGAGTAGAACCTTCCCAGTTTAAACTGATCCACCAGGAGGCGCCCCGAAGACTCTGCTTATAGGCAAAGGCATCCATAAATGTACTGGCCGCAGCATAGGCAGACAGGCCGCCGCCGCCCAAAATGGATACGATTGAAGAGGTGAGCAGGCAGAAGTCGAGTGAACGTCCCTGCAAGACCTTCTCCAGTACATACAACCCGTAAATTTTCGGCCTGAAATGCCACTCGCACTCCCTGTATCCCAGATGGGAGATAATCACCGAAGATTCAAGGCTGGTCATTCCGGCCGCATGGATTACGCCGTCCAATCGGCCAAATCTTTTATCAATCTGTTCCATCACCCGGTACATATCGCCTTCGTCAGCCACATCCCCTTTCACAATCAGCACTTCTGAGCCCAACTCTTCCAGTTGCAAAACCCTTCTCATCTTCCTGCCGACTTCGTCTTCATCGGCGTGGCTCTCCAGCCACTGCTGCCAATATTCCCATTCCGGCAGGCCGCTGCGGCCCGTCAATACCAGTCTGGCTTTTACCGTTTGGGCCAGGTATAAGGCACGCTCCAGGCTGTCCCTTCCCAGGCCGCCGGTGATCAGGTAAACGCCAGCCGGTTTTAACTTCATCGGGCATCCCGGGCGCTGTTTTAGGGGAAGGGACTCGAAACACTGTACCCAGCGCGAAGTGCCGCGGTAGGCGACGATTGGCTCTTTGGTTTCGTAGAGAAGTTCAGCCATCAGATGGGCAGCGATTTTTTTTCCGGCCCCGGGGTCTTCATCGGGAATCATGACGTCGATACAGCGGCAGGATATATTGGGGTACTCCTGGGGAATGGTCCCGGCCAGTCCAAGGATGGTTGTCTTTTCGGGAACTACCGCCTCCCCTTCCTGGACAGCCACCAAATGGTTGGCAACAATCGTTACCCGAATCGGGCTGTTTTCAGCCTTCTCCTGGACCGGGGCGAGAGTTTGAATAAAAAATAGTAAACTGTAAAATCCCGCCTCCTGGTATTTTAAAAACGACTCTTTTCCCTGGGGAATATCCTGGAAAGGGGAGAGGCTCCAGAGATGGATAACCGCGCTGATGTTTTTGTGGTCTGCGATCATGTGCTTGAGCAGTTGGTCGTAGTCTTCGATTGTATTGGCCCGGATGGCATAATTGTGATCGTCGAACCGGTGAAATTGTTCGCCTCTCCTGACTGCCACCACTTCGATACCCTTCTCCTTTAGTCCGGCGCCAAGGTTTTCAGCGATGCCGCAGTCGTCCATAAATACCAGCCAGTGTCCCGCCTTTGCCGCTTCACTCTCGTTTTGCAGAATAAGGGGAGAGACCGTCCGTTTAAAGGAAGGTATATAAAACCAGTCCGAAATATCCGCGGCCCGGCCCACTTGAGATTGCTCGAGTAAGCGAGCAGCTCCCTTTTTAAGAAAATCTTTATCATTCTTAAATAACTGTCGTTCAAACGGATAGTTGGGCAGTGAGAGACGTGACCTTCTCTCCTGTGCCCAGAAATGCGGCCAATCGACCGGCTGCCCGAATAACCATAACCGGGCGATCCTGGTCAACAAATAGTACACATCGTTGACCTCTTTATCCTGGGGCCGTACCAGGTTTTCCACCCGCTGTCCCTTTTGCTGATCCATATACCGGGACACCAGTGCCTTCAAATCACGGCCGGGACCGATTTCGATGAAAATGGTCCGGGGCTCGGCGGCAAGCCTCTGGATGCCGTCGGCGAAGCGGACGGTGTTTCCCAGGTGTCTGGCCCAATACCCGGGATCGTTTGCCTCTTCATCGCCGATCCAGGTTCCCGTTACATTCGATATATATTTTATGTTCGGTTTTTTTAAATCGAAGCCGACACAATTTTTTTCAAACTCTTTCAATATCGGCTCCATCATCCGGGAATGCAGGGCATGTGAAGTTTTCAAACGCATGCACAACAGTTTCTTCCTCTGCATCTCCCCCTCAAGGGTGTCGATATCTTTGCTCGAACCGGCCACAATACACGACGGGCCATTATCGATGGCAACCGATAGTTCATTATTCAGCAGTGGTTTCAAGTCTTTTTTGGGAAGAGGAACACTCAACATGCCGCCCTCAGGTACCTGATCGAGCAATCTTCCCCTGGTAAGAATTAATTTCAGGGCATCCGCCAATGAGATAACCCCGGCTGTGCAGGCGGCGACATATTCGCCGAAACTGTAGCCGATCATCGCCCCGGGCCTGATGCCCCACTCTATCAACATTTTCGCCAGGGCGTATGAAAACACGAAGTTAACCTGCTGGGCGATTGCGGTGCTGCCAATGAGTCGGGCGGCATCTTCCCCTTCACCCCTGTCCGGATAGAGGATATCCTTGATGTTGGAACCCAGGGATTGTAAGATCTCGAAGCAGCGGTCCATCTCCTTCCGGAAAACCGGCTCTCCCTCATAGATTCCCCGTCCCATGTTCACATACTGGGAGCCGAGACCGGCAAACAAAAAAATAGTCGAACATCCCTCTTTGGGAATTTCAAAAACCCCGGTTTCCTGCTCCACCGCCTCATCCAGGCTGGCGCACACAAAGGCCTGGCGGTATGGTAATGGATGTCTGCCCACCGTCAACGTATAGGCCACATCGGCGATATTTCGTTCAGGGTGCTGCTTAAAAAATTCCACCAGGTTCCTGGACAGACGGTGCAGGGCCGGTTCTGTTTTGGCGGAGAGGGCGATAATGTGGAATGGCCGACTGCTGCTGGATGTCTGTACCGGCGGGGCCTCTTCCAGGACCGCGTGGGCGTTGGTTCCGCCGATACCGAAAGAGCTCACCCCGGCCCGCCGCCGATGTCCGTCGCTCTTCCACCCGGTCAACCGTCTCACCACGAAGAAAGGACTGTGCTCAAAGTCGATTTTGGGGCTGTGGGAGTTAAAGTGCAGGCTGGGGGGGAGTAACTGTAGGTGCAGTGCCAGGGCTGTTTTGATAAAACTGGACACACAGGCGGACATATCGAGGTGGCCGAAGTTGGTTTTTACAGAGCCGATGCCGCAGAATCCCGTTTTCGTGGTATTAAAGGCCAGCTTTAGGGCCTCGATCTCAATGGGGTCTCCCAGGGTTGTGCCGGTGCCGTGGGTCTCGACATAACCGATGCTTTCCGGTTCGACCTCTGCCATTTGTTGGGCCTGCCTGATGACTGCTGCCTGGCCTTCGATGCTGGGTGCGGTAAAACTGGCTTTATTCATGCCGTCGTTATTAATGGAGGAACCTTTGACCAGCGCATAGATATGATCGCCATCTTCGACAGCATCATCGAGACGTTTCAGCACCACGACGCCAACGCCGCAGCCAAAGATGGTTCCCCTTGCCTCCGCATCGAAGGCCCGGCAATGTCCGTCTGGCGAAAAGACCATCCCTTCTTCATAGATATAGCCCCCACGATTATTGGTGGTCACGGTGACGCCGCCCGCCAGTGCCATGTCGCATTCCCCGCTCAACAGCCCCTGACAGGCCATATGAATCGCCACCAACGAGGTGGAACAAGCGGTCTGGATGTTGACCACCGGCCCCGATAGATTGAGTCTGTGAGCCACCCGGTTGGCCATTGAATCCCGGTGGTACAACCAGAATGAGTCGAACAAGCCCAGATCGGAAGTCTTGCCTGACAACAGACAATGGGCCTCCCAGAAAAAATTGGACGAAGCCCCGGCATAACAGCCGATTAGCTTATTGTAAGCATAGGGATCGTAACCACTATCTTCCAGGGCATGCCAGGCACATTCATGAAAGATCCGGGTCTGGGGGTCCATGATGTCGGCCTCTCTGGGGGTATAGTCGAAAAACAGGGCATCAAAATACTCGACATCATCCAGAACGCCGCTGGCCCTGACATAGTTTTGATTTTCCATCAACCGGGGGTTGATCCCGGATTCCAGCAATTCCCCTTCCGAAAAGAAGTCTATGGACTCTATGCCCCCTTTCAGATTATCCCAGAATTCATCGATTGTCCTGGAACCGGGAAATCTGGCGGCCAGGCCGATGACGGCAATTTCCAGGCCTGTTCTTGTATTGTCTTCAGTTGATCTGTTCATGGTCCGTGTATCTTCGTTTTATTCTCTGTTTGATACGATCTTTACCTCTGCGAAACTCTTCGGTTCTGTCTGTCTTCCTGGCAAAGTGGTCCATACCTGAATCCCCCTGCATTAAATATTTTGCCAGGGAACTGACGGTCAGGTATCTATAGACCACCACCACCGGGATGTCTAAATTCAACACCTCTTTGATCTTAGTATTCAAGGAGATCACCCCCATTGAATTACCGCCCAGGTCAAAAAAATTATCGTGTACCCCCACTTTATCCACCCTCAATACCTCACGCCAGATTTCGGTCAACGTCATTTCCAGTTCGGTTTCGGGGGGCGTATATTCGACCTCCGTGCCGATCATCATGCCGTCCGATTCCAGTGCCTTGTGGTCGACCTTCCCGTTGGCCATCAAGGGGAGGGCCTCCAATCGAATAAAATAGGAAGGGATCATGTATTCCGGCAACTTAAGGGAGAGATATTCTCTCAATTCGGCAGCATCAAAATCGTCACTGCCGTTGGTGGGGATAATATAGGCAAAAATACTCTTCTCTCTTTTATTATCGCTTTTTACCGTTACCAGGGCGTCCTTGATATCCCCTCTCTTTAACAATTGGCTCTCGATTTCTCCCGGCTCGATCCTGAATCCCCTGACTTTTACCTGGTGGTCGATTCTGCCCAGAATCTCCAATTCTCCATCCGGCAGCCAGCGCACCAGGTCACCGCTGCGATATAGGCGTGGAGATCCGGGGCTGAGGTGTTGATTCGGGCTAAATTGCCCTGCAGTTAAGTCCGGGCGATTGAGATAGCCCCTGGACAGCCCGGCCCCGCCGATGTACAATTCCCCGGCCACACCGATGGGCGTCGGGAACCCATTGTTGTCCAATACGTAAGTGGTGGTATTGGCGATAGGTTTACCGATATTCAACTGTACATCTTTTCCCGTTACATCTCTGGCCGTAGACCATATCGTGGTCTCCGTCGGGCCGTATAGGTTAAATATCTTACCCTGCACGATCTTTCTCGCCTCCTCCAGTAAGGGTTGGGGAAACAGTTCGCCCCCCACCAATAAATACTTTAAAGGTGTCAAAATCCGTTTGGCCTCCGGGCTGGATACGATTAGTTGCAATTTTGAAGGGGTAACTTGCAGTATCGTTACTCTTTTACTCTCCACCGCCAGGGCCGCGGCCCTGGAGTTCAGTTGTTCTTCCCGGCTGCCGATGACTACGGCGGTGCCCGCAGTTAAGGGTACCAGCGTCTCTAAGCCGAATATATCGAACGATATGGTGGTCAGGGAGAGTGCACAATCCTTCTGGGAAAATTCTATCAGACCGGTCATAGCCTTTATAAAATTCACCACCGCCCGGTGTTGGATCATAACTCCCTTGGGATTCCCGGTAGAGCCGGATGTATACGTTACATAAACCAGGTCGGCCGCCCTATTGACCGGCTCTATGGTTACCGATTCGGAACCGTCAAGAGGAAAGTCATCCAGGTTGAGGCAGTGGCACATATCGCCGAAGGTGGCGCTGAAACGTTCCTGGGTTACCAGCAATGCTGCCTGGCTGTCTTTCAGCATATATTTGACCCGTTCTTCGGGGAAATCGGGATCGATGGGTAAATAGGCTCCACCGGCTTTCAAGATCCCCAGTATTGCCAGCATCATTTCAACGGACCGTTCCACCATGAGGGCCACGATGCTGTTGGCCCCGACCCCTCTATCTCTTAACTCTGCGGCCAGCCGGTTTGCCTGATCATTGCACGCTTCAAAGGAGAGCCGGCATTCCTGGTAGACCAGGGCAGGCTGGAGCAGGGAGCCGTTTACCCGACTTTCGAATAAGCCATGAACCGTTTGCTCCTGGGGGTATGGGGCCGCAGTGTTATTAAAGGTGTACAAAATTTGTGTCCTCTCCTCATCGGTTAAAATTTCGATTTCACCGATCTTGCTGTCCCACCCTTGCCGCACAGAGGCCAGGATTGCCCTTAAATATTTGATCATTCGTCCGATGGAATCGATGTTAAACAACTTCGTACAGTACTCAAACGTCAAATAGAGGTTATCGTGGGACTCCACCGCGATTAAAGTCAGATCAAACTTCGATATTTTACCCGGCCTGGCGTAAGGCCTGGCTTCCAAATCGGAGATTTTTGCCTCTGGTAGGCCTTCGGGTTGTACGTCCATATTCTGCAAAATGAACATCACATCAAACAGGGGATTACGGCTCATGTCACGATTAACCGCCACCCTCTCAATGAGATCTTCAAATTGGTAGTCCTGGTTCTCAAACGCTTTCAGGGTGATGTCCTTAATTTCCCCCAGGTATTGGGCAATCGTCTTCCCTCCCACCGGCTGGCTCCTGATGACCAGGGTATTGATAAAAACGCCGATGATGGACTGGAGATCCTCATGTCTTCTACCGGCGGTGGGCGTGCCCACGATAATATCGGTTTGGCCACTCAATTTTGCCAACAACAGGGTAAAAGCCGGGACCAACAGCATGAACAGGGTGAGATCGTTCTCCAATGCCAGCTCTTTCAATCTCTTTGTTTCATTAATCCCCAGTTCAAAGCCGACCGTATTACCAAGAAAACTCTGCAAGGGGGGTCTGGGAAAATCCGTGGGCAGCTCCAGTACCGGCAGTTCACCGGTAAACTCCGCCAGCCAGTACTCTTCCTGCTCTTTGAGACTTCCCTGCGTTCGCTGCATTTGCTGCCAGCGGGTATAATCCTTATACTGGACCCTAAGGGGGGCCAACTCCCGGTTTGCGTACAGGGCGGTAAATTCCTTGATAAAAAGTTCGCTGGAGACACCGTCGGTGATGATGTGGTGCATGTCTATCATAAAAACGTATTTTTTCTCACCTGTCTGGATGACGCCCACCCGCATAAAGGGCGGCCGACTCAAGTCAAAGGGCTGGACAAAACGCTCCACTATCGGTTTTACGCCATCCGCCTCGGCTTTATAGTAATTGACGGCAAACTCCACCTCGCCGTGGATCCGCTGGCACAGATCGCTGCCGATCATGGTCATCCCGGTACGCAGACTTTCGTGTCTCCGAATCAGTTGAGAGAGAGCCTTTTCCAGGCGGTTTCGCTCCAACTCACCGTCCAATGCCACCACCTGGAATTCGTTGTACCCGAGACTGTTTTTATCCATAATTTGTAGGAAATACAATCTCTTCTGGGCCGACGATACAGGGTAATACTCCCGCTTCTCTACCGGATTGATCGCCACGAAGTCGCTGATTTCTGCGCTGTCGATATACTCGACAATCTTCTCGATGGTGGGTCGTTTAAAAAATTCGGTCAGCGGTATAACCACATTCAGTTTCTTATGAATCCTGGCTATCACGGTGACGACTTTTAGAGAGTCTCCCCCCACCTCGAAGAAATCATCCTTAATACCCAACCGGGCAAAGCCGAATAGGTGTTCCCAGATGGTCACCAGCGTCTTCTCGACCGGGTTGCCCGGCGCCACATAGGGGGTAGACAGTTCCGGCCGGGGCTTCAATGCCCGGTGACCCCTCTCCCGGGAATCATCGTCCTTCCTGGTGGACTCCAGTTGAACCCACTCTGCGATTCTTTTTTGCAGCGCCCCGGCCGAGATAATCACCTGGTTGGTGCGGCCATGTTTTAAAATCCGGCGAAGGGTTTCAACGCCCTCTGCCGCCGTCATCAACAGTTCCTCTACAGACTCCCCCAGCGCGGAGGTGTTCACCCTGCTGTCGTCTCCCGGCTGCCAATCCCCCCAGTTGACAACGGTCCAGGCCGTGCAATTATCCCGGTTGAAGCGGTATACAAAGGCATCCATAAACATGTTGGCGGCACTGTAGGCTGAAAATCCCAGGCCCCCCAGGATGCTGGCCGGTGACGATATCAACAAACAAAAATCCAGGGGCCTGTTCTTAAAGATCTCTTGCAGCACCAGGAGTCCGTATACTTTGGCTTGAAACTGGACCTGGATGTCGTTTTTGGTCAGGCTGTTGATGGTTCGGAAACCGGCCGGGTCCATCACACCGGCGGCATGAATGATGCCGTTTATGACCCCAAAATGCCTCTCTGCGTCGGCAACTGTCTTCTGCATCTCCTCTTTATCTGCCGCATCAACGGCGAAGGTCATGACCTCTCCACCCGCCTTTTCCAATGCCAGGACCTTCTCTATTTTCCGGGCCAGCCTATCGTTATTGCCGTGGGCGGCGCTGTATGTCCCCCATTCAGACCGGGGGGGCAACTCCGTGCGCCCTGTCAGCACCAGTCTGGCCCGAAATGAGGCGGCCAGATACCTGGCCAGGATAAATCCCACATTGCCCAGGCCGCCGGTAATGAAGTACACGCCCCGCTCTCTCAAGCGGGGGATATCGCCGTCCACCGGTTCCAGGCGAATCGGCCTGTAGGCCTCTGCCCAGCGGTAGTAACCCCGGTAGGCGACCACGTTATCGGGAGATTTGGTGGAGAACTCCTCCAATAGGGAATCGATCAATTTCTCCCCTGCCCGGCTAAGGGATTTTGGCGCGACGATGTCGATGCAGCGGCATTTGATATTGACAAATTCCTGGGGAATGCAGCGGGCCAATCCCAGTACCGTCGCCCTTCCCGGGTACAACTCCTCCTCCCCATTCACTTCATGGATGCCGCTGGACAGGATATAGATATTGATCTCATCTTTAAATTGCTGCTTTCCGACCGCCTGCGCCAGGTATAGAAGGCTGAATAATCCCAGGTCCTGGGCCTCATCCCCAGAGGGGCTGCCCCCCACACCCCATAGATGGACGATGGTGACCGGTATACTGTTTATGGCGCGAAGCTCATTCAATAGGGCGTCGTAGTGACCAGGCTGCCGGGGATCGATGGTATAGCCATGTTTGTCCTGTTTCAAAAAGTCCGAACCCTTCGCCACGGTGACGACATGCCCTCTTTCCCGGCGGAGCCGTTTTACCAGTTCCTGGCAGAAAGCCGAACCATTGGTAAAAACAAGACAGCATGAGCGTTCCGGTATGCCGATGGCCTGGCCGGGAGCCAGTTGAGACCGCTCCCACTGCAACAAGGAGAACCAGTCGGCAATATCCGGCTGCTTTTTTACCGACTGCTGTCCGGCTCGCCTATCAAAAGAGTTCTTGATCCGGGCATCCACATCATCTATCCAATAGCTCTGCCGCTCAAAGGGGTATGGGGGCAGCGATATCCGCCGCCTCTTTTCATCGCCATAAAAGCCCGGCCAGTCTATGGGGACGCCGTAAAGCCAGAGCCGGCCCAACTGCCTTAAGAGATATTTGACATCCGCTGTCTCCTCCTGGGCAGGTCTGGCAAGGTTCATCACATATTGATCCGAATCATCTTCCAGGCAGCCGGAAACCAGGGAACCCAATTCTCCTTCACAGCCGATTTCCACGAACAGGCTGCCTTTTTTCCCGGTCAATGCCCTGACACCCTGGCCGGGTTTGACCGTTTCCAGCAGATGCTTCAGCCAATAACGGGAACTCGTAACGTCGGCATCTTTGATCACTTTACCGGTCTTAGGGGAGATCAAGGAAATCCGGGGACTCTGCAAATTGAATGATTTGATTTTATCCTCACACTCCCGGGCCAGGGCGATACTCAACCTCTGATCTTCGGGCAGTGTCTGAATCGACTGGACACTGTAAACGAGCCACGTCAACGCATCTTCGAGAGAGAAAACCCCGGAAATGCAGGCGGCCGTAATTTCTCCGGCGTTACAGCCGATCAAGCCGTAGGGTTTTAGCCCCCACTTCATCAATAACTTTGCCAGGGCATACCCATAGATAAAGCGAATGACCGGCCCGATTTCCGGCCGCTTGATCTCTATCCCGGCCTTTGCCTCTTCGTTCGCCTGGGGGTAGAGAATCCGTTTAAAGTCTGGCTGGGCCAATGGTTGGAGGAGCATCAGACAGTGATCGACCTCCTCTTTAAAGGTGGATTCGTGCCGATACAGCGCTAATCCCATATTCACGTATGTTTCGGCCGGATCGGAAAACAAAAAGTAGAGACGGCGGCTGTGATGCGTATTGAGGAAGGCGGCATTATCTCCGGACAAGGCGGCCGCGGCCCCGTCTGCGTTGTTGGCCGTGGTGATCGCCAGCCGGTAGGGAAACACCCGCCTGCCCACCTGCAGGGTGTAGCACATATCGGCCAGGTTGACGGCGGGATGTTCTCTTAAATATGCTGTCAGGTTCTGGGCAGCCATCTGCAGGGCGGATTCGGTGCGGGCCGACAGCAGCATCAATTGCCACTCCCTGGTTTGGGGAGATTCAGTCGGTTTCGGCGCCTCCTCCAGGATCATATGGGCATTGGTGCCGCCGATACCGAACGAACTCACACCGGCCCTTAAGGGATAGTCCCGGTTTTCCCACTCATGCAGTTGGGTGTTCACGATAAATGCACTATGATCAAAATCAATGGCCGGGTCCGGGTTTTCAAAATGCAGGCTGGGGGGAATTAACCTGTATTTGAGGGCCAGCAGGGTCTTTATAAAACTGGCCACGCCGGCGGCATTATCCAGGTGCCCCACATTGGTTTTAACGGAACCGATTCTACAAAAATGGCGTTTGTCTGTGTTGAAGGCCAGCCGCAGTGCCTCCATTTCAATTTGATCACCCAGGGGCGTGGCAGTACCGTGGGCCTCGATGCAGCTTATGCTTTCAGGTTCCACATCCGCCAGTTCCAGGGCTGTCTTGATCACCTCTTCCAGCCCGTTCACGCTGGGTGCCGAATAACCGATCTTGCGATTACCGTCATTATTGATAAATGAACTCTTAACAACGGCAATGATATTGTCCCGCTTTTCGAGGGCCTCTTCAATGGGTTTTAGCACCACGATCCCGGCGCCGCTGCCAAATTTCGATCCGCTGGCCCGGGAATCGAAGGCCCTGGTATGTCCATCGGCCGTAAAGATCATTCCCTCTTCGTAGACATGACCGTTTTTCTGGGGCAGGATAACCGAGACCCCGCCTGCCAGTGCCATATCGCACTCACCACTCAACAGTGCCTGGATGGCCTGATGTATGGAAACCAGGGAGGTTGAGCATTGGCTCTCCAGGGTAAAGACCGGGCCGGTCAGGTTGAGTTTATAGGCGATGCGGGTGCTGATATGATCTCGATCACACAGGTGCATGGAAGTCAGTCTATCGGCGGAGCCCACCACCCCTGACATAAATACCTTCAACTGCCAGGTCACGTTATTGTTGGCGCCCACGAAGAAACCGATTACGCCTGGATATTCGTAGGGATCATAGCCGGCATCCTCCAGGGCCTCCCAGGTGCATTCGTGCATAATCCTGATCTGGGGGTCCATCTTTTCCGCTTCCCTGGGGGAATAGCCGAAGAAGCTGGCATCAAAATATTCGATATCCTCCAGGACCGAGTTTGCCCTCACATAACCGGGATGTTCCAGTACTTGCTGAGAAATACCGGCCTGCCTTAACTCTTCATCCGAAAAAAAAGCGATGGATTCCACTCCATTTTTTAGATTGTTCCAGAATTCGTCGATATTACCGGCCCCGGGAAACCTCCCGGCCATGCCGATTACGGCGATATCAAGACCGGGTCTTATGTTCTCGATGTCAGCAGGCATATTAACCTCATGTGACCGTTACTCTTGACCTATCCTGCAGCGTTCTTCTTCCTCTTTTCATCTTCTGGGCCCGTCTCTTCTCCTTTTCCGGATCGGTTTCCCCTTTCCGGTCTTCTGTCAGGTAAACGGCCAGCGTGCGCATGTTGGGAAATTGGAAGAGGGTGACCACCGGGATATCCTTGCCGATTGTCTGGCGAATCTTCCGGCTCAATTGAATCATATCCAGCGAGGTGGCTCCCAATTCGAAGAAATTATCGTCGATGCCCACCTCGTCGATGCCGAAATACTTTTTCCAGATATCGACCAGGGACTTTTCCATGGGCGTATCGGGCGCCACATAGGGCGTTAACAAATTGGGCCTGGAATGAAAGGTGACTTCCCGCTGCCCATCGGAACGATCCGTGTCCCGCTCAAATTCAAGCCTCACCCATTGATTAATTCTCTGCTGGAAATCGGCGGCAGACACCACTACCTGGTGGGCACGACAGCACTTTATGATTCGCTGAAACGTCTGCACCCCCTCCTCTGGGGTCAGCCGCAAATAAGCGAGGGGGTCCTTGAGGGCTGGGCCGTCATCGCCTGTTTGGGCCAACTGCCAATCTCCCCAATTGACGGCGATCCAGGGGGAAGAGCGGTCTCGATTATATTGATAGACGAAGGAGTCGATAAAGCAGTTGGCGGACGCATAGGCTGCGTGCCCCAATCCGCCTAAAATGGAGGCCGGGGAAGATACGAATAGGCCAAAATCCAGGCTCTTTCCTTCAAACAACTTTGCCAATACCGAGGAGCCGTATACCTTTGATTGGAAGTGCCGTTTGAAGTCCTCCGTGCTTACCGCACTCAAGGGGCGAAACCATTCGCCCGACATCTCACCGGCAGCGTGTATGACGCCATTGATGGGTCCGAATTTCTCCTCGGCCCGGGTAACGATCTGCTGCATGGCCTCCTCGTCTGCGGCATCGCACCCCTGGAATAGTACCTCTGCCCCCAACTGCTTCAACTCCAAAATTCGGCGAATCTTGATTACCGCGGCCTCGTCATCTTCATAGAGTTCCAGGTAGATGTCCCATTTCTCCTCTGGCGGCAGCGGTGTGCGGCCGGTGAGAATGAGCCTGGCGCCGACTGTCCGGGCCAGGAATTTGGCCAGGGTAAAGCCCATATTTCCCAGTCCGCCGGTGATCAAGTAGACGCCTGCCTGCCGGAGTACCGGGGTATCTCCGCCGTCGTCCTCCAACCGGATCGGCTTAAAGGCCTGGACCCAGCGATAACCCGCCCGATAAGCAATCACCACATCGGCCGACGGCGAGCCCAACTCTTCGGCCAGTTGCTCGACCAATTTCTCCTCCCTGGCGCCCTGGGCTTCGGGAACGACAATATCGATAGAGCGGCACTTTATATAGCCATACTCCTGGGGTATGACCCTGGCCACTCCCGTTACCGGCGCCTTCCAGGGTGCCAATATCTCGTCGCCTATGACTTCATAGAGGTTGGCCGTCACGATGAATAGATTTATCTCGCCGCTGAATTCCTGCTTATCGACGGCCCGGCTTAAATAGAGCAGGCTGTACAGACCCGGGTCATCGGCAGCCTCCGTTTGTCGGTGAGAGATGCTCCAGAGGTGGATGATTACCGCCGGGATTACGCCTATACCTTGAAGTTCTTCCATTAAGACAACATAATCGTCACTCTCCAGGGGATTGATCTCGTACTCCCTGTCATCCAGTTTCCGAAACGCAGCCCCCCTTCTCACCCTGACGAGATCGGCGGCTTCTTGAGATAATCTCTTCACCAGGGACGCACACAAGGGCGAATCGTCGATCAAAACCAGCCGACACCCCTCCTGGGGCAGCTCGAGAGTGTGGAGGGACAACAGTGGAGACCGTTCCCAGTGAGGCAGGTAGAACCAGTCGGCGATATTTGCTTTTTTCTTCATGGGGGTTCCTCCTGAGGCTTTTTCCCGGCCCAGTTTGTAGATATCGCTTTCCAGCCAATACCGTTTTCCCTCAAAGGGATAGGTGGGCAGCGGCACACGGTATCGTCTCTCCTTTGCATAGAAGGCCGGCCAGTCGGGTTCGATGCCGTACATCCATAATGTGCCCAGCCTGGTTAACAGGAGATAGACATCCGACATCTCCCTGTCCGGGTGCTTTACCAGGTTGACGACCGGGAACTGCCGGTCTTTACCCAGGTGGCGCTGCAGCAGCGCACTCAACTCATGCCCCGGCCCCACCTCCACAAACAGCGCATCCGGCTCTTTCATCAGCTCCCCCAGGCCGTCGGCAAATCGAACGGTCTGCCGCAGATGGCGGCACCAATAGCGGGGATCGACGGCTTCGCCGTCCCCTATCCGCTTGCCCGTCACATTGGATATGTAGGGAATTTGCGGGGGATTCAGGCTCATCTCTTCCAGGCAAGCCCTGAATTGTTCTAAAATGGGTTCCATCATCTGCGAATGGATGGCATGGGAGAGGGGCAGCCGCATACACATGGTTTTACGCTTCTTCAACTCCTCTTCAAAGGCAGCCACCGCCTTGCCGGGACCGGAGACCACACAGGATGGGCCATTGTCGATGGCAATGGACAGGGCCCCCGGGAGTAACGGTTCGACCTGGTCCCCTGGCAGGGGCACACTCAACATGCCGCCTTCGGGCAATTTCTGAACCAGTTCTCCCCGGGTGACCACCAGTTTTAAGGCATCCTCTAAGGAGAACACCCCGGACAGACAGGCAGCCACATATTCGCCGAAGCTGTAGCCGATCAACATATGGGGCCTGATACCCCATTTTAACAGGAGCCGGGCCAGGGCGTATTCAAATACGAATAGAACGGGCTGGGCTAGCTCCGTTTGCTCGAGACCATCGGCTGCTTCGTTTGGCCGCTGCGGATACAAAATATCTTTGATATTGTAGTCCACCAGACCCGTCAGAATCCCAAAGCAGCGGTCCATCTCCTCCCGGAATATGTCCTCTTTCTCATACAGCTCTCTGCCCATATTGACATACTGGGCCCCAAGGCCGGGAAACATAAATACGACAAGCCTGCTCTCCTTTTCCAGGAAGTAGGAATGGACTTTTTTGGACTGGGGCGTGGATAGGGTCTGCCGGGCCTCGGGGCTGCCGCTGCAAACCAGCATCTTGCGGTAGGGAAAGTGCTTCCTGCCCACCTGCAGCGTATAGGCGGCATCTGTTAGGTTGACATCGGGATACTTTTCCAGGAAGGCTGCTAAATGTTCTGCCGCCCGGTCGAGGGCATGGGGGGTCCTGGCAGACAGCAGAATGACTTGCCACTCCCTACCGTCGGAGACCTTTTCCCTCGCCGGTGCCTCTTCGAGAACGATGTGGACGTTGGTACCGCCGATGCCGAAAGAGCTCACCCCGGCCCGCAGGGGATATTTTCCATTTTCCCAGCCAACCAACTTCGTGTTTACGTAAAATGGAGTGGTTTCAAAGTCGATTTTGGGATTGGGGGTTTCAAAATGGAGACTCGGCGGGATTTGCCGGTGTGTGACGGCCAATACGGTCTTAATCAGGCCGGCGATACCGGCGGCCCGGTCCAGGTGACCGATATTGGTTTTTACCGAACCAATGGCGCAAAACCCCCTGTCTTTGGTGTTAAACGATAGTTTCAGGGCCTCGATTTCGATGGGATCCCCCAGGATCGTTCCGCTGCCGTGGGTCTCGACATAACCGATACTCTCAGGCTCCACTTCAGCCATGTGCATGGCCGCCAAAATCGCCTGTGACTGCCCCTCCACGCTGGGGGCCGTATAACCCACCTTGCGCATGCCGTCATTGTTGCTGGCGGAACCTTTAATCACGGCATAAATATGGTCGCAGTCCGCCAGGGCATCTTCGAGGGAGCGCAGCACCACCATACCGACTCCCTCGCCGCCGACCGTTCCACTGGCGTTTTGATCGAAAGTACGGCAGTGGCCATCCCGGGATAGGATCATGCCCTCTTCATAGATGTAACCGGGATTGTTCTCCGTATATACGGTCACGCCGCCGGCCAGGGCCATGCTGCACTCGCCGCTCAACAGCGCCCGGCAGGCCAGGTGAACGGCGACCAGCGACGTCGAACACGCGGTCTGGACCGTAACCGAAGGCCCTTTTAAATTCAATTTATAGGAGACCCTGGTGGCCAGGTAGTCGGGATCGATCAGTTGAGCCACAAAAAATTCCCCGTACTCCCGCTTCTTGCCGGATAACAGGAGCGAGGCCTCCCAGTTGAAGTGGGACGAAGCCCCGGCAAACAGCCCGATTAATCCCTGGTAAGATTCGGGGTTGTAACCGGCGTCCTCCAGGCTGCCCCAGGCGCACTCATGGAGAAGCCGCATCTGGGGGTCCAATATTTCCGCCTCCCTGGCCGAATAGTCAAAAAAGGCGGCATCAAACAACTCTTTATCCTCCAGTGCCCCGCCCTTAGAGCCGACATAACGGGGATTGTCGGCCAGGCTGGCGGCAAATCCCGTTTTTTCCAGCTCTTCGGCGGTTACAAAGCAGATGGATTCCACACCATTTTTTAGATTCAGCCAGAATGTATGAATATCTTTTGCCCCGGGAAATCTACCGGACATACCGATGATGGCTATTTCAAAGCCGGTTGTTCCATTTGAACCCATTCTTTCACCTATTTCCTGTTTTCCGTCATCCTGGTCTTTAGATTTTTTATTTTACCCTTGCCTCTGTCCAGGGCATTGAACTGTTCCTCGGCAACGATAGTACCTGCAGGGGCCTGACCGGCTAAAAACCGGGCAAACGTCCGAACCGTCGCAAACCTGAACATGGCCACCACCGGGATGTCTACTTTTAATGCCTCTTTGAGTTTGTTGTTGACGGCAATCAGGTCCATGGAGTTGCCGCCGATATCGAAAAAATTTTGATTCACACCGATCTTATCCGCCCTCAATATGTCCCGCCAGGCATGGGCCACCAGCCTTTCCAGTTCACCCTCCGGTGCCACATATTCGTACTCCTGGAACGATTTGATCTCATAGGCAGCCAGCGCCTTTCGATCCACCTTGCCGTTGGCGGTCAGGGGCAGCCTGTCCAGCGGCACAAAGATAGAGGGGATCATATGATCCGGCAATTTCGTGGAGAGATATTCCCGCCAGCGCCGGTTGGCTGGCTCCGCTTCCGACAGCACCATGAAGGCCACCAGGTATTTATCGACCCTGTCTTTCTCTTTTACCACCACCACCGCATCCTGGATGTCTTCATGGGCCATCAACCGGCTCTCGATCTCTCCCAGTTCGACCCGGTAGCCCCGCAGTTTGATCTGGTGGTCGAGCCGGCCGGAAAACTCGATGTCCCCATCCGCCAGCCACCGGGCCAGGTCTCCGCTGCGGTACACCCGCCGCTCAAATTTCTCCGCGCTCAATTCCGGCCGGTTGAGATAGCCCCGGGCCACCCCATCACCGGCTATACACAGCTCCCCCCATAGGCCCGGCGGCTGTATGGCGCCGCACCTATTGTGTATATATACCTGGGTATTGGCAATGGGTCTACCGATATTCAAGGGCCTTGTGCCGGACACATCCTTGACTGTGGACCATATGGTGGTCTCGGTGGGGCCGTACACGTTATATATTTTGCCTTCGCTAACATTCCTGACTTCCGTCAGCAGCGATTCCGGGAACGCCTCGCCCCCCACGATCAGGTGTTTAACTGCCTTTAAACTCCCTGCCGACCTCCCGTAGGACAGCAGCAAGTGCAGCCGGGAGGGGGTCACCTGGAATATGGTAATACCCTGCCTTTCCAGGATGAGGGCAATGGCATCGTTGTTCAACTGCTCTTCCCGGCTGCCGATGACGACCCTGGTGCCCCTGCTGAAAGGCAGCAGTGTCTCCAGGCCGAATATGTCGAAGGCAATGGTGGTTAACGACAGGATGGCGTCCCTGTGGGTGAAGGGGATCAGGTCGGTCATGCCCTTGATAAAGTTGACGAGGGAGCGGTGTTCGATCATCACCCCTTTGGGCCTGCCGGTAGAGCCCGAGGTAAACGTCACATAGGCCAACCGGGCCGCTGGCGCGGCCGGTATTGCCCCATCCTCCTGCGGGCGATAGGAATCCGCCGCATCCGCATCGACCCAGCCACAGATATCCCGGCAGTAGTCGGCAAATCCCTGCTGGGTAACCAGTTGCCGGGCCGCACAATCCTTCAGCATGTAGCGGACTCGATCGGCCGGGGTATCGGGGTCGAGGGGCAAATAGGCCGCGCCCAGTTGCAGCACGGCCATGAGGGCAATCACCATCTGGGGGGAACGTTCGCTCAATATGCCGATAATATCAGCCGGGCAGCAGCCCCTCTCTTGCAAATTCCCGGCCAACTGCCCGGCCCGTAGATGGAGTTCGCCGGAGGTCAACCACCGGTCTTCAAACAGCAGGCAGGCAGCGGCCGGGCTCTTGTGGGCCTGCTCCTCGAACAATTGATAAACGGTCTCCTGGTGGGGATAGTCGGCCCGGGTATCGTTAAAATCGAAGAGACACCGCTGCCTCTCCGCTGCCGTCAGCATGTCGATTTGGGCGATTGGCCGGTGGAGGTCACAGGCGGCCCCGGCAAGCAGGTTGGCGAAATGGTCGGCCAGGCGCCGCACCGTCTCTTTTTTATACAGCCGGCCGTTGTACTCCACCACGCCGCCGATATGACCCTCTTCCCTTGAAAAGGCAAAGAGCATGGTCAGCTCCAGGTGCTCGAGGTAGCGGCGGTCATGGATGTTTTCCAGCAGCAGGGCCACCTCGAAGGGCGGCGCCTCGTATAAAATCTCGACGGGAAAGTCCTGGTTTTCCACCGCCTGCTGGATCGTCTGCCTCACCCGGAGCAGCAGTTCCTTAAACGTCACCTCACCGCCGGTATATTGCCGCAGCGCCAGCACGGTGTTGATAAATTCCGCCTCATCCTCCTGTTTATAGATGGGGGCGGCGATCACCATATCCGCCTGTTCGGTATAACGGTAAATCAAGGCCAGGAGCGCCGCGGTCAGGATGACATGCAGGGAGTAGTCGGAACCGGCACCCAGGTCCAGCACCTGCCGGGAACAGGCCGCGGGAATCTTAAGCGGCACCGTCTCTCCCCGGCCTTCGGCGCTGCCGGTAATTCCGGGAAAATCGTAGGGAAACCGGCCACTGCCCGGATCACCCGCCAACCGCTTCAACCAGTAGTTCCGCTGCCGGATATTCTGGTTGGCGGCCACGGCGATTTCGCTCTTATTCTCTCTAAACATCGTCGTAGAAATCATTACCAACGGCTAAAAAACCATTACCCGGCAGCGGGCAGCCGTTTTTACGAACCGGGGTATGAATCGTCATCAATGGTGTTTTGCACATTTTTAAAAGGGGGTCTAAAATTTAAAATCCATGGCCGGGGCCGCGGCCTGGGTCTGGCGAAATCGGTGGGAAATCTTAATATCCTGGAGCCTGATGTCCGGATTTTCGTTTAACTGTTCCACGATTTCAATGAAGCGCCGGGCGAATTTTTTCATGGTACTCTCTTTGAAGAGGTCGGTCGAGTACTCCAGGGAGAAGTGGATCTCATCACCCACTTCATTGGCCCACAGCGTCATGTCGAACTTCGAGGCCTTATTAAACAGCATGTAGGGCTTCATCTCCATGCCCTTCATGCCGACTTTGGCCCGGTCGTAATTCTGGTAGTAGAAGCCCACGTTAAAGAGGGGATTCCGGGAGGAATCCCTGTCCAGTTTTAAATCGTCCACCAGTTTTTCAAAATAGACATCCTGGTTGGCAAAGGCGGCCAGCGTATTCTCCTTGACCTGCTGCAACAACTGGCCAAAGGTCTGGCCCGGGTCCAGCGAGTTGCGCAGGGCCAGCATGTTGGCAAACATGCCCACCATCTGCCGCAGATCGTCGTGGGGCCTGCCGAAGATGGCCGTGCCCACGATAATGTCGTCCTGGCCGCTGTAGATTTGCAGCAAGATGTAGAATGCCGAAAGCAGCCCCATGTACATGGTGGCACCGCGGCGGGAGATCAGTTTTTTGAAGGCCGTTGTCTGATCCGGCGGGAGAGTGAAGGGATAGACATCACCGGCAAAGCTGGGAACCTCCGGCCTGGGATAGTCGCCGGGCAGATCCAGCACCGGTATGTCCCCTCCGTAGAGATTCAACCAATACGCCTCCTGCTCCTTTAACTCTCCCCGTTCCGCCCGCTTGTGCTGCCAGCAGCAGAAGTCGGTATATTGGAGTTTCAGCGGCGCCAGTGTTTCGCCGTTGTACAATTTAAACAACTCGGTCTGGAGTGCGGCAATGGCGGTGGCATCGCCGACGATATGGTGAATATCGAAGAACCATACGTGCCTGTCCGCCCCGACCCGCACCAGTTCGACCCGGACCAGCGGGGCCCGGCTCAAATCAAAGGGCCGCACAAATTCATAAAACATGGACTCGACTTTATCGTCGGCGGCATCGGTGCAGCGGGGAAAAAAATCCACCCCCTCATGGACGATCTGCACCGCCTCCCTGTAAAGGACCCGGAACGATGTCCGCAGGCTGCGATGCCGCTGGATAATCAGCCGGAAGGCCTGTTCAAAACGTTCTCGGTCCAGTGGTCCTGAAAATCCGTATACCTGGGGTAAATTGTAGGACAGGCTCTGGGGGTTCAGTTGCTGCAGCACAAACATACTCCGCTGGGCCGCAGACAGGGGGTAAAACTCCCTCTCTTCGGCCGGTTCGATGGCAGCAAAGGTATCGCCGCCGCCTCGATGTTCGATATAATCGGCCAGGCCGGCAATCGTGGGCCGGGCGAAAAACTCGGCCACCGGGATTTTGATATTCAACTCCTTGTGAATGCGGGACGACACGGTAATCACCTGGACCGAATCGGCGCCCAACTCGAAAAAGTCGTCCTCCACCCCTATTTCCCGGAAGCCGAAGTAGTCCTTGATAATCTTTTGCAGCGCCTCTTCGGCAGCGGTGCGGGGCAGGACGATTTTGGTGCTTAATTCCGGCCGCTCATATTGATAGACCGGCGCCTCATCCGCACCGCTGCTTTCGGGCCAGTAGAACCGGCGCTCAAAGGGATAGGTGGGCAGCGGTATCCGCACTCTCCGCTCCTCCCCATAGAGGGCCGACCAATCGATGCTCCGGCCGTACAGCCACAATTTGCCCACACTCTCCCGGAAGTGGTAGAGATCCGACACCTTTTTGCGGGGATGGCGGACCAACTGCACCAGCGAGTAATCGCGGTCCTGTTCAAAAACCTGCTTCACAAATGTACTCAACGCGGTTCCCGGCCCGACTTCCACGAAAATAGTGCCCCCCGCCTGCGCCAATTGGGCCAACCCATCGGCAAAGCGCACGGTAGAGCGCAGATGGCGAGACCAGTAGGCAGGGCTGACGGCATCTTCGACGGTAATCCATTGGCCCGTCACATTCGATATATAGGGAATCCCCGGCTGGTGACGGGCCACCTCCCCTACCGCCCTCTCAAATTCAACCATGATGGGTTCCATCATGACCGAATGGAAGGCGTGGGAGGTGTGGAGAAAGCGGTATTCGCAGCCCTGGGCTTCGATCAGCCGGGAAAACCGTTTTACCGTCTCATGGGCACCGGACACGACACAGTGGACAGGACTGTTGACCGAGGCCAGCGCCAGGTCTTCATCCTTTAGCAGCGGCAGCAGCTTTTGCTTCTCCAGCCGGATGCTCATCATGGAGCCGCCGGGCAAATCCTGCATCAGTTTGCCCCTCAGTACCACCAGTCTCAAGGCATCTTCCAGGGAGAAGACCCCGGAGAGACAGGCGGCGGTAAACTCGCCGATGCTGTGCCCCTGCATGGCAAAGGGGCGGATGCCCCAGGCCAGCAAACACTTTGCCAGTGCATATTCCAGCACAAACAGGGCCGGCTGCGCCATGGCGGTGGCATTGATGTCGGCAACCGTACCGGCCGGCTCCGGCGGATAGATCACCGCCTTCAAGTCGACCGCCATCAAAGGTTTTAATATCTCGAAGCAGCGATCCATCTCCTGCCGGAACAGGGGTTCCCCTTCATAGAGCTCCCGCGCCATGTTCACATACTGCGAGCCTTGACCGGAAAACAGGAACACCACCGGCGGGTTCTCCTTTTTGACCGTAAACGCAGGCAGTTGTCGGCCGCGGCCGGATAACTGGCTAATGGCATCGTCGATATCTTTGCACACCGCCAACCGGCGGCAGGAAAACGGCTGTCTGCCCTTCTGCAGGGTGTAGGCGAGGTCGGCAGGGTTGATATGCCCCCGGCCTTCCAGGTAGTTGGCCAGGTTGGCGGTAACGTTGTCTAAGGCGGATTCGCTGCGGGCCGACAGGGGCAAGATCTGCCACTCTTGTCCCGGCGGGGAGCTCTCTCTTGCCGGTGCCTCCTCCAGCACGACATGGGCGTTGGTGCCGCCCACCCCGAACGAGCTGACCCCAGCTCGCAGCGGCTTGCCGTCGGCCTGCCAGGCTTTCAATTCCGTATTGATATAAAAGGGGCTGTCATCGATCCCCAGCTTCGGGTTGGGGTTTTCAAAATGCAGGCTGGGGGGAATCAGGCGATACTTTAAGGTCAGCACGGCCTTCATGAAACCCGCCACCCCGGCGGCACTGTCCAGGTGGCCCACGTTGCTCTTGACCGAACCGAGGGCGCAGGATTGGCGGCGGTGATCCGTTTGAAACACCCTCTTCAGGGCCTCCATTTCGATGGGATCACCCAGGCTGGTCCCGGTGCCGTGCCCTTCGATATAACCGATGTTGTCGGCCTCCACCTCGGCCATTTCCAGGGCGGCCCGTATGACCTCCTCCTGGCCCTCCACGCTGGGCGCGGTATAGCCCACCTTGCGGTTGCCGTCGTTGTTAACGGCCGAGCCTTTGATCACCGCCCAGATCTCATCGCCATCGGCCAGGGCCGCGTCCAGTCTCTTCAACACCACCACACCGACCCCTTCACCGGCAACGGTACCGGCAGCCGCGGCATCGAAGGCCCGGCAGTGGCCGTCGGGAGAATTAATCATCCCCTCCTGGTACATATAACCGCCCTTGCGGGGCAGGCTTACGGTAACGCCCCCGGCTAAGGCCATATCGCATTCGCCGGTTAACAGGGCGCGGCACCCTTGATGAATGGCCACCAGCGAGGTAGAGCAGGTGGTTTGAACGGTCAGGCTGGGGCCTTTTAAGTTGAGCTTGTAGGATATCCGGGTATTCAAATAATCCTTATTGGCCAACATCGAAGCCGCATAACCCCCAAGGGCCTGGGCCTTGCCGGATCTATAGGATAGTACTTCCCACTGTAGACTGGAAGAGGCACCGGCATAAAGCCCGATTAATCCTTTGTACGAATAGGGCACATACCCGGCGTGTTCGAGCGCCTCCCAGGCACACTCATGGAAGGCCCTGACCTGGGGGTCCATTACTTCCGTCTCCTTTGGCGAGTAATCAAAAAACCGGGCATCAAAGTACTCCACTTCCGCCAGCATACCCTTAGCTCCAACATAATCGGGATTGTTTACCAGCCCGGCATTCAAGCCGGCCGCGATCAATTCCTCCTGGGAAAAAAACGAGATTGTCTCGATTCCCTGGTGGAGATTGGCCCAGAATTCGTCGATATTTTGGGCGCCCGGGAAGCGGGCGGCCATACCGATCACGGCAATTTCCAGCCCGGTGGGTTGATCTTTTTCTTCTATGTCAGTCATGGTCTGTCGCTGTCGGTCATCGGCGCAGCTTTTTTCTTGAGGGTACGCCTCATTATATCTTTTCCCTCTTTAACGGCAGCGGAGCGGTCCAGCTTTTTCTGCGAATCGCCCTCGCCGGGGCCATTGTTCTTCAGGTGTTCCCCCAGGGAGCGAACAGTGGGATAGGTAAACAGGGTCACCACCGAAATCTCTGTCCCCATCGACTCCTTCAATTGGCTCCCCACCTGGATGATGCTCAAGGAGTTTCCCCCCAGGTCGAAGAAGTTGTCGTTTACACCGATCTTCTCCAATTGAAGGACCCGCTTCCAGATGGAAACGATGGTCTTTTCCGTGTCCGTCTCCGGTGCGACATAGGTGGCCCCGGTGCCGGAGTGGGAGATCTTAGGCTCCGGCAGTGCGGACCGGTCTATTTTACCGTTTGCCGTCAAGGGGATGTGATCCAGTCGCTCGAAAACAGAAGGGATCATGTAATCGGGTAATGTTGTCGATAAAAACCGCCGCAGCTCCGCGGCCTCTGTTTCGACTTCGACTGCCGGTTTTTGGGGGACATAGTAGGCACAGATATATTTATCGGCAAGCCTTGTCTGCCGGTTCGCCTCATCATAGCCGATCCGCTTGATAAAGTTCTCGTAGCCCTTTGCACTGACCCGGCAGTTCAGGTCCTCCTTCACATTCTCCAGGCTCAGGTGTCCCAACCGCTTTTCCCAACTGGTGGCACCGCCGTAGTAGTGAAATCGTCTATCCTGGAGGTGGGCAAAGTCGCCAACCTGCTTAATGGGGCAATTGGTGGAGTAGACGGCATAATCCTTGCGGCCATGCCAGTAGGCGTCCCGTTTATTTAAGAAGGCGATTAACTCTTCGTTGTTCACCTCACAATAGCGGTAAAAATCCACGAACTTCACCCGGTCGTGAACCCGGCCATCGCCGATTACGTCGATATCGATCAGGTCGAATATCCGTTTATCGATGGTGGGGGTCATCTTCTGCATCTTTAAAATTTCCGCCTCCAGCTCCTTGACTTCCGTGATCCCCTGCTGCCAGAACATGAGCAGCCGGTTCTCGATGATCTGGCCCCGGGACAGGGTGGCCCCCACCACCACCTTGATGTTATGCCTGTAGGCATACTCACCGGCCAGCGAAGAGGAGGTGTGAAAACACCCCCGGCACACTGTTGAGGCCACCTTTAGGCTCTCCTTCAAGATCAAATCGCTGTGGCGATGGGTCAGCCGCACATGATCCACCTTCAACTTGCCGGTAATCATCTCGATGTTCCTGGTATCGGCCCCTGAAAAATAACCGTTGTCGTAAGTCACGGCCAGTACCTTAAAGCCCATATCCACCAACCGGTAGAGCGCATAAGCCGAGCCCCTGCCGCCGGCATACAATAATAAACAGTCGTAACTGCCCTCTTTATCCCGGTTGGCCTGGCGGATCAAGGCCTCCAGGTCGTCTAAAGTCTTAAAATAGCCGTCCAGGTACTTTTTATAGCGGCCAAAATTGCGGCACAGTTCACACTCCCCCTCGGTGATGCGGTTTCCCGGGTAGTCGCTGGTAATCCCGCATCGCTTGCATGTCTCCTTCTTAGACCGCGACTCTCTACCATCCCACAGTATCACCACACTCTCGTCCACGGCCTGGTGCTGCGAAAGGGCATTTTCGATCTCCCCCAGCTCGATGCGGTAACCCCTGACCTTCACCTGTTCATCCAACCGGCCCATGATCTCGATATTGCCGTCCT
>CBFDCR010000010.1:0-97955 GCA_965603365.1 uncultured bacterium
ATAAAAATTAAAAAAAATCCCCCACTCTCTCACACGCTTACCGAAAGGACACGTTCTATTGAAATACCTTTATTTTTCTTTTAAAATAGAAGCGGAGGTTGAAAAAAATGACACCGGAGTCCGAGAAAAAAGGTTTTTATCTCCTACTCGTCTCCCCGTGACCCATTGGCTGAAGAGGCTGATTCTATCACATCCGACCAGAGAGTGAGATTCTTGTCTGACTCCTAATTTTGCCCTGGTTTGCTTTTTTGCTTTACATGATATACCAAAATTGGTATAATTGCTCTATGGAATATCAGGTGGAATTACTGGAAGAGGCAGTAAAATTCATACTCTCATTGCCAATAAAAATGCAGGCCAAAATACAACGGACGATTGAACTTTTAAAAGAGTTTGGCTATTTACTTCCCGAACCCCATTCCAAAAAAATCAAAGCCGTTGATGACCTTTATGAACTGAGAGTCAAATTGGGCAGTGATATATGCAGATTATTTTATTTCCATTGGAAGCAGAGAATATAAATCATTACCTCTGGTTATATGAAGAAGTCTAAAAAAACCGACAGGAATCAAATTAAGAAGGCAGTGAGTTTGATGAAAAGAATCAAGGAGGAATAATATGGCTGAGTTTAAAACCATAAATGCCGACACTTTACTTCAGGATCAACTCAAAGATAAAAAGTTCCGCGAAGAATACGAAGCACTGGAAGAAGAATTCGAAATTGCCCGGCAGATCATTCGTTTCAGGAAAAAAGCAAAGCTGACTCAAAAGCAGTTGGCCGATATTGCTGGCACATCCCAGCCAGCCATAGCCAGGCTGGAATCCGGCGAATACAAAAATATCACCCTCTCTTTTCTGCGAAAGATTGGAAAAGCACTGGGCATTATTCCCCAAATACGCTTCAAAGAGCTAAACCAAACCCGCTGATTAAAAGAGATTTTTTTGTCTGGCCCCTTTCTGCCCTTCTACTATTCCTTTACGGAGTTGCCGATCCATGAGTATAAGGAATGAAAGGAGCAATTGTGGCTGCGGGTGGGGGAAATTTTAATATAGTGGAAAAATGGGGCATTTTGTCGGAAAAATATCGTCTGTATTGAAAAAATGGCGTATTATACCACAAAAGCATCGTGTGGACCGGAAAAATATCGTGGGGACCGCAGAAATATTGTCCGGACCGGAAAAATATGATGTTGTACCGGCAGGATGGGGCGTTGAACGCAAGAAATGGGAGAAGATAAGGGACGGTCGTAAAGGGTACAAAGGGTAAATTTTATTCAGCGATCGGTGCTGGTTTTCCACTCCTGAATATTTTGCAGGAAGTCTCCGCTGGCACTCATGAGTCGGCAGGTATCCGGGGGAGCCGGGATTCTCTTCGAGACCCCCACGTAATAGTAAAGGTTAAACAGCGGCAGCAGGGGCAGATCTTCCAGCCAGACCCGGTGGGCCGCTAAATATATTTTCTCCCGCTTCAGCGGATTCATTTCCATTAATCCCAGGTCCAGCAGCCGATCCATCTCCCCACTCTCAAGATGTGCATAATTGAAGAAGGCACGGCTGTAAAACACATCTTTCATGTCATAATCGATATCCAGCACAAAACCCGAAACCGCCAGATCAAATCGCCCCTTCTTCAAATAGTCCAAAAAGGAGCTATACTCCAGAAACATCGGTTGAAGCTCGATTTTGAGAGGTTCCAACTCCTTTTTTAAAAAGAGGACAAACTCCTTCCTGATTCTACTTTCACTATTGGTCAGTATTCTCAGGCGTATCGCTGCCCCCAATGATGGTTTGTCAAAGGGAACCGGTTTGATTTTACCGTTTAATAAGAGAAAGGGTGTGCCTACCGGCTCGCCCCCTTTTTTTAAAAATCTCTCGATGAAATTCCCGCAAATCAATCGATTGTAAAGAATTCTGCGAACATCGGCCGTTATTTTTGAATTCCTTAAATTAAATACCAGATACGTAAAACCGAACTTCTTGTAATTCACGATATTAAAACGCTTTTGCCAGGGGGTACTCTTCACATAAGCCCGGACATGCTCCGGCTGTAACTCCCCCAGGTCGGTCTCATCATTCATGAGTTTCAAGGGCATCAAATGGGGGTAGGCAATCACCCGGTATTCGAGACGGGGGAAGAGGCAGACAGATTTGTAATGGCTGTTTAAAGTGAGTATAATCTTTGAAGGCGCCGAAATCGTCTCGATCCGATACGGCCCCGTGCCGGACAGAACGGCCGGCCTGAATGTCCGGGGATCGGCATTTTTAATTTCCCCCCCATTCAGGATCTTGAAGACCAGCACATTGCGCCACGGGGCAAAAGGCTCTTTTAATATTATCTTAATTTTATATTTTCCGACCTGTTCGAGGGTATCAATGAACATCAAGCTGGACAGATAGGGATATTTAAAGTCCGGATTCCTCAGCAGCCCAAAGGTGGCCGCCGCGTCGGCAGCGGACAATTCCTCACCGGTGGAAAAATAGATTCCCTCCTTTAAGTCGAGGATAATGATCCTATCGTCCTGGAAATGGTAATCCTGCACCAGTCCAGGGCAAACTTTTCCATCGACATCGAAAACGAACAGGGAGTCGAAGACTTTATTGATGACCGCCTGGGCGGTTTCATCGGTGGCATACACGGGGTTCAGGCAGCCAGGAAAGGTGTGAATGCCCACCCTCAAAGTATCTTTTCTTGGCCCCGAATCGGTCATTAAGGAAGACCCCATAACAACGATTAAAAAAAACACAACGAAAAAACGTTTTTTCATTTCACCTCCATCTGGATCATTCCAAAAGATAAGGAAAAAACTATTTTATACAAATCCCAATAAATATGCAAACCCCATTCCCCTTGACCTTGACATTTCACGGCTAAAATTATATAAAGTATTCCTTAAACGAGAGGTTAAACGATGTCTATTGAAGGCTATATTGATTATCAACGCCGGGAGTACTGTAAAGATATCCGCTGCCCGGTGCAGTTGGACCTGATGGCCCAGCCGGAAGGTTCCGAAAAGTATGAAAAGATCCGCAGCATTTGCACGACCACCTGCCGCCACACCACCTACGAATTTCATCACTGGTTGATCGAGAAGGGGTATTTGATTGTGCGGCCGGAGGGATAGGGGATAGTGTATCGCTTAAATATTCGGAGTAAAAGTAAGACACATCTTTATAAATGGTTTTTAACTACATTCTGATGAGGAGGTAACCAACATGGATTGGGGAATGAAAAACCGGATGAGCCGACTCTTTAAAGAGGACGGCCACTGCTTCTTTTTGCCCATCGACCACGGCTACTTTCTGGGCCCCACCCACCGCCTGGAAAGACCCGCCGAAACCATCCAGCCCCTGCTGCCTTACTGTGACGCCCTGTTTGTCACCCGGGGGGTACTGCGCCCGGCCATCGATCCCGCCATCGATAAGCCCATCATCCTGCGGGTATCCGGCGGCACCAGCATCGTGGGCGGGGATCTGGCCAACGAGGTACTCACCACCTCCATCGAGGAGATTATCCGGCTCAATGCAGCCGCGGTGGGGGTGTCTGTATTCATCGGCACCGATTATGAGAAACAGACCCTGGAGAACCTGACCGATCTGGTCAACATGTGCGAAGACTACGGCATTCCCGTCATGGCGGTAACGGCCGTGGGCAAGGAGACAGAGAAGCGGGAGGCCCGTTACCTCTCTCTCTGCTGCCGCATCGCCGCCGAATTGGGGGCGCGGGTGGTCAAGACCTACTGGTGCGCCAAAGACTTCGACAAGGTGGTGGAGGGCTGCCCGGTTCCACTGGTCATGGCCGGTGGGCCCAAGTGTGAAACCGATCTGGAAGTGCTGGAATTTGTCTACGACGGCATGCAGAAGGGCTCAGCCGGAATTAACTTAGGCCGAAATGTGTGGCAAAATAAGCATCCGCTGCCCATGGCCCGGGCCTTGCAAGCCATTATTCACGAAAAGGCGACTCCGCCCCAGGCCATGGAGATATTCAACGAGACCAAAAACCGCGGGTAAGTGGATACCATGCAAGTGGCAATGTATTACAGCAACCGGGATGTCCGCATCGAAGAGATGTCGATACCTGAGATCGGTGACGATGAAATCCTGGTCAAAGTCGTGGCCAGCGGTATCTGCGGCAGCGATGTCCTGGAGTGGTACCGCAAGAAAAAGGCTCCCCTGGTGCTGGGACACGAAATCAGCGGCGAAATCGTCGAGGTAGGCCCGGCGGTTGATCAATACAGAGTCGGAGACCGGGTATTTGTCTCCCACCATATCCCCTGCAACACCTGTCACTACTGTTTAAGGGGCCATCACACCGCCTGCGAGACCTTGCATACCACCAATTTCAAACCCGGCGGCTTTGCCCAGTACCTGCAGGTCCCCCGCCTCAACGTGGACCGGGGGGTGTTCCCCCTGCCCCCGGAGCTCTCTTTTGAGGAAGGGGCCTTTATTGAGCCGCTGGCCTGCGTGGTGCGGGGCCAGCGCACCGCCGGACTGGAACCGGGCCAGAGTGTGCTGGTTTTGGGCAGCGGCATCTCCGGTATCCTGCATATATTGACAGCTAAGGCCTTAGGCGCCGGACGCATCCTGGCCACCGACATCAACGACTACCGCAAGCAGAAGGCCGAAGAATTCGGAGCCGAGGCGGTGATCGATGCCCATGACGATGTGCCGGCCCGGGTGCGGAAGCTAAACGACGGCCGCGGCGTCGACCTGGTCATCATCTGTACCGGCGCACTGCCGGCCTTTAACCAGGCCTTTAAATCGGTGGACCGGGGCGGAACCGTCATGTTCTTTGCCACCACCGATCCGGGTACAGAGGTGAAGGTGCCGGTCAATGAATTCTGGCGCAACGAGATTAAGTTGATGCCCTCCTACGGCAACGCGCCCCTGGATGCCGTCGAGGCCGTCGAGTTGATCCGCAGCCGTCGTATTTCGGTCAAAGAGATGATTACCCACCGCCTGCCCCTCACCGAGGCGGCCGAAGGCTTCCGCCTGGTGGCCGAAGGCCGCGAATCCCTCAAGGTCATCCTCCTGCCCCACCCCTCATAATCACCACACTTCGCCGTCACTCAAACCCCGCCGATGCCCCACCTACCCCTTTACACATTCTTCTTCTGAAAGTTAACCGATAAAGCCCTGTTACTGCCCAGTGATGAACGGGCTATTATAGCCCAGCGTTTGTGGGAAAGCATAGAGGACTTTACCGATCCCGACATTGAGCAGGCATGGCTTAGTACCGCAGAAAAAAGGTGGGCAGAAATTGAGAAAGGTGAAGTGCAATGCATCCCGGCGGATCAAGTGATAAAAAAGGCAAAAGCCAGATTGAGAAAATAGTAATCGAGTACCATCCAGAAGCAGCAGATGAATTTATTGAGGCCGCTCAATTTTACGAATCACGGGAGAAGGGCCAGGGCGACCAAATGGGAAGACGAAAATATGTCGTTAAGAAGTTCCCCTATTTATTGATATACCTGGACAGATCTCATCCTGATCAGCGACAATTAAAATTCCTCCTTATAAAAAAATACTTAACCTCAACAACTGTCGGGGAATTTAAACAACTTTTTGTCTTTTTTATTATAACCTATGCACATGGGAACGGTTTTGCCGCTTATGGGAATGATTTCTCCGGCTATGTGAATGGTTTTGCCGCTTATGGGAACGATTTTGCCGGCTATGGGAATGATTTTGCTCACTTTGGGGGATATAGTATGGCGGCCGCTATACACTTAAGAGTTGCAGGAGATTGTCTTTGGTGAAGAGTTTTAGCTCGGAGGGATCTTCTAAGAGGAGACCGACTTCCTGTTCGATTTTGGACCAATAGACATTCCGAATATGGTCGGTCACCAGGGATTTCCAGTCCTCGATAGGTTTGCCCCGGGAATTCCAATTAAATTGCCGGAGGGCATTTTTCAGGAAAGGGAGATTGGGCTGCAAATCTTTATGGGTGGTTAGATACCAGAAGAGGTCGTACAGATCTCTGCCCTTGGTATAAGTCCGGGTTAAAATGGCATTGAGCTTTCCTGCCAAGAGTGTAGGCAAGTCATAGTGGGTGAGGCCGAGCATGAAATATTTATTGATAACAACGGCCTTTGTTTGAGCACCTTTCGGTGGATGGGTGTCCAGGTCTATCTTAATCGAGAGATTCTCCTCCCTCCTGCCGCTCATTCCGGCATCATACAGTAATCCCGGCAGCCTAACCATCGCAGAATAAAGATTGTTTTTTTTTGTTTTGACTCTAACACCATAACCGGAGTTCCGCAGTTCTTTTTCCAGGGAACCAACGGTCTTTTCAAAGTTCAAGCTACTATCATTTTGGACCAAAGAGAAATCGAGGTCTTCAGAAAATCTCCTGGTATTGAAGATAAACCTTAGACAGGTTCCCCCCAGGAACGCGGCATATTGGAAAAAGTCCTCCTTAAAGAGAATTCTCAACATAAAGGCCTGTAAATACTCCCGCATGGTATTTAGTTTGATATTGTAGCCCTCTTTTGCCGCTAAAACCTGCAATAATTCGTCCCGCATCTAACTTTTCTCCAGGCTGCTTAATAATAATTCCACCGCACTTTTTATAAAAGGAAGCTTCATTTTTTGGGCATGGTTTTTTAGTTTTTGGGGGGAGAGGGTGTCGGTGTTTTGCAGGCGTAAGGCGGCGATGAAATTTTCGCCGACCCTCTGGCGCTGGAAATAGAAGAGGTCGATGAGGGCCTTTTCCGGTTCAGCCAGATAGCCGGTGTAGGGGCCTTGAGAGATGGGTTGATAGCCCCAGAAGTAGTCGGGCTTGATGGAGACGTAGCGGAATCTGCCGACGGCATTCACAAACTCTTCCGGCCGGTCTTTGGTGGTCACACTGGTAAAGGTATAGACCGCCTCGGGAATCAGGTGGTGCATCTCCAGCGCCTTTTCCAGGCTGATATAGGAGGGGGATTTTAAGATGGCGGCGATATAGGGTTCGAAGATCTTCTGACTGCGGTGCTTTTCAGGCAGTAGATAGTATCCCCGTTTTAATTGAAGGAGCTTACCCTGCTTGTGCCAGCGGGATAATTGGAGCCGCACCTGGTTCTTGTTGGGGTACAACAGGTGGAGGAAGTCCGACTCGATGACCATGCGGTCCCTGGTGTGGTCCAAAAAATCATCCCATTTCATTGCATTATATTATCATAAATGATAACTAACCGCAACGGGATGGAGGTGTTTTTGTTTTTCTGCAAAGTTTTGGGCGAGTGTTTGCCTGAGAGTGGGGAGTGAAATGTTGTAGCCCTGGTGTTTGAGGGAGGTGACGAAGTGGCGGTGGGGGCGGTGACGGCGGTAGGGGGGTTGCCGGGTTGGCTGGCGGAGGTATTGTTCGATGGTGGCGGGGGGGAGGGAGACGTTCAGGACCGCCTGGTAAAATACTTTGCCTCGGCTGCGGTAGATGGCGGAGCCCAGGATTTTTTTGTCGCCGATGGCGATGTCCGATAATCCCTGGTGGCTTAAGTCCCGGACGCCCAGGGCGGTCAATGCCTGGAGAATCGTTTCGTTGTATTTATTGAAATAGCGCCCGGGGGCGCTCAATTTGTCTTCCCGGCTTAAGATGGAGACGGCTAAGGTGTCGGGGGAGAGGAGCACGGCTTCACCGCCGGAGGGGCGGCGATAGAGGGGAATCCGATCGTTGGCGACCGCATCCGCATGAACCGACTTTTCCGGCTCGCTGCCCTGACCCAGTACGATGCACAGGAACGGCGGCTGCCAGATCAGGTACCTGGAACCGGGGGTGTCGTCCTTCAGTAATTCGGCATCCGTTAGGTCGTAAGCCTCTATTTGCATTTTGAAAAGCCGCTAAGAACGCTGTGGCTTGTTTTTATTTATGAATCGGCTGGTCAAAGGCGGCAAAACCGGCCTCCATGAAGATTTCCGAGACGGTGGGGTGGGCATGGATGGTGGCGGCCACGTCAAAGATGGTGCCCTCCAACTGCATGACGGCGGCGGCCTCGGCGATCATATCGGTGGCATGGTCGGCCACGATCTGCACGCCCAGAACTTCGCCGTACTTCTTGTCCGACAGCAGGCGGATAAATCCCTCGGTATGGCCCTCGGTCAGGGCCTTGCCGTTGGCAGACAGCGGGAATTCGCTGACTTTGTAATCGATGCCCTTCTCCTTGATCGCCGGTTCGCCCAGACCCAGTTGGGCAATTTCCGGGTAGGTGTAGATGTTGATGGGGAATTTGCCGAAATCCATCTCCCGGTTGAGGCCGTTGATCACGTTGACCGCATGCAGCCCCTGGGCGGAGGCGGCATGGGCAAAGATGCTGCGGCCATTGACATCGCCTACGGCATAGATCCCATCCAGGCTGGCTTTCAGGAATCCGTCCACCTGGATAAAGCCGTTATCGAGGGTCAATTCGATTTTGGACTCCGGCAGCACGGCCCGCCGATCCAGGGCATTGATGATCTTATCGCACTTTACCCTTCTTTCGTCGATGATAATTTCGCCCTCTTCATATCCCTTGATCCTCTCCAGGGTCAACACTTCTATCTTCGCTTTTTTGAAGGATTTTTTGAGGTAATCGGACAGGTAGGGGTCCAATTGGGGGGCCATCACCTCGCCGGGAACGAGCAGCTTTACCTCTCTTCCCGCCAGGTGGAAAAATTGGGCCAGTTCCACCGCATGGGGACCGCTGCCCACGACCACCGGCTGCTGGGGCAATTGGTCCAGTTGGAGGAGATTTTTGATCTCCACGACGATATCTGCCGGTACCGGGTAGTCCAATTCCCCGGGTACCGAGCCGGTGGCGATGATGATGCTGCGGGTCTCCAGCAGGCGGTTTTCCACGCTGACAGATTTGTCGGAATTAATAACGGCCCGGCCTTTAACGATCTCCACGCCGTTCTTCTTCAATAGATACTCCACCCCCTTTGTCAATCGCCTGACAATGTGTTCCGAGCGTTTACCGGACTGCTGCCAGTTAAATGAAAGTTTTTCCACATCGACACCGTCGACCCCGAAGGTCGATGCCTGCCGGACCGCCTCCAGCCTTTTGGCACTCTCCAACAGCGCCTTGGTGGGGATGCAGCCCCAGTTGAGGCACATGCCGCCGATCGCCGATTCCTCGATGAGGGCGGTCTTTAAGCCCACCTGGCCGGCCCGGATAGCGGCCACATACCCACCGGGCCCCGAACCGATTATAATTAAATCATACGACATTTTTCCTCCTCATAGAAAAGTGGTCTATTCTCTCTATTGGCCGAATAACAGGGTTACCGGGTCCTTCAAATAGCCCATGACCGTCAGCAGGAAGCGGGCGGCCTCGCCGCCGTCCACGATGCGGTGGTCTACCGACAGCGATAGGGGCAGGACATTGCCTACCGCGATCTCTTCGCCCTTTACTACCGGCACCTTCATGATCCGGCCGATGCCCAGTATGCCTGCCTGGGGGTAGTTGATCACCGGCACGCCGTAGGTTCCGGCGATGGAGCCGTAATTGGTGACGGTAAAGGTGCCGTCCTTCAAATCTTCCAGGGTGAGTTTTCGCTCCCGGGCCTTCTGCCCTATGTCCTGGAGCCTCTGGGCCAATTGGAGAAGGGACAACCGATCCACCTCCCGCACCACCGGCACCACTAACCCCTCTTCGGTGTCCACGGCAATGCCGATATTGATGTACTTTTTGTATATCATCCTGTCGTTTTCCAGGTCCAGTTGGGCATTCAGGATGGGGTGCTGCTTGAGGGCATAGGCGGCCGCTTTAAGGATAAAGGGCATGTAGGTCAGTTTGATCTCTTGCTCGGCAAAGCGGTTTTTGTGGCTGCTGCGCAGCTTGACCAGCTCTGAAATTTCTACCTCCTCGAAGGCCGTCATGTGGGCGGCATTTTGCTTGGAGCGAATCATATTGCGGGCAATGGCCTTGCGGATCTGGCTGAGGGGCTGGTATTCCACCCGGGGTTCCACCTCTTCTTCGACTGCCGCTCTTTTCTTGACTTTCCCCTTTTGCAGGTCTTCATAATAATCCTGGATGTCCTTTTTCATCACCCGGCTATTGGGACCGGTGCCGGGAATTTTGTCGATGTCAAACCCCATATCTCTGGCCATGGCCCGGGCAACCGGCGTGGCCAGTGCCTTCCTGGGTTTCTCTTCCTCTACCTCTCTTTCTACGGTAATACCCTCATCGCTGCCGGGAAGTACGGCGGCGTCTCCGGCCACCTCGATGGTGCCCACCACGCCGAAACCCTTTTCGTCTATGGCCTCCTGGCGGGGACCGGCAGGCTTCTCCCTGGCAATTTCCACGGCGGCTTCACCCTCCACCCCCTCGATCTCAATCTCCACCAGCGGATCTTCCACGTTTATGACTTCCCCTTCGTTACCAAACAGGGCGACGATGACCCCCTCTTTGGGGGAAGGGATGTCTGTGACCACCTTGTCGGTCTCCATCTTCACCACCGGATCTCCGGATTTGATGGTCTGCCCTTTTTGCACGTACCATTTCAAGATTTTGCCTTCGGTGATGCCTTCCCCGATATCCGGAAATTTAAAAATATATCTCATTTTTGTTCTCCTTTATTTGCATTAATATTCTACCACCTTCTTGATCTCGTAAAAGATCCTTTCGGGACTGTGGAAGTAGAAATGTTCGCCTTTGGGCAGGGGAGGCGTGGTATCGAAACCGCCCAGCCGGGTGGGGGGGGCCTCCAGGCTCAGGAATGCCTCTTCGGTGACGATGGCCATCAATTCGGCCCCCACGCCGAAACTAATGGGCCCTTCGTTGACAATCAAAACTCTACCGGTCTTCTTAACCGATTCCCGGATGGTGTCCCGATCCAGGGGATAGATGGTGCGGAGATCGATGAGTTCAACGGCAATGCCGGCCTCCTTGGCCAGGACCATCGCCCGCTGCACATCCCGGATCATGGCGCCGTAGGAGACCACGGTGAGGTGTTCGCCCTCTTTGAGGATCCTGGCCTTGCCCAGGGGGATGGTAAATTTGTCTTCCGCCACCTCCTGTTTGATGGCCCGGTAGATCCTCTTGGGTTCCATGAAGATCACCGGGTCATCGTCTTCGATGGCGGAGATCAACAGTCCCTTGGCGTCGTAAGGGGTAGAGGGAATCACCACCTTTAGCCCCGGGATATGGCCAAACAGGGCCTCCATGCTCTCGGAATGGTGCTCCAGGGCCTTGATGTTGCCGCCGTAGGGCATGCGGACAACCAGTTGGCTGTTGTACCTTCCCCGGGACCGGTTGCGCATCCTGGCCACGTGGGCGGCCAGTTGGTTGAAGGCGGGGAAGACAAAACCGGAAAACTGGATCTCCACCACCGGTCTTAGACCCGCCACGCTCATGCCCACGGCGGTACCCACGATGGCCGATTCCGCCAGGGGGGAGTCGAAGACCCGCTGTTCGCCGTACTTTTTTTGCAGCCCCTGGGTGACCCGGAATACGCCGCCTTCCACCCCCACGTCTTCGCCGTACACCACCACGCCGGGATCATCCCCTAACTTGATATCGATGGCATTGTTTATGGCCTGAACCAGGTTCATTACGCTCATTTTTGTGCCTCCTTCCAGTTTAAAAACTTCTCATAGGCGACCTGCTGTTTTTTCAGATCCCCCGGCATCTCCTTGAAGGTGTACCGGAATACATCCTCCAGCTTGTAGGGGGGGGTGTTCTCATAGATGGAGAACTCCTTTTCCACCTCCTGGCGGTATTGGTCCACCAGGGGTTCGTCGTCTTGTTCTTTCCACCGCTTTTGAGAGACGAGATATCCCCTTAATCTCTTGATGGGGTCTTTCTCTTCCCAGACCTTCTCCTCTTCCGGACTCCTGTAAAGGGAGGGGTCATCGGAGGTGGTGTGTGCCCCCCGGCGGAAGGTGAGCGCTTCGATCAAGACAGGGCCTTTGCCCTGCCGGGCGTGCCGGAAGGCTTCATGGATGGCCCGGTAAACGGCAAAATAGTCGTTGCCGTCCACCTTGATGCCGGGAATGCCGTAAGCCACCGCTTTGACGGCCAGGTTGACGGAGGCAGTCTGCTTTTTGACTGGCACCGATATGGCAAACTGGTTGTTCTGGATGATGAAGACCACCGGTGCCTGCCACACGGCGGCAAAATTCAGGGCTTCGTGAAAGTCACCCTGCGACGTGCCCCCATCGCCCACAAAGGCAAAGACCACGCTGTCTTTCTTCTGGTACTTCATGGCGTAACCGATACCGGCGGCATGGGGCAATTGGGAGGCAATGGGAACAGCGGAGGGCAGGAAGTTGGGGGCGTCGGAAAATTTTGAGCCGTCTTCATAACCGCCCCAGTACATATAAATATCGCTGAGTTTGGCGCCCTTGGACAACCAGGCCCCCATCTCCCGGAAGGCCGGTACCAGCCAGTCCTCTTTTCGCATGATCCTGCCGGCAGCCACCGAGATGGCCTCCTGGCCCAGGTTGGGGGGATAGGTGTACATGCGGCCCTGCCGCTGGAAGGAGACGGCCATTAAATCGGCGGTGCGGACAAAGTGCATGAATTTGTACGCCTCTATTATCTCCTCATCGGCAATATCCGGTTTCCATTTGGTATTGATGATCTTTCCATCGTTGTCCATTACTTGCAACATTTTGTCTTTGAGAGGATCAAACTGTGTAAACATCTTTCCTCCTTAACTTTACTCTCTGTCTTTTTTTATTTTATTATAGTATTATAATACGAAAATGTGAAAATTTCACAAAAAAAAATAAAAAAACGCTTTTTTGGGCTCCGGATCCCCTTTCCTACGTATAAGTTCTGCAGATATCTTTGAATTCGCAAAAACCGCACATATAGCTAACGTTTTTGTAAAAAACCTCGCTGCTGATGTTGCCGGCCACATGGCGGATGACTTTCAACATCTCTTCCTCATCCGTATCCTCCGGTTTGACCCGGATCTCCTGATGCCGGATGCCTACTGCATTTTTTGAGTAAAGAATTTTGAATTTCAGTTTTGAACTGACCTGACCGAAGCTTTGCTCAAACAGGTATTTGTAGACCATCATTTGCAGCCGCGAGCCCTTGACCCTGGATTTGGACCATTTGCTGGTGGCGGTTTTAAAATCGGTGATAGTGAAATCCTGCTCCACCAGATCGATTATGCCCTTCAACCTGACCCCCAGGCCGGGTAGTTCAACCTCCAACTCCTTCTCCACCATTAGGGGTGCCATCATTTCCGCCATTTCCTTTAAGAAATATTTCATAAATGAGATCCCCCGCTTTTCGACCTTTTCGGCCGAAGATTGCCAGACGACCTCTGTGTCCTCCTGAAAAGCCCTGAAGTTTCCCAGGAACACATCCTGCACATCTTGATTTTTCGGTTCTACCGATTCGATCTTTTTTTTAAAATAATATTCCACCGCCGAGTGAAATACAATCCCCATAAATACTTTGTCGTTGATGGGCATAGAAATTCCTTCCACATAGGTCAGGTAATACTTCAGGGGGCAATTTTGATACAGTCTAATCTGGTTGTACGAGATATAGTCCCTGGGAAGATTCATTTAAAAAACAGGCTATGGTTGGGCTTCGGCTTTCCTCAACAGGTGATTTAACCTCGATTTGTATCTGGAACCGGTGTTGCGATGAATTGTGCCTTTCGTAACGGTTTTATCTATAATCGAGACCACACCGGAAAAGAGTTGTTTGGCCTCTTCCAATTCACCGGTCTCGATCTTTCTTCTAAACATTTTGACCCTGTTCCTCATTTTAGTCCGGTTCATCCTGTTGATCATCCGCTTCTTCTCGTCTCTTCGATACTTCTTAAGTGCAGATTTATGATTTGCCATTCAATAATCCTCCGATACAATCTAAAGCAACCTGAATCATACCCTAAACCCTCGCTTTTGTCAATCCCAGACTCCCGATTTTATGCCCCCCAGGTCCAGGGTAACGAACTTGAATTGATTTTCTGTACAGATGTCGATGAGTTTTTCCTTGAGTGCCAGTACTCGGTTAAAATGCTTTTCCGTTGTTTCAATTCTGATGCCCTCCTCAATATACCTGACTTTGACGGGATAAATACCCGAGTCCGTCAAGAAGAATTCAATCCGGTCAAACCGTCGCAATAAATCTTCGCTTAGAGATAGGCCGTAGGGAAAACGGGTGGCCAGGCAGGTGGAGGAGGTCAAATAAAAGGGTTCAATGCCCACCCCTTCTAAATATTGTTGGATTTCCCCGGAGGAGATGTTTTCTCCCTCTAAGGGAGACAGGATATCCAACTCCTGCAGGGCCTTGAGCCCCGGCCTGTATTCTTGCAAGTCGGAAGCAGTGGTGCCGTCCAGGATGGCCCCTGATCCCCACGAGGCGGCTGCTTCCTCTAGGGCCCGGAAGATCTTTTTTTTGCAAAAGTAGCAGCGGTCACGGGGATTTTTCATCATGTTTTCATCAGGGCCAAAAGCCAGCGAGATTTTTTCCAGGTTAAAATCCAGTTGATTCCGGAAGTATTCCAGCCGCTTTCGATCCTGGAGTGAGCCAAACGGGGTCTCCACAAAAAAGGCCGTCACCCTCTCCTTGCCCAGGGTCTCCACCGCAACTTTTAACAGAAAAAAGGAGTCTTTACCCCCCGAAAAGGCCACGGCCACCTTGCCGTACCCCCTCAACCTTCGTTTTAAACCCTCAATCTTTTCTACCAATGTCATTTTTAAATAAGCTGGGATAGAAACGTTGTCGCCGGTACCCGAACCGGGTGGTTTACCGAAAAGCAGTCACGCTCCACATAATCCAGGTCAAGGGCGACCTGAAACGCATGATGGGTCTTTAAAAGTCCATGGAAATATTCAAGTTGGGGACTTAAACCCCGTTTGCCAGAAGATTTGACCTCAACCAGAAACCAGGGATTGCTATTTCGTGTTACCAGGAAATCGACTTCCCGTTTGGCCTTATCCCTGATAAAATAGAGCTCAAATTCACCAAAACCGGTATCTGTCCAATAATGTACGGCTTTAAGTAGTTGTGATGCCAGAAAATTTTCGATACGGGCGCCGGGGTCCTCTATCCCACTCCAATCCCACAAATACACCTTCGGCTGTTTTCGCAGGGATTTGGGTATGTTTCGGAACCAGGGGCGCACAGTAAAGCAGTAATAAAGCCTTTCCAGTAATCCCAGCCACCGGCGAATGGTGTCAACAGAGACATTGACATTATTTGCATACCAACTGTAGTTAAACAGTGCTCCGGCACCGGCCTTAAGCAAGTCGGCAAAAACCCGGATCTGGTTGATTTCATAAACCTGGGTGATATCTCGAACATCTTCATAAAAAAACTGTTCACTGCGGAGACGTTTCCATTTATTGTAAAACCGGGTATTGGCTTTGAGAAAAGGTTCCGGGAAGCCTCCGAAAGTGTGCAACTGCTGAAACGATTCTTTGTCGATTGTTTGGGGCATCCGGATTTCCGATTCCGGCATTTCGGGATTCAACAATTCGGCCACCGACAGCGGATGCATTCGATACAAGAAGTATCGTCCCATCAAGCTGTCTCCACCATGCCTGAACACATTTAACCGTGCACTGCCGGTAACGGTCGAACGGCAGCGGTCTCCATAGACATCAAAAAAGCCTTTGAGGAAGGATTTCCATTTTCTATATTTATGTAATTCGTCGAATACGATATGAGGGGTATCCGCACGTAAATCCAGGAGTCCAAGATGTTCGGCCACTGCATCGGGGCCTCTGGTAATCATTATTCGATCTGCCTGGTTGTCCCAGTTCATGTATCTATGCATACCTGAACCGGCCCGGGAACTGGTTGTCTTACCGACTTGCCGGGGCCCTGACAGGAAGACCATTTGTCGGTACTCCTTAAGATGTCCGGATATTAACCGTTCGTATACTCTTTGCATGGGTCTATTTTACCTTTAACGACTAAAAATATCAAGGACCAATTTACGGGCCATCGTAAAATGGTCCGGACCAATTTACGATGGATCGTAAAATGGTCCGGCCTTAGCCCTTGATGACAACCAGGGGGGTGAGGCGGGCCACTTTGGTGGAGATGCCGGCGCCGTGGGTGACCTCGATGACGGCATCGATGTCTTTGTAGGCCTCGGGAATCTCCTCCCGCAGTCCCTTCTTGGAGAGACAGAAGGCCAATATATTTCGCTTCTTCAGTTTTTCCCGCACGTTCATGCCTTCGGAGAATTTGATGGCCTGGTGGCGACTCAACCGCCGACCGGCGCCGTGGGCCGAGGAACCGAAAGTCAATTCCATGGCCTTATCGGTGCCCCGCAGTATATACGAGGCGGTGCCCATGCTGCCGGGGATTAACACCGGTTGGCCGGTCTCCCGGTACCGCTCGGGTAAATCGGGGTGATGGGGCGGGAAGGCCCGGGTGGCCCCCTTGCGGTGCACCAGCAGCGTCTTTTTCTTGCCGCCCACGGTGTGGGTCTCAAATTTGGCGATATTGTGGGCCTGGTCATAGAGCAATTGGATGCCCAGATTTTGCCGGGAACTGCCGAAGACCCGTTCAAAGATGGCAATCACCTGCTTCATCAGCAGGTGGCGGTTGGCCCAGGCAAAGTTGGAGGCCCCGTTGAGGGCCTCTAAGTAATGTTTTCCCTCTGCCGAGTCGATCTCCGCATAGATTAACTGGGGGTCTCTGACTTTGACGCGGCTCAAATTTTTTTTGCGAATCCGTTCGATGTAATCGGAGGCAATCTGGTGGCCGAATCCCCGGGAACCGGTATGAATGGTAATGGCCAGATAGTCTTTGCGCAGCCCGAAGACCGCTGCCGCCTCCTCGTCAAAGATCTCGTCCACCAACTGGATTTCGATAAAGTGGTTGCCGGAACCCAGGGAACCCAGTTGGGTTCGCCCCCGCTCATAGGCCTTTTCGCTGATGATCTCGGGGGTATGGAAGTCCAGTCTGCCGGAGGATTCCACATATTCCAGGTCTTCCGGATCACCGCCGAACCGGTTGACCACCTCGGGGGCGCCGTTTTTGATGAATTTCAGGAACTCCTTTTTATTCAGCTTCAGGCTGCTCCTGCTGGTCAGGCCGGTAGGGATATCCCTGAGAATGGCGGCACCGATGCTCTCCAACTGTTTCTCCTTGCCTTTGAATTCGATGTCGGTGGCAAGGCAGCGGACACCGCAGTTGATGTCGTAACCCACGCCGCCGGGGGAGACAATGCCCGATTTGGCCGGGAAGGCCGCCACCCCGCCGATACAGAAGCCGTAGCCGTAATGGATGTCCGGCATGGCCAGGGAGGGGGAGACCACACCCGGCAGGGAGGCCACATTGATGACCTGCTGAATGGAGTTGTCCGCCAATGCGGCCTGCAGGATTTCTCCGGTAGCGAAGATTTCGGCATCCACCTGCATGCTGTGGTCAAAGCCCTTTCCCAGCCGCCAGCGGCAGGGCGATATCTGTTCAAAATTTTTTATTTCCATTTTATGTTCACCTCACTGCCAAACGCAAATTCAGTGGAGTCGATCACTTCAATTTATTCAGCTAAATATCGAATACGATCTCCACCGATTTTATACCATTCTCTTCACTAATGTGCAAGTTGTGGTAGGTTACCGATTTGATTTCCATTTCCGGTTCCAGTCCGGGGGGCAGGGCAGCGGTCAGTAGATGAGCGTTCAGTTGTTTTTCGGCGGCTTCCTTAAACTCGACAGCCACCGTTAATTTCTCCCGGGTATACAACAGGAACATCACCTCAGAGAGGAGATTAACCAGTACATTTTCGCCGCTGTCGCCGGTATAGGCGAAGGGGTATCTTGTAGGGGCAGACGCCAGCGTGTCCGGCAAAGGTCGTCCGAATATTAAGGCATTGAACCCCTTGAGGGCGTTTTGATATAGCTCTTTGTAGTCTTTGCCCCGCACCCGGATGCCCACATCGGCGGTGGTGGAGAATACCTCGTAGTCTACCATTTTTACCTTTTTATCCGACACCTCTATATTCTAACGTCTTTTCCAGCTATTTACAATATCCTGTTGGTTATTGACTAATGGCGGGGGGGATGTTATGATTTGACGGAATCTAAAGAGAAGGAGACATAAATGACGAACGACTTTGTTCCTGTTGATATCCTGGATTTTGCCATTGAGATCGAGAGGAACGGTTATGAATTTTATACCGAGACCGCCAAGAAATTCAAAGATCTGAAGACCGCCAAACTCTTCCACTATTTGGCAGAGCAGGAGTTGAGGCATGAACGGTGTTTTAAACAGATGAAACGAAAATCCCCCACCTTCACGCCCACCGAGACCCTGGAGGCGGCATACGAGATCTACAAGCAGGAATTCCTGGCCACCTATATGTTCAGTGATTCGGCCCAGACCCAGGGCCGTATCAAGTTGGTGGCATCGGTGGAGGAGGCCATCAATTTGGCCGTTGGCTTTGAAAAGGATACGGTGGTGCTCTACTCCAGCATCAAGAAATATATCGACGAGGAAAACAAGAAATTGATCGGCGAGGTCATAGATGAAGAACTGGGCCATATTGTCAGGCTGCTGGAGTTGAAAAAGGACTACAATGTTGAATTGAACCGGGGTGAAAATTATTAAAAGAATGCGACAGGAGGAATTATGAATGACGTGGTGTTGAATGTGAAGAACCTGGTGAAGGATTTTAACGGCAAGCGGGCGGTGGATGACTTTTCGCTGGAATTGAAACGGAGCGAAATTCTGGGGCTTTTAGGGCCCAACGGTGCCGGCAAGACCACCACCATCCGCATGGTCATGGATATAATCGCCCCTGATTCCGGTGAGATTGAGATCCTGGGTGAAAAAATTTCCGAAAAACTAAAAGACCGCATCGGCTTTTTGCCGGAAGAGCGGGGGCTCTACCGGAAACTAAAGGTATCGGAAACCCTGGCTTTTTTCGGTGAGCTAAAGGGCATGAAGGCCAAAGAGATTACGGCCCGGGGCAAAACCCTGTTGAGGCAGTTTGACCTGGAAAACTATTACGATAAAAAGGTGGAAGAGCTGTCTAAGGGAATGGCCCAAAAACTGCAATTTATTACCACTATTATCCACTCGCCGGAATTGTTGATTTTAGACGAGCCCTTTGCCGGCTTAGACCCGGTGAATATTGAGCTGGTCAAAGATATCATTCTGGAAAAGAAGCGAGAGGGAATTACGATTATTTTCTCCACCCACTTGATGGAATATGCCGAAAAGATTGTGGATTCGGTGGCCATGATCAATCAGGGCCAAAAGGTACTGTACGGCAGCCTGTCGGAGGTCAAGGCCAATTACGGCACCCGGTTTGTCCGGGTTCATTACGACGGCGACTCCGGTTTTGTCGATGCCCTCGCTTATGTAAAGAGTTACAAAGACTACGGCAAAGAGATGGAAATCGAGCTTCGGGACCTGAAATACAAGGACGACCTTTTAAAAGAACTGGCGAGCCGGTTATCGGTCAACCGGTTTAGCCTCACCGAGCCCTCTTTGAACAGTATTTTTATCCGCAAGGTGAATGAAGGCCGCGGCCGCAGCAGTGAAGGCATGAAGGAGAGTAGAAAATGAAAAGGTTGAAAGGGTTAACCATTGTGAGAAAAGAGTATCGGCTGATTGTCAAGAAAAAATCCTTTATCATTTCCACCATCCTGACTCCCCTGCTGATGGCGGCATTCATCTTTTTACCGGTATTGATGACCAAATACGGCCGGGGCAAGAAGGACATCGATGTGGCCGATCTGTCGGGGCTGGTGGTGAAGGAGCTTATGGCGAAGAGTAAGGAAGTGAAAGATACCCTCCAATTCCAGGAGATCGGTGCGGCCGGGCAGGATGAGAGGGAACTGATCGAGATCTACAGACAGAAGATTCTCGAAAAAGAAGTGGACGGCTTTCTGTTGATCCCGAAAGATATCAAACAGGCCCGGAAAGTCCAGTTTTTTGCCTTGAACATCTCCGACTTTGAAACCAACAAATACATTTCTGTTACGTTGCAGGAGATCATTTCCAGACAGATACTCAATGAGCAGCAGATCGACCCGGGCATTGTCAGGGAAGCCACCCGCAGTGTGGTACTGGATACGTTCAAGGTCAAAAAGGAGGGGGTAACCCGCTCCAGTTCCGGCCTGGAATACATGATGTCGATCTTCATGCTCACCATCCTCTTTTCCATCATTATGGCATACGGGCAATTGATCATGCGGGGTGTTTTGGAGGAAAAAAACAGCCGTATTGTCGAGATCCTGATTTCCTCCACCAACACCAGGAGTCTGTTTTACGGCAAAATCATCGGCATCGGCCTGGCGGGTTTGACCCAGGTGGGCCTGTGGATAGTCATCGGCGGCCTTTTTTTGAGCCAGGCCACCATTGAAATCAGCGCCGGCATAAAGAGCTTTTTGTCCCTGGAACTGGCCCTTTACTTTGTTTTATTCTTTATACTGGGCTATTTTATGTATTCGATATTGTTCTCCATCGTGGGCGCGGCGGTCAATACCGACCAGGAGGCCCAGCAGTTTGCCGCCCCCATCTCTTATTTGCTGATCATTCCCTTTATCCTGGGAATCATGGTGACCCAGAATCCCAACTCCCTGCCGGTGGTGGTTGCTTCCCTCTTCCCCCTGTTTTCCCCCACCCTGATGTTCATGCGCATCAGCGTTGCCGTGCCCTCCCTATTCCAGATCATCCTGTCGGTTGCGTTGACCCTTCTCACCATCTGGTTCATGGCCTGGCTGGGGGCCAAGATCTTCCGCACCGGCCTCTTGATGTACGGCAAAAAACCCTCCATCAAAGAGATCATCCGCTGGCTCAAATACAAATAGGCATGATGGATTATGTTTCACGATGTTTCACATGAAACAATCTGGGCCGGTTTTTTATTTTTTGACTTTTAGGTATTTCCAGATGGCGTCGTCAAACTTGCCTAAATGATCTTCCCGGTCTTTCTCCGGGATGCCGGGCATGTTCAGCAAGAGAGAATGGGTCTTCAAGTTGTCTTTAAAAGATCTGGCCGCCCCTTTCGATTGATACAGCCTGGGTGAAAGGCTCAGACAGTGAACCGGGTCGGCCCCCATCTCCGGGCCTGATTCTGAAGCCTCGGTTTGCCCTGAGTGTGCCTGAAAAGAGCGGGGGACCAGCCTGACATCGTCCTGGATCAAACCAAAGGTCTCAAAAGGGATATCGGCGGGTTTGCCTTTAATCAGATCTAAGAATACTTTAGGTAAAGAAAAAGTAAACCCGGAAACATCCCCGGATAATTCCACCCCATGCTCCCCGATACCTTCGGTCAGCCAGAGGGTGGTACCGTCATTGAGGTTCACCCGATCGGCCAGGAAGGTTCCCACCAGGCTGTTTTTCACCGTCACCTTGCCGGTGGCGAAGATGCCGCCCAGGACGGCGGCGTGATCAAGGTTGATATGGTGGCCATATATATTTCCGTATACAATGATTTTTTTCAGGTTGGCGTTTCCCAGGTGCACGTCCCCCCGGATTCTGACATAGTTGTTTTCCGCCAGATCCTCGATGTAGAGGGATCGACCCACCCCCAGCGAGGCTTTTAAGTTAACCATGCCCTCCTTTTCCAGGGAAATCTTCAATGTATTATTGGAAAAAATCGATCGGGAAACGGTGATGTCTCCCCCCCGAATATAGAGGGAATGAGCGTAGATCGCCCCCTCGATATCGGCGCCGTCATTTAAGTATACTTCACGGTTCAGCTCCATGACATTGGTGGGAAATATGGCACCGATGTGGCGGCCATTCACCACGTAACGGACATCGTCGCTGATTTTATCTTGTTCCATTTTATTGCTCCTGATCATCGGCATAGCTCTTTTCGACGAAATCGAAAAAATCACCCCTGTTATTCGCATAAAAGTCGCCGGATTTCATTTTTTCCATGCCCTTTGATATGGCTCGCCAACGTTTTGTCTTTTCCAGTTTGTACCCGCCGCTGTCAAGTAAGGCGGACACCCTATTTAAAATTCCTTCTTTGTAATGAGTAAATATTTCATTTTGAACCAGTTCATAGTTGACTGCCCCGTCTGTTTCTATTTTTTGGGCCAGTTTTGCCGGCAGCAGCACGGCCAATTCACCTTTGCTGTCGATGCCGCCATACCGGGCACAATATAAGGGGATGCCGATATGCAGGGGTTCGGGGATGCACAGATCGATTTTTAATGCGTTTATTTTTTCCCTTAATTGGTCCCGTTTTTCCAGAAGCTTCGTCCATTCTTGCGACAACTCTTCGTTCAACTCCGCCAGGTGGGCTTTCCTGCTTTGCCGGATCGCGGTTTCGGCTCCAGAGAGGACTTGCGAAAACGTCTGGTCGTACTCTCCCTTTTCGTTGGTCAACTGTTGGTCAAAATCTTCCTTCAGGAGGGCAAAAACTCTGGTGTAAAGTTTTCGATCTACTTCAGCCGATAAAGGCTCGGGAGAACCTTGTCCCATAAAGCCGTTCAGATTGGCGGTTTTTTTATTCTGGTCGTCCAGCATCAACAACCGGGTCACCGGAAAGATGACCTCGTCGTATATCTTCGAGACCTTCAGCGGGGAGGCGGTCAGGTGGCCGCAGACCGGGCACTGCCACTTGTCCTTCCCGGTCAACCTCATCCGGGAATTCTCATCCAGCGGGAATTTCCGCCAATCATCGGTTTTCTCGGCACTATTCCGGTTACATTCCGGGCAGTAATGGCTGTAGCCGGGATGGAGACCATTTCCCATGAAATTTTCGCGGAAATCGGCGAGCAGGTTCTGGTCCAGCTTCCGGCCGTGCTTTTCCGCATATTTCTTCATTTCTCCCAACCACCTCGACCATTTATTCTCCAGGTTATTTTTTTTATATTGGCTGAAGAAATCATACCAGTTCATAAAATCATTGTATGCCGCCTCCCCATCGAGTTCCTCGATAAACGCAGCCTGCGCCTCTTCGCTTTTCCTGAAAGGTAGAGTGCTGCGCAGCAAGGCGGCAACCTCCCGGTTCAGCGGTTGGCTGGCATCGATGACCGGCAGGTTTACCGCTTCTTCCCGGTGATTGTGTGCCATATCGATGGCGCGGTGAAATATCTCCCTTACCCTTTTTTCAATGCCGTAAACCGAAAGATTTTCGCTGACCACTTCTTTCTCCCCGGCTTCCAGTAATATATCTTCCTTTGAGAAGAGTTCCGTCGTCTCTTTCCTTAAATCCTTCATCTCCTTCAGGTCTTGATCATCTACAAAACTGTGGGTCAATTCCAGCGGGGAGGTAAATGAAGAGTGGTCCAGTAAAATAGTTCCCTCTTCAAAGGGGAACAGGGAGAGGGGCCAATAAAATTTACCCATTGCCTTCACAAATCGACGGGGTTTTAAGCGGCTAAACCGGCGGTATTGAACGGCACCGAAGATCAGAATGGCGATTAAAAATGTCAGGGTGACCGGCAGGAGATCAAACAATATGAACGCCCCCCCCGCTGCCGCCAACATGGCGATGATCAGTCCCTGCCTTTTTAGAAAATCCGTCCGCAGCCGTTGGTATGATCGAAATTCCTCGTCCATCAATATCGAAAAAAGTGAGGCTGCTTCCGCTTCCTCCTCCTTGAACGGCGCCTCGGCAAAAAAAGGAATCCTGGCTTTCATCTATATCTCCTTTTATGAAGAATCATTATACAAGAAATCCCCTATAATTTGCAATCGGTTATTGCAAAATAGTGTAAAAACGGATAAAATGTAAGCGGAAGGAATGCCATGAAAAAGAAGGTTTTGATCGTTGATTTTGATCCGGCTTCTATCGAGGAGCTAAAAAATATCCTGAACCACCCCATCTTCGAGGTCACTTCGGCAAACGACGGCGAAAAGGCCCGAAAATTGCTGACAAAAGAAGAATTCGATCTGGTGATTTCCGAAGTGATTTTGCCCCGGATACACGGATTTACCCTGAACCAATGGCTTGCCGAGAACTGTCGAGATACAAAGCGCATCATTGTAAGCGGCGTTTATAAGGGTGAATCTTACCGAGAGCGGGCCCTTACCGAAGGCAAGGGGGACGATTACTTCGAGAAGCCCCTGAACAGAAGCAAGTTCAAGGACAGCATTTCCCTGTTACTGGCCCTCGACATCTGGGAGAAGCCGGTTTCAGACGTCAGGTTCCAGGCGGAAGCGGCCGCGAAATCACCGGTGCAGCCCATAGAGGCCGAGACAAAATCTGTGCAGGCTGAAGAGGAACCGGAAATCACCATTGAGATCGAAGAAAAGGAACCGAAATTAACGGAGTCCTTCAAACCCAGAGAAAAACCGGCAGTTAGAGATCGCTACAAGAAGATCGACTCCGAAATTTCCAAAAAAGTTGAAGATACCCTGGCCGACCTCGGTCTAAAAAAATAGTTATTCTTGGTGTTTAATATATATTCCCCTAAAAATTCTATTTGACAATGATTTTCTTTTTTACTAAAATATTCTTTCTATAGTTTGTGCAATAAATCTCATGAACGGTAAGAAACTGAGGGTATTCTGGATTGTCCTGCTGGTTATACTGTTTTGCGGTATAAGCGTCGAATCTTCTTACCATTTCCACCCGGACGGCAAACGGCACAACGACTGCTCGCTGTGCAATTTTGAGAAGACCCTATTTACCATTGACCTGGCCGAAGCCGTCTCCATCACCCTGGAGTTTGTCCTTTTTCAAAATGTAAACAATCAAAATATTCTGCCTTTTTTCCATATTTTAACCAATTCGGTATGGATTCGCCCCCCTCCTGCCTCCTTTTTTTAGGCCGCATCGCCTTTGATGATCCACTGAAAGTTTGTGCGTCGGTTTTTTAAAAAAGGAGGAAAATAATGAAAAAGAAAAAAATTCCGATATTTTTTACTATATGGCTGGCCCTCTCGATGGTCTTTTTGTTGAACCCTTTGGGCGCGGTGCCCCAAAAGACCTCTTCGCCCTTTTCCCAGGCCAAATTTGTGCCCGATATCGCCCTGATCGTCGATTTTTCCTACGCATATAGAAATGTCAATAATGAAGAGTTTCAAACAATGGCTCTGCCGGGTTTTTCGCTGACGGGCATCGATGAAGGTTTCGCCGGTCGGGGCTTTAATTTGAACTATGCCGAGTTGACCATCAGCGCGGTGGTGGACCCCTACTTCGATCTGTTTACCTGCTTTCACCTGTCGGAGGGGGAATTTGAGATCGAGGAGGCCTATGTCCGCACCCGCAGCCTGCCGCTGGGTTTCCAGCTCAAGGCCGGTCAATTCCTCAGCAGTTTCGGACGGTTAAATTCCCAGCACGATCACTACTGGAATTTTTCCGACCAACCCCTGATTTACCGGGGCATATTCGGCGAATCCAACCTCGATGAAAAGGGCGTCCAGTTGAACTGGGTGGCGCCGCTGGGCATCTTCCTGCAGTTGGGCGTCGAGTACCTGAAGGGTGAAAACGAGGCCAGCTTCGGTACAACCGGTTTCCAGATCGGCGAGTATAACATAGAGGAGGCCAATTCCCACCTCTGGGTCGCCTTTGCCAAAACGTCGTTAGATTTTGAGCGGCTGATCCTACTGGGGGGGATCTCCTTTGCCTCCGGTAAATACCGCTGGTTTCAGGCGGAATCCGCATACGGCATTGCCGGTACGAGCCGGCTATGGGGGGGCGATTTGACCCTCAAATACCTGATCGACTCTTACCGGTATATCTCCCTCCAGGGGGAGTACATCCATCGCAAAGTAGATGCCCGGAAGTATTCCGATTCAGTTGTTGACCCCATCACGCCTGGCCAGTCCGGTCTCTACCTGGAGTGGATCTGGCGTTTTAATCGGCGCTGGCGCTGGGGCGCCCGCTACGATTTGATCTTCGAGAAGGAGGCCGGCGGCGGTGAGCCGTTGTTTGCCGTACCCGATCACCTCTACCGTTGTTCCTCGATGCTGGAGTATAATCCCACCGAGTTTTCCCGGATTCGCCTGCAGTACAATTACGATCATTCCCGCTACCCGGCAGGAGAACCGGCAGAGATTCATGAGGTGTTTTTCCAGATCAATTTATCGATCGGTGCCCATGGGGCCCATCCATTTTAGATTTTCATGAGGAGGGTAAAAATGAAGAAAATCTTGTTTATGTTATTTATAGTATGTTTTGTGATGTGCAGCTTCGCCAAAATAGAGGTGGTGACCGCCTATCCCTATATGAACGATCTGGTCCAGAAGATCGGCAAAGAAAAAGTGAGTTCCATGTCTTTGACAGGCGGCAGTTGGGACCCCCATACCATTGTGCCCAGGCCGTCCCTGATTGGCAAAGTCAGGAACGCCGATCTGCTCATTATTAACGGTGCCCAACTGGAGATCGGCTGGCTGCCGCCGCTGCTCAACCAGGCCAATAATCCCGAGGTAATGCCTGGTAAAAAAGGATTCCTGGATCTCTCCAATCACGTCCAGTTGATCCAGGTGCCCACCAGCGTGTCCCGGGCCCAGGGGGATATTCACCCGGAGGGCAACCCCCATTTTAGCCTGTCCCCCACCAATATTCCCAAAATCTCCAGCGCCATCGCCGAGAAACTGAGCCAGTTGGATGCCGCCAATGCCCAATATTACCGGAGTAACAATCAAACATTCAGCGAACAGTGGCGTGCCCGACTGCAGGAATGGGACAGGAGGATGGAACCCTTAAGGGGCAGTAAATACATCGAATACCACCGCAACCTCGACTATTTCCTGGAACACTACGATTTGATCGTGGTGGAGACCATCGAACCCCTGCCGGGGATTCCCCCCACCTCCAAACATATATTGGAACTGATAAAAAAGACAGAGTCCGAGCAGATCAAACTCATCCTGCACGATGTGTACCACTCCAAGAAGAGTTCCAGGTATCTTTCCCGGAAGACAGGCATCCCCTATGTGATCATGCCCCACGATGTGGGGTCCGTGAAGGAGGCGACAGAGATCTTTTCCCTCTTCGAAGAAATATTGAGGAGGTTGGGCGTATGATCGATATATTGCTGCCGGTTTTTCTATTGTCTCTGGTTCTGTTGGGGATCCATTCCTATTTCGGGCTGGAGATCATCAACCGGGGAATCATTTTCACCGACCTGGCGGTGGGCCAGATGGCGGCGGTGGGGGCAGGCATCTCCCTCTTCTTTTTTGACGGCAGTCACTTGTATGTGACCTCCCTCTTCTTCGCCATTGTGGGTGCGCTGCTCATCTCCCTGGCCACCCGGAGGGTCAAGTACCTGGAGGCCTTCATCGGTCTGCTCTACGCCTTCGGCATCTCTTTTGTCTTCATCCTGATGTCCAGGTCGGCCCACGGCATGGAGGAGTTTCACCAGCTCATGGCCGCCGATATCCTGTTTACCGCCCTGCCGGACATCCTGAAGGCAGCGGTATTCTACGTCATCCTGGGAATTGTGATCTACATCTTCAACAAAAAGACATCGGGTTTTTTGAAGGAGGTGCTCTTCTTCCTGACCTTCTCCCTCACCGTGACCACTGCCGTCAAGCTGGCGGGGGTGCTGGTGGTATTTGCCATCCTCATCTCCCCGGCGGTAATTGCCAAGACTATTGGCCGGGGAAACCTGATCATCGTGGCCTGGATCACCGGTACCATCATCAACCTGGGGGCCATTATCGTCTCCTACAACTTCGATTTCCCCACCGGCTACACCCTGGTATTCCTCCACTCCATCTTCGCCATTGCCTTCACCCTGATCAAAAAATCCAGAGCCCCTGAATCCCCCTGTTAAATTGCCCGTATTGGTCACCAACATGGGGGTGTTATAAAAACCCCCTGTAGATGTTCGTTACTTGCTGAATAGACACAAAATATATTTTTATTGTAAATTTTTTTAGTAAAAAAATTCAAGAAGCTGCCCGAAGTGGGTTTCCCATTCGTCTCAATGTATAGGATAATATGAGACGTGAAGTGCGGAATAGTGAAGCGATGAGACGAACAGAGCGGCAGCCAGTGACCTTTGATAACAGCCGGCAGTTGGTGGCTCAATTTTATAAGGCTTATTTCAAGGGTATCTACCGGTTTATCTTTCGGCTCAGTGGCGATGCCGACGACACCCGGGACATCACCCAGGAAGTGTTTATCAAATTATTCGACTATTTGAATCGGAACGGTGAGATCAGCACCCCCAAAGCCTGGCTGTACCGGGTGGCGGTAAACACCTGTCACAGCCATCTGCGGCGGCAGGCGAAGTTTCAACAGATCGTCGCCCGGGAGCTGGAGGACGGCAATCCGGCAGGGGTAAACGGGCAGGCCAGCGATGTGCTGGTGAACATGAGGTTTTACGAAGGCATCCGGGCCAAAGACCTGGATAAGCCCACGGTGGTCACCTCCTTTTATGTGGAGCCCTTTTGGGTGGGCAATATTGTCTCCGAAACCGACCTTTCGCAAGAAAAGAGCAAGCTGAAGCGAATATTTAACGTGGAGGATGTCAAATTGCTGACCAGGGCCCCAAAAAGATCTTCCGGGTGTTTGTTCTCAACGGCCGGAAGTTCGGTCTACTCTTAAGCCGGGAAGAACGAAAGAACAGTTTCCGCATCGAGGTGTATGAGGGGGAGAATCCTAAAGATAGGACCAAAAACCTGCTGGACACCGAGGTGGTACTGGAAGAGCAGAATACCGCCATCTTCGGCTTTGAGAACCCGGACGGTAATATTTACTTCCTCTCCCTTCACCGGGAGATGGATACCGAAGTCGTCGAGGAGGATGAGATCCTGGTTTCCACCCAATACCGCCCCCGGTTGATTCATTGGCTGCGCCCCCAATACCCCGAAGAGGCATTAAAAAAGGGAGTCGAGGGCTGGGTGCGGCTCCAGGGGGGTATCGATAATAAGGGGCAGGTGGCCTATGTCAATGTCATTTCCGGCCCCCGGTTATTGAAGACGGCGGCGGTGGCCGCAGTCAAGCAGTGGCAATACCGGCCCCCCAAACCGGAGATCAAGGACGGCCAACTGCCAGTGCCCTTTACCGCAGTCATCATCTTCAGGCTCCCCAAAGACAAACAAAAAGAAGAGTTGGCGAAAACGGGAACAAAAGATCCGGCTCCGGCCGCCGTTCCCGATATATGGCCGACCCGGGGCTACATCTCCCTCGCCTTCGGTCCCGCCAGGAGTCCCTTTACCTTAAAAGAGATGTTTCACAACGGCCTCGACATCGCGGCCAAGGCAGGCACCCCGGTGGCGGCCCCGGCCGATGGCCTGGTCACCACCGCCGGTTTTAAGGGGGATTACGGCTATTTGATCATCATCGACCACCGGAACGGTTACACCACCTGGTACGCCCATTTGCAGGCGGTCAAAGTCCGGAAAGGAGAGCAGGTGAAGAGGGGGGAAACCATCGGCTTTGTGGGCAACTCCGGCAAGAGCATGGGGCCGCACCTGCACTACGAGGTGCGGCTCAACGACAAGCCCGTCAACCCGGTGGATCTCATCGAAGAGAGATGAATTACGGCTGCAGGTTGTTGAACACCGATTCGTAGAGGCAGCGGTTGATGACCGCTTCGGCGGGTTCGATCTCCGGGAAAATTGCCTGCCAGGTTTCGGAGTCCTCCATACACAGGTAGAGGGGAATATCGGGGCCCAGTTGCGAACGGATGGTGTCGCGGGCTCCGTGGAACATCGCCAACCGCAGGGGTTTGAAATAACGGTACTTACCGTCGTAGCCTTTGATCAACTCCCCGGAAAAGAGTTGAGATTCCGGGTGTTTCAATATTTCGGCCCTCAAGGCATAGGGAAAGCGCAACGTTCCTAAGCTCCACCAGGCTATTCCTTCCGGTTGAACCACGCCGGCGATCTCCCGTATCAAAGAGTCGTAAGCATCTTGCCAGTCGCCGACAGCCAGCATGGGGTCGAAGTGAATACCGATCTTATAGCCCCGTTCCTGCACCGCGGCCATGGCAGACAGCCGGGCGGACAGTGATGGGGTACCTGTCTCCTCTTTGTCGATTATACTCTGGGGATTGAGGGACCAGGAGATCACGATATTTTTCACTACCCCTGGGTAAGTTAAGATGTTTTTGACATTGGCCGACTTGGTCTTGAATTCAAATACCACCTGCGGATACTGTTCAAAAAGGGCCATGATTCCGGCTGCATAGTTGGCCTGGGGTTCGTATACCAGGGAGTCGGAGAGTTCACCTGAGCCGATGCGCAAATGCTGCTTGCCTTTGACAAAGGCGGCAAGCTCTCGCTCCATATCCTCGATATTGGTGTAAAAGACCGGCTCCTTGCTCTCCAGGTAGGCCTGCAGGATGCAGTAAGAGCAGTCGTAGGCGCAGCCGGTGTGCAGATTTAGGTTATAATAACCGCAGGAGACCGTCTCCGGCGAGCAGGGGCAGTGCTTGACAAAATTTCCCTTTTGCCGTTGATACTTAATCACTGGCATATAGTATCAATTTCCCCCCCCAATTTCAAGGCCACCATCCCAACCCCCATGTGCCAAACCTGGCCTGATCCCCAATCTATAAATATCATCATGCTATCTCCTCTAAATGATTGAATACTACAGCCAGGAAAAGATGTCAAGTTTCTTTGTGTCTCGAAACGCTGCATCTCTGAAATCCCTGGAAAGTATTGATATAAAAGCGGCAGTGCGTGATAAGGAGTCCCGGAGACAACTTTAGTGTAGGGAAACGGTACAAAGTTGAAAATATCTTATAGCAAAGGCTAAAGGGGGATAATACGGTTTTTGATGGGGGACGGGTGTCTCGAAACGCTGCGTTTTTGCGTGAGTACTCAAATTTGATAAAACGCCCTATATCCTCTAAATAAGACCGTTTTGAGCCTTTTTTTCAAGTTGGCACCATAGTTGCCCTTTCTTAAGAGTCAATCGTCTTTAAAACATAAGGACACCGTCGCTATCCTCGGACGGGTAGATGCGGGGTTCGTTTTAAAGTGTCCGGGTTGGCAAAAAATAAAACAAGGAGGATTAACACAATGAAAATAAAGAAATTTAAGAACAGCGGTAATCACATCAAGGTCCAGAACCTGCGCAATGGTGAGATGCGGGCAGTGCGGGGAGGAACAGAGTATACCTGCGGCGGTGGAAGTGGTGATGACTGTACAAAGTTGGCAGTCCATGTGCCAGATGCTATGGCGATGGCGGAAAAAGCCGATCTTTTGTCAGTGTACAAATAATAATTAAAATTTAAGGAGGAGAAAAAATGAAAAAGACAACCAATTTAAACGACCGTAAACACCTCTCCGTCCAGAAACTCCGCAACAGCGAGTTGAAGGCAACTTTAGCAGGTGAAATCATTACTTGCGGCTATGAAGGTGACCTTTGCAAGAAACTCTCTGTCGAGGTCCCTGGATGTGAAACCCTTCAGAATGAAAGCCACAAAGTGGTCTTAAGTTAGCAAGCAATGCGCCCACAAAAGAATCCGGTCTCGTATATCCGTCGATATATGAGACTGGATTCTTCTATTTTGTTTGAGGATAATATAAGAGGATCAGGAGGTAAACAAAATGAGACTTGAAACACCGCAGTGCAACGATCAGGAGCCAAAAATTACAGGTTCATTCAGAGATGGACTCTTCGGTAATTTACCGGTCGAATTGTTTCGCAGCAAACGGGGCTATTACGCTTTCGATGCCCATAACGTGCGCATGGTGACCGTAGACCGGGTGAGTTACGATATTTTGCGGATCTTGCGGGAGCGTGAGGCAGGGGTAGATGAGATCGTACGCCTTCTTGACCACCATCCTGCCAAACAGGTTCGAGAGGCGTTTGAGGAATTGATGGCTGTACAGGACGAAGGCTTTCTTCGTCGAGGCAGTTTTCGTCGCACCCCCCGCTTTGGCAAAACGGATATCCGCATGAAGCAGCGCCTTACCGAGGAGATGGCAGGGTTAACCATATCAATAACCGGCAAGTGCAATCTGGCCTGTTCCTACTGCATCTATGGCGGGAACTACGACGCCCAGCGGCAGCTTTGCGGTGCCAGCATGAGTTGGGAGACCTTGAAAAATGCCATGATCTTCCTGGCCGATAATTCACGCCGTTCCGAAAGCGTACAGGTGGATTTTTTTGGCGGTGAACCGCTTCTTGAACACCGGCTCATCAAACGGGCGGTGGAGTTCCTGAAATCCCGTATTGGAACAAGAGAGACAAGAGTGGACGTTACTGTGGCGTCAAACGGCACCATATTAAACGACCGCATCCTGGAGTTTCTTGTCAAGCATAAAGTCTACCTCCAGTTCAGTATTGACGGCAGCCAGGAACAGCACGATCGCTACAGGATCTTCAAGGCGAATCGCCGGGGTAGTTTCAAAAAGATCATGGAGAACCTGAAGAAAATCCACATCTTCGATCCGGAGTACTATCGCTCCTATATTCGCATCAAATCGGTTCAGACATCCGATCAAGACAACAGCCATGACGATGCGTTCTGGCAGCATCCCCTCGTCAAACCGGTGGTGGAGGAAAAACACTTATCGGTCCTGCAGCTCAGGCCAGACTTTAACATCGAAAAAGATGGTGACTATTTTGACAGACTTGCCCGCATCGGGGAGCGATCACTGGCGCTGCGTAATGTTGAGACCCTGGATGATGTGCGCCAGGCTTTCCCACAAAAAGAGTGGCAATTTTTCTACTCTACTATCGCCAGATTCTTTAATGTTCAGGCGACCTACAATCTCTACAAGCGTGATAAGGCCGAAGTTCCCTTTACCAAGGGATGCTTATACGGATATAAAGAAGGGAATGTAGAACCCTCGGGCAAGATAACCATTTGTCATCTGGCCACCAATTGGGTCATCGGCGACGTTAATGAAGGGCGCTGGTATTTCGACAGGATTCGCAAATACGACCAACGTGTCCACAGTTGGCGTCCCTGCTCCGGTTGTTTTGCTCAACGTTTTTGTGATCTTTGTCCTGAAAAAATCGACGGTACAGAGGAAAATTATATAGAAAGCCGCAGCCGTTTTTGCGAGTTTCAGAGGGAAAACTACCGGGCTATATTCTCTTACGCGCTGGCGTTGTGTGAGGCGAATCCCGGGCTTTGGGACGAAGTGGATCGTTTAATCGAAGTGGGTTATCGCCGCGAGGAGAAAAAAAACAAGAAGGCTGCCTGACAGAATAGTTGGAGACAGATATAGTAGAGAGCCAGGAGCTGAAGGATGAAAAAGCTGTATTTTATAGTCGTTTTATCGGGTCTTTTATATTTTTGTGGTTCTCAGGCAAAGAATATAGATAAACCCACTCAGGGTGAATGGGATTTTAAATTGAAAAAAGCCTGGGAAATCGGGCAAATAGGCGAAGATGTTCTGGTTGGGATTCGGGGGATTGGCGTAAATAAAGAGGGAAATCTTTTTTTATGGGACAGCCGGCAATCTACAGTATTCGTATGTAATTCCCAGGGCCAGTTATTATACCACTTTGGAAGTAGAGGAGAGGGACCGGGTGAAGTACTGGATAAATGGGCGACTCGCCTGTTTCTTACCGATAAGCATATCATTCTTCATGAAGTAAACACCGGCAGAATTCACTACTTTTCAGACAATGGAGAGTTCGAGAAAACCGAAAAAATATTAAAATTGAAATATGCCCGAGCCTTAAAAACATTTATTGATCCCGACCGGTTTTTGTTTTTTTTAGCTGAAGAACCTTCGGATAAACATGAAAATATCCTTGGCATTTATGACCTGTCAACTAAAAATTATGAAGTAATAACCAGAATGCCTGGAAACAAACCTCTGTCTGTAAATGATGAAAAAGCGGGAAATATAACTTTGCATGACCATGATGTTGCTGCTGCTGTAATATGTGCTCAATTTGAGAAAAAAAAAATATTTTATGGAAGAAATGATGAATATGTCATAACGGGAGTAGATTTAAAAATTAAAAAAACTATCTCCTTCTCCATAACCGGAAGAAAAGGTAGAAAAATTAGCGAAAAAACAAAAAATAAAAGATTTAGAAATTTGCCTATAAATAAACAATTATTAAAGCTGCTAATTAAAAAGTGTCCGGATAGAACAAGATTCTTTAACCGGATATTCATTGAAAAGACGGGATTAATATATGTATTTGTGCCCGATTGGGAAAAGACAAACTCTCTTGAAATAGATATATTTTCTCCAGAAGGAAAATATCTTTATCATTCAATAATCCGGATACCGGATGAATATAACAAAATTCGCAACCTTACTTTTAATTATAAAGATCTTTACTTTACCGCCGAAGATCAAAACGGCGAGATTAAATTAGTAAAATTTAATATTACCTCTCCAACAATATAACAACGACCGAACCGTCCGGCAATATGATCTCCATACTTTTTGCCTGATTTTCATTGACAATAACATCTTCTATCACTATAATTGGTTCATGGATGCAAAACGATTTTTCTATTCAGCATCTAAAATAACTACACATGTTCCATGATCGACCTGATGAAGACGGATTGTGCGGCAGAGTAGTAGATGCAGAAAAATATTTCGAACATTATAAAGGTACTTAAAAATGAAATGTAAAAAAGGGAGGAACAAAAAATGGGCAGAGCAGTACGTGAGGGATTGCCATTTGGCAAAGAGACACCTATTGAGGTAATCGAGAAGATTGGAAAGGACGGCCTCTCAGGTGGAGTATCGGATGTGTGTTTGTTTCCAACATACAAATGCGACCTGAATTGCTACATGTGCCATGTGCAGCACACCAGGGGCAAGGACGATCCATACTTGTCCCCGGGGCAGCTAAAAGAGGTATTTGACGATGTGAAGGTAACTACGATGTTCCATCTAGGCGGCGAGCCGTTCGTAAGGCCCGAAATGATGGAAATTCTCAAATACTTCGATTCCAGGAGGACGAACCAGATCATTTCCACTAATGGTACCAATGTGACCGAGACAATGGCTGAGGAATTAGCCAGGTTGAAACATCTGGTATGTGTCCAGGTCTCCTTGAACGGAACGGGGGAAAATGACAATATCATAAGAGGGTCTTCAAAGGCCTTTGAAACGACAGTTGAAGGTATCAAAATCCTTAAAAAGGCAGGTCTTCAAACGTGGATCCACAGCGTGGTCCTGAACGAAAATATCGACGATCTGGCAAACATTGTAAGGCTCGGTGGAGAACTGGGGGTTGGCATGGTCAATTTCCTTTTCGGCCAGATGATGTCGGCAGAAGAGGCAAAGAAAACAAAGGATGTCATCAGGAAGTGGATAGGCGAAGAGGTGGATATAGGGGGATACATTGGGGAAATCGCTTATTCGAAGGAGCAATTGATCAACAGCGTAAATGCGGCAAAAGAGGAAGGAAAGAGGCTCGGCCTTCAGGTCATGTTCTTTCCCCGTGTGTTTGGAGATAAACCGGAGATTTATTGGGATGGTACATTGCTGGAGCAAGAAAGGCCCATATGCCAGATGACCCTCATGCCGCCCCTTACCCCCATTGTGGGACCCGAAGGAGATGTTTACGGGTGCTGTATAGTAAACAAGAGCTTTGGAAATGTAAAGGAGCAATCATTAGAAGAGATATGGGATTCGCCCACACTTCGGGCATTCAGGCGGGGCCTTATCAATGACAAACTAATGCCCGTCTGTAAACGCTGTCCCAGCGGTGACATCATCGACCTCTCCGCCCCCAGGAGGCAATTATTTGCCGACCTTGCCGCCTGGGAGGCATACCTGGAACGCCTGACCAGAGCACTCAATGACCTACCCGAGCTTTCACCTGTCTTGAATAATATTGCCCCGGTGAGGTTCCAATACGAAATTAGCGATCGCCCCGAATATAACTACTGGCACGTTTTTGAGAAGGACGAGGTTCGCCTGGGGTTGGGAATAAATAGAGAGGATAATATTCCCAGGCTCATCCATAAGACCGACTTTGATACCCTCAATAAAGTGAATGCAGGTGAAATAAACCCTATCCAGGCAACCATGGATGGTACCTATGCCGTAGATGGCGAGATGTCGAAGCTCATGGCCTGCGCCCCGTTAATTCCGCTGACCATCAAGGCACATGGCATCGCCATTGCGGATGTTAAAGATACCGACAGGGAGGGATGAATAATGGTAGTAGAGAAAATAGGCTGCGGTGTGAGCAGGCGCGAAGGGATGCCCCTGGGCAAGGATACGCCGCTAGAGGTCATTCAAAAGATCGGGGCAAGCGGACTTTCCGGTGGAATTCACGATGTTTGCTATTACCCGACCTTCAAGTGCGACTTGAATTGTTACATGTGCCTTGTAAAGCACAGGAAGGATAATATTGTCACTCCTATGTCCTCAGAGCAGGCGAAGACTGCCTTTAGGGATGTTAAAACCTTATTCTATCTAGGAGGAGAGCCCTTCACGTGCGGCAATACCCTGGAATTAATGAAACACTTCGACGATAATGGAATAAACCAGATCATCTCCACAAACGGAATCCACATCACCCAATCCACGGCAGAGAAGCTGGCGGAACTGAAAAAGCTGGTTGTCATACAGGTCTCATTGAATGGCTCGGGCGAAAATGATAACGGCATAAGAGGATGGTCACAGGCATTTGAAACAACGGTAGATGGCATCAAGGTTCTCACTAATGCCGGCTTACCCGTATGGATTCACTGCGTGATATTGAACGAAAACATAGACGATCTTGTTAATGTTGTCAAACTGGGTGTGGAGTTGGGGGTTGACGCGGTTAATTTCATCTTTGCCCATGTGACGACCCCCGAAGAGATCCAGGCCACGAAAGAACTATTGAAGGAATGGACCGGCCAAGATGTGGAGGTGAATGGTTACGTTGGGGAATTGTCATATTCGGAAGAGCAATTGGTAAACAGCATCAATGCCGTAAAGGAAGAGGGAAGAAAAAATGGCATCCAGATCATGTTTTTTTCAAAATTGTTCGGGGACAGACCCGAACTCTACTGGCAGGGAAAATTACTGGAGCAAGAAAACCCCATTTGCCAATTAACCCTGATGCCACCGCTTACTCCGGCCATCGGACCCGATGGTGACGTTTTTTTATGTCCCTACATCGAAAAGAGTTTCGGTAACGTGAACACAGCTACCCTGGAGGACATCTGGGACTCGGAACAACTTCAAGCCATCCGCAGGGGAATGATCAACGGTAAGATGTTGCCCATTTGCAGACGCTGCCCTTGCAGCGATGAGATCAATACGCCCACATCTGGAGAACAAGGGGCCGTGAACAAAGCCCTCTGGGAAACTTATTTAAAGAACTTAACCAAAGCGCTCAATGATCTCCCGGAGGTTCGACCTATTTTAGAAAATCTCGCCTATGCCCCCGTGGTCTTCCAATACCACATCACCAATCGCCCCGAATTTAACTACTGGCATGCCTTTAGAAAGGATGGTATCTACCTGGGTATGGGTGAGAACGAGGAAGAAGATGTCACAAAGCTCATCCACTCCACCGACCTTGATACCCTGAGAAAGGTAAATTCAGGGGAAGCAAATCCCGTGCAAGCGACCATGGCAGGAACCTACTCCGTGGATGGTGACATGACGATCCTCATGTCCTGTTCGCCGTTACTACCGTTAACGGTAACAGCACACGCTATTACTGCCAGGCAAGATTAAATGTAAAAGGAGGCATTTGAGAATGGATTGGGAAGCCGAGGTTGGAGAGATATTTAAAAAACTTGTTGCCCAGGTTCCGGACCAGTTCCGTCCCATGGTGGAGCCGCTGCTGCACGACACTGCAGAGAAAAAATGCGTCGAGAGGAACGCCGGCGTGGTCAATAATGACGACCTGATAACCGCTCTGTTCGATATTACCCCCGAGCCCTTCAAGGCCCAGGCCATAGACAACTGCAAGGCCATCGGCATTGACCCGCAGAGATATATAGAGCTCAAAGAGGTACAGGAACAGTATAAATTAAGCTGGGAGAAGTTCGGCAAGGCGTTTCACCCTGGCAACAAGCACTTCGCCATGTACATTACGGACAGGTGCAACCAGAAATGCCTCCACTGTGCCGCAGATTCCGAAGAGCATCGGGAGGAGCTTTCCACCGACCGGTGGATACAGATCGTGGAGAACCTCGAATTCGGCCTTCGTAAGGAGGGGAGGCGCGGGGTCTACATATGGTTCGGCGGGGAGCCCACCTGCCGCCAGGACCTACCCGAGCTGATCAAGTACTGCGGCGATAAAGGATACCACCAGGCCTTGATCACCAATGGTATACTTTTCGACGAGGACCTGGCAAAGTTCTGTGCCGACAACGGTATGGGCCACCTGTTCGTCAGCTTCGACAGCGCAGACCCTGAAAAGAACGACAGGATCAGGGGCGCAGCCCATTCACTCGAGTATGCCAGAAAGGCAGTGGAAAACGCCCTCAAGTACGGGATATTCGCCTGCGGCTCCACCACCGTAATGAAACAGAACATCGATGAACTGGAGGATATAAAGAAGATGGCCGAGGCGTGGGGGGCTGCCCCCTATTTCAGGGCGGTGGTGAAGCAGAAGAAGGCGGCCGAGAACTGGGACGAGATCGGGCTTTCTACCGAGGAATACAAGACGCTGTACGATTTCAAGTACACACATGTCATCGATGCCATAAGGGAGGGGAAGGGTGAGGCCCTGCCCATATACTCCATCTTCGAGATGGTGCCCTTTATGGAAAAACCCCTGAATAACAAGGAGCTCACGGCTCTGGAGTGGGGCGTTGGTTGTCAGGCCTGCCGGATATTCAACGGCATCGATGTCAACGGCGATGTCTTTCCCTGCGGCTATCCCTCCAACCTGATACTGGGCAATGCCCTTACAGACAGCTTTGAAGACATCATGAACTCACAAATCTACAAGGATATTCGCGATAGAAAACGTAACGGAAAATGCGCTGGATGCCACCACCTCGATCTCTGCGGTGGGGGGTGCAGGGTACATGCAGAATGCGATACCGGCGACTTTTTCGCCTCCTTTTCATATTGCTGGCACCAAAACGACCACCACCATGCTTAACGGCCGTAGAGTTGGGGGATGATCTCCTGCCTGGTGTATACTTTTCCCTTCAGGTCCACGTAGACCACCTGGTCTGTGGTCTCCACTCGCCAGAAGGGGTAGGCCCGGCTGTAGGTGAGGTTACAGGGGGTAAAGACCATGGTGGCCCTGATCTCGCTCGTTACGTCCCGGCTCTCCAGTTTCAAGAATCCTGAAGCCGCCTTGATCGCCTCATCTTTCGGGAGATATTCGACGGGGCGGCCAAAAGAGGCGACCTCCTCAAAATCCCCGGTAGAGCCGTTAATGATCACACTGATGCTGGAGCGATCCTGATCGACCTCGCTGTTTAAGGCAGAAGTAAAATTATCGCCCGCTTTGGCATAGGGAATGATGTAGTAGTAGGGAACCCATTCGGCCTCGGCCATTTCAAAGGTGATCTCTTCCCGCACCAGGATCGGCTCCAGATTTTGGGTATCTCCGTCGTCCAACGCTGCGTACGACGGGTGTTTGGCAGCCAGATCCAATTGGTCGATATAGTTTTCAGAGTACTGCAGGGCCTCGGCCTCCGAAAGCTCGGGTGTGCCTCTTCGATCCACCAGATCGGCACTCACCGATCCCTGGATGTCCGGGGGTTCGATAAGGGCCACATATTTGTTGTACCAGGTGCCCGTGAGGGTGACGGGATTTTGCCACCTGGTATCGTACCAGACCGTGCCGGTCATGGTACTGACCTGGCCGACGCCGATAGGCCAGGGGTCGTGGATGGTGATTTCCAACAGTTCGGGGTCGCTGCCCCAGACCGGCTCGATATCGGTCACATAGCCCACCACGTCGACCCAGTGGTAACCGCTGTTGACCAGGGTGGTAACGGGGTAACTGTTGTAATTCATCCAGAAGAGGATCTGGAACATCAGTTCTTCCCGTACATCGTATGACTTGAGCGACCATATCCCCACCTGGGGTGGGTTGAGAGTCGGGTCCATCAGGGTGCCCCGCATACCCTCAGGGTCGGTGGCCCAGCCCGGTTCGCCGCTGTTGTAGGTCTGGATGAAGGTCCATAGATAAGATTGTTCAAAATAGATGGATGGGTAGGGGTCGGGATAACCGTTAAAGATCATCTGGGCACAGGCAGGCCCGCTCCAGATGCTGTTTTCCTGGCCGTACAGGGGGATCGTCAATGCCACCTCGTAGTCGGCTAAGAGGGCTGTCTGAAGGCCCAGTAACAGAAAAATGATGCAAAAAACCGTTGAGATTCGTCTTAACATGCTTGTCCTCCTTTTTTTATTTTTGGCTATCTAGCCGCCGTAATAGGGGATGGGATAGGCGGCGGCATAACCCACGTAATTACAACCGTAGATAATCCACATAAAACCACCCTCGGTTTCTTGATCGATTCGACCGTCTCCGTTGATATCTACGCCGCCCCAGTCGGTGTCCCAGGAGTTCTTCAGCAGCCAGGCGCCGGCAGGCCCCAGGCTGTCGTCCCAGCCGCATAAGGCCACACAGTGGTTGAGCTCGGAACCTGTGCAGTGGTCAAACACACCGCCGCTGTAGGCCTGGAACCAATAATCGGCGACGATGCCCACCGCCACCGAGCCGTAATCCATGATGGCCTGTTTGATGTCGTTCACCGGCGGAACACTGCCGCTGTTTCCCACCCAATCCCAATCGTAGATGAAATAGAGATGGGAGCAGGAGTGATTACAGGGTTTTTTATAGCCCACATAGGGATAACAGGTCTCTGTCAGCGCGCCCTCGTTCATGAACATGTAAAAATTGATAAAGCCCCCCTGGCAGCTCCAGCCCCAGGGGTTACAGTCCAACAGCCACTGCTCCGATAGATCCTCTTCGGTGCTCATCATCTTCTTGATCAGTCCCTCGACAGCACTCGCCATGCAGAAGGCCCAGCAACTGCCGCAGGCCCCCTGATCCTTGGCCGGCGTATAATAACCGATGTAGCGGGAGGGCAGATCCAATCGGACGGTGAAATTCTGATCGTCGGCTTCCACTCTGGTGCTGGTCTCCCCCATGGCCAGCTCCGTCTTAAAACAACATAACTGGCTCAAGGGATACTGGCAGGCGGAGTTGTAGTCCACCGTGAAGGAATAGCCCCTCTCGTTAATCTCCTTTCTCATTTGTTCCAGTTGGTCTTGCCAATCGTTCTCGCTGATTGTTGTGGTTCCCTTTATTCCTGTTACCAGGATTAATGAGAAAACCACAATCGTTAAAGAAAAAACAAGGAAAAATTTTTTCATGATAACCTCCTTTTTACATAATTATATTATGTTACCTTCAGAAGATTTTCAACAAATAAATCAATTTTAACTAAAAATTTAGCCCCGGTGGGCAGAATCGGGGGAGAAGGCGGGCCGGCAGACGGCGATGTATTCAGCCCCTTCGGGACCGGGAGTGGCGTATCGTACCCATTCGCCCCGGCGGGTCATGATGGCTTCACCGGCCCTGACATCGATCGTATCCTGTTTCGATTCCACCCTCAATGTGCCTTTCAGCACCACGGTATATTCGTCGAATTCCGGGGTCTGGCCCGGTTCGGCCCAGCCCGGCGGACTGATCATCCGGGCAATACTTAAATCTGTGGTCCGGGTATTGACCCGGCCAATATACTCCTCGATTTTCTTGGGTTTGTTGCCGGCGGCTTTAACCACGGCAGGCCCTTTTACTAAAGTCGGCATCATTTACCTCGCTTGTATGGATTCAGATGAAATAATACCCCCCTGATGCCCAAAATTCAACTGCTTTCCGCTCTGGAGTTACCCCAAAGAATAAAATTCGAAATCCCAAAGTAAGGGACCTGTGATTTTCGAAAAATGGGCACAGAAAAGAGGTCAGACAAGACTGTCACCCCCTAAAATTCTAATTTATAGATATATAATCTTTCCGTTTCATCGTGACTTTTACTGGCCAATAGATAGCCGTCGTCCGAGATGAAAAAAGGGTTTAAATTTTTATCAACCGAAAGCCTAACTTTTGGGTTTTTGGTTTTACCGTCGAAGATGAGACAATCACAGCCCACGGTCTCGCCGAATTCCTTTCGATATTTCAATTTCGTTAAAAAAACGACAAAGTGACTCTTGTAAACAAGAATCGATCTGATAAAAGGCACATAGGCAATCGGGGGATATTTAACCGGGAAATCCAGGAAATGGGAAGGGAATGTGTACTGCTTCTCTATTTCATATTGAAATTGATCCTGATATTTCCCATCCACCGAATAGACAAAAAATTCAACCGGGTTGTTGGGATAGACGAAAGAGATGAGCATTCTACCGCTGCCTTTATCGATGCCGATTTTAGGGTTCAGATAAAAACTCATTTACAGCGCCTTTTGGGAGAGCTTTCTCCCTGTATTGATGTGAATGGGTGTTTCATCAAAAAAAGAGTAGGTCGAATACGAATGGGTATCGATATTCCTTAGATCTGCCGGAGCACCTTTCCACTTTGATTCAACTGCCGGTGGACGTTCGTATTTTAAATTTTGCGCCGATTTCCTTTGTTCATTCATGGAACGGGTCGTCCGACACTACCTGGACATGAAATCCCTGCTCCGCCGAAGTATTAAGGAGGCCTTCGCATCATGAGCCTTAACCAGGAACTCATTCAAAAACGATGCCAGGAGATTGCCGATTCTTTGAAGAGTAAAAAAGGGGGCACGCGAAAAATGTCCTTTTCCCAGAGCCACGTCGTAGTTTTTTAAACCGCCCCAGGTATCCTTAGTCAAAGCTGAAGAGTATGGGGCGTGAGTCTATTATAAGGTCTCGAAGTCTTTCGGGGAGAGACCGGTCAACTCGGCGATTTCAGCGCTGCCCTCTTCGCCGAAGAGCTTTTTAAAGCCGACATCGGTATAGGAATTAATATACCGCGCCTTCATCGCCGCGTTTCCATTTTTATATTCTGTTAGCAATTTTAAACGCAATCGTTCTATTTTTCAACAGCAAAACAAGCACCTTAAAATTTCTCCGTGCCAGCGGGTTGGGGGATCAGGGGATGAGGTTTAATATTCTGCCTTTGACGTAGATGGCCTTGCGCAGGGGACCGTCGCCTAGGTGACGGCGGACGGCCTCGTTTTCCAGGGCGATCTTGAGGGCGGTATCCTGGTCGGCATCGGCGGGGACCTTGATGCTGGCCCGCAGTTTACCCTTGACCTGGACGCCGATCTCGATCTCCGCCTCCCTCAGGTATTGGGGATCGTGCTTCGGCCAGGTACAGTCGAAGACCAGGTTTGGGGACCCCAGCCTCTCCCACAGTTCACAGGCGAAGTGGGGGGCAAAGGGGGAGATCAGGATCAGGAAATCCCGGATGGTGTCGGTGGTGATGCCCTGCTTCTCTCCGGCAATGGTGTTGATAAACTCCATGAAGGCGGAGAGTGCGGTGTTAAACTTGAAGAGTTCCATCCGCTGGCTGACATCGTGGATGAGGCGGTGTCGGGCCCGGGTCACCGTCAGACTCTCTTCATCGCCGAAGGTATTGTCCTCTTTATGCTGGAGTGTCAAGTCCCAGGCCTTCTTGAGGAAACGGAATATACCGATAATGCCCGAATCGGACCACTCGCTGTCCAGGTCCGGCGGGCCGATGAAGAGTTCGTAGAGGCGCAGCGAATCGGTGCCGTACCGCCGGATGATGTCGTCGGGGCTGACCACGTTGCCTTTGGATTTGGACATCTTCTCGATCTTGCCGGTCTTCTGGCTCATGCGGGTGACCATGCCGATGCAGAAGAGTTTCTTGAAGGGTTCGTCGAAGTCCACTGCCCCGATGTCGTAGAGAAACTTGATGTAGAAGCGGGCATAGAGCAGGTGCAGGATGGCGTGCTCGATGCCGCCCACGTACTGGTCTACCGGCATCCAGGCGCTGCCGATGGTGGGATCAAACATTCCTTTATCGTAAGCGGGGCTGATGTAGCGCAGGAAGTACCAGCAGGAACCGGCCCACTGGGGCATGGTGTTGGTCTCCCGCTTGGCCGGGCCGCCGCATTGGGGGCATGGGACATTGACCCAGTGGTGTATGGCGGCCAGGGGCGACTCCCCCGTGCCGGTGGGTTCGTACTGTTTGACATCCGGCAGGGTTACCGGCAGATCCTCTTCCGGCACCGGCACCTCGCCGCATTTTTCACAGTGGATGATGGGAATGGGTTCGCCCCAGTAGCGCTGCCGGGAAAAGACCCAGTCCCGGAGTTTATAGTTGACCTGGAACCTGCCCAGGCCCTCCTGTTCTAAATCTTTGGTGATCTTTTTCTTGCCCTCGACGCTGTGAAGGCCGGTATATGCGCCGCTGTTGACCATGGTGCCTTCGCCGATGTAGGCCTCCAGCAGCTTGCCGTCCGCATCTTTTTGGGCCTTGGGGCTGGAGATCACCTCGATGATGTCCAGGCCAAACTTGCTGGCAAACTCGAAGTCCCGTTCGTCGTGGGCCGGAACCGCCATGATGGCGCCGGTGCCGTAGCCCATGAGCACGTAGTCGGAGATCCAGACCGGTATTTTCCGGTGGTTGACCGGGTTAACGGCAAAGGCGCCGGTAAACACGCCGGTCTTCTCCTTTTCCAGCGAGGTGCGCTGCAGGTCCGATTTCTGGCGGGACTCGGCGGTATAGGCCGCCACCCTCTCTTTTTGCCCCGGGCCGGTGATTTTGTCGACCAACTGGTGCTCGGGGGCCAGTACCATGTAGGTGGCGCCAAACAGGGTGTCCGGCCGGGTGGTAAAGACTGGCATCGGGTACTCTTTGCCATCGACTGCCGAGACGATGGTGAAGGTCACTTCCGCGCCTTCGCTGCGGCCGATCCAGTTCTTTTGCAGGATCTTGACGTTTTCCGGCCACTCCAGTTTGTCCAGGTCGTGCAGCAGCCGCTCGGCATAGTGGGTGATTTTCAACATCCACTGCATCAGGTCTTTTTTGCTGACCACGCTGCCGCAGCGTTCGCAGCGGCCGTTGATGACCTCTTCGTTGGCGATGCCGGTCTTGCAACTGTCGCACCAGTTGATGGGCACCATCTGGCGGTAGGCCAGGCCCTTCTTGTACATCTGCACGAAGATCCACTGGGTCCAGCGGTAATAATCGGGGTCGGCGGTGCTGATCTCCCTGGTCCAGTCGATCATGCAGCCGAACTCCTTCAACTGGCGGGTGAAGTTCTCGATGTTTTTCTGGGTGTTGATGCGGGGGTGGATCTTCTTCTGGATGGCGTCGTTTTCCGCCGGCAGGCCAAAGGCATCGAAGCCCATGGGGTGCAGCACGTTGCAGCCATGCATCTTCTTATACCGGCTCCACACATCGCTCAGCACGTAACCGCGGGGGTGGCCGACGTGAAGGCCGCTGCCGCTGGGGTAGGGGAACATATCCAGGCAGTAGTATTTGTTGTCGGCAGCGGTGGTATCGCAGTGGTGGAGACCTTTCTCTTCCCAGCGGTCTCGCCATTTTTTCTCATAATCAACCGGTCTAAACTTCGTGGGACTCATCACAAACTGCTCCTTTGGCGTAAAGATTTACGATTTTAATATAGTGACTATTTTAACCGATTTCCCCAAAATAACAAGGGGGCAAATATATTTTTATCAGAAATTCAGGTCAGCCCCGATAGTTACCATGTAAATCAAACTGCCGCTGCGTTCAGGGTTTTTAGGGGGTGAATATTTTTTAGCTCTTTTTTAATAGCCCCAATTTCCTCTTCGAGGTCGTAATCGTTTTGCAGACCCAGCCAGAATTGCGGCGTGGTCTCGAAAAATCTGGCCAGCCGCAGGGCGGTATCGAACAACCCCTTGTAAGTACTGAAGTTGATTTGAGTTCACATCTATGTTAACATATGGATATGAAACAAATCATTTTCTTCAGAACCCAGGCAGGCAAGTGTCCAATTGAAGATTTCCTCGACACCCTGTCCGATAAACAGGCCAGGAAGGTTGCATGGGTTCTGCGGGTCATAAGAGATATCAACCCTGTTCCGCCTCAGTATTTTAAAAAATTAAAAAACACGGATGATATCTGGGAGGTTCGGGTGACTTTGGGAAATAATATATTTCGGTTCCTGGGATTTTATGAAAGAGAGGATTTTGTCGTTTTGACCAATGGATTTCAGAAAAAGACTCAAGGGACCCCAAAAGGGGAGATTAAATTGGCCGAGGAGAGGAAAAAAGAGTATTTGAGAAGGAGGAAACAATAATGGACGATCTGGAGAGATATATAGAGAAGCGTAAACAGCGCAGTGCTGAATTTGCCGAAGACTTTGAAACCGGATATCACGATTTTAAAATCGGCCTGCTGTTAAAACAGGCCCGAGAAGAGGCCGGGTTAACGCAGGAGGAGGTGGCGAAGAGACTGAGGACCAAAAAATCCGCCATCTCGCGGATAGAGAATCATGCGGAAGATATTAAATTGTCCACCTTAAAAAGATTCGCCCAGGCAGTGGGCAAGGAAATCAGCCTGCAGGTGATCTGACGGCGGGATAATAAAACGGGACAGGCGCGAAGTGCGCTCTTTGAGATATCTTTGGACTGTCTGCTATCCACCACAAGAAAGTATGAGCCTGTGAAGACGGTGCATTGAAGTATGGAAATATTGTCGTAAAACCGGTATGACTGCCAGATGTGGAGCAAATTTGGGGATAATCGAGAAGATGTTTATGGACTGATTATAGTAAAAGACCAACAAATTTTTTACATTTTTACCCACCGCCCCCAGTCGGCCAATATCCTGGAAAAAAGAAATCGTTCTTTCATTTCAAATTGGCCTCCAAAATAATAATAGTTGGACTATTTTTATTTGGCGGGTAAAAATAGTAGGGGGGGAGGGGGAAACACTTTTTATTTGTTAACCTTCCAGGTGTGGATGAGGCTTTTGTCGTGGTCGGCTAAGGGTTCGATTACGTAGAGGAGGCCCCGCTGCCGGTCGAAGGCGGCGGCGCCCAGGTGGTGCCACTGCTGGTCGGAGCGGAGGTGATAGAGGTGCTGGTCGATGTTCAGCGAGGCATAGGGCTGGGGTTCGTGGGGCTGTTTTAGACCCTGGGCCACTTCGGCGAGGTCGGCGGGATCGTAGAAGATGATCTGGCCCTCGAAACCGTCGCTCCACCAGCCCCGCTCCCCTGCGCACTCATCGCACGGCCCGTTACTGTCGCCGTACCAGCAGTTGCCGGTGCCCTTAGTGCCCACGAAGATGACGGCGGTCTTTTCACCGGCGGTTATCCAGGCGCCGCCGGACCACTCGTCCGAATGGTGGTAGCCCTCCATGGTGTACTGGGGGGCATCGTAGTCTTCGGTGGAGGTGTAGAGCAGCAGGGGTGTGGCCGCCAGTTTGGTTCCCGGGGGCGGGGGGCTGCCGTGGTTCCAGGGGCCGATGGTAAAGAGGCTGGGACCCTGGCCGGACCAGCCGCCGTCCCGGAACCGGCCGGTGGCCAGCCGCTTGCCGGGGGTATACGCCTGGGCCCAGGACGCGGGGATCTCGAAGAGGTAGTCGTTGACACTGTAGATGCGGTAATCTCCCACATACCAGCCGCCGGCGGTCTGGGGATTGGCGAGGTCCGGATTGCACCAGCCGTGGGACACGGTCTGCTCCTGGAAATGTTCGGCCCAGCAGAAGTAGAGTTTGCCGCCGGTCTGATTTCCCTGGGGGGGCAGGTATTCCAGCCCCACCCGGGGGATCTCCAGTGTGCGGACGTCCACCAGGTCGCCTAAGATGTCGTGGAAGGGCTGGAGGGTCCTGGCGGTATTTAGATCGGCGGGGTTTTTGCCGGGGGAGACGACCGGCAGGGGGATGGCGATTTCCGAGAACAGCATCTCCACGTCGTAGCCGGTGCCGAAGAGGGAACCCGGATAGCCGTCGTCCGGGCCATTGGCATCGCCGTCCGGGTAATAGGCCAGGCCTCCGGGTGAGCCGCTCCACTCCCAATTGGAGCCGCCTGAGCCAGCGGGCAGCCGGAAGGCCCCCACATAGGTGAGGTCTTCCGGCTGCAGTAATGTTGTGAGTGGGTTAGTGTGATAGTCATTATTATCTTCGTTCTCGTTTCCCTTATTAGCCGAAGTCATACAGGAGGGGACAACCAACAAAATCACCGTCAGGCAGAGACACAGCCAAATCGATCTCTTCATTTTTCTTTCTTATAGTATATATATACTATACTGGAACTAGAAATCTCAATAAAATTTCTATCAGAACAAAAATTTTAGGTTGCTTTTTGGATGGCTTGATGGACCAGTTGGAGGTATTTTTCGTGGGTGTAGTGTTCCTGGCAGAATCGGGCGGCATTTTGGGCCACCTCTTTTCCCCTCTTCATGATAGCCGCCTTTATACCGTTGGCGAACGGTTCGGGTTCCGGCTCGGTCAGGATGGCGATGTCGGGGCTGAGGGACTGGGTGTGGGTATAGAGGTTGGTGGCCACCACCGGTATCCCGCTCTTGAGATAGGTGTAGATCTTCAGGGGGATGTTGGTGCCCAGGATCCGGGGCGAGACCAGCACCCGGGCAGTTTGCAAATAGTAGGGAATCTCATCGGGCGGTTTTGGGCCCAGCAGCATCACCCGCTGGTCTAGCCCCTTAGCCTCGGCATAGGCCCGGACACCGTCGATCTGTTCCGGTTTGCCGCCGATTAGAACCAGGCGAAAATCCCGGCCCAGGTAGGCCAGGCTGTCCAGCAGCAGGGGGATGCCCTGGTAGGGCTCTAAGGTGCCGGTGTACATGACGATGATGTGCTCGACCGCCTCTAACTCGGTCCGCACCGCCTGCAGCTTTCCCGGCTCCAGTTCCGTGGGCGTTTCGTCCAGGAAGTTTTCGATGAGGGTCAACTTTTTCGGATCGGTGAACCGGCCGGCATGTTCCAGCAGGGATTTACAGATTACGATCGCCGAGCGGGCATTTTTTAACGATATTTTCTCGATTCCCTTAAAAAATCCGACGATCAGCCGGGATCTGGTAAACTGGAAGTTCTCCATCTGCTGCACCAGCGAAGAGTGCATATCGTACAGGTGGGGAATTTTGAAGATCCTGTTGAAGAACACCCCCATGATGTTGGCCTCCTCATGGGTGTGGATGATGTCGTATTTTTCCTTGAGGAGGCGGCCGAAGGCTTTAACAAAAAGGAAAAAATCCAGGATGATTTTTTTAAAGGAGGGGCCGGTTTTGACGCTCCTGATTCCGGGAGGACGAAAACTTCGGAAAATCCGCAGTCCCTCGATATCTTTGTCTTCGCCGATGGGATAGGTCACCAGGTCGACCCGGTGGCCCAGGGCGGTGAGCGCCTTGATGCGGAAGTACTCGGAAAAAGGGGTGCCCCGTGGCTCAAAGAAGGGCTCAGGGGCGATCATTAAGATCTTTAAGGTTTTAATGTTTTTCAAGGTATTCAAGGTTGTTTTCGTCGAAGCCGATGGTCTCCCGGATGGAATAGACATTTTTATTCAAGCCTTCGTGGTAGATGCGGGACATCATCTCGGCAATTAAGCCTAAGGTGATCATCTGAAATCCCAAAAAGATCAACAAAACGGTAAAGAACAGCATAGGCCGGCCGGCGATGCCCTCCAACTGAACAAGCCTCAAGTAGGCCAGATAGAGTCCGAAACAGAAACCCGTCGTCATCATCAGCAAACCGGTGCCGCCGAAGATCTGCAGGGGGCGGTGGGAAAAGGAGAGCAGGTATTTGATGGAGATCAGGTCCAGCACCACCCTGAAGGTGCGGCTCAGTCCGTATTTGGATTTGCCGAATCGCCGGGGCCGGTGGTTGACCGGAATTTCGATGGACTTGATCCCGATACGGGAGGCAATGGCGGGTATATAGCGGTGCATCTCACCGTACAGCTTGAGGTTTTTGACCACTTCCCGGGTAAATCCCCTCAGGGTACAGCCGTAGTCGTGCAGCTTGACCTTGGTGATAAAGGAGATCAATTTGTTGCCGAGGAAGGAGGGGATCTTGCGGGTAAAGAATCTATCTTTTCGGTCTTTTCGCCAGCCATTGACGATATCGTAACCTTCCAGGACTGTATCCACCACCCTGGGGATGTCGGCCGGGTCGTTCTGGAGATCGCCGTCCAGGGTCACCACAATATCGCCCCGGCAGTAATCAAAGCCGGATGAGATGGCGGCGCTCTGACCGAAATTTTTCCGGAAACTGATGGCCTTGACCCGGGAATTTTTTTGATTGATTTTTTTTATTTGTTGAAGAGAGCGGTCGGTGCTGCCGTCGTTGATGAAGATGATTTCAAAATCCCGGTACAGGCCTTTTATGGCGGCGATGATTTCATCGTAAAGTGGCCCGATATTATCTTCCTCGTTGTAAACCGGAATGACGATAGATAGATAAATTTCTTTCATATGGCTTTTTAACATATTTTGCCGCTCTTTACAATACATGTGGGCTGCGGATAAAGTTCTTTAGGCCCTTGTATTTTAGCCAAAAAAATATTACTATGTTAGAGAAATGTGTTTTATAGTTAGGAGTCATGATGCCGGATATAAGTTTTACAGTCGAAAAATTAAGGGAAATAACCAGGCAGGAAAAACCGCCAGAGGAATTTTTTTCTCCCGTCATCCAGGAGATTGCCCAATTTTATATGGAGGTATTCGACCTTGAGGATACCGAGGTGGCAATCTTTTTATGTAATGAGGAAAAGAGTATCCTCTCCTTTGCCTATCCCGAACACCTGCTGGACGCAGGCATGATCCCGGTGAGTTCCAGCGAGGCTGTGGTGTCCATGATCTTTAGAACCCAGCGGTCCTTTATTGATAACAATTTTTCCCAGCAAAAACATTTATCTATATTTGAGCAGATCAGGATCCCGGGAAAAAAATCCCTCCCCATATGGAAACTGATAGGCACCTTGGTCACCCTGATCGACGATAATATCGGGGTAATCGAACTTTCCCGCAGGGCCGCTTCCTTTATCGAAGCCGGCAGAGATTTTACCAATGAGGACATGGAGTTTTTGAAGATGACCTTGATACAACTGGCCCCCTTTATTAAAAAGGTGATGCCCCAAAATTTCAGGGGAAAATTGACATGAGGGATCAATTAAAAAGGCTGCTGCTGCAAAAGTCTGTGATTACCGGCAGGGAATTTCAATTGGCCTCCGGTAAAACCAGCAATTTTTACGTGGATGCCCGGATTACCACGCTGCACCCCGAAGGGGCCTACCTGTGCGGTAAAATCTTCCTGGACATGTTGAAGGATTTCCAGGTAGATGCCGTAGGCGGTTATTCCATCGGCGCTGACCCCATCGTCACCGCCATTGCCGTGCTCAGTTACCTAGATAAACGACCCATCCCCGCCTTTATCATCCGCAAGGAGGTCAAAGGCCACGGTACCGGCAAGGCCATCGAGGGCAATTTCCCCCGCAGTGGCCGGGTGGTCATTTTCGACGATGTGGTGACCTCCGGCGGTTCGATCTTAAAGGGTGCCCGACAGGTGGAGAGCGGGGGCGGTACGGTGGAGGCGGTGATGGCGGTAATCGATCGCCAGGAGGGCGGCAGAGAGGCCATCGAATCCGCCGGCTACCGATTCCTGTCCATCTTCACCAGGCAGGATTTGATGTAGACGATATTTCTAAATTACGAATTACGGAGCTGTTGAATCGTATCGATGACCCTGGGGTGAATGGCCGGTATTGCTGCCAGGATCCCGGTGTTATGCTGCAATTTTTCCCCGGCGTTAAAATCCAGTTTTTCCCCCAGGATGTCTGTGACCAGGCCTCCGGCCTCTTCCACAATCAGGCTGCCGGCTGCATGATCCCATATTTTTTCTTTATAGTCCGGGGTTTTGGGGTGGGGGATTCGCAGATATATCTCCGCCCGGCCCGCGGCCACCAATCCATACTTCACCTGGCTGTCCATCTGCACCGGCTGGGCGGCTATGTGCAGTATTTTGGCGATCCGGCCCTGCATCTCCTGGTTGCTGTGGGCCGATACATAACTCTCCACAAACCGCATCCGCAGGGGGTCGGTGATCCCGGATACCCGGGCCGGTCGGGATTGGCCGGAATGGATGTCTCTAACGGCCGCGCCCTCGCCCTGAACCGCAGATACAAGGCAGCCCGATTTTTTCCGGCTTTCGGCAGATGTCAGGTTGGGGCAGCCTAAGATTCCCAGTTTAACCGAGCCTTCCACGATGAGTGCTAAGGCTAAGGCAAATTGTTCCCCCCGCAGAAATCCTTTGGTACCGTCGATGGGATCCAGGGTCCAGAATGCCTGGTTCGGCGACTGACAGCCCAGGTCGATGCTCTCGAACAGGTTGTCCCGATTCAAAAATGTTCGGATTTCGGCATCCCGGTCGATATAAGCGACTATTTTCTCGAGGATTTCCCGGTTTTCGGGCCTCTTTAGGGCGGCCGAGTCCTCTTCCGCCACGATGGGGAGGTGGGGAAACTCCCGGTGTAAAATACGGCAGATAATGGCCTGGGAAGCAAAATCGGCGATGGTCACCGGGCTTTTGTCTGCCTTCGTAATGGCGTCGCCGAAAGACAGTTCCTGCTGGATCAATTTTGTCATCCCCATGGCCGCCAAAACCGCCTGCTCAGCGACTTTCTTTTCCGTTTCAAACATGGCTGAATATTTCTCCTATTTGGTTTTCAAACCCAGGGCTATATTATCGGTGTTACCCCCCCCTGCTGTCAACAAAAAAATAAAAGAATACAGGCACGGTAAGGGGAGTGAAGTTGACTAAAGGGGGGAGAATGTTTTATTATTGAGTGAGTGTGGATCATGAAAAAGGTGTCGAACTTCGAAGAGCTTGTCTCTGCCTTCTACCCTGAGTTGGTTGGCCGGGTAAAACAGGTGATTGAAGAGTCTGAGCGGCTGTATATTAGAGAAAAGGGGCAGACGATTGATGCGGGCGAAAGTTTTCTGTGGCAGCACACCCGGGAGGTGGCCGCCGTTGCCTTGAGACTGGCAGTTGCCGAAGGCGTCGATCCCTTGCTGCCGGTGACCGCCGCCCTCTTCCATGATATCGGCAAATTTACCGGCGGCCGGTATCATGCGGATGACATCCCGGAGGAGGAAGAGGCCGCAGGGATGGCCCGGGAAATGCTGGAGGCGGCTGGCATGCCGGAAGATCATATGGTCGAGGTGGTGGGCGGGCTCGAGTCCCTCTATAACGAGAATGTCGAGAGCAATTATACAGCCGATATTGTCCACGATGCCGACTTTCTGTGCAAATTTGGCTTTTTGGGGGCGGCCCACTTTTTCCAGAAGGCTGCCCTGCGGGGCAGGCCCCTGCAGCGGGCCGTGCTGCGGGATTTGAGCAAAGAGCTGACTTACGCAGCCTGCCTGCCGGCCAACATGCGCAGCGCCGCGGCCGGGAAAATGGCGGCCAAGAAGAGGGATGATTCCTTGACCTTTTTCCGGGGGCTGCTTCGGGAGCTGCGGGACACCGGTATTGGGGACTATAGAGTCGAGGTGAGCGAATGGAAGCCTCCCCAGGAGCCGACAACAGGCATAGAGGTGAGGCTGGTTATCCCTTCGGCCTGTGAAGGGTGCGGCTCCGGCCTAAAGGTGGATTTTTCCACCGAGAGGGGCATCAAATGCCGGAAGTTGAGGGCAGACGTCAGATGCCGCGGCTGCGGCCATTCGTATGACATCTCATTTTGCCTGCCGGAAGTAAAGGTTAAAAGATAAGTGGTCGACCACTTTAGTACTTCTTGACTAACACCATAGACTTGTAGTCCCGGTGAAAGCCGAAGTGTTGCAGGGCCGGTCGGTAGGGGCTCTCCAGCACCGGTTGTCGGTTGACGGTTTCGACACTGATGTATTTCAGCGGCTGAAATTGGCGGCCGATCAGCACCTTAAAAAATTCGAGATAGTCACCCAGGCGGGGATGGTCGGCCTCGACCCGGAATTCCACTTCCTGGCCGTTTTTCCTTGATACCAGTACCAAAACCCGGCCCTGAAACACCAGGTGGGTGGCAGCGAGGCGGTGGGGAAATCGACCCTTGAGATCTTCGAGATATATGCCGCAGGGGGAGGCGGGGTCAGCGGCGTTCAGCCAGTACACGGCATCCTCCGGCAGTCCCTGCTGCAAGAGCCGCAGGGCCGCGGGAGAACAGAATTGCAGCCCCGGGATGCCTTTAAAAAAATGGCCGGAGGTAATTTCGCCGGACAGTTCCATCAACCTCAGCACCGGAAAGACGTCGGCCCAGCGCAGGCCGGGCAGCTCGTTCCACAAGATCTCCCGAAACAGGATGCCGCAGCGCAGCAGCAGTTGCCGGATGCGGTCTTTGACGATTTCCTGTCGATCCAGGGCATCGATGGATTCGCCCTCCATCCCCTTCAATGGATACCAGTTGCCGCTAAAAGGGCGGCTGCTCTGCCAGCGGTTGAAGCCGATCCGCCGGGGACGCCGGCCGCGGCTTCGGCTCGTTTCCGCCGGCACTTCGGCCTTAAACCTGTTCATGATGCCGGTTCTCACCGTCTGATAGTCATCGTTGGTGATGCGGCCGTTAAAGGCCAAATCCCACAGGGCACCGCTTACCTCGCGGCTGGGCAGTTGTGAGGCGGCGGCGATGTCTTCCAGGGCCAGTTTGCCGATGGTACGGGAAAATAGTTGTTCCAGCCTCGCCGCGGCTTCGGCTGTATTAGGGCCGTTACCGCCGCCGGACTGTTCCGCCGGATTGGCAAAGAGTTCGTAGTCCGATTCAAAACAGAAGCCGATCCGTTCTCGGCCGCAGCCGAACCAGGTCAATTCGTTTTGCCGTATCGCCGTATCCAGCCAGTTTGTGTAATAGGGGGAGAGCCGGGCCGGCAGGATATCGGTCTCCCACAGCGCGGCTTTAGCGGGGCAGCCGAACAATTGCTCCAGGCGGTGCTGTAAATCTTCCAGCCCCTCGCCGGGGACAGTGAGTCCGTGGTAGGCGGCCAGGAACAGGGGCAGGGCATCGATTCCCAGCGGCTCAAACACCGGGCGGGCCGCGGCCCGCTGCAGCCGCAGTAAAATTTCTACATTCCGGGTGTCACAAATTTCCAGCGGACCGTCTGGCCGGAACTGGTCGACGATGACGGTGCCATCTTCCGCCAGCGCATCGAGGCCGGCGGACAACCGCTCTGCCGACAACTCCAGGGTATCCCGGACAAAATCACGACAGACGGGCCCATAAAACCGCAGCCACTCCGCCAGGAAACCCGTCAGGGCGGCATCGGCAGAGTGAAGGGCCCGGTCGATGCGGGGCAGTTGCTCTGCCGCCATCACCGCCGATAATACGCCTTTTTCCTGCCGGTAGTATAGACGATCTTCGATGGGCTTCACCACTTCCTCCGGCTCTACCCGGTGGTCCCGCTGGACGGCGGACAGCAAGTCAGCCCACTCTGCCGCCGGGATGTACTGCCGCTCCTTCACCCACAATAACAATTCTTCGGCACTCCCGGGGGCATAACCGGGGTAGAGGCGCTGCAGTTTCCGCCCAAAGGTCTCGATCAGATCTTCGGAAAAGCGGGGCCGCAGGTGGGAAGCATAGATAACCTCCTTAAACAGGCGGTCGCTCAGGTTGGTCTGCAATTTCGAGCCAGGGGCGTCGTCCAGGTACATGTAGTAACTGGTTTGACGCCAGATGATGCCCTGGGCAAAGGGGGAGGGTTTGGCGGTAACGGCCTCGGTAATTTTGATCTCCCCGGCCTGGATCTCTTCCAGCAAGCGGGCCAGGGTATCGATCTCGAAGTCGTGGTTCAAACAGTCCCGCCAGGTCTCCAGCAGGATGGGAAAGTTATCGTACCGGGAAACCGCCTCCAGCAGCTTTTTAGACCGCAGGCGGTTGAACCACAGGGGCAGGCGCTGGTGAAAACCTCGCCGGGGCAGGAGCAGGGCCCGCTGGGCATTCTCCCGGAACCGGGCACTGAAGTAGCCGGTGCTCTCCAGTTTCTGGCGCAGCCGCCTAAAGATTTGCTCCGGCCCGACCAGGGCGAACAGATCGGCGGCACCGAAGGCGTGGGGCAGATTGAGCATGATGCAGTCGTTGTTGACAAAAACCTCCAGGGGATAACCGTACTTCTCTTCCCAGGCAGCGGCTAAGGCAAAGGCAAAGGGGCGGTTTACCCGTCCGCCCCAGAAGGTATGCAGCACCGTTTGTTTGGCATCGGTGACGTTGGCGGGGTCCTGGAAGTGTTCCACCAGCAGGTGGCGGCGGTGGGGCAGCGGTGCCTTTGTTTCGGTCTTTTGTTCTCTGATATAGCGGATCAACTCGTCGGCTGCGCCCTCGCTCATGTGGTGCCGATCGAGCAATTTACGGCGGAAGGCCGTGCCCTCCAGCCGGGTATCGGCCTCCTCCAGGAACTCGCCGATCCGCTGCGACAGGTGAAAGGAGCGGTTCATCTCCTCGGCCCGCCAGAAGGGGACCAGGCTGTTGCTCTGGGGAACCTGCACCACCTCCACGTCGTTGTGGGTGATGCGCACGATCCGCCAGATCTGGTTGCCCATTGGGAAGGCATCGCCCAGAGAGCGCTCCCAGACAAATTCTTCGTCTAGTTCGCCGATTTTGGCTTTGGCATCGGCAACCCGCAGGTTATAATAACCCCGGTCCGGGATCACGCCGCCGGAGAGGTAGAGCAGCATGGCGGTACTGTCTCTGGCCTTTGCCGTATTTTTCAGCCGGTCCACCAGCAGCCGGGGCTTCAATTCCCGGATGCGGCTGTCGGCATAACGGCCGGCCAGCATCTCCACCACCAGGTCGAACTCCTCCCGTCTCAAATCGTGATAGGGGTAACCGGCCCGGATTTCACCGTAAAGATCCTCGATATCCCGGGCTGCCAATAGGGTCATGGACAGAATGACCTGGGCCACCACATCCAGGGGCCCTTTAAGGGGCCGCATCTCCTCGATGGCTTCGCCGTCGATCTGGGCTGCCAGTACGGCGGCATCGAGAAAGTCGCGGCGGTGGAGGGGGGCAAAAATGCCCCGGGATACCTGGCCCACGCCGTGACCGGCGCGGCCGATTCGCTGTATGGCCGAAGAGACCGAGAAGGGGGCCTGGATCAACACCACCTGGTCCACGCTGCCGATATCGATACCCAGTTCCAGCGAGCTGGTGGCCACGATGGCCGAGAGTTCCCCCTCTTTGAATCGTCTCTCCACCACCGCCCGGATCTCTTTTGCTAGAGAGCCGTGGTGGGAGTAGACGCGATTTTCCCCTTCCGTCTCGTTGATCAGGCGGGTCACCTTCTCTACCAGGCGGCGGCTGTTGGTAAAAAACAGGGTGGAGCGGCCGTGGGCCATCAACTGCCGCCACTGGCCTACCAGGGCCCGCCACCAATCTTCCTTGCCGCCGATGTCGGCCGCCCGGTCCGGGATGTGGACGCCGATGTCGTATCTCTTTGGGGTATCGGATTTGACGATGGCGACTCGCCGTTTTTCATAGGTATATTCGCCTCCGGTTTTCCGGGCCTGATACCCGCCGATAAACTCTGCCACTGCCTCCAGAGGCCTGACCGTGGCCGACAGGGCGATGCGCTGAAATTCGCCGCACAGCGGCACCAATCGCTCGATCGCGGTGATCAGGTAGGTGCCCCGTTTGTTCGGCACCACCGCGTGGATTTCATCCAGGATGACGGTGGATATTCCTGTGAGCACCCTCCGGCCGCTCCGGGAAGCCAGCAGGATGTTGAGGCTTTCAGGGGTGGTAATGAATATCTCCGGCGGGTGGCGCACCATTTGCCGCCGCTGCGCCGGCTCGGTATCGCCGCTGCGTACCGCGGTGCGGATCTCCGGGAAGGGCACACCGGCGGCTTCAAAGTACGACTTTAACTCCCGCAGCGGCCGTTCCAGGTTGCGTTGAATGTCGTTGTTGAGGGCCTTTAGGGGCGAAATATACAGCACCCGATTCCGGTCGGGGGCGCCTTTCTCATCTAAAAAACGGTTGATGGCCCACAAAAAGGCCGTTAAGGTCTTGCCGCTGCCGGTGGGGGCCGTCACCAGTACATGCTTGCCGTCGGCGATCTCCGGCCAGGCCCGGGCCTGAATGTCGGTGGGGGTTCCCACCTGCCGGGAAAACCATTCCCGCACCAGCGGGTGAAACCGGGCCAGCACATCCTCTGTCTCTGGACTAGTCTGCTGCATCGGGATATCCCTCGTTTGCCGATATGAACATCAGGCATTATATCACAGTTACCCTCGATTCAATAAAGTACTTTCAATACAAAAAAGGGTTAAAATTGTCAACTGCAGTTGGCAAAAATACTCGTTTTTTGTAAAGTGAAGTTTGCAAAAGAGACCTTGATTTGCAGCCGGTTTTCCCCTAAAATAGACAACAGATCCAGTTGTTAAAATGAAGCAGCGATTTAGAGTAAAATTTGTGCAATTGCCGATTCCCGAAATCGAACATCTCTACAGGGAGGGAAACATCCCGCTGGCGGCCGGTTATTTGAAGGCCTATGCCCTGGGCCGGGGGGTCGCCCGGGACCAGGATATCCAGATCATTCCCCGGGATATTGCCAACTTCGGCGGCGATGCCGCCGTGATAAAGTGGCTGATGCAGGACAGGCCGACGCTGGTGGGATTCACTTCCTATATGTGGAACATCGAGCGCAACCTCTGGCTGGCCCGACAGCTAAAAGAGCAAGACCCGGCTGTCAAGATCATACTGGGGGGACCGGAAATTACCCCCTACCGGTTGCTGGCCGAGGACAGCAGCATCGATGCCGGTGTGGCCGGGGAGGGGGAGCAGGCCTTTCTCGATCTGCTGTCGGCTTTTGGCAACCGGCAGTTGCAAAAGCGGATTTATTATAGGGAAGAGCCGGTCGATTTGTCGGCACTGCCGAATCCCTACCTGGAAAAGATCGTGGTGCCGCAGCCGGGGGAGCCGCTATTTTTAGAGACCATGCGGGGCTGCCCCTATGCCTGTAAATACTGCTTTTATGCAAGTTTATATCGGGGTATGCGGTTTTTTCCGGATCGTCATCTCCCCGATATATTCGCGCTGGCCCGGGCCTGCGGGGTGCCGGAGATCTTTCTGATGGACCCCTCCTTCAATGTGGCCCCCGGGATAGCGGATCGGCTAAAGGGGCTGGCTCGATTGAATACTTCCGGGATCCCCCTGCATACGGAGATGCGGCTGGAGGCGGTGACTCCCGGGATCGCCCAATTGATGGAGGCGGCGGGATTCCGATCGGTGGAGGTGGGCCTGCAGTCGGTCAATCCCCGGTCATTGGCGGCCATCGGTCGGAGCTGGGACCGGCATAAATTTATCGAGGGCGCAAAACGGCTCCAAAATCACGGCATCGATATCAAAACCGGCGTGATCCTGGGACTGCCCCACGACGGCATCGGCGATTTTAGCCGCACCCTGGATTTTGTCCTGGATTTAAATCTAACAGAATCGCTGGAAATCTATCCCCTGTCGATGTTGCCCGGCACCAGGCTGCGGGACGAAGCCCGTGACCTGGGCATGACCTTCATGCCCAGGCCCCCTTATTGGGTACTGTCCACGCCGCAGATGTCGGCCGACGACTTCAAGATCGCCGTCACCCTGGCCGAAGAGAAGCTGGATATCGAGTTTTTCCCGCCCCTCATTCCCCGTTTCGGCAATGGCCAGTCCCGGTCCCATTACCTCTGTTTCCTGGATTTGCGCAAAGATATTGATGCCCGCCTGAACTACTTGTACCGACAGCCCGAGAAGCTGGGACACAGCCTGACGATCCTGGTCCATCGGGATGTCGATACCGCCGCCAGGATAGACCGGCTGGCCCGCTGGCTGCAGCGGCAGAGCCCCTTTACCCTGGTGCAACTGGTGATGGAGCACGACACCCTGCCGGCAGTGGAAGATATCCGGCTCCTGGCCAATTCCTTTTCGCCTGAGCCCCACTATTTTGACCGCATCCACCACTATAAAGTAGACCGGCAGCAAACCTATTCGTTCCGCTTCTTCCTGCTCACCCCCCGGCTCGATACTGCGGAGAAATTCCTGCACACGCCGCAGTACGGCGACCTGGTGCTGAAATACACGCCGGAGCTGCTGTCGGAGGGCCGCCATATTCTGGCAGAGCATCCGATTCTTCTGGTGGATACCCCCATTGCCGATCGGGAAAGGGAGGAACTTCGGGGGATTTATGCCGATTTTGAACAACTGCTGATCTTTCGGAATGGCTGGTGACAATCGTGAAGGAGACCGAAATGAAGACCAAAAGAGGTAGACCGAATTTCCTGGCAATGCTGGGACCCGGCATCGTGGTGGCGGCCACCGGCATCGGGGCCGGCGACATGATCGCCGCTGCGGTTTCCGGCGCCAAATACGGATTGGTACTGCTGTGGGCGGCGGCGCTGGGGGCAATCCTGAAGTTTTGCCTGAACGAAGGCATTGCCCGCTGGCAGTTGGCCACCGGCACCACTCTGCTGGAAGCCTGGGTGTCAAGATTTCACCGGGCGGTCTCGATCTACTTTATAATCTACCTCTTTCTGTGGTCCTTTATTGTGGCCGGGGCCCTCGTTGCCGCCTGCGGCCTGGCGGGTCACGCCCTGCTGCCGGTGCTGCCGGTGGAGGTCTGGGGCATCCTTCATTCCCTGGGGGCGGTGATTCTGGTATATTTCGGCCGCTACGCCGTGATCGAAAATATCATGAAATTCTTTATTGCCTTGATGTTCCTGGTGGTTATCGCCAGCAGTGTTTTGGTGCAGCCGGACTGGTCGGCTGTTTTGGCTTCGATTTTCATCCCAACCGTTCCCGCCGGCTCGGGCAAATTCATTTTAGGCGTCATCGGCGGCGTGGGCGGCAGCGTCACCTTGCTGAGTTACGGCTACTGGATACGGGAGAAAAAGTGGAGGGGTGACGCTTATGTAAAGAGGGCCAGGATCGACCTGGCGGTGGCCTATACCTTGACCGGCTTATTCGGCATTGCCATCATGATCATAGCCGCCGGGGTTAAACCGGAGGTGATGACCGGCAGTGAAATGGTCACCGGCCTGGCGGATCGGCTGGGCACTGCCACCGGTCCGCTGGGCAGAGGGATCTTCCTGGTGGGCTTCTGGGGTGCGGTCTTTTCCTCCATGTTAGGGGTCTGGCAGGGGGTGCCCTACCTGTTTGCCGACTTCATGAAGGTCTACCGGAACCGGCGGTTCGCTATCGAAAAAGAAGGGGATATTACCGCTTCAAAATATTATCGCCTCTATTTGCTCTACCTGGCCCTGCCGCCGCTGGTTCTCCTGTTTGCCGGCAAACCGGTCTGGATCGTGGTCATCTACTCGGTGGTGGGAGCCTTCTTCATGCCCTTTTTGGCCGGAAGTCTGCTCTACCTCAACAATAAGACGAATTGGCTCAAAAAAAGGAAAAACCGCCTGGCCATTAATATCATGTTGACCCTCTCCCTGCTGCTCTTCCTCTACCTCTGCCTCAAAGAACTCCTGGAAAAGTTTTAAAGGGTTCAGACAGGGAGAATAAAAATTGGCCTGCCTTGATTTTTTGGTGTTTACATTTTAGAATGGGGGTCGGCAAAACCCCCGGCGCCGAAGTATTTAAGCAAGGGGCAACTGCAATACCCCCCTACTTGAATCTCTTGCCTAACTCATCCACAATCGTATCGCAGCCCGGCTTACCCAGCTATAGATGAAAGTTCCCCCATTTTTCAAAAACCACAGATTCCTCACTTTGGGGTTTTGGGCTTTGTTTTGGGGTAACTCCAGGGGTGTCCCCGGAAAGTATTCGCTTTGAGACTCACCCGGCTGCGATTCCACTTTGTTTGCGGATTTTTATAAAACAACAAGGACTACAGCGTGTTTGTCGGCCGGAAGAAGGAATTAAAATTATTAGAAGAGGCGTACCGGTCTCCGAAGGCAGAGATGGTGGTCGTCTACGGCAGGAGGCGGATCGGTAAGAGCAGCCTGGTCAAAAAGTTTTCTGAAGGTAAACCCTACTTTTACAAATTTGAAGCCATCGAAGGCGAAAAGAGTGCGGGTCAAATCAGCCATTTCACGGCACAGCTAAAGGAATAGCTGAAAGATCCGGTCCTGAACGAGCTGCAGTGGATGGCGGCCGGCAGGATCACCCTGGAATTTCTCCTTACATGTGTTTTTCTGCCCACGGTTTAATGGTAAACGAAGTCCAACGCATCTTTTACAGCCAGTTCCTGGGGGGCCAAACCTACAAAAAAATCGCCTTCTTGTTGAAATCGGGCCTGCACCATCGAAAAAGCCCTCATCAGCCTATACGGCCCGGATGATTCTCTAAAAGATTCCCGCTATTTCGATCATTACATTACTTTAGATGAGCTCTTCCGGGGTCATTGAAATAGTCGGATGATCTCCTCTTTGCCGAGGTTTTTGAAAATCTTAGCATCGGCGGTGATGAGGTTTTCCACCAGCTCTTTTTTCTGATTTTGCAGTTCCAGCATCTTCTCCTCGATGGAATCCTCCACCACCATGCGGTAAACGATCACCCGTTTGCTCTGGCCGATGCGGTGGGAACGGTCGATGGCCTGCGCCTCCACCGCCGGGTTCCACCAGGGATCGAAGATAATCACGTAGTCCGCCGCCGTCAGGTTGATGGCCACCCCGCCGGCCTTGAGGCTGAGCAGGAAGGCACCGATCTTTTTGTTCTGTTGAAAGGCCTGGATCATCTTCTGGCGTTTTTTCACATCCACCGAGCCGTCGATATAGGAATAACGGATCTGTTCCCGTTCAAAATAGGCCCGCAGGATCTTTAACACCTCCACAAACTGGGAAAAGATCAACACCTTGTGGCCCTCCGTCAGTATATCCTCCATCAGCCCGGTGAAGTGGTCGAATTTTACTGAGGGAGTTTTTTCATATTCCTTCCGTACCAGTTGGGGGAAGAGGCACAATTGCCTTAACCGCAGCATGCCTTCCAGGATCTTCATCGACGATTGGGCCACCCCCCTGACATCGATCTCCCTGTCGATTTCTTCTCGATAATAGGCAGCCAGTTGGGCATACAACCGGAGCTGCTGCTCTTCCATCTTGAGCCTGGTGACGACCTCCGACTTGGGGGGAAGCTCGGTTTCCACCTGCTCCTTTTTGCGCCGCAGCACGAAGGGAAAGATCATCTGCCGCAACATGTCGGCTCGAACTTTGTCCCTGTGTTTCTCCAGGGGGACGGCAAACTGGTGTGAAAACCACGGGCGGGTTCCCAGGAAACCGGGAATCAAAAAGTCAAACAGGGACCACAGCTCCAGGCTGCTGTTCTCCACCGGCGTGCCGCTCAAGGCGAGCCGGTGGCGGGCCGTTAAAATCTTTACCGCCTTGGCCGTCTGGGACGAAAAATTCTTGATGTTCTGGGATTCATCCAGTACAACGTAATCAAAGTCATAGCCGCTAAACAATTCGATGTCGTTTCTTAAGGTGGCATAGCTGGTGATGAGCAGATCATATTTTTTCCATGACTGCGAATCCTTTTCCCTGTTTACTCCCAGATGGATGCAGCGGGTTAATTCCGGGGTAAATTTGTCGATCTCAACTTCCCAGTTGGGAATCGCCGAGACCGGGACTACCAGGAGACAGGTGGTCAACTCTTTTTTTTCTTTTAAGGACTGCAGCAGCGCCAGGGTCTGCACCGTCTTACCCAGCCCCATGTCGTCGGCCAGGCAGCCGGCCAGGCCGTAATCGTGGAGAAAATAGAGCCAGCAAAAGCCGGCCTGCTGATAGGGCCGCAGTTCTCCGCTGAATTGCTTCGAAAGTTTATAATCGGGAATCTTTTTAAATTGTTCCAGTTTTTTGGCCTGCAGCAATTTTTCCTTCAGCCTGGGGATGTCGTCCATCCGTTGATCGTAGAGTGCGTCGATGAGGACATAGTTCTCCGAGGGGACGCGAAAAATATGGCCCCGCTGCTCGGCATATTGAGCCAACCGTTCCAATTTGCGGATGTCTTCGGGGGTGACCAGGTGCAGCATGCCTCCTCGATCGGTGATCATGCGGTTCTCAAAATCCACAGACTCGATTTCCAGGTCTTCGCCGGTGGCCCCGTCCCGGAGCAGAGGCTTAAATTCCAGCCACTTGATGCCCGAATGGATTTGAATCCATAACTGGCCGCTGCTGTAACCGACAAATCGCTTCCAGCGGGAGTGGTAGATTTTAAACCCTTTTTTCAAATATTTGGGCCCGCTCTCCACCAGCCAGGTGTACTCGTCCTCCCCGGAAAATTCAAAATAATAGGTGGTGGCCTTACTCCAATAATCGTATTCCATCCCCACATCCAGCAAGGCATCACTCTTTACAAAATTGATACACGTCTCTTCAAAGGCCCGGTCCCTGTCAAAACCATATATGTGCATCTGCTTTTCGGGATTGTCTTTTTTAAATTGTTCCACCACGCTGTCGTAGTCGAACTCAATCTCGACCCGTTTTTCCCTATCCCCATAAACATTCGCCTCGAGAATCTTTAAAATCGGCACAGGCAAAAAAGTGAGCCGGTATTTTTTCAGCAGTTTTGCCTCCACCAGCAGGAATTCCGATTCTACAGCCTTTAGTGCCGCCGACACCTCTTCAAAATCATGAAGGTGAAATCCCCGCTGGAAATTCAGGAATCGAAAAAAACGGGAAAGGTGCTCGGGATTTTCGGCAGCGGCGAAGTAGGGCTGCCCGTCGGGGGTACGCAAAAATATAAACTCCCGGCTGTAATCAACCTGGACCCGGTAGCGATCCGCCGCGTCCAGTATGTCCCCGGTGTCGGTGACGCACGTTAACCAGATGTGGAAAAGCGAGTTTTCATACAGAGACGGGGCAAAGCGGACGGTCACTTTTTTCAGTCGGACTTTTTTCAGCGGTAAGTACTGTTTGAGCCGCTCATCCAACTGGCAAAATGTCAACTCATCGGCTAAGGAGAAAATCTCCCGGGCGATCTTGCCAAAATATATATTTCTGACCGCCTCCATCTTGACGGGATTTTTCTGCCGTCGGCCGTCTAAGGAAATATGTTGATGCAAAAATTCCTTCAGGGTCTCGGGCATCCCGGTTAAATCGCATTGTTCGATCTGGGAGGGGATGGCCCTCTTGGGGGCACCCGGCCGGCCGTCCCTTTTAGTCGGGACGACCAGGAACTCGAAGCGGAGGGGCTCGTTTTGCTCATGGGGAATCACCAGGTTCCAGGCCAGTTTTGCTTTGGGAGGCGGCGGTTTTGCCGTTTCCGGCAGGCTTGCCGGCTGCAAAAGTTTCAGACTATGCCGGGGCGAAGGTAAGATATTGACATCCTCATCCATCAGTTTGGGCTTGATTTCCTTAACCCGCACCTCCTGGTTGATGATATCAAAGTCAAAAGCCTCGATTTTCTTTTTATGGGCGACCTCCGCCTGCTTGTGGTTGTGGATTTCCCGTTTCACCTCTTTGTAGAGATCCTTTACTTTCCCCTCAAGCTTCATGGTATTTTCACAGCGATTATTCAGAAAATAGACGGCCGCCCTCATAAAGATGGCCCGGCGCCCCGGGTCGATATTTTTGTCGGTGTAGACGAAGCTGATGGGATCTTTTCGCTCAAAGGCATGATACAGGAAGAGAATGGCGCCGTAGTGAACCGCCCGGTCATAAAAATCCCGGTAAATATAGAGATAATAATTTTCCCCCATCTCGGCAAAGGCCCCGTACAATATCATCTTCCGGTAGTCGCTCTTCCGGCCGGCCCCGTGGTAATAGAAGCCGCCGCTCACATTAGCGAATTCCAGCCGAAGCAGCAGTTCTTTGAAATTTCGGTTCATCTTCATGTCAGAACCGTACCCTCAGGCCAGAATAAATTTCCTCAGACCCGCCACGGTCTCGAAGTAGTCCAGGCAGTGGTCTTCCATGTATTTCCGTATCTGGGGAATCCGGTGGCCCCAACCGGCCGCCACCACGGGAACGCCGGTGGCTTTGGACATCGTTACACCCGGTTTGAGATCGTCCACCACCAGGGCTTCCGACGGGTCAAGGTGGTAGGTTTCCAATATCCGTTCCACCGGGAAAGGGCTGGGTTTGCGCTGCTCTTCATTGCTTACCCAGCCGAAGATCATATCCGGCAGCAGTTCCTCAGATTCTCTATCTTTGCCGTTGGCCCGATAGTGCTTTTCGATGATATCGGACTCCGAATGGGAGACCACGGTGATGATGCCGCCCCGCTGCCGGTACTCCTGCAGCATCTGCCGAAACCCCGGGAAAAACAGCGGTATGCGGCTTTCGGTAAACCTGCGCCAGACCCGGTATTCGGTCTCCAATTCCGCCCCTGTCATGCCCAGTTCTTTGCTCAAGTAATTCATGATACCGGGATCAAAATTCTTCAAAAACCAGCCTTCCAGGCTGATCGGCTTCAGGTGGGGCCGCATCAATCGCATGGCCTCCAGGTGGGCCGGATAGTGCACCTGGAGGGTGCTCTCCACCGCCGTATCGTCATGATCCAGGATCAAACACTTATACCGAAGTTCCACATCCTATTTTACACCATTCCCCTCTCCTTGTAAAACAATATTCAAACCTGTAATAAGATTTGTAGCTTATTTCCAAAAAAAGATGAAGATACCCGGACATGAACCCCCTGCTCCGCCGAAGTATTAAGGCGGCATCTGCATCAAGGGGGGTGGTAAAATGTCCGATGATGAGTCAAAAATTATTAGACTTTTCTCTTTTGCAGGAGGTTGTGGGCGGCTTTGTAGACGTCTTCGTTGACGGCACTGCCGGCCATCAGGCGGGCAATCTCGGAGATCCGTTCTTCATCGCTTAATTCCCTGGTGGAACTGAAGGTCTGGTCGTTATTAAATTCCTTGTTGATCAAGAAATGGCGATCGGCAAAGGAGGCAATCTGCGGCAGGTGGGAGATGCAGATCACCTGGTTGGCGGCGGCGATCTTTCTCAATTTTTCCCCCACAAACTCGGCAGTCTTGCCGCCGATACCGGAATCGATCTCGTCGAAAATATAGGTGGAGAATCGCTTGTCGTCGATCAACGATTTTAATACCAGCATCAACCGGGACATCTCGCCGCCGGAAGCCGCATCCTGAATCCGGGCCGGTTCCTGGCCGGGATTGGAGGTGAAATAAAATTCGATCCGGTCGGTCCCCCTGTCGGACACATTCCGGGCAGTCGGCTCGACCTCATCGATCCGGACCACGAACCTGGCCTTCTCCATCTCCAGCCGGGACAACTCGTCCCCGATCACCCGGCCTAAGTCCGCTGCCTTTTGCCGCCGCTTCTCCCGCAGGGCACTATTCAACTCTTTATAGCGTACCAATAGCTGCTCCATCTCCTTCTGTTTGTCCTGAACAGAAAACTCAAGATTCAGCAGCGCCTCCCGTTCCCGGGCCAGCGCCTCCCGTCGGTCCAGCAATTCATCCAGGCTAAGCCGGTACTTCGCCTTCAGCCGATTCAGCCCCGACAGCGTATCCTCGACTTTACTCAATTCCTCTTCATCGTATTCCACGCCGCCGATAATGTTGGATAGAGTGGCCGAAAGTTCGGGCAGGAGGCGGTAAAACCGGTCGATCTCATCAGCAAAGGCAGAGAGTTCCGGATATATGCCCTGCAAAAAGCGAATGTCCTTTTGCAGGTCGGCAGTGGTATTGTAAATCGATTCTTCCTTCTGGTAAAAATCGTCCACCAGTTTGTTGGCCGACGAGAGAATTTCTTCGGCCGAAGTGAGTATTTTATACCGCTGCTCCACCTGCTCGTCGTCCCCCTTTTTCATCTCCAGTCCATCGATCTCGGAGATTTGAAAGGAGATAAAATCCAGTTTCTCATTCACCTCTTTGCTCTTTTGCCGCAATTCGTCCAGTTCTTTACCGGATCGTTTCAACTGTTGGTATACCCCGGATAACTCATTTAACAATTCCCGGCTGCGGGCAAATTGATCCAGATAGAGGCCGTGATTCGCCGGGTTGAGCAAGAACACATGTTCGCTCTGGCCGTAAATGGTGAGCAGCGTCAGGGCCTTTTCTTTTAGCTTTTCAAAGGGGATCAGGTCGCCGTTGAAAAATGACAGGGTCTTGCGCCGGCCCATTTCACGCCGAAAAATAAACTCCTCTTCACCGCCGCTAAATTGGGCCTCCACGATCAACTGGTCTTTGCCGTTGCGGATGGCGTTTTCCGCTATCCGGGGTTTTAAAAACAGGGAGATGGCATCGACCAGAATGGATTTTCCGGCACCGGTCTCACCGGTAAAGACATTAAGCCCCGGGGAGAAGCAGATCTCCACCTTCTCCACCACGGCAAAATTCTCGACCCTCAAGTAGGACAGCATCAGTCTAATTTATAGGGAGCCAGCAAAGTGTGTAAATTGATCCTGCCGTAACCCATCCGCTCGTCCACCCCCGGCAGTACCGATGCGTTCACATCGTCTGCCGTGATCTTGATGAGTTCCATCACCTCGGCGTTGGTCAGAAAGGGTTTGTAAGCCCAGAGGAGAGCCGCCGCTCCGGCCACAAAGGGGGCAGAAAAGGAGGTGCCCGACTTGTAACCGTAGCGGTCCAGGTATTGCGGGGCAAAGGGAGAATACCAGGCGCCCCTCACCTCGTCCCCCGGGGCCGCCACATCCACCTGGGGGCCGTAATTAGACCAGGCCGGCACCTGGTCATGGGCATCGGTGGCCGCCACCGCCAGGCAGTATTCATCATAGCCGGCAGGGTAAATCACCGGTCCCCCCTGGTTACCGGCAGAACCAACAATCACACAGCCCTTCTCAAACGCATAGCGGCAGGCCTCTTCCAGTATAAAACTCGGGCTCCTGCCCCCTAAGCTGAGGTTGATGACCCGGGCACCGTTGTCGGCGGCAAAACGAATAGCGGCCGCTATATCGAGGTAAGAGCCGGCACCGCTGCTGCGCACACACTTAATGGGCATGACCCTGGCGTGCCAGCAGACCCCGGCAATGCCTACGCCATTATCGGTCTGGGCCGCGGCAATGGAGGCCACGAAGGTGCCGTGACCATGGTCATCGTAGGCATCGGGACCATCGTTAATAAAATTATAACCCGCCGCCATTTTCCCGGCCAGATCCTCATGGCCCCCGGCCACGCCGGTATCCAGCACCGCGATCACCACATCCCCCTCGCCGGTGGTCCAATCCCAGGCCTCGGCGGCCTTGATGTCGCTGCCGGCGCTGCCCTCAAGAGGCGGGTTCTCCCGGAAGAGTTGACCGGTGTTAAGCAAGGCGTATTGATACTTAAAATCAGGATCGTTGGGGATGGTTTCGTAAATATAAGCCATATAGTTGAAGGAGACCTTCTCCACCGATGCCTCCCGCAGCAGTCGGCCCTTTAAATCTTCCAGGTCGACCCCTTCACCGGTCGCGACCACATAATAGCCTGTATAGGGATGAAATTGTATATCTTGAATCTCTTCACCATATCTTTTCACAAATCCCAGGTGGAAATCAGCCATTTCACCGCCTCCGGGGAATCGTTCGGACAATTTTGCCGGGGCGGAAATTTTGAGAATCAGTTGGCGGCCCTGATACAGATCGTCACCCTCCGTAGGGGCCTCGAACGAAACATTAAAAATAAACATCCCGGCCAGCACGATTAAAAGAATCCTTTTTGCCATGTCGATCTCCTAAAATAAGTAAAATGCCTCAATAGAAAAATAGGTCCTGGAGAGGAAATTGGCCCTAACCGCCATCTCCCAGTGACGGCCCAGTTCAAACCGTGCCCCGGCGCAGACCCCCAGCAGATTTTTCTGCCGGTACTCCAATTCCTGCCGGGCAGAGATATTGCCGATCTCTTCGAACAGGGTCAGCCGGCCCTTGATCATGTTGAACTGGGGGCCGAAGAAAGGCGTCACCCCCAAAAAACCGTCATACTGAATCAATACATCCAGGGTTCCCTGATAGAAGAAATGTTCTTCCGCGGCCGTACCGCCGACAATGGGCAGGCGGATGTCCCATTCATTCGTCAACTGCTTCACATAGATGAATTCCACATTGCCGTGAAAGGAAAAGTTACCCCAATAAAAGGGCTGCCATTTCAGCACCAGGCCCAAAACCAACGAACCGTTCCACTCCGGCTCCAGGTCCAACGACAGGGGCAGCCGGGTAACCAGTACAGGATCGTTAAAATGGGTCAGGCCGTAACCGGCAACCGCTTCCAGGATGAAATTTCGGGAGATCTTCAAATCCAGTTCCAGCAGCAGCGCGCCGAAGGTAAAGGTGTTTCCCAGCCCTTCTACCCCGGCATCGTCGGCGAATTTCACTTGCGCCCTCTCATAGGAAAAGCGAAGGCCGGTAGAACATTTCGCCCCCTCCATTTCTTCTATTTCGATGGCAGACAAAGCCCCGGGAAAAGTAAACAAAAAAAGCAGCGATAAAAAGATACTCAACGTTTTGCGCATGGTTCAAACCTCACTGAAATTAGAATATACAGAAATCCCGATCATATGTCAATAAAAATTAGTTAGAAGGAAAGATAAGCTCTGGCGGATGCGGCAAAAAAGATGAAGATTAGAATCATAGCCGGAAAAATCATTCCCATTCCCGCCGCATCGGCAAATCGCTGTTCCTTTCCATGATGGAAGGTAACCTGGAAGAGTTAAGGAAATAAAAGAAAAGGGACAGGGCGTGGGGCTCTGTCCCTTCTTTTAGTTATTAAGTTTCTACTACTCTATCTCTACTTGGTCCTGACTGCAAGTACATCGGAACAGCCTTCACCATAGCTATTGAAAGCACACACCTTGTAGTAGTACCGGGTCTTGCGGGTGAGGCCGGAATCGGTATAGGTGGTCACATCCGCACCTACAGTGGTCAGCAGGTCGAAGTCTACGCCATTCATGCTTTTGTAGATTTTGAAACCGTCTTCATTATCGGAATTATCCGTCCAGGTCAACATAACCTCATACTTCCATGCTTTAGCGGTCAGAGTGGGGGCTGCCGGGGGCTCAGGCGGGCAAACGGGGGTAGTGGCGCTGTCCACATTGGTATAACCGGAATCACCGGCGGAATTGCGGGCCTTGACCCGGTAATAATAGGTGGTGTTCTCGGCCGCGGTGGTATCGCTGTAGGCAGTTATATTGGCGCCCACAGAGTCGATCTCGTTGAAGTTGATACCGTTGGTGCCTCTTTCGATTCTGAAAGAGGCTTCATTGTCAGCGTTATCTGTCCAGGTGAGGTTGATTTGGTCGCAGGCCGCGGCAGTGGCATTCAGGTTGGTGGGGGCCGCGGGAGGATCCGGCTGTGCACCGCCAATGGCGTCGTTGGGGATAGTAGAACCGAGATCTGAAATGATAGAGGGGATAGGCAGGCCGCGGTTGGGGCAGGCGGCGCAGTGATGCAGTGACACCACCAGATGATCGGCATTGGCCAGGACCGGAGAACCGGAGCTGCCGCCGGCGGTGTCGGCAAAGTAGCCGATGTCACCGGGGCCGCCAATGCAGGGGGTCTCGTTGGTGCTGTAGACTTCACAGTAGCCCGATTCGTCGTGAGAGTCGGTGCTGTAAACGGCAATCTGCTTGCCGTAGGCATTGGGATGCTGGGGGATGTAGATCCTTTCGTTAATGGTGGGTAGGGAATTTCTAAACTGCATGTAGCCGTAAGAGGAAGTCACGTTGGAGGGCAGCAATACCAGTGAATAGTCCAGGTCGTAATCGTAGGCTTCCAGTACACCGGAGCTGGCTTCCACCGTCCCGGGACAGGCGCCCCAACTGCTACAACCGGTACTACAAGTTGCTCCCTCGGCCATGAATTCAAAGTCGGTGTTGCTGGCATCGGTCTGGTTTTCGATACAGTGGTTGTTGGTCATCACATGGCCTTCGCTGCCCAACAGCCAGCCGGTACAGGCACTGGTGCCGCCGATGAAGAGGCGGCAAACGGCCCTGGCCTTGTCGTACATGGTGCTGGGGTTATAACAGGGGGCCCATTCCTTGTCGTCGGTGCCGCAAATCGACTCCAGCCAGGCATCCTCGAAGCCACCCATTTCGGCAAAAGCGGCCTGGATGATGTTGTTCTCGTAACCCCGGGCCCACTTGTCGATTTCAAAACCCCATCCCCCTTTGGGATTGCGGCTGACCAGTTTCGCAACGGCCATGTCGCCGGGGATGTGGGTGGCCCAGAATTCACTGATAACCTCTTTACCGCCCATGACCACCTTTCCTTTCTCCCGGAACGTATAGACAAATTTCCCGTCGGGACTGGAAATTTCCAGGTAGTCGCCGGGAGCCAGGTCGAATTTGGAAAGGTGAATGGCGATATAGCCCGCCTCGGGCCAGTAAAAAGTCTTTTCCCATACTACACCGCCGCCGCCTTTGTAGGGGTGGGGGGATACGACTTTTTCGTGGACCTCTTCACCAATCTTGATTTTGGCGAAAAGGGTGGGTGAAGAAAATGCGGTTAAACACGCAATGGTGAGAAACAAAACTAAAAGTTTCCTCATATTGATACCTCCTTATTGTTGATATTCCTTATAAAAAACACACTCCCTCTGGCACGTTGGCACTGTTAATCGGCTGAAGAATTTTTCTGTTGCTGTGTGGGTGTGTTTCACTTTGCTTTTTTCCGCTACGGTCTTAAATGGTAAGTAAATAAAATATGGATGTCAATACGCCTAAAGATGGATTTTTGGTTGTATATTTGTCCCCAAAAAAATGCAACTAAAGTTGTACTTCATCGATGAAAGTTGTATGTTTCCCTTTCATTTTTTGCCCAGCAAAAGGTTCAGGCCAGGGGCCGGGTCTTTGCGGATGATTTCAGAAAGCCCGGCAGCCTCCATCCAGGTGCAGATTTCCGCCTCGGTATAGGTGTCGCCCCCCGGGGTGCCCACCAACATGTTCAGGGCAAAAATAACCGCCTGCTCCGGGCCGGTACGGTCATGGTCTACAATAAAGTCCAGAATCACCAACCGGCCGCCGGGATTGAGGGCATTGGCCCCTTTTTGGATCAATTGTCGGTTCTCCTGGGGAGAGTTGATGTGGATGATGGCGGACATGAATACCAGGTCAAAGCCGCTGCCCAGATCATCGTTCAAATAATTGCCTTCGACGGTGGAAACCTGGGCCGCTAACCCCTCTTCTTGAATGTACTGCCGGGTGAGGGGAATCACTCTGGGCAGGTCGAAGATCACGGCGGTCCGCTCCGGACTTCCCCTCACCATGGCCATGGTATAGACACCGGAGCCGCCGCCCACATCGAGGATACGCCGCACCCCCGAAAGGTCGAGATGTTTCACCAGCATACCTGCCTGGTCCCGGGCCCGGGCATGCATGGCGCCGATAAAGGCCCGGGTGCGGTCGGTGGTCTCCCGGTCACCGGCTGGCGCCAACACCTGCCCCCCGGCCCGCACCGCTTCGGTAAGGGTGGTCCAGGTGCGCCACTGGTTGGCGGTGTGCAGCAAACCTCTCATGAAATCGGGGCTTTTTTGATTTAAATAGCGGCGGGCAGCCGGCGTATTGATAAATCGATCATTCTCCTTGATCAAAAAACCCAGCGCCACCAGGGCATTGAGCAGCCGGTCGGTTCCCCGGGGATCGGTACCGGCCTCTTCTGCCACCTGCCGGGAAGTTTTTTTCCGATCTCCTAATACGGTAAATACATCCAGTTCCAGGGCGGTGAGCAAGATCCGGCTGTGGCGAAAGCCGACGGCCAGTTCCCTGATATCCTGGGGAGTTTTGTACTGGTTCTCTTTTTTCATTCCTCTAAATGCCTTAGAAAAGCCCGCCGGACCGTTTGCATCAATTCACCGATATTTTCCCGGGTATAACCATGGCTGGAGACGGGCGGTTCAACCACCAGGGTCACTCTTCCCGGCTTGATCAACCAACTGGTCTTCCGCTTGATTTGAAAACTCCCCAACTGGATGACGGGTAAAATGTCCAGCCCGGCCTCTAAGGCCAGCAGGAAACCGCCCTTCTTGAAGGGGCTCAATTTACCGGTGATGGTGCGGGTGCCTTCGGGCAGTACGATAAAGGAGAAATCCTTCTTCTTTTGTATCAGGGCGGCGGCCTGCTTGAGGCTCTCCAGGGCCTTCCGCCCGCTCCGGCGGCTAACCGGGATGAGGCCGACTCGCCTGATTACCCAGCCGTAGACCGGCCATCTAAAATGGCTCTCCTCTTCGATTCCCCTGGCGTATCCGGGAAACCGGCTGTAAAAGACGAATCCATCAAATAGGTTGACATGATTCATCATCACGATGTACTGCTTTTGGGGGTCGATGTGTTCGATCCCTTTGGTGTCGATTCTTATGCCCGAAACCCATACCAGCGATCTACACAGTCCCTTGACCATCTTCTCAAAGAGCCTACCGGTACGGCATAGGCCCACCAAAAATAGAAGAATCGTCCACACACTCAAGACCAGTGGTCCAACGATCCAGACGTAGAGGGAAACGACGACCTCTTTGAGTGTTCTCATACCAGGATCTTCAGTTCTCCGGGCAGCACCTTCAAGCTCATGGGGGTTTCTCCCAGGAGCTCGCCGTCGGCCATCAGTAGTTGCGGCGGTTCCGCCTTGATCTCGATCTCCTTACCCCGGAAGACATCGACCTTTGGGTGATCGATATGTTTGCCCTTAAACACGTTGACAAAAATATTGACGATTTCCCGGCGGTTGACTTCGTTGAACACAATCGCATCCACCAGGCCGTCGTCGGTCTCGGCCGTGGGCGCAATTTTCATGGCCCCGCCGGTATACCTGGAATTGGAGATGACCAGACTGCTGTCTTTGAGTTCAACATCTTCCCCATCCACCCGCATGGTGAAACGGTTATCCATGCCTTTGAAGAGCCGGATCAACACCGCTAAGCTGTACCCCAGGGGGCCTAAGGGTTTCAACTTTTCATTGGTCAGTTTCAGGATATCGGCAATCAGGCCAATACCCAGAATATTCAGATAGTATTTCTTTAATGGGGCACCATCTTTGTAATAACTGAACTCCACCAGATCCACCCGCCGTCCGGGGCTGCCGAGGACTCTATCGACGGCGTCCCCAGCGGAGACATCCCAGAAATCCCGCAGAAAGGAGTTGCCGGTTCCGGCTGGGATCATGGCCCATTCGATCTCCCTCTGCGGCTTTCCGGTTGCATAGAGGCCATTGATGAGCTCAAAGGGGGTACCGTCACCGCCGATGGATACCACTCGCCCATAGCCCCGCGGGACAACCTGCTGCCCCAGTTCAAACAGATGGCCCGGATACCGGGAAACCTCAAAATCCAGATCCTTTATTTTCCCCTTCAGTTTTTCATATACCGAATCGGCAATTTTTTTTCCTTTGCCCTTACCGGCCGCCGGATTCAAAATCAGTAAAGTTTTTCGATCATCTATCATGACCTCTTATATCACAGACGAAACGATTTTTCAAATCCCGTTTTATTTTCTGTTAGAGTTTTCACCCTCTGCAACCACCGACCCTTAAAAAAATAGCCGGGGGATGGGTAAACTGCCCCTTTTTTATCTTTTTATGGTGTTTGGGGATTGGGGATTGGGGGATTTGGGGAAAATGGTAGCGGGGGCAGGATTTGAACCTGCGACCTTTGGGTTATGAGCCCAACGAGCTACCAGACTGCTCCACCCCGCGTTACCAGGTCGTCATAAAATGGTATTATATAATAATTTTAATGGTTTGTCAAATTGAAAGAAAAGGATTAAAATAAATGGGCAAAAAGAAATGAAAATTACAAGAAGCTGTGGATTGTTACTTCATGTTACGTCACTGCCGGGCGCCTACGGCATCGGTACGTTGGGACGAGAGGCTTACGAGTTTATCGATCAGTTGCGGGAGGGGGGGCAGCGGTTCTGGCAGATTTTGCCCGTTGGGCCGGTTTCTTCATTTTTTGGATTTTCCCCCTATTCCTCCAGCTCAACGTTTGCCGGGAATCCCCTGTTCATCAGTATAGAAACCCTTCAGCAAGAAGAGTGGCTCTCGGCCGATAGAATAGGTGATATACCGGTTGACAGGGGCAGCGGTTATGTCGATTTTGAACGGGTGCTGCGGCAGACGTTCGTCTGCCTGCGCCGGGCATTTGAGCATTTCCGGAAAGATGCGGATCAAAAAATGATGGAGTCGTTTTCCCGGTTTTGTGAAACCCATAGATGGTGGCTGGAGGATTTTGCCCTGTTTACGGCCCTGGCTCATTATCACGGTAGTTTTAATTGGCAAAGCTGGCCGCCGGCAGTTGCCGGCCGGGAACCGGCGGCTCTAAAAACATGGCGGCATAAATTGGCTGAAGAGATAAGATTTCAGCAATTTGTCCAGTTTGTTTTTTTTAGTCAATGGGAAAGGCTTCGACAATATGCCCGGCAAAAGGGCATCCGGATCATCGGCGATCTGCCCATCTATGTGACCATGGACAGTGCCGATGTCTGGGCAAACCGAAACATATTCCAACTGGATCGAGATACTGGAAAACCACTGGCGGTGGCCGGGGTACCGCCGGATTATTTCAGCAAGACCGGCCAGCGTTGGGGCAATCCACTATACCGCTGGTTCGAGGGAAAATCGTTGAAGCGGAAGACCCTCCAGTGGTGGCAGCACCGGCTGCAGCATCTGTTGATGATGGTGGATTTGGTGCGTATCGATCACTTCAGGGGATTTGAAGCCTACTGGGCTATACCGGCTGGAGAAAAGACTGCAGTCAAAGGAGAGTGGCTGCCGGGGCCGGGGGCGGCATTTTTCAACTACCTGAAGCAGGAACTGGGGGAACTGTCCTTGATCGCCGAAGATCTGGGAATGATTACCCCGGCGGTGGAAAAGCTGCGGGACGATTTTGGCCTGCCGGGCATGAAGGTGCTGCAGTTTGCCTTTGACGGCAACAGGGAAAATCCCTATCTGCCCCACAACTTCAAGACCCGCAACTGCATTGTGTATACCGGTACCCATGACAACAACACTTCGCGGGGCTGGTTCTTCGGGGCTGAAACCGATGAAGAGCAAAGAAAGAGAATTTTAGACTATATGGACATCGAAGGAAGAGATGAGTTTCATTGGCACTTCATCCGCCTGGCCCTGGATTCTGCGGCCGATCTGGCTGTCATCCCGGTTCAGGATATTCTGGGATTGGGGGAAAAAGATCGTATGAATTTCCCGGGACAGACGGAACGAAACTGGGCCTGGAAGCTAAAACCGGGACAGTTGGGTGGGGAGGAGTTGAAACGGTTGAAGCACTTGTGTCAACTGTACAGGCGGGTGTGATTGTGATACGGCGAATTTTATGGTAAAAGAAGAAATAAGGAGTTTACGATGAAACGCTGCATGTTGGTTTTTCTTATTTTATCTATTTTTTATAATTTGGGCCAGGCTGCCGACCGCATCACCGGCAAGATGTTCGCCAGCCGTTCAGAGGTGATGGCCGCCGAGGGCATGGTGGCTACCAGCCAGCCTCTAGCGGTTCAGATCGGCATCGATATTTTAAAAAAGGGCGGGTCGGCGGTGGATGCCGCCATTGGCGTGAACGCGGCCATGGGCCTCATGGAACCCACCGGCTGCGGCATCGGCGGCGATCTGTTTGTCATTGTCTGGGACAATCAAGAGAAAAAGATGTACGGCTTAAATGCCAGCGGCCGGGCGCCGTTGGCGATTTCCCTGAAGGTATTTAAGGAAAAGGGGTTAACCGCGATTCCCTACGACGGTCCGCTGTCCTGGACGGTGCCGGGCTGTGTGGACGGCTGGTTTGAGCTGCATAAAAAATTTGGTAACCTACCAATAAAAACCCTGCTGGAACCCGCCGTCCGCTATGCCCGCCGGGGATTTCCGGTGTCGGAACTGATTGCCTACTACTGGAACCGCTCCATAGACCGATTCAAGGAATTTGAAAACTTCCAGAAGCTGTATGCACCGGCCGGCAAATATCTGAACAAAGGCGATATCTTCAAGAATCCGGAATTGGCACAGACGCTGTCGTTGATTGCCCGCAAAGGCCGGGATGCCTTTTACAAGGGGGAGATTGCCCGCAACATTGCGGCCTATTCCCAAAAGGTGGGCGGGTTTTTTCAATACGAAGATTTTGCCCGCCACCACTCCGATTGGGTGGAGCCGCTAAAGGTGAATTACCAGGGCTGCGAGGTCTGGGAGCTGCCCCCCAACGGGCAGGGCATAGCGGTGCTGCAGATGCTGCAAATGCTGAAGCGATTTGACCTGAAGGCCATGGGCCACAATTCGGCCCAATATCTCCATACCCTGATCGAGGTCAAGAAAATCGTCTACGAAGATCGGGCCAAATTTTATGCAGATCCCCAATTTATCGAACTCCCTCTTGAAGAGCTGCTCTCCGAAGGGTACGCCGAAAAGAGGCTTAAGCACTTAGATCCCCGAAGGTCTGCCCGCCAGATCCCGGCCGGCGATATCCGACTGGAAAGGGGAGATACGGTCTATTTAACGGTGGTGGACAAAGACCGCAATGCGGTGTCTCTCATTCAAAGCAATTACGCCGGGTTCGGCTCGGGCAGCGTGCCCGACGGGCTGGGATTCTGCATCCAGGACCGGGGCTGCTTGTTCAGCTTAGAAGAGGGGCATGCCAATGTCATCGAGCCGGGCAAACGTCCCTTCCATACCATCATCCCGGCCATGGTAACCAGAGAGGGCCGGCCGGTCTTTACCTTTGGGGTGATGGGCGGGTCCATGCAGCCCCAGGGACACGTGCAGGTTTTGTTGAATATCATCGATTTCGGCATGGGTATCCAGGAAGCTGGCGATGCCCCGCGGTTTCGCCATTCCGGTTCTTCCCAGCCCAATGGCGGTATCATGAGAAACGGCGGTATTGTCTACCTGGAGGGCGGCATCTCTTCCCAGGTGATCCAGGAATTGCTGGATTGGGGCCACCGCATCGGCAAGACCCGGGGCGGATTCGGGGGCTACCAGGGAATCTGGATCGATCATCGGCGCGGCATCCTGATAGGCGCCAGTGAATCCCGCAAAGATGGCTGTGCCATCGGTTATTGAAGGGAACGAAAAAGAGGCCGCATGAGCGAAGCGTGGTATGAGCACTTTTATACCGGGGATTTTATCGAGGCGGTGGGATTTGCCGCACCGGAACAGACGGCCCTGGAAGCCGATTTTGTCAAGAAGGTGTTGAAATGCCCGGCAGGAGCCAGGATTTTGGACCTCTGCTGCGGCTACGGCCGGCATGCCTTTGAACTGGCAAAATCCGGTGAGTACCGGGTGATTGGCCAGGATCTATCGACCGACTACCTGAGAATAGCAAAAAAAAAATTTTCCGGCCCCAACGTTGAATATATCAGGGGGGACATGCGGGAAATCCCCTTTGAAAATGAATTCGACGGCGTGATCGATTTGTTTACCTCCTTCGGTTTTTTCGACAGCGACGGGGAGAATGAACGGGTCCTGGCCGCCGTGCACCGGGCCTTAAAACCGGACGGCCTCTTCCTGTTAGACTATGAGAACAAATTCTATTTTGTCTATCACGATGTGTTTCTTAAACGGAGATACTGGGAACAGATAGATGGCCGATTTTACCTCTACGAAAATAGATACGACCCCTTTTTGGAGCGGGAAATAATGGATGTCAGGATCTTTGAGAACGGCGAGGTCAAACGGAGCGGCGGCTACAACATCCGCCTCTATGGTTACCCTGAAATCGAAAAGATGTTGTCAAGAACCGGCTTTACCATCCGGCAAACCTGGGGCGACTACCGTGGTAACCCCTACTCGACCCACAGCCCCCGCCTCATCCTCCTCTCACAGAAGATTCGCTGAAGGGTTTCGGGACAATTTATTTTTTCAGGGTTTTGGCGGCGTTGAGCATGATGTCCTGGATGCGGGGCACCACTTCGTCGATGTTGTCGATGATGCCTTCCCGCAGCATCATGTTGTCCAAGAGCTGCCAGGCCAGGGCGATCAATCCGGGGGAATCGGGTTTCTTCTTGTGGATGGCCACCATCTCCTTGATCAAATCGTGGTCGCCATTGAGCTCAAAAATCCGTTTGGAGAAATTGTAATCTTTGCTGGTCATCTTCATGATCTTTTCCATCTGGATGGATGGACCCTGGCCGCTGTGGACCAGAAGGCAGGGGCTGTCCACCAACCGCCTGGAGACTTTTACATCCTCTAACTTGTCGCCGTAAACGGTTTTGAGATAACCGACGAAGTTGTTCAGCTCCTTCTGGTATTGTTCGTCTTTCTCCTTTTCTTTTCCCTCTTCTTTCTTCTTTTTATCTTCATCCTCTTCATCAAACTGGATGTCAGCTGCTTCGGCGGTCTTAAAGTGTTTACCCTCAAACTCTTTCAGATGATCCACGGCGATCTCGTCCAGCGGCTCGGTTAGATACAGCACCTCGATATCCTTTTTCTTAAAGGCCTCCAGGGCCGGGTTTTTGGACAGTAGACCGATATCAAAGCCGGTGATGTAGTAGATATAATCCTGATCTTTCTTCATATCTTTGACATATTCCGCCAGGTCACCAAATTCATCTTGGGACTTTTTGGAGGAATGAAAGAGCAGCAATTGGGCCAGCTTTTCGCGGTTCTCGAAGTCCGCGGCAATGCCCTCTTTAAAGTGCTTGCCGTGGCTCTTCCAGATATCCAGATATTTCTCTTTTTTCTTTTTTTTGATTTTTTCGAGGTGCTCGAATAACTTTTTCATAATATGCTTTTTGATTTTATCGATCAGGATATCGTTCTGAATGGTTTCCCTCGAGATATTTAAGGGAATATCTTCGGAATCGATAATCCCTTTGACGAATCTCAGGTACTCGGGCAGGATATCTCGACAGCCTTTTTGAATCAAGACCTTCCGGGAGTAAAGGTCCACACCTGGTTCGGATTTGAAGAAACCCGGCATTTCCGTGGAGGTTTTGGGGAGAAAGAGGATGGTGTTGAATTGGACCGGAGCATCCGACGATAGGTGGAGATAGGTCTCGGGATTATCGGGGGTGGTGTCGAAAAACTTGAAGAATTCTTGATAATCCTTCTCCTTGAGACTACTCTTAGGCTGGGTCCAGATGGCCTCTTTACTGTCGATCTTTTCGCCTTCAATATAGAGGGGGAAGGGCACAAATTGGGAGTGTTTGGTGATGATGTGCTTGACCCGGTATTTTTCCATGAATTCCTTTTCATCTTTTTTCAAAATGAGTTCGATCCGGGTGCCCCGCTGTTTCTTCACCGTCTCCTCGATGGTATAGTTGGAACTTCCCCTGGACTTCCATAAATAGGCCTTGCTGGTTTTGCGAAAGGATTTGGTAATGATATGGATTTCGCTGGCTACCATGAAGCTGGAGTAAAATCCCACCCCGAATTTACCGATCATATCATCCATTTTCGTTTGTTCATCGGCTTTGACAGCCCTTTTCAGAAAATTCATGGTTCCGGAGCGGGCGATGGTACCGATGTTGTCGATGATCTCCTGCCTGGTCATGCCGATACCGGTATCTTCGACGACCAGTCGATTCCGTGTTTTGTCGAAGGAGATATCGATTTTGAGATCCAGGTCTTTTTCGGCCACGTTCTCATCGGTCAGGATTTGAAATTTAACCTTGTTTATAGCATCCACGGCGTTGGAAATGAGCTCCCTTAAAAAGACCTCTTTGTTTTTATAGAGTGAATAAACCAGGATCTCCAGCAGTTGTTTGACTTCCGACTGAAATTCCAACTTCTCGGTTTTCTGCCCGGCTTTCTCTTCGGCCTTTTCTGTGGCCTTTGCTTCACTTTTGGTTTCTTCGGATTCGGTGGGTTCGACCTTTTCCTCTGCGTTTTGTTTGGCTTTTTCTTCAGACATCGTTTCCTCCTAAAGACTTCATAATTTATATTATATTATACCATCCCTGTCAAGGGTTTATACTGTCTTTATCAAATTTTTTTGAGTCCATGTTTCGCTTTTAGAAATTGAAGGAAGAAAATTTCCTTAATCTTTCTTGTTTCGGCTAAATTTTTGTTTCCTATCTGTCACAGATATCTTATAGAATTTCTAAGCCGTGTTGAAGGATCTCCAGGACCAACGGGTCACTCTCTTTGAAGTCATCTGGATGATAAGGCATCGGTTCGAGTCTTCGGTCTACTTCTCGTCTTAAAGGTACGATGCGGCGTCGATCCATAAATCGATCGCCGGAAAAGTCTTTCGAAACTACGGCAATATCAATATCGCTGTCACCGGAGGCTTTACCCAATGCATATGAACCGTAAAGATATACTTTCTCTACTTTAATATTGTTTTTCAACATAATGCCAATATAGTTTTTTATGATTTTTCTGATTCTATTAACCCTTTCAGCCATTGGTAGTATTCCTTCCTCGATATTGAAATCGCTCACCATTTCAAAAAATGATTCCTGTTCATCATTAAGTTCTATACCCGCCTTTTTAGCAAGAAGCGGAAGATTGTGCTTATATGGGACTTTCGTGTCGATATTTTTTACGTATAATGCCTTCAATGTTTTTTCGAGTGCCAGATGACCAATAAAAAGACAGTAATGGTAGTCTTTTTTTTTTAAAAGATGGGTGGCTACCTTGAGATCGGATTCAGCGCTTTTCAGCCAAAAAGCAATTAATTCCGCTCTCTTTTTCATGTTATAATTATAGATAGCAAATCCGTAAAAGTCAATTCAGATAGGAAACAAATCTTTTCGAGGGATTTATTCTAAGAGGGTTGAGATGTAGACGATGTCGATGCCTGCCCCTTTGATCCGGGGAATGGAATCGCGGATGGCCCGGAAAGTCGTCTCATAAGGATGGCCGATGGCGATGGCTTTGCCCTTTTGCCTGGCCTTCAGGATCAACTTTTTAATCTGGTTGAGGGAATATTCATAGGTGGTGTCGCCGTTGCCGATATCCTCCAGGAACACATCCCGTTCCGCTGCCTTTATTTTCAGCTTTTTGGCCATCCGGTAGGCCACTGTTTGGGGACTGGTGCGGGAGTCGAGGAAAAATAGGTTTTCCTCTTTGATGATACCCAATACCCGTTTCATGACCTCTTTATTGGACGTTGCCAGCGAGCCTTCGTGGTTGTTAACGCCCCGGGCGTAGGGGACCTTTTGCCTGGCTACTTTGAGTAATTCCCTGATATCGTCATCACCTGAGCGAAGAGTGATAACTCTATGGGGATTGTGTTTTTCCCCATGAGAATTTATCCTTTGCATCGGCAGGTGAATCATGGTCTCCAGCCCGTACATGTGGAGCTGCCTGGCCTCATCGTAGGCATAGGGGGCATGGGGCAAGACGGAACCGGTGATGGGGATGTTGAGTTGCTTCAATTGCAGGGCGCCCCGATCGTTGTTGCCGATATCATCGATGACAAAGGCTACCCTGGGACGGTTCTGTTCCTTTTTGATTCTTTTTTTGGCCACGGTTTTGTCAGGACTGACCGCCGTAATTAAGATGATGTGGGTGGTGTCTCGGCCTGCCTTCACATTGTAGAGATAAAGGGTCTTGTGGTCGAGCTTCTGGAGTTCCGAAAGTTCCAGTTTTAAAGGACCGGCGGCCTGTTTTACAAGCTTTTTGATTTTTTCTGAGATCGACCTGTAATTTGCCGCCGGGATCTCGATTTTATAATGGTATTTTTTGTCCCGGTCCTTGAGGTAATCGTATTTGACCTTTTGTTCTTGCAAAAACCCCAGCAGTTGGGAGTTGAATGGTGTGGCTGTTTCGACCTTTTTATCGGCGGTTAGAGGCACAATTTTGGTAAAGATAAATGAGGGTTTTCCCTTTTTATAGTCCAGATATTCCAGTAAAATGACGGTCAACAAGGCGATGATGATGAAAATCAGTAAAATAATCCCCGGGGTTTTTTTGGGGGCTTTTTTTCTCTTACGGCCGGGCATTATTTTTTATCCCTGTGAAGCGCTGAGAGGCATCGGCCGATCAATCGACCGTCATCCGTTTCGTCGGTCTCCACCGTGGGGACTACCTTTGAATCGCAGAGGGGCCGCCCATCTAGCTGAAATGTTCCGGCGGTGAGTAGAACCGAACTTCCGTCTTCCAGTTCGATCTTCTTGAGGGTGGCCGCGAATCCGGGAGTAGCGGTGCCCACCAGGACGGCGCCATTTGCCTTGAACAGGGCGGCCAAAAGCTCGCCGTACATGATGGCGGATGGACCGGTGATAACGGCAGCCCGTCCGGTGAAGGCCTGCGGCGAGCCCGACCGGATCACTTCCTCACCCCCTTTGGTCTTCAGGGTAAGGCGGTCGTTCTCTTTAAAGAATATTTTAGAAATCTCGATGAAGGAGTCGAAATCTCCACCGGAATATTTTCTCAAGTCAACAATCAATGTGGAAATGGATTTCTTCTCAAATTTATTCTTTAAAAAGTCGATGCTGTTGGGGTCTATTCGCAGTAATTGAATCAAGTAGACATGACTCTTAATCCTCTTGAAGACGGTGCCGGTGCCGAGCCGTCTGGTTTTTAAAGAGATTTTTTCCGGTTTGTTTGAATTTTTTCTAAAGATGGTTAACTCGATGGCTTCCGGTTGATCCGACAGCAAGGAGAGATACATCTCCCAGAAGGAAAGCGAATAGATACTGTCGCCCTGTACGCCTTTGATGATATCTCCCGGTTTCAACCCGCCTCTGTCTGCCGGGGAATCCGCTAAAATATCGGAAATATAAAAATAATTCTGCCGTTTGGCACCATAAATACCCAGCCCATGGACGTCTCCCTTTTGATACCGATCGTAAATCCTGCTCGTTTTATGGTCCAGGTAAGCGGAACAATGATCCAGTTGCCGCAGCAAGGCCGAGAAGGCTCCGGGAAACTTAACTGCCGGGTCTATCTCATCGACGTAGTCTGTTTTTACCAGGGCCGCGACTTCGGCAAATAGCGATAAATATCCATAATCTCTTTTCTTTTCCCCTTCGGGCAAAAACAGCTTTTTACCGGCAAACAGGCCCCAAAAAAGCAACACCGTTATCAAAAACAAAAGACCCTGATTCAATTTCTTCATGGAATTTCCTTCCCCTATTTTATCATTTTTTACGCAGCCACTGCAAGGGATTCTGGGGCTGCAACTGCTTGCGAATTTCAAAATACAGGGATTTTCCTGAGGTGGAGCCGGTATCGCCGGCAACGGCAATAATATCACCGGTGTTCACCGCTTTACCTCTTTGTATGTCTATCTTCTCACAGTGGCCATACATGGAGTGGAAGTCCTTGGAATGCTGAATAATCACCAGGTTGCCGTAGCCCTTCCAATAATCGGCAAACACCACTTCACCGGGATAGACGGCCTTCACTTCATCCGATTGGGCGGGTTTGATTTCAATGCCGTTGTTGATGATATAGGTGTCGAATTGGGTACTCTTTCGCTTGCCGAAATGGGAAATCACTCTTCCGGGGAGCGGCCAGATCAACTTTCCCTTCAGGTTGTCGATGTTTTCAATATGAAAATAGGCGTCGGTGGTCTTGCCGGATATCAGCGCCTTGAGACTCTGGGCTTCGTATTTGAGTTCATCCAGAAGGGTGTGATATTCCTTTTTGTCCTTGTTGATCTGCATAATGAGGTTCAGCTTTTGCCGCTTTAATCCGGAAATGTTGCGGAGCTTGCGCTCCTTCATCTGCTTTAAATCCCTCAACCGCTGCTGTTCTTTCTCCAATTGGGACTTAACCGTTTCCAGTTCCTTCATGTTCTGTTTGACTTTTTTCAGCTCCCCCATATGGATATTGATCAAAGAGGTAAACAAGCGGTAATTACGAAACAATTGATTCAGGTCGTTGATACGGGCAAATAATTTGAAATAAGTATTTCCTCCTACTTTATATAGAATCCGAAGCAATTGTTTGATTTTTTCATTGGATTTTTTTATTTCCAGCTCCAACCGCCTCTGCTCCCGCCTCTTCTTCTCTATTTTCTCTCCCACCCATTTGAGCTGCATGCCGATGCGGTTGCTCTCGACTTTTTCCTTTTCGTAATTCAATTCGATTTTATAGATTTCATTCAAAAGCGAGCTTTTTTCACTCTTCAATTGCTGCATCTTGCGGTTGATCTCTTGAATTTGCCTGCTGATGGCCGCCAATTTCTCCTTTTTTGTGGCAGCCGCAGGCCCCAGAAGTATTCCCCAGCCCAGCAGCCATAGTATGAAGAACGTACGATTCGGTTTCATTTCACAGAAAAATTTTTTTAAAAATCCAGGAGTTCAACCTCGAAAATCAAGAAGGAATTGGGAGGAATGGGGCCTCGACCCTGCTTGCCATAGGCCAGATGGGGAGGGAGAATCAACAACCTCTTTTCTCCCTTTTTCATGTCCAGAACCGCCTCATCGAAACCGGGGATCATTTGCCTCATGCCCACCGCAAATTCCAGCGGTTGGCCTTTGTCTGCGGAACTTTCCAGCTTCCGGCCGTCCAGGAAGGATACGGTGTAATGCACCTTCACCTTCGTTTCCCTTGCCGGTTTCTCTCCTCTTCCCTCGTTTTTCACGATGAAGCGTAAGCCGCTTTCCTTTTTTTGGGCATTGGGCCATTTTTGCTCCACCAACTCCGTGTCTAACCGGAGCTTCTCCGCCAGTTCCCGCTGGATTTTTTCTGTGGCTGCCTTCACCATTTTCTGAAAGGTCTCTGTATTGGGCTTGAACTTTTTCGCCGCCTCACCGGTTCTGTAGATTTTAACGCTCTCGATGGTATCACCTTGCTCAATCCGATTCATTACCTCCATACCCTGGATGACCTTACCGAAAACGGAGTAACCGCCGTCCAGGTTGGGGGTGGCTTTTAGGGTGAGATAAAATTGGCTGCCGTTGGTATGGGGGCCGCGATTGGCCATGGCCAGGATGCCCGGGCCATCGTGTTTGAGGTCAGGGTGAATCTCATTGGGGAAGATGTAACCAGGTCCGCCGCTGCCGTCGCCTTTGGGGTCGCCGGCCTGGATGACAAAATCCGGAACCACCCGATGGAAGGTCACACCGTCAAAATAAAGCTCTCCTTTGGCCTTAGCGGAGTTCTGAATTGTCCCCTCGGCCAGGCCCACGAAGTTGGCCACCGTCATAGGTACCTTTTCCAGGGCCAGAGAGGCGACGATTAATCCCTTGCCGGTTTCGATCTCCGCATACAGGCCGTCCTGCTTGTATTTATTTTTCTGACAGTTTGCCAGTAAAAGTATTGCCATTAGTATTGAAGTGAGTAAAATTTTTCTCATTGAAACCTCCGTCAACAATTACCATAAATGGAAACGAAGAAAAAGTCAACTGATTAAACTGGAAATAATAGGGGAAAAGATATTTTAGGGCCATCCATCTCTTCACCGCATACCACCGGTACATCCGGCAGCAGCACTTCGCATTGGCCGCAATTTTTCAGTAACTCTCCCAATTGCACAATGATTTTACTGCCGGTCCACTGGTGCTTCTTGACCGGTGTAGGGGTCATGGCATAGGGAATCCCGCCAATCAATTCCCAGCGCCGGTGTCCTCATCATTTTCACATCTCCTACCTGGTCCCCAACGATCGGGTAGGAGAGATCCGCTCTCTAATCAGGGAAGGGATTTTTTGCCTGACGACTATTTTCTCTAAATATTTGAAATTATATTTATATTCTGGTATAAATGAGTCGGAGTCAAAAATGGAAAACATGGCAAAACAATCCCGACACTGCCAAAAATTCGATCAGTCTGGTGTCATAAATATATTTTCTTATGAAAAAAAATAAAGGAGGAGTAAGATGGCAAAAAGCAAAGCGAAAGGAAAAATGAGTAAATTCATTTTTGAGGATACCGTAGTCACTGTCGCTGTGGCGATAGGCATCCTGGGAGGCGGAATCATGAGCCTTTTCGCAAAAGTACCGCCCATTATCGTCAGCATCTTCCTGGGAATGGGGATTTCCTCATTAGTCTATCGATTTCTTGGTGGGATTAATCAAGATAATTCCATCACGCTCAAAGGTATCAAATTAACCGGAACGGTTGCGGTCTTGATAGGTTGCGCATTAATTATTAACACTGAATTAGCCAGACAGTTAAAACCGGCAAAATCGGAAAGTAAGAATCTAATCCTGGAGGTCCGCGAAGGTGATTTTCTGAGTCGGGATATTGAAGTAAGGATCGAGAACGAAGATGAATTCATTGAACCGGTCAAAAATAAAGATGGTGAATTGAAAGAGGGTAAATTTTCTATACCCCTGGAGAAAATTCAACTGGAACCCAAAATCTTCATTTCTCAAAATCGCGGCTCCGAAGAAGAAGGCGCCCAAAACAGTGAAATAATCCATAAGATAGAATACATCCATGGTACTGACCCCATCTTAAAGGTACATTTATAAGGCAAATGAAGGAGGAAACTATGTTTAGAATACGTAATCCAAAGTTGTTTGTTTTTATGATAGGCCTGGTTTTCGCTTATACAGCTTTTGCCAGTGGCTTAAATTTAGACGATATCTTGAAGGCTATTCAATCTAAAGATTTTTCACAACGCCGGCATGCACGAGAATCGTTAGGCAAATACCTGGAAAGCATTAGCGAATCACAACGTAACAAGGATGTTAAACAGTTGCTTGATTCATTTACACTTCCATCAAGCAGCTACTACTACAAACTTGGTATATGCGAAGGCATCGGGAAAATGAGAAAAGCTTCCTGGGAGGTGGAGAACCAGGAAGAAACGGAAAAAAAACTATACGCTCTTTTTAAAAAAGAGAAAAATAACACCCTCAAAAGAAGCATAGACGACGCTTTAATGACGGCACGTGGTTTGTATTGGGATGCCATCCATGATTACAATAACGACCGGGTCGATCAACCGGATTCCGTTGCGAAAAAATTTCAGCGGGTTTTTCATGTTTATCCGGCCAGCCGACGGGCGCCTGGCGCTCACTTTTACCTGGCAAGATATTACACTAGAGCTTATTTTATACTAAAGGCTCAAAACAAAAAACCGGCCCCCGGTGTTTGGATTGAAAAGTCGAATGACGCTTTTAAAGGGTTTATATCGAAAGTAATGGATAATAAGTATAAAACGAAGAAATTGCAGGAGGCCCGGTATTTTATGGCCCTGAATTTCGTCTTGCTAAAAAAATTTAAAGAAGCAAATGCTCTACTAAAAAAAATTATGGCAGATTCCCAGGGAAAAAATTACACAATTTACGTTTATCAATTCTATTTTTCATACAAAAAAAACGATCTCATTGACAAATACTTCATAGCTTTCGACCTGGCTCAGTACACACTGAACTACCTCAACGAAAACCCTGTGTATAATGAAAATTATCTGCCCTCGTTTATCGAATATCTTAAAAAGTTCATTACAAGAAGAATATAGGAGAGAGGAAGATGATAAAGTATTGAATTTTACCAAAGAGCTTCTTCGAGTTCAAGTTCATTTGACGGTAAATCCTGGACACACTCAAAATGATGCCCCTTTTTTGGCAATGTCGGGGTTTTTACCCCAACGACGGGCTTTTAAGGGACAAAGAGGTGATTATCGATCATAAAAGGGGGGAGCAAAGAAATGTGTTCGTTTGCGGACAGGCGATGTACGGCCAGCGAACAGGATAAAGAAACAAATTAGGGGCCGTGGGCCGTAAATCTTTCGATACAGTCTATGTTTGGGGACATGTGGTTTTTTTATTTATTCAGGCATGGATATTGCTGCATAAAATATATGAAAATAGAACTTTTTTCGAATAGTTTCGTATGTAATTTATTTAGTGCAAGCGGAGGATTTGTATGAGAAAAATAATGGCATTATTAATACTGGTTGGCTATTTGGCCGCACTTCCGGTTCCCCAGGAAGAGCCGACAAAGGAATTAACGTTAAAGGATGCTATAGTTCTGGCATTGAAACGCAACCTTGATTTGCAGGTAGAAATGACCACCCCGGAGCTCTCCTGGCAGGCCTTAAAGGTCAACAATGCCATTTTTATCCCCAGGTTAGAAGTATCCCTTCAAGATCAGGAAACCAACTCCCCGGCCACCGATGCCTTCAGCGGAGCCGATGTGGTGAAAAGGGAGACCGAAACGTTAAGCTTGAAATTATCCCAGCAGATTGCTCTGGGCGGCACCTTCGAGGTGGAAATGACGAACCAGAGGGTCAGATCCAACAGCATCTGGAGTACCATCAATCCGAGCCTTGGCTCTAGCCTGACATTTACGCTGGCCCAGCCGCTGTTGAAAAACTTCGGCACCTTTTCCACCAAAAAAGATATATATATCGCCGCCAATGACTATAGAAAGAGCAAATTACAGTTAAAACAGGCTGTCATCGACCTGGTCTATAACGTAGAGGATGCCTACTGGAACCTGGTTTATGCCTACCAGGAGCTGGATGCCAGGAAAAAATCTCTGCAGCGTTCCCAGGATCTACTGCGCCAGAATGAGATCAAGGTCCGGGTGGGGGCTGCCGCCCGCATGGATATCCTCCAATCCCAGGCAGAGGTGGCCTCTTACGAGAGCCAGGTCATCCAGGCGGAGAAAACCATCCAGATGGCGGAAGACTACTTGAAACGGATCCTCAATTTAAGCCAACAAGAGGAAAAACTCATTCCTTCCGATAGGCCCGAGATTAAACCGGTGGAGACCGATTTTAATGCCTTCCTGCTGGAGGCATTGGAAAACCGGCCGGATATCGGCCAGGCCAGGTTGGAGCTGAAAAACCACAATATAAACGTCAAATATGCCCGCAACCAGATGCTGCCGGACCTTCAACTGACCGCCACCTACTGGACCACCGGCCAGGGGGGTGACCAGATTATATACGATCAATCTCCACTTTTTGGCGGCGTACCTATCGGCTTTGTTCAGAAAGATATCTGGGAAACCGTCAAAGATACGGTCTCAAATCTATATCGAAATTACCAGGTGGGATTACGGTTGAGCATTCCCTTAAGTTTTTCCCGGGAAAGGGCCCAGTTGGCCCAGGCTAAAATTAATCTGAAACGGGGGTTCCTGAATTTAAAAAATATCGAAAATACCATCTACTCTGAGGTTAAAGAGGTGATCAAGGAACTGGAGGCCAACCAGAAGCTGGTGGAATCCAACCAGATTGCCCTGAAACTCCAGGAAGAGAAGTTAAAAGCAGAGCAGAAGAAATTATCGGTGGGACTCACCACCAATTTTGAAGTGTTGAACTACCAGCGTGATGTTGCCCAGGCCGAAACCAACCTGTTGAATTCCATCAAAGAATACAACATGACGGTTGCCCGGATCAACCGGAGACTGGGAAAAACCCTCAACGCCTACAGCATCAAGTTCAAGGATTTCCTAAAAGAAATAAAATAGATCGTACCGACGGTTGGGAAATATCGAAATTATTAATTTTGCTTAAAACCGCAGGGAGAGACAACTGAGGCCGCCGTCCAGTTTTCTATATTCCGACACATCGACGACCAGGGTTTGATACCCTGCCTCCTCGATGGCGCTTCGGGTCTTTTCAAAACCCATCGGCAGAAGGACGCGGTCATTCACCCAGATAGAGTTGGCGGCATACTGTTCTTCGTCGTCGATAGCGATAATCTCAAAATTCTTAAACGCCGGCTGATCGATAAATTCGCCCGCCGCCAGCAGATGGTTGTTCTCGATATAAGAAACGCCGGTTTTTAAGTGGAGCACATTCTTCAGCGGCAGGACGGAGCCGGTATAGCCGAATCTATCCAGGATTTGAATGAATTGCTCGGCTCCGCTGCGATTGGTCCGGCCTGACAAACCGATATAGAAGTGATTGTCCGCCGGCATGACGTCCCCTCCCTCTAAGGTGCCGGGAAATTCAATGTATTCCGGGTTCGGATAAAAAATCTTTAGCTGTTCTACTATAGCCGTCTCTTCTCCTTTTCGACCTGGAACACCGGGGCAGCAAATAACGGCACATCTTTCGGTTAATACGGCCGTGTCCTCCACGAAGGTGGAGTCAGGAAAACGTTCATCAGGTTCCAGGACGGTCACCTTCAGACCGCACGCTTCCAGGGCTCGCACATAATAGGCGTGCTGGACAATGGCCTTCCGATAATCCGGCTTCCCCAGACCTGCGCCGGAAATACCGTCCGAGAGCCGTTTGCAGGGTGTCTTCACAATAGCCTGTTTAAACATTTTCATCTTCATTCTGACATTTTATTTGATTATCGCCATTTAGGCAATAACTTAATTGAGATATTTTATTCTCTTCTTTTATACAATATATTGAAAATATGGTTAAAAGAATTGATTTTTTAAGGAGATTACGATGAATAAACTGGCAGGTCGGCTGACAATAATTTTTTTATCGGTGACATTCGTTTTTTTGGTTTCTCTGAATTTACCCGCCCAGGTTCAGAGCCAGTTCAAAACTTTGCAAAAGAGGCCGGATGTCCTTCGGCTTAAATTGCCGGATCTGACCGTATCGTTTACTTCAAAGCCTCAATCGGGAAAGTTCCAATCCTGGCAAAAAATTTCAAGGGGCATCAGGGTCAATGTCAAAAATATCGGCAATGCCGCGGCCAGCAATTTTTTCGTGGACTTTATCCTGTCCACCGATACCTCAGCACCGGTGAAGTATGCCGTATTTGCCGCCAATTTTCATGAGGATGTTTTGATCAAGGGCGGCCGGATGCACATTCAATCTCTGGCCCCGGGCAGCGTGAGATCGTTGGTACTGCCTGCTCCCGTTGCCATGCCGGTTCATACCACTGCTAAAAATCTCTACATCGGCGTGGTGGCGGATTCCGGGCAAAGTGTCAAAGAGCGCAATGAAAAAAACAACACCGCTTTCTTGAAATTTAAAGCCCCCCGGAAGCCCCTGGCTCAAATTACCAATATTTACGAATTGGGGGTCATGCCCAGCAATACCGGTAATGTGGAGTTACACATCAACGGCAAGGGTTTTGGCAGCACCATGGGCAGCAAGGTGGTGAAGATGGGCAGCTATACCCTCGAGGTGGAGTCGGCGGGAAGCTGGACCAATTGGGAGGACACCTATATTGCCACCAAAGTGCCCCCCAATGTACCCTTCGGCGTCTATTATAATGTCTATCTGATGGAGAATGGAAAAGTCATCTCCAATAAGAAACAGATCCTCCTGAAGATCGACCTGGAGGGGTGTTACCTCCAGGTGGGCAACCAGTATGATGTGCAGGCAAAGCCCGGTTCCCCCCTGGAACTTCACGGCTCCGAGTTTGGCCCTACGCAGGGAAATCAGCATATTCGCTTCGGCAGCCTGACCGTACCCCCTGCTTCCTGGACCAACCACCAGGTGACCTTTGCCTGTCCCAACCTGGCGCCGGGGAGTTACCAGGTATGGATCGAAAAAAACGGCCTGGATATTACCCTCCAGAAGAGATCCTTCCAGGTCCTGCCCAATTAGAAGTCGACTCATTTTTTTCTTTACTTTCCAGTTGGTTTTCTTTACAATGATAGGATGATAGTGAGTTCAGTTAGAGAATTTTTCCTATGAAGAGGATCATCCCAATTTTAGTTCTTATAATGACGGTGACGGCACTTTGGGCCGGCAATTCCACCCAGGATATTTTGAGATATTTCGACAGCCGGTTAAGCCGCCTCACCTGTTCTGAAATATTCAGGGAATTTGTCGATCGCAATAACCACATTTTCCCGCAGTTTCCCAGGGAGCAGCCCATTTCCGTCCGGGTGGAGAAGAAGAAGGTTAAAATTAACCAAAAAAAGGTCGCCGTAGGGGTCAGTTATGTTCAGGTTTATATCGATGCGCCTTCAGAGTATGTACAAATGCTTCTGGAAACCCCCGAGTGGTTCCAGGCCCTGTACAGTCTTGATCGCAGTGCCTACATGGGGCCCAGAGCAGCGGACGGCACCTTTAAGGCCTGCATATACAAGAAGGTTCCGGTTATCCCCAATCAGGAATTCATCCTCTCCTTTTCCAGTACTACCTCCGGCAATATATGGTTTCAGCGGGGCCGGCTCCTGGAGGACCGCGGCAATTTTGCCTTAAGAGACAACTTAAAAATTCTGGAGCCGGTGCAGGGGGGAGTGGTATATCGGGAGATTTCCTTTGTGTACCCCCTGAAGTGGTGGGCCCGGGCCCTATCTTCGGTAGTTCAGGGGACGATGAAGAAGGAATTAAGACAGATGGCGCGGGCGCTTAAATGTACGGCCGAGAAAAGTCATCCTTTTACCGAAGAGAAAGCCTCTTCCTGCTGGGCCGCCTGCTTTTAAATTTAATTGAAGATCCCTCTATTTTTTGCGGGTGTAGGTGACCTCCAGGCTTTTAAATTCCTTGCCGTCGGGACCGATCATATACATCTCCATAAAAAATTTATCCGGATTCACCAGGGTGGTGACAGTGCGGGTTTTCATTTTCTGGCCGGTCATGAAGTCATCCACCTCGGTCAAAATCTTAGCCGTCGGCTCGAGGCTGCCCCTGCTGATCATGATGCCGGTGCCCACGTTATCGATCCAGATGGAAAAGAACTCTTTCAGGTGATTGTCATAGCCGCCGATGCTGATGCCCTCAAAAGGCATGCCGTTTACAGTTCCCCTGTGCTTCAATTTAAGATAACGACCTCCCAGCATCATCTTACCCACGGCGGAACCCGTACTTTCGTCAGGGGGAGCACCGGGCTCTCTCCACATCCTGGTGACCACGTCCCATTCGCCCACTCGTTTCTCTAAAAACCGGTGGGGTTCACCGGGGGTGGCGAACTGCATCCACTTTTCCATCATCTTTTTCTGCTGCTCATCCACCGACTTTTCCTGGGCCAATAGACCCGGCGTGATCAACCCGAACAAAAACACGATCATGACAAAACCAAACACAATTTTCTTTATATTTTTTACCTCCATCAACCAAAACCATTAAAGTATATATACCATTTTTGCGTATATACAGGCTGCTCCAGGCTATTTATCCGAATTTGCAACCTTTAGATATTCCTCGGCTGTCATAATGGTGACATCTGATATTTCTCAATCAGGTAATCGGTATAATCTTCCCTGAAATCATAGTCCTGATCCAGTTTTATAATACCGCTTAACTCTTCCACCAGCGGTGAATATTTATCTTTTCGATTGTGCTCCTTTCCCACCAGAGACTTAAAATAGTTCTCCACCATCTTCGATAAGCTGGTTCTTCTTTTTTGGGCATAGCGTTTGACTTCGGCAATGATATCCCGATCAAGTTTGAGGGTTAGTTTTGCATCCATTTAGACCTCCATACGCGCACATAAGATAAGGCACCAATACGTATTTGTCAACCTCATTCAAAAACTTCTCGTCTGCGGTCGGTGCGTGCAAAGGGGCAAACGTTAGAATCGGAAGATAATAAGAAGGAAGAAGAAAAGGCCGCCGAAATCATGCCATTTTTTCGAATATAGCTCAAAAGCCTCTCCCAGAGGCGCGATTTAGCTGTTCGGAACTGCGATCGAGCTGCTCGGAACTGCGATGTAACTGCTCAACACTGCGATATAGCTGTTCGGAACTGCGATCGAGCTGTTCAGAACTGCGATAAAGCTGTTCGGAACTGCGATGTAGCTGCTCGGAACTGCGCTACAGCAGTTAAAAGCTGCGATAAAGCTGCTCAAAGCAGCGATTTAGCTGTTCGGAACTGCGTTACAGCAGTTAAAAGCTGCGACACAACAGTTCGGAACTGCGATAGACCTGTTCAGAACTGCGATGAAGCTGCTCAGAGCAGCGATTTAGCTGTTCGGAGCGTTAAGCCCAAGGAATAATTAAAGGTGAACCGGAAAGGGACAGGCCTTATTGACACTGATCTCTTTTTACTCTGCAATTAAGTATATGAAAAGGCAGATGAACTGGAATGAACGAATAACAATAGATCCCGGGGTATTGGTGGGTAAGCCGGTGATAAAAGGAACCAGGCCGGCAGTGGAGTTTATTGTCGATCTTCTGGCAAACGGCTGGACAAGGGATGAAATTCTTGAAAATTATCCCGGCATAACTCAAGAAGATATCCAGGCCTGCCTGGGCTATGCCAGCCAATTATTACACGAAGAAAAAGTTTATCCCCTCAAAGTTTCCTGATTCTAATGCTTCGATTTTTAGCCAATGAAAACTTACCCGGAGACGCAATCGAGTCGTTAACCAAAAAAATTTATCCGTTTTTGTGTCCTGCGATACTGCAGTTAAAAGCTGCGATCAAGCTGTTCCAGGCAGCGATCTATCTGCTCGGAACTGCGATATAGCTGTTCGGAGCGTTAAGCTCAAAAAATTAAAGGAATTGGCGGGAAGCAGGGCAATAGAACCCTCCTACTAAAATTTATACGGTTTTGCCCATAGTCCCCAGGCTTACATACTTTCTATTTTCTATCAATCTCATGCTTATCGTTATCGCTCAATCCAAGAAATAAAACATATAAAGATAAGGCCAAAGATATAACTGCTAACATCAAATTAGCAAACAAGATTAATTTATTATAACAAAGACTAATTTTGATAATATCTACTAAAGATAAGCAAATTAATGAACATGTAATTGTTGCAAATGTGAATAAAACTGTAACTAATGTCCATGTCTTGAGCTTTTTAATAAGATTTTCTGTGCCACAGAATCTATCTTCATATAAATATTGGAGTCCAGTAGATTTGTCAACTTTGGTGTGACCTTCATCCTTTTCAACATCACTTAATCGTCGACGAATCACATCCTTTATCTCATAAATGTTTTTTCTTGCAACAGCATCCTTCAATCTTTTATGCTTATTATTATCTAACTTATAACCCGTTTCACCCCATCTATTTAATACTGCCTCACCATCCCCTATTAAATAATCGTGTAATCTGTTGATTCGAAAATGGACAAAGGCAGCCAGAAGCGCAACAAGAGTACCAAGTACTTGAGGAATTGTACTAAAGGTATAATAAAAAGTGTTTGATTCCATCAATTTCTACTCCTGGTATTATTATTTATTGTAATAATCAAGCTAACATGTGTTATTATATCTGTCAAGGTTATTTTGAAAAAAAATTGGCAATTAATGAAATATTTGCGATATAATAATCGACATGAAAATTTTAACATATTCACATCAGTTTTAGGAGGTCCATTTAAAATTTCGGGGTAAATGCTGGCCAATTTGGGGAGGGGGGTGGTTGACAATTGGGGGAGATGGGCTTATATTTATAGCGGAGGTTAGATTGCTGACGGAATATATTAACGAAGGATTAAAAAGAGCCAAATATGAACTCATCGATGACGAAGAGCCCTTCTATGGGGAAATCCCGGAATTCAAAGGGGTATGGGCGACCGGCAGGACCCTAGAGGAGTGCCGGGAAAATTTAAAGGAAACCCTGGAAGAGTGGATCATTTTGAGTTTCAATCAGTCCGTTTTAGTGGAATCGTTTTTGGTATAGGGTTTCGATTTCTGGCTTCTCGAAGTAGTATTTGGTGTTGCAGTATTGGCAGATGGTTACCAGGGGGAAGGGGCCTTCCTGGAGGATCTCCCCCAGGGTCTCCACTGGCAGCCGGGCCATTATCCGGCCGATGCTCTTCTTCTGGCAGCGGCAGAAGAATTCGACTCTTCGTTTGCCAATTAACCGGGGTGAGAAGTTTCGAAAATTTTCCATTATAAAGCTCTCCGAGTTCTTGCCGGCGGCAAATGTCTTTCCGATGGAGGGCAAATCGTAAACCAGGTTTTCCAGGTTATCGATGAGTTCCGGCTCCGCACCGGGCATGGCCTGCAGCAGGAGCCCGCCGGCGCCCACCACCTCCCCTGCCGGATCAAATTTGACACTCAAATTAAAGGCAGTGGGGGTCTGCTCGGAGGTGGTAAAATAGTTGGCCAGGTCGGTGGCGATACTGCCGTATCGGAGTTTGACCTGCCCGATATAAGGGTGTTTGGCATACTCGGGGTAACGGATGACCTCCAGGAAGCCGTCGCCCCAAAAGGGCGAAAGGTCAAAGCTTTTTAACGGTTTATCGACGGGGATAGCGTTGGTTTTCAGATATCCCCGGACCTCTCCGTGGGCATTGGCTTCCACCAGCAGGCCCCTGATGGGGCCGGAACACTCGATTTTTAAGCCAATGCGGTCACCGCCTTTCAAATTGGCCGCCATCAGGCAGGCCCCCAGGTAAGCATACCCCAATACCAATGTTTCCAGTATCCCCAATTCGTGTTGGCTGCGTATTTCGCTAACCATATGGGTGCCCTTCACCAGGGCTCCCCGAATGCAGCCGTCGGCCAGCAAAAAATTAAATAACTTATCGTTGGCCCTGGCGATTAACCATTCCTTGGTGCTCATACCGGGGATTTTCTTCTTTTTCATCGTTCGCTTACTCTAGTTCGGGTTTCTCGGTCATTGTATAACATATTCCTTTTGATATCAATAAAACTCAAACCCTGATCCTCGCCTGCACCTGGGTCGGGTTTTAAGGGAAAAAGCAAAAAAATGAACGTGTTTAAGCAATAATTGCGGCTTTTTGGGTTTTCTGCTTGACAATTTTTTTTTTATGTGATATTCCATTTGTTGGGAGTCAGTATGAACAAACGAGACATATCTGATTGCATTGCCAAAAAGATCAATGTTAAAAAGTTTGAAGCCTACCAATTTATAGACTTTCTGATTGAGGTGATGGTAGACAATTTGACAAAGGGCCAGAAGGTGGTCATTTCAAATTTTGGCACCTT